>JAJPIX010000017.1 GCA_021324545.1 Alphaproteobacteria bacterium
CCGGGGTCCACATCGGCCACGCCGCCATATTTCTGCTGGCGGTTGCGGCCGCTTTCGTGGATGTGCGTGCGCACAAAGCCCGGACACAGCACCGACACGCCGATATTGAGCGGCGCAAGCTGCTGAAACCAGCCTTCGCTCATGCCGACCACGGCGTATTTGGTGGCGGTATAGGGTTCCAGGCCAGGCATGCTGACCATACCCGCCATGGAGGCCGTGTTGACGATGTGCCCGCCTTCGCCGTGACTCTTGATGAGGGGCACGAACGTCTCCATGCCAAAGACAACGCCCTTGAGGTTGACGTCTATGATCCAGTCCCAATCCGACGGCCGCACCGTGCCAATGGGACCGCCGACGGCCACGCCGGCATTGTTGCAGACCACATGCACCTTGCCGAACTGCGCCACGGCTTCCAGCGCCGCGGATTGCACGCTTGAACGGTCTGCCACGTCGCAATGAATGGGCGCCGCCTTGATCTGCTCCGAAGCCAGCCGCTCGGCCGCCGCTTTCGCCGTTTTGTCATCGATGTCGGCCAGCACGACATTCATGCCGGCGCGGCCGAAGGCACGAGCCATGGAAAGGCCAATGCCGGAGCCGCCACCCGTGACAAATGCCGTCTTGCCCCGAAACTCCTTCATGCCGCTTGCCTTTCCTCCAGCGAGTCGAATTCGGCCATCAATTCGCGGCCGAGCGTCAGAGCGAGGTCTTTGCGCGCCTGCTCGCGATTGAAATCCACATTGGCGACGGCATGCCAGTGAACCATGCCGCGCCAAACCGGATCGATGAAGATGGCGCCCTTCACCGTCTTGCCGTCCACCGTCCTGAACGTGAAGCTGCGCAGTTCGGAGACGAAATCGGTCAGGTATCCCACATGCGGGGCTTCATCCTGCCGGATGCGGTCAACAAGCTCGGCTGCATGCAGGGCGGCTTCCCGGCGGTCCGCAAAATTATCCGGATCGCGCATGACGGCCGTACAGAAACTGAAGAAATTCTCCGCGCGCACTTCGATCATGAGCACGTTCATCAGAAGCAGAATCCATTGCTCAAACTGCGGCGGGATCTGCGGCATCAGCCGCCCAAGCTCCGGCCGCGAAAGGCTTTCGGGGATGGCGGGCATAGGGAACGCATTCTTGCCGAACAGCATGTCGCGCACGGCAAACCACATTGAATCGTGCCCGCCTTCGCCGGTTGCCGGATTGCCGCCTTCATCGAGCCCGTGCGCAACCAGCAAGCCCCTGTTCAGGTGGCCCGTGCAGGTGCCGGAAATGTCTTCGACGACAATGTCCTGGAAATCCGGCGCAACATTTTCAACCAGAGCCCGGCCGCGGGCCTCGATCACGCCGGTGACGGTCAGGGAATCCCAGAGCGTCTGTCCAAACCCGTTGGCAAGAAGAAATTTCTGTTGCGCAACCGTCGGAAAATGCCCCCGCACCATGAGCTGCTGGGATGAATCCACGAGATCAAAACCGCGGACCCGAAGCGATTGCGCCCACGCTTCGATCGCCGGCCCGCGATTCAGCGTGCGCGGCGAAACATAACGGCCCTCGCGGTCGAAGCCGCCATGAAGCCTGTATCCCGCTTCAACATGCGGGCGCAGATTCGGATGATCGGCGAGGATTTCCTCGCGCGTATAACGCAGCTTCGTCACGCGCCTCTCCGGCGTACTCTCTCACACTGATAATTTGTCAGCGCGGGCGGAGAGTCAATCCGAAGCCGTCAGGCCTTGAGCGCCCGAACGAGGAATTTGGTGAGATTGTCGAGAACCACCGCACGGTTGCGGCGGGAGCGCGAACCCTCGGCCGAAACCTGGTGGATCGCGCCAAGGATCGCCTGCCCGACGATGGCGGGATCGTATTGCGTGGAAATCCGGCCCGTGCGCGCAAGATTGCGCACCGTTTCCGCCCAGTCGTCGCCCCATCGGTCAAGCAGCGGCTTTGCCTGCGCGCCTTCGGCATCGATCACCGCTTCATCCGTCATGGCCGCATTCAGCACGCCCGGATGGCTTTCGGCATAATCGAAGATGGCGTGCAGCGTGTGCGCAATCAGCTCTTCTAACGTATCTTCCTGCGAGACGCGTGCGCGGATATAGGCATCAAGCTCGCTGCGCGCATCGTCCACGAAATCCAGAAAACAGGCCCGCTTGTCGGGAAAATGCAGATAGAACGTGCCGTGGCCGACATCGGCTTCGCGGGCGATGTCCTGCGGCCGGGTGGCGTGGTAGCCCCGTTCGACGAAAAGCTTGCGGGCCGCCGCCTTGAGCTTCAGCAGGCTGTCGGGCCTTTTGCGCCGCGATGGCGCCTCGTCCAGGGAATGAACTGCCGATTTGCCCATAGCCGGACACAATCATCCGCGAACGGACAAAAAGTCAATGCGGCCCCATGCGGAAGCGCCGGAATGATGGTAGCTTTGCCGCACGCAGACCTTAACCACCTTGCGGGGGCGATCATGCGCACAAAAGCACTGTTCAACGCGGCGGCATTTGCGATTCTGATTTCGGCATCCGGCGCCATGGCAATGGGCGGGATGGGCGGCTATGGCAGCATGGGTACCGGGATGAGCCCCGGCATGATGCACAGCGCCGGATTTGACGACTATGCCACCGCGCTGCGGCTGATTCACGAGCAGAAATACGCCGACGCAATTCCCCACCTGCAGCGCGCGCTGGCCGACCGGCCGCACAGCGCCGACGTCCTGAACTATCTCGGTTTTACCGAGCGCATGGTCGGCAACTACACCGTCTCGCTGGATTACTATCAGCGCGCCTTGCACGAAGATCCCGATCATAAGGGCGCGCACGAATATCTGGGCGAGCTTTACCTCGACCTGAAGGACCTCAATTCTGCAAACCAGCAGCTCGCGGAACTTGTGCGCCTGTGTCCCGACGGATGCGTGGAACGGCAGACACTGCTCAACGCAATCGCCGCCTATCAGGCAAACGGCGCAACGCCCGGCCAGGCGCCGGCGGCGTCAGCCTCACAGACGGGCCAGTAATCAGGCCGCCGCGCGCGCTTCGCGCATGGCGCGCCAGACGCGTTCGGGCGTGGCGGGCATGTCAATGTGCTTGACGCCGATAGCATCGGCCACGGCGCTGATCACGGCGGGCAATGCGCCGACAGTTCCTGCCTCACCGCAGCCCTTGGCGCCAAGCTCGTTCGTCTTGCAGGGGATTTCCTCGTAGGCGAAGCTGATGTCGGGCATGTCGCCGGCGCGCGGCATGGCGTAATCCGAAAAGGTGGCAGTAAGAATCTGGCCACTTTCGGCGTCATAGATGCAATTCTCCAGGAGCGCCTGGCCGAGCCCCTGGGCTACGCCGCCGTGCACCTGGCCGGCAACAAGCATCGGATTGATGACACGGCCGAAATCGTCCAATACGGAATACCGCACGACATCCACCTTGCCGGTTTCTTCGTCCACTTCGACTTCGCAAATGTGGCAGCCATTGGGGAAGGTCGATGCCTTGCCCTGGAACGTGCCGTCGCTATCCAGCCCGGATTCGAAACCGGGAAGAATGGTGCGCTTCAGGGCGACGGCAAGCTCGCCAACGGTCAGCGCGCGATCGGTTTGCGCCACGCGGAAACGGCCCACCCCATCACTTTCAACCGCAAATCCCACCTCTCTGCCGCCGGCCTGCAGGATTTGTCCTGCGGCGGCCTTGCCCTTCGCGATCACTTCGTCCGCACAGAGATTGATGGCGCCGCCGGACATGTTGAGCGAGCGCGATCCGCCGGTGCCGCCCCCGTTCACCCAGTCGGTGTCGCCCTGTTTCACCGTGATGGATTCGAAGGGCACGCCAAGCCGCTCGGCCACAATCTGGGCGAAGGCCGTTTCGTGCCCCTGCCCGTTCGATTGCGTGCCGACATAAACTTCCACGCCGCCGTTGTCGGTGAATTTGACGCGCGCGGGTTCGCTCCCGACGGAAAACGTGATTTCCACGTAATAGCCAATGCCAAGGCCACGCCTCTTGCCGCGCGCTTCGCTTTCCTTGCGGCGCGCCGCGAAGCCGGCCACATCGGCGCGCGCGAGCGCCGATTCCAGCATGTGCGGATAATTTCCGGAGTCAAAGGTTATTCCCATCCAGTTAGGATAAGGAAGCTCATCCGGCCCAACCAGGTTGCGCCGGCGCAGCTCTGTCCGATCGATGCCGATCTGGAGCGCCGCCGCATCCATCAGGCGCTCCATGAGATAGGCCGCTTCCGGCCGGCCCGCGCCGCGATAGGCATCCACCGGAGCGGTGTTCGTGAAGTAGCACTTCACTTCCGCAAACAGTGCGGGCACGCGGTAAAGGCCGCCGAAGATTCGGCCGCCCGCGAGCGTCGGAATGAAGGGCGCCACCTGCGAAAGATAGCCGCCCATGTTGGCCGTGCCCTTTATCCGCACAGCAAGGATTTTTCCGTTCCTGTCGAGCGCAATGTCCGCGCGCGTGCGCATGTCGCGGCCCGCATCGTCGCAAAGGAAGGCCTCCGTGCGCTCGCCGGACCAGCGGCAGGGGCGGCCCGTCAGCTTCGCGGCCACAAGCACCAGCGGCTGTTCCGGGTACATGAAGCCCTTCATGCCGAACCCGCCGCCGACATCCGGCGTCACGACCCGGAGGTTTCCCTTCGTGAGGCCCGGCAACACCGCGATCACCCGGTCGCGCAGCTGGCCGGCGCCCTGAGTGGACGTGTACAGCACATATTTGCCGCCTTCGGTGACGCCGATGGCGTTTCGCGTTTCCATCGCATTGGCGACGATCCGGTTCTGCACGACCTCGACATGCGCGGTATGCGCGGCCGCGTCGAACGCGGCCTGCACTTTCGCTTCGTCTCCGGCCGCCCAGTCGAAACAGAGATTGTGCGGTGCGTGGTCCCAGACGAGCGGACCGAACGGCGCGGCTTCCAGCGTGCCCACAGCATCCAGCGGTTCGTAATCGACAGCCACAAGCTCGGCCGCATCCTTGGCCAGCGCCAGCGTTTCGGCCACGATCATGGCGACCGCTTCGCCGGCAAAACGAACACGATCCTTCGCAAGCAGCGTCTTGGGCGTCTGCTTGTAGTCGCTGCCGTCACGGTTGCGGACCGGCAAGTGACACGGCATGGGGGCGGCGCCGAATGCCTCCACATCGTCCTGCGTGAAAACGCCGATCACGCCCGCCGCCTTCCTGGCCGCGCCCGCGTCAATCGCCTTGATCTTCGCGTGCGCATGCGGGCTGCGGAGAAAAAAGACAAACGCCTCGCGGTCGAAATGCAGATCGTCCGTGTAGCGTCCCTGCCCCGTAACGAAGCGGATATCTTCCGTTCGCCTGACCGATTGTCCGATGCCAAACTTCATGTCTCATCTCTCATCAGTCATGCCTTGCACCGCGGGCGGGATCCGGCCGGATCGCCCGGGCCCTGCAGGATGACAGTTCGCCTAATGCTTGTACCCGGGATCGACCCTGTCGAGCTTGCGCAAGAGCGCAGGCCAGGCAAGCGCGCTGATCGGCCCGTCGAAAGCCGCCTTTGTCACCGCCGCGTTTTTCTCCGCCACGCCCTGGTTGACGCCATAGGGCTTGATGCCGCCGGCCAGCGCGCGCACCTGCATGCTGCAGGCCTTCTCAAGATAATACATGCGCATGAAGGCGTCCGCGCAGGTTCTGCCCATGGTGAGCGTGCCGTGGTTGCGCAAAAGTACGCAATTCTTGCTGCCGACATCGGCGACAATCCGCTCGCGTTCGCCAAGCTCCAGCGCGATGCCCTCGTAGTCGTGATAGGCGAGATCGCCGGTCACGGCTTGCGCATGCTGCGTGATCGGGAGCAGGCCGCATTCCTGCGTCGCCACCGCCACGCCGTCTTCAGTGTGCAGATGTATGACGCAATGGGCGTCTTCGCGGTTCATGTGGATGGCCGAATGAATGGTGAAGCCCGCCGGGTTTACCGGATAGGGCGAATCTTCGACCTTGTTGCCGTCGGTATCGATCTTCACGAGGCTGGAGGCGGTGATCTCCTCGAACATCATGCCGTAGGGGTTGATGAGGAAGTGATGCTCGGGGCCTGGCACGCGCGCGGAGATATGCGTAAAGATCAGGTCGTCCCAGCCGTAGAGCGCGACGAGGCGATAGAGCGCCGCAAGCTCAACACGCTGTTTCCATTCCTCGGGGCTGACCTTGCCTTCGAGCGAGCGAATGGCATGCGACCTCGGCAGGTCCACGTTCATTGACTGCAAATTCATGGGCGGCCTCCGTCAATAGCAATATTACAAGAGTGCGCTCGGTGTTTGATCGTGTCAAACCATCCGCGGTCAGGATCGAACGCGCCCCACCGCGCGTTGCCAGCCTGCATACAATGCGTCGCGCGTGGCCGCCGCCATCTCGGGCCCGAAGCGGCGGTCCAGCGCCCAGGATTTCGCGATGTCCGAAAAGTCCTTGAACACGCCGGCGGAAAGACCCGCGAGATAGGCCGCTCCAAGGGCCGTGGTTTCCGTGACGGTCGGCCGCTCCACCGGCAATCCGGTGAGATCGGCAAGCCGCTGGCAAAACCAGTCGTTCTTCACCATGCCGCCATCCACTTTCAGGGCGGCCGGCCGGCCCTTCATGTCGCGCGCCATGGCATCCAGAAGGTCTCGTGTCTGATAGCAGACGGCGTCCAATGCGGCGCGCGCGATTTCAGCGGCTCCCATGTCGCGGGTGAGACCGACAATGGCGCCACGCGCATTCGGATCCCAGTGCGGCGCGCCAAGCCCGGTAAAGGCCGGCACAAAATAGAGCCCGTCCGCATCTTTCGCGGTGCGCGCGAGCGCTTCCACTTCGTGCGATTGCCGGATGCAGCCCAGGGCATCCCGCAGCCATTGCACGACCGCGCCCGCGATGAAGATGCTGCCTTCGATGGCGTAGGCCGTGGTGCCCTTGGCCCGATAGGCGCAGGTCGAAAGCAGTCCGTTTTTCGAGACCGGAATCGTGCGGCCGGTGTTGACCAGCGCAAAACAGCCGGTGCCGTATGTTGATTTCACATCGCCGACATCAAAGCAGGCCTGACCGAAGGTTGCCGCCTGCTGATCGCCGGCCACGCCAAGAATGCGGACCGGTGCACCCAGCACCCCGGCGTCGGTTTCGCCGAAATCGCCTGCGCAATCGCGCACGTCCGGCAACAGCCCGCGCGGGACGCCAAACAGTTTCAGCATCTCGTCGTCCCATTGCAGCGATTTGAGATTGAGCAGCAATGTGCGCGACGCGTTGGTGACATCGGTGGCATGCACCCTGCCGCCCGTGAGCCGCCAGATCAGCCAGCTGTCGATCGTGCCGAACGCCAGTTCGCCCTTTTCCGCCCGCGCGCGCGAGCCCGCAACATGATCGAGCAGCCAGCCGATTTTGGTGCCGGAAAAATACGGATCGATCACAAGCCCCGTGTGTGCACTGACCGTTTTTTCCAGCCCGCGATCTTTCAGCTCGCGGCAACGGTCTGCCGTGCGGCGGTCCTGCCAGACAATGGCGTTGGCGATGGCCCGGCCGGTCACGCGATCCCACACCACGGTTGTCTCGCGCTGGTTGGTAATGCCGATGGCAGCGATATTCTTCGCGTCCGCGCCCTTCGCGGCTGCGCGGCAGCACGCCAGTGTCGCCTGCCAGATTTCCTCCGGGTCGTGCTCGACCCAGCCGTTCGCGGGGTAGATCTGCCGGAGTTCCGCCGAATGACCTGCCACCGGCTTTGCAGCGGCATCGAACAGAATGGCGCGCGTGGATGTCGTGCCCTGGTCGATCGAGAGAAGAAACGGCGGCTCCGGCGTCATTTACGACTCATTAGGGTTGCTGCCCAACTACCTTAACATGCTGTTAACGCCATTTGCCTAAGTTTCCGGCCTAGGACCAAGGGGGCACGTCTTGGGCTTGAGCGTACGCGACATCACCGACATGACACGGCTGGCGGCTTTGGCCGCCGATCCGAAGGGCACAAGCCGCGAGGAAATCTATCTGGCGGTCGCCTCGCTGTTCCGCACGCAGGGACCGTACCTGACCGAGCGCGAACGCGATCTGATGTGCGACATCCTGCGAATGCTGACGCGCGATGTGGAGATGGCGATCCGGATTTCGCTGGCCGAACGGCTTGCCGACGACCCAAACGCACCCGAGGGACTTGTCCATCTGCTGGTGGACGACAAGATCGAGGTCGCACGGCCCGTCATCCTGCGCAGCAAGACGCTGACGGACGAGGACATCCTGGAATTCATCGAAACGGCAAGCGAGGCGCACCAGGCCGCCTTCGCGGAGCGCCCGAACATCGGCGAGCCCGTAACGGCGCGGCTGGCCCGTAGCGATGCGGAATCCGTGCTCATGGCGCTGGTTCGCAACGTGACCGCCAGGATCGCGCACGACACCTTTGAGACGCTGGTCGAAAAATCGCGCATCGTGGCCGCGCTCCAGGCGCCACTTGTGGAGCGTCCCGACCTCCCCAGCCCGCTCGCCAGCCGGATGTGCGAATGGGTGTCCGATACCCTTAAGACCTATATTGCAACGAAATATGATGTCGCGCCCGGCCGCATCGCGCAGACGGTCGAAGTCGCTGCCACGGCGGTCCAGCGGCCCTCACCCATTTCGAGCGACGACCCGGCGCGCGGCGCGCAGAAGCTGATAGAGAAGATGGCGATTGCCGGGCAGCTCAAGGCGGGATTTTTGCTCCGCGTGCTGCATCAGGGCCAGATGGACCTGTTCGACCTGGGGTTTGCGCGCCTGCTCAATCTGCCGCTGGCGGAGACCCGGGCAGCCCTCTACGAGCGCGGGCCACGCGGCGTGGCGCTCGCCTGCCGCGCGGCGGGAATTGACCGCTGCGTCTTCTCCACCGTCTTCAACTTGACGCGTCAGGCGAAAAAGATGCCGCCCAGCATTTCGCGTGACGACCTGACGGATGTGGACGCCATTTTTGACGGCAGCAAAACCGAGGCGCTCGGCAACCTTCAAGGTCAGCGCGCCGCATAGCGGCCCGTCGGAAAGCCCGGTGTGAAAGAAGATGCGTCCCCTGCTAAGGTGGGCGCATGATCGACCCGTTCGGCCGGCATATCAGCTATCTGCGCGTTTCAGTGACGGATCGCTGCGACTTCCGCTGCATCTATTGCATGGCGGAGCAGCAGACGTTTCTGCCGAGGGCTGAGCTTCTGACACTGGAGGAGCTTGAGCGCCTTTGCGGCGCTTTCATCGCCAAGGGCGTGGAACGCATTCGCATCACGGGCGGCGAGCCCCTGGTGCGCAGGAACGTGATCTGGCTGATCGAGCGTCTTGGAAAACGGATCGGCGACGGCTTGAAGGAACTGACCCTGACTACCAACGGCTCGCAGCTCGCGCGGTTCGCCGCGGCGCTGCGCGCCGCCGGCGTGCGGCGGATCAATGTGTCGCTCGATACGCGCGACCCGGAAAAGTTCCACGCCGTTACGCGCCGCGGGGATCTGAACAAGGTTCTGGCCGGAATCGATGCGGCGCAAGAGGCCGGTCTCGAGGTCAAGATCAACATGGTGGCGCTGCGTGGCCTGAACGAAGATGAAATCGTTCCAATGATGGAATGGTCGCACGGCCGCGGCATGGACCTGACGCTGATCGAAACCATGCCGATGGGCGAAATCGACGGCGACCGCGTGGAGCAATATCTTCCGCTGTCGGTGGTGCGCGCGCGACTCCAGGAACGGTTTGCGCTCGACGACATTGACTTCCGCACGGGCGGGCCGGCGCGCTATGTGCGCGTGCGCGAAACCGGAGGCCGGCTCGGCTTCATCACGCCGCTCACCCACAATTTCTGCGAAAGCTGCAACCGCGTGCGGCTGACCTGCACCGGCACCTTGTACATGTGCCTGGGCCAGAACGACGCGGCGGATTTGCGTCAGGTCTTGCGCGCTGGCAACGACGACCGCATCCTTTCGGCCGCCATTGACGAGGCGATCTCGCGCAAACCCAAGGGGCATGACTTCATCGTCGATCGCCGGCACAACCGGCCTGCCATCGTGCGCGCCATGTCGCTGACCGGAGGCTGAATGACCCAAAAGCTTCATTTCGTCGCCTCGCCGTCGCCGGACGCCCAGGAGGCGCTCGAGTCCCTGCGCAAGGCCTATCCGGACGCCGGAGCGGACAGGGCCGACGTGATCGTGGCGCTTGGCGGGGACGGCTTCATGCTGCAGACGCTGCACGAATTTCTGGGAAAAGGAAAACCGATTTACGGCATGAATTTCGGCTCAATCGGCTTTCTCATGAACGAATATCACGAGAAGGACGTGGACGCGCGGATTGCCGCCGCCGAGCGGGCCGAGATTCATCCCCTGCGCATGCGCGCCACAAATGCGCAAGGCACACATGAGGCGCTTGCGTTCAACGAGGTGTCGCTCCTGCGGCAAACTCGGCAGACCGCGAAGATCCGTATTGTGGTGGATGGCAAGCCGCGCATCGCGCAACTGGCCTGCGACGGCGTGCTGATTTCCACGCCGGCCGGCAGCACCGCGTACAACCTGTCAGCCCATGGGCCAATCCTTCCGATCGACGCGGCGCTGCTCGCGCTCACGCCCATCAGTGCGTTTCGCCCGAGGCGTTGGCGCGGCGCGCTCCTGCCGCATCGCGCGAAGGTGCGCTTTGAAATTCTGGAGGCGGAGAAAAGGCCCGTGAGCGCGGTGGCCGATGATTACGAAGTGCGCGACGTGACGAGCGTCGATGTGGCCGAGGACCGCTCCGTCTCCATGACGATGCTGTTCGATGCCGGTCATAGCCTTGACGAGCGCATCCTGGCCGAACAGTTCTTGGATTGACCGGGACCAACATGAAACGCTGCCGCTTTCGCGAGCTTGGATTCGAGATCGGGTCGCTGCCGACGGGCCCTCTGAACGCCATCACCGATGTGAAAGGCGTTCGCGTCGGTCACTGCACGATTCGCCAGGGCAACGGGCCGCGCGCGCTCAATACCGGCCTCACAATGATCCTGCCGCATGAAGGCGACCCATGGGAGGAACGCGTGTGCGCGGGCTTCAGCATGCTGAACGGCTGCGGCGAGGTCACCGGACGCGAATATGTGGAAGAAATGGGCATGCTCGACGGGCCGATCGCCCTCACGGGCACGTTCAATGTGCCGCGCGTGGCGGACGCGATGATTGCCGAGGTCATGGCGCAGCATCCGGAGGTGGGCCGCGGCGACAGCTACGATCATCCATTCGTCGCGGAATGTTCGGATGCGCTGTTGAGCGACATGCAGGCGCGCCCGATTGGCCCTGAACATGTGCGCGCGGCGTGGCACGGCGCGCAGGGCGGCCCCGTCACCGAGGGCGCCGTCGGCGCAGGCACGGGCACCACGGCGTTCGAATTCAAGGGCGGCATCGGGACGTCGTCGCGGCTTGCCGACATCGCCGGCGAGCGCTTCACCGTCGGCGTGCTTGTTCAGACAAACATGGCCGTGCGCGAGCTGTTGCGCATCAAGGGCCTTGAAGTCGGCAGGATGATCGCGGCGCCGCGGCCAAGCTGGTCGCAGGATGGCTCGATCATTCTGGTGGTCGCGACCGACGCACCGGTGTTGCCGCGCCAGTTGAAGCGCATCGCCAAGCGGGCAGAAATCGGATTGGCGCGCACCGGCGCCATTTCGGCAAACGGCAGCGGCGATTTTGCCATCGCTTTTTCAACCCGCAACCGCATTCCGCGCGGCAGGCCGTTCCTCAGCTTCACCGACATCGACAACGAATGGATATCGCCGCTCTTTCAGGCAACGGCGGAAGCCGCCGAGGAAGCCATCCTCAATTCGCTGTGCATGGCGGAGGATTTCCAGGGCCGTGACGGCCATTTCATCCCGGCCATTCCGCTGGACGAACTCAAGCGGCTTCTGTCCGGCCGCAGTTAGCAGCCCCGGGCATCAGCCCCGTTGCACGTCGCTTGCAAGCGTCCACGTCTGATCGTAGCCCGCATCGTCCCGGATGCGGATGATCGCGCCCCTTTCATTCCGGTCGGGCCACGGCTCGACCGGAACGATGTTGAAGTTGCGCGCCGCCGCCAGGGCTTCTTCCACCGTCTTCGATTTGGACAGTTTCATCAGGTTGAGCTTGGTCGGAAACATGATGCTCCAGCGCCGGCGGTCTTCGATGGCCGCCTGCGGCGTGAGCCAGACGGAATCCACGGACTCATGCCCGTCATGGCTTCCCACATGCCCCGGCGGCGCCGCTGCGAGGAAAAACTGCGTGTCGAAGCGTTTGGGCATTAGCTTCGGCGTGATCCAATGCGCGAAACGCACGAGCCGGTCACAGGCCAGCCGCAGCTTCTCTGCGCGCAGCATCTCTGCGAGACCTATCTCGCCCTTGTCGAGCGGCACGCGGTAACGATCGAGCTCCGGAAGCCGCTCCGCCGGCAAAAGCGCATCGCTCCCCTGGGGCCGGACCAGAAGAATTCCGGACTCTTCGAACGCTTCGCGGATGGCTGCCGCGCCCAGCGCGCGCATCTCCGCCGACCAGCCGGGATCGCAATCGGTGAAATCGGCGAGCGCGGCATCATAGTCCCCTTTCGCCGCCTTTCCTCCCGGGAAAACCAGCGCGCCGGATGCGAAGTCGATCTGGTAGTGGCGCTTGACCATGAAGACTTCGACCCCGGACGGGCCATCGCGCACAAGCAGAATGGTTGCGGACGGAACGGGCGTGACGGGCTGGTGATCTGACATGCCCCCAGCCTAGAGCGGAATCTGCCTGAAGGAAAACCTGCGCCCTAGGATGCCAGCACGAGATCCACGCGATCGCGCGCATGGGCGCGCTGATCTGCCGTGGCTTGCCGGGACTTTTGTGCGGAATCGTTCGCGTGCGTGAAAAGGTCGATGATGGCCGAAGTCAGCGCGAACGGCGCCTGGCCGAGGCCTTTCATGGGCACGATCGTGCAGGCACCGGACGGCGGCATCAGGCCAATGCTCGCCGTTTCGTCGCCCATGCCGTCGGCCACGGCAGGAAGGCTGTAGTTGTAGGATGGCATCGCGGATGCCGGCGACGATGCGTCCGAGGCCATGTCGTCGCTCGAGCTGCCACAGTCGGGCTTCTGCTGGGCCCAGTTGTAGACCTCGCGCACGGTCTTTGGCGTGCCGTTGGCGTGGTAGAAAACGCTGCGGTTGGCTTGGGCCGCTTCCGGAAATTCCGCCGCTGCGCAGGCATTGGGGTTGGAGGCGTTCATCCGGATCAACCGGCAAGCGGCCCCTTCGCCCAGGAAATGGGCGGCATAGAGCTCGCCGTTGTTGACCCTGCGGCCAAGGGAAGCCTGAAGCTGCGACCGGGTGGCCTTCGCATACTCCCCGGCCATATAGGCGGAAACCTGGGGGTCGTTGCGCAAGGCAAGAATTGCCCGGCGGTCGGCAGAATTGTCGACCCGATAGCTTCCATCACCGTTTCGGGTGATCTGGCTTGCGTATGAGCCAAGCCCGTATTTTTCGCCATATTGCTTGATGAGGCCGAGCCAGGTTTGTCCCACGAACTGGAAGAGGCCGGCGGCCGAGGAAGTCGTTGCTTTGGCTTGCGGTTTCAGGCTGCTTTCGCGCGTGGCGGTGGAAAGGAGATAGTCGAAATCCGAGCCCGTCACCGCCGCGGCCTGATGGAGGTCGGCGATGATCTGGGACCGGATATTCGACACTGCGTTTGCGGCTTCTGCCAGCATGATGCGGTTGCTCCTGGCCCGTTCAAGGCAATGCCCATGCCAACCGCCGCGTCACAGCCCCATTCGTAAACGAGAGATGAATTCATCCCGCGGGCGGGTTTCGTAAGGCCGCGCGGCGCCATGACCCCAGACAGGACCCGGCCAGGCCGCATCGCCTGCGTGCCGCGCGATCACATGCAGATGAAGCTGCGGCACCTGATTGCCCAGCGCGGCTGTATTGATCTTGCCGGCGCCGGTCAGTTTCTTAAGTCCGCTCCCGGCGCGGCGAATTTCCCGCGTCAGTATTGCCGCGTCGGCATCTGCGAGATCATGCCATTCGCCGAGCCCCGCCCGCCGCGGCACAAGGACGATCCACGGATAGCGCGCATCGTTCATCAACAGAACGCGCGACAGGTCCCAGTCCGCGACAAATGCGGTGTCCGCGGCAAGCCGTGGGTGCAATGCGAATTCCGCCATGGCCGACTCCATGGTTTGAGGCATATCATGCCCGCGCGTTGGCGCTATCGGATTCAGGGGCAAATTTGCGGATCGGCATTATCGGCTGCGGCGTGGCCGGCCAGGCTGCGGCCATCGGGCTGGCGCGCGCCGGGCACGACGTATCCATTTTCGAGCGTTTCCCGCAGGCGCGTCCGCTGGGCGCGGGGCTTCTGCTTCAGCCTTCGGGCCTTGCAGCGCTGGATTGCCTGGGCCTGCGCAGCGATGTCGAACGCTGGGGCGCGCCGGTCGAGAGGCTGGATGGCCGGACAACAAACGGGCGCAAGGTGCTCGACCTTCACTACAAGGGCGAGCAAGGCCTGGGCGTGCATCGTGCCACCCTCTTTCGCGTGCTGCACGAGGCGCTGATTGCATCTCAGACCCGGCTCGTCCTGAACTTCGAGACGCATGCCATCGAAAATCCGGCGGCGCCCGCCCTGATCTCGGCGGACGGCCGGCGCGAGGGGCCGTTCGATCTCGTCATCAATGCGGCCGGAGCGCACGATCGCTTGCGGCACTCGCTCGGCGGACGCGTGCGCGACCCGCTCTATCCGTGGGGTGCGCTCTGGGCGACCTGCAGCGACCGCAGCGGCGCGTTCGCGCGGGCCTTGCGACAAGTCTACCGGCATTGCGACACGATGATCGGCATCCTTCCCGTCGGCCGTCTGCCGGAATCGGACGGCGAGCAGGTCGCTTTTTTCTGGAGCCTGCCGCTTTCCGAGTACGACGCGCAAAAAGCGCTGGGAATCGACGCGCTGCGGAAAAAGGTCGTGGCGCTGTGGCCCGCGGCCGAACCGATCGTCAGCCAAATCCCGTCCTTCGACGAAATGTCGCTTGCCACCTATCGCGACGTGAGTCTGCAGCCCATCCGCCATGGCCGGGTGGTGACCATCGGCGATGCAGCGCACGGCACAAGCCCGCAGCTCGGGCAAGGCGCCAATCTTTCGCTCATAGACGCGGTCACGCTCACCCATTGCGTGAGGAGCAGCGCGGATATTGCACGCGCCCTCGAGGACTATGAAAGGAAGCGCCGCCGGCATGTCGCCTTCTATCGAACGGCTTCACGTTGGCTGACGCCCGTCTTTCAGTCGAACAGCAGGGCCGTCGCGTTTGCGCGTGACATGCTCATGGCGCCCGGGCGTCATCTGCCCGGAGCCGATTACCTGATGCGTACGACCCTGTCCGGCGTGCGCTGCCTGCCCTGGGGATTGTGGAGGCTGCCTACGGACCAAACACCAGCAGCCCCTGCCGCCAGGCCAGAAATCCCGCATAACACGCGTATCCGGCAATAAGGAGCAGCCCCTCGATGCGCGTGGCGCGCCAGCCGGACAACATGAGCGGCATCAGAAGAACTGCCGCCGCCCCCATGACCGGAAGGTCCGTGCGCGCAACATCGAAGGAAACGGTCAGCGGATGAAGCGCCGCCGTCAAGCCGATCACAAACAGAATGTTGAATATGCTCGATCCGATAAGCTGGGCGCTGAGAAACGAATTTTCGCCGCGCACCGTCGCTGCAACCGCATTGCCCATCTCCGGCAGGGCAGCGCCAAACGCAACCAGCGTCAGCGCGACCAGCGTGACCGGCAACCGGTACTGCAGCGACAGCGCAAGCGCTCCATCCACGGCATAGCGCGCGCCGAAGAACAGGAACGCCAGTCCCAGGAGCGCGACCAACACGTGCACCCCAGACAGGGGCGCGTGCGCTTCCTGTGGCGGAACGGCATGGGCGGACGCCAGCGCGATGCGCGTGTGGCGGCCGCGCTCCGTCACAAAACAGACAACGATGTAGAGGGCCAATCCGCCCAGCAGCGCAAATCCGGCGGTTTTCGTCAGTTCACCGCCAATCGCGGCAAGAATGACTGCCACGGATGCCGCCAGCAGAAAGAGGCCGTCGCGGAAAACAACCTTTGGCGGGGCGGGAACCGGGCGAAACAGCGCAGCTAGGCCGAACACAAGCAGAATGTTGATGATGTTGCTGCCGGCAATCATGCCGATGGAAATTTCAGGATGGTTCTTGGCCGCCGCCTGAAGCGACATGGCAAGCTCCGGCGCGCACATCGCGAGCGAAACGACGACCAGACCGGTTACGAGGGGAGATACGCCCAGTCCCCGCAGGAGCGCCGAACCGCTGCGCGCGACCGCGCCGCTGCCAGCCAGAAGCAGCGCAAGCCCAACCCCGAAAAACACCCACGCCATAACGCAAGGCCCCACGCCTTGCCGGCATCATTCGTCAAGCGCGCGCGTTGCACAAGCAGTTAACCGCGTTCGAAGCGCCGGGGGTCGAATGCGGCTATGTCGGCAACAGGCTCGCGTCCCAGAACGAGAGCGGACAAGGCTTCCGCGACCGCCGGTGCAAACAGGATGCCGTTGCGGAACTGGCCCGTGGCCACAAACAGCCTACCTATGGCCGCCCGGCCCAGGATCGGCAGGCCGTCCGGCGATCCGGGCCGAAGGCCGGCCCAGTGTTCGCAGACCGGCCAGCGCTCAAGGTCGGGCAACAAAGCCACCGCCCCGTCGTAAAGCTCTTGTTCGGCCTCTTGCGTCAGGCCCGTATCGAAGCCCGCTTCTTCGACGGTGGCGCCGACAAGCAGCCGATCTTCGCGCGGCACGAGGTAAACGTGCCCCTCGCGCAGCATGGGGCCGGGCGCTGGCGCGCCTTTGGGCGGCCGAAGCGCGATCATTTGTCCTTTGACGGGGCGAACCGCCGGGAGCGCATGAGGCGGCAACCCGTCGATGCGACCACTCCAGGCTCCCGCTGCCAGAACGAACGCGTCGCCTTCGTGTGCGGCGAAGGGCGTGCGCGCGGCAAAGACCCCGCTGGGGTCCATCTCAAGGCGAATGACGGCCTCGTTGGGAAGCAGCTTTCCGCCGGCGCGCATGAAGGCCGATGCGAGCGCGCGGCCAAGGGCGCGATTGTCCACCTGCGCCTCTTCGGGCAGCCAAGCCGCACCCTTGATGGACGGTGTCAACATCGGCTCCATGGCGAGGGCTTCACCAGCGCTCAGCCATTGGCCCGGACCGCCCCGAAGCTCAGCGGCCTTTTGATCGGAAAGCGCGCAGATGAGCGATCCGCTTTTCCGGTAGCCGATCTGGAATCCTGAAGCAGCCTCAAGTTCTGCCGCAAAATCCGGCCATAAGCTGCTTGAATAGTGTGAGAATTTGGCATCCGGACTGCTGGCGGCCGCACCGCTCTCCGCAGCCGGCGCGATCATGCCGGCCGAAGCCCAGGTTGCGCCGCGCCCCGGCTGTGCGCGCTCCAGCACGACCACTTCCGCGCCGGTTTGTGCCAGCCGCCAGCCGATACCCAGTCCGGCCACGCCTGCGCCGATCACCACGACCTTCATGCGGCGCGGCTTAGGCGAAGGGCCGGATTGCGTCAAACGCAGAATGGGTTGCGTGACCTGCCCTGCCCGGCTTCCTATATTCGACGGCTGCCAGGGCGACAGGAGAATTGAGATGGAAAAGGCGATGTTCGGCGCGGGCTGCTTCTGGGGCGTGGAGCATTTCTTCCGTGAGGTGCCCGGCGTGATAGATGCCATATCGGGTTATTCTGGCGGCACGGTTGCCAACCCCACCTACAAGCAGGTCTGCAGCGACAAGACGGGCCATGCCGAAGTGGTCGAGGTAACTTTCGATCCGGCCAAAGTCTCCTACGCGCGGCTCGTGGATCTCTTTTTCAAGATGCATGACCCCACGCAGATGAATCGTCAGGGGCCGGACGTCGGCACGCAGTACCGCTCGGTGATCTTCACGCATTCGCCCGAGCAGGAGCGGATCGCCAAGGAAGAGCTTGCGAAGGCAAAAGCGTCGGGCCGGTTCAAGAGGCCCATCGTGACCAGCATCGAACCCGCCGGCCCCTTCTGGCGCGCGGAGGAATATCATCAGCGCTATTTCGAGAAGAACGGCGGCTCCTGCCATGTGAGCTTTGCGGAGGTCGCCAACCAATGAAACTTGTGCGGGGGATCGCGGGGGCGCTTGTCGTCATGGCAGCAGGGTTCACAACGGTATCCTATGGACAGATCGGCCGCGGCGACCGCTATTCCGGTGCGCCCTGGGCCACCCGCTCTCCCGTGCTGGCGCAACACGGCATGGTGGCCTGCGAGCAGCCGCTTGCAGCCGAGGCCGCAGTGCAGATTCTGAAAAATGGCGGCAGCGCCGTGGACGCTGCGATTGCCGCCAACGCCATGATCGGGCTGATGCAGCCGGTGCTGAACGGCATCGGCGGCGATCTTTTCGCTATTGTTTATGATCCAAGGACGCACAGGCTCTACGGCTATAACGCCTCGGGCTGGTCCCCCAAGGGTCGCGACCTGGCGAGGCTGACCGCAGAAGTCGAAGCGGCCTACCAAAAGGCCGGCATGGCGCCCAAGCCGCATATCCCGCCGGTCGGTTCGCTGCCGATCACGGTGCCCGGCGCCGTGGACGGCTGGTTTGCGCTGCATGACCGGTTCGGCAAGCTGCCGATGGCCCAGGATCTGGCGCCGGCGATTTCCTTCGCGCAAAACGGCTTTCCGGTCACCGAACTTATTGCGGACTACTGGAAGATCAACATGGCCGCGTTCGAGAAGAACAAGGGCCTGATCGAAGAGCTGGACAACGCGCGCCACACCTACCTCATCCCCGATGCAAACGGCGGCCACACGCCGGCACAGGGCGAGATTTTCCGCAATCCTGACCTTGCCCACACGCTGACCCTGATCGCACGAGGCGGCCGCGACGTGTTCTACAAGGGGGAAATCGCGCGCACGATGGACGCCTATTTCAGGCGCATCGGCGGCGACCTGCGTTACGACGATTTCGCGGCGTTTCACGGCGAATGGGTGGACCCCGTTTCGGTCAATTACCGCGGTTACGACGTTTACGAACTGCCGCCCAACGGCCAGGGCATGGCAGTTCTGGAAATGCTGCAGATTCTGAAGCATTTCGATCTGAAAAAGATGGGCGCCGGTTCGGCGGATGCGCTGACTGCCATGCTGGAAGCCAAGCGGCTCGCCTACGAGGATCTGGCAAAATGGTATGCCGATCCACGCTTCTATCACGCGCCGATCAAGGGGCTCCTCTCGGATGCCTACGCCGAGGCGCGCCTGAAGGCGATCGACCTGTCGCATGCCAACCCGGATATCGGCCCTGGCGATCCGCGACTTTACGACGGCGATACGATCTATCTGGCCACGGCCGACAAGGACGGCATGATGGTATCTCTGATCCAGTCGAACTATCGGGGCATGGGATCGGGGCTGGTGGCCGACCATCTGGGCTTCATGTTCCAGGATCGGGGCGAGCTTTATTCGCTCGATCCGAAGGCTGCGAATGTCTATGCGCCCCGCAAGCGGCCGTTTCACACGATCATTCCCGCCTTTGTCATGAAGGACGGCCGGCCATTCCTGTCGTTCGGGCTGATGGGCGGCGACATGCAACCGCAAGGCCATGTGCAGGTGCTGACCGACATCATCGATTTCGGCATGAACGTGCAGGAAGCCGGAGATGCCGCCCGCTGGCGCCACTATGGCAACGCCGAACCTACCGGCGAAGCTTCCGAAGGCATCGGAGCCGTTGAAATGGAGTCGGGCTTCGACCCTGCGGTCAAGGCGGAACTCGAAAAGCGCGGCTACAAAGTCGTTCCGGGAACGGGCAATTTCGGGGGTTATCAAGCGATAATGTTCGACCCGAAAAACCACGTTTACTGGGGTGCGTCGGAAATGCGCAAAGACGGCCAAGCCTTGGGCTATTAACAGCTTTTTCGCTCCGGCGCTGCGGCTTGCGGCCAATCGGCCAGGAACCGCATTTGTGCGCCGCCCGTTATCGAACCAGCGGTTGCGACTACGCGCCGTCAACTGACCTTAGCTGGCGCCGCGCAGCGCGGACGCAAAGGCAAAGGAGTGACGACAATGGCAACTGTCTATACGGAAAGAGACGTGGCACGCGTTGAAGCTGCCGGTTCTCTTGTCGAAGCTGCGGGCGGCATCGCCGTGGTCATACTTTCGATCATCGCACTGACGCGCGCCGCGCCCGGCATACTCTCCTCCATCTCGGTCATCATTCTCGGCGCGGCATTGCTTGCCGAGGGCGGGACGATCGCGACGGAGTTCTCCCGTCTCTATTCGATGGCGGCGGGCGGCGTCAGCGCGAGCCTGGCGGGCGGCGGCATGATGACGGAGGTGTTTGTGGGTGCAACCGTTCTGGTGCTGGGAGTCCTCGCCATTCTGGGCGTGGGTACGGGGACGCTTGTGCCTGTGGCCGTGATCGCCACGGGCGGAATGATGCTGATCACGGCAGCCGGAACCCAGCGGTTGAATGAGGTACGCGTGCAGACATCGACGGGGGTTCCAGAACCCGCGCAAAGCCTTGCCATCGTGGCCGGGCGCAGTGCGGCGGGGTTCCAGAGCCTTGCGGCCGTCGCGGCGATCGTGCTTGGCATCATCGCCCTGACCGAAGGAGCCACCCCCGTGCCGGCGCAGGTTGCGCTGCTCATTCTGGGCGCAGCGGTCGCGATCAGCGGGACGGCGGTGACGGGCAGCGTCATGCGGCTGATCAGCCGTTAAAGGTCCTTCATGAAACACGCGCCGGCCATTGCCGGCGCGTGCCTTCATTTGCCGCGCGCATTCTTGACCGTGAAATCGGCGTTCACCTTCGTTCCATCGGCAAATTCCAGCGTCACGGGGACATGCTTGCCGGGGCTCAAGCCCTCGTCCGGATTCATGCACATCAGGTGATAGCCGCCGGGCGCAAAAGCGATCCGGCCGTGCGCAGGAACGACGACGCCGGACAGCTCGCTCATGCTGCTGGTGCCGTTTTCGCTCGTGCTCTGATGCAGCATCAGCATGCCGCAGGCCGGCGATTGGGCCGCCGTAAGGGTTGCGGCGCCCCTGCCCGTGTTGCGGAGCACGAAGTATCCGGCGGCCGGCAGTCCCGCCGGCAGCGCGCGGAACCAGGCATTCCCGACCTGTACGTCGGCCGCGCGGGCGCCAGGCGGAATCGCCGCAAGGAACGCGGCCAGAAGCACCTCAGGCTTTCGGCGCATAGCGGCCTCTTTCCTCGTTCATGAACATGTTTGTCAGCACGATAAGCATGCCGAGCAGGCTCATCATCGAGCTTGGAATCCACAGGATCAATCCGCCGAAATGCTGATCGCTGAGCGCGCTTATGGGAAGCACGCGGCCGCAGATATGATAGACTTCATAGAAATCGGTGCCGGACAGCGAAAGGATGGCGCCGATCGCCATTTGCGGCGGCTCGACCGCGATCACCATGAGCGCGCGCAGGCCATAGCCCAGGCGCGCCGGCGGCTTCGGCCGCGGGTCAAGGATCAGCGTCCAGAAGAAGATGCCGTCCACCGCCATGCTCCAGTTCATCAGATTGTAGAGATTGACATCGAGCATCACGCGCGTCTGCATCGCCGGAATGAGCCAGAGATAGATAAGTCCGACAAAAAGCACGGGCGCAATCACCGGATGCTGGATGAAATCCACCGTGCCGCGCACGGGCCGCGAGGAGAATACCGGCTGCAGAAACCGCGGCATGCCGGCCCAGATCACGCGGCCGGAGGTTCCGAGGGCAATCAGGAATGCGCCGACATGGTGCAGAACCAGGTGCTGGAGGCGATGAAAGAAAAACATGTGCTGCGAAAGGTAATCGTAGTGCGTCTGCAGCGCCGCGTAGGTCAGGACAACGCCGAGCACGAACGACAGATTGCGCCACAGCGGCGGCCAGTCCGATCTTGGCAGGCGCCCGAGCCCCAGCGCATACCACCCCAGGGCAAGACTCGTGACCAGGAACACCGGCCAGGAGAAATCCCACGGCATCCAGAAAGGCATGTCCGCCGGATATTGGGTGACGGCGAAATCCATGAGGCCGCCCACAAGCAGCATCACGCCGTAGGCGAGCCATTCCCTCAGATCGGAGCGGCGGGTATCGGACAGGGCAAGGGCGATCATTGCCCGCACCATATCATTTTCGCAGGTTCCTTCCGCACAGGGACCTTTGGTCACAGGCAAGCACCGCGGCGCGGGAAGGCGTGATAAGGAGCGCCATGCCACGTCTTGCCCATTTCGCCGCGTTCGCCTCCGCACTGTTGCTTGCGTCCTGCGACAGCGGCACGCCTTGGCATATGACCAACATCACCGGCGTAATGCCGGCGCTCGAATTTTCCATGACGCGCGCCAGCGACGGGCGCGCCGTATCGGCGGATGATTATCGCGGAAAAGTCGTCGTCCTCTATTTCGGCTATACGCATTGCCCGGATATCTGCCCCACCACGCTGGCCAATCTGAGCGACGCTCTGGAGCGCCTTGGAAAGCGTGCAAACGGTGTGCGCATCCTCTTCGTGACCGTGGACCCCCGCCGCGATTCGCTTCCGGTTCTCAGGCGGTATGTGTCTGCTTTCGCGCCGCAGCTGGATGGCCTGCGGGGCAGCGACAACGCCCTTGCCCGGCTCGCCCGGCGCTATCGGGTGATTTACAGCGTGACGCCGGTGTCATCCGGGCGAGCCTATGAGGTTGCCCATTCGGATTCTGTCTTCTTTTTCGACCGCGGCGGCCATGCGCGGCTGGTAACGACCGACACGCGGAATACGCCCGCCCTTGCCGACGATCTGCGGCGGCTGCTGGCCGAATAGTACAGCCCTGTGCTGGCCATTGCGGATGGCGGGTGACATAGTCCCTGACCATCGGGGAGGAAAAACTCAGACCACGGGGGGAACTCATGTCTCGGGTCATCGCTCTTATTTACGGTGTTGCTGCCTACGTCCTGTTTTTTCTCACGTTCCTTTATGCCATCGCCTTCGTCGGCGATTTTCTTGTTCCGAAAACCATAGATTTCGGCACGCGGGGCGATCTTGCGACAGCCATCGTCATTGACCTGATCGTACTCAGCATCTTCGCGGTACAGCACAGCCTGATGGCGCGGCCGTTCTTCAAGCGCATGTGGACGAAAATCGTGCCACCGGCGGTAGAACGCTCGACCTATGTGGTGTTTTCAAGCCTCGCGCTCATTCTTCTTTATTGGCTGTGGCGCCCGATCGACGGCACGGTCTGGAGCACAAGCGGCAACCTTGCCACCGCACTTTGGGTCGTGTTCGCGGCCGGCTGGGGCATCGTGCTCATCAGCACGCTTCTGATCGACCATTTCGAGCTGTTCGGCCTGAGGCAGGTTTGGGCAAACTTCCGCGGCCAGGCCTTGCCGCCGCCCGAGTTCAAGACGCCGACCTTCTATCGCGCCGTACGCCATCCGATTTACCTCGGGTTCACGCTGGCGTTCTGGGCCATTCCCGTGATGACTTATGGGCATCTGCTCTTTGCGGCGGCCTGCACCGGATACATGCTCATTGCCATCCGGTTCGAGGAGCACGATCTCATCGGCACCTTCGGCGCGACTTATGTGGAATACCGCCGCCGGGTTTCGATGATTCTCCCCTGGCCGCCGCGGCGCGGAGCGTGAACTTAAAGGCTGGCGCCGATCGAAGTCGCACCTGACGGCGGCGGCTCCGTCAGATGTGCAGGGCCTTCTTGTCGGAATCCAGCACCGATTCGTGCAGCATCTCGCTCAGCGTCGGGTGCGGGAAGATGACGTCTTCCAGGTCCGCTTCTGTCGCTTCGAGCGTGCGCGCAATGGCAAAGCCCTGGATCAGCTCGGTCACTTCGGCGCCGATCATGTGCGCGCCCAGAAGCTCGCCCGTTTCGGCATCGAAGATGGTCTTGATCAGGCCGTCCGGCTCGCCCAGCGCGATGGCCTTGCCATTGCCGATGAAGGGAAACCGACCGATCTTGATCTTGCGGCCAGACGCCTTTGCGGCCGCTTCCGTCAGTCCGACGCTCGCGATCTGCGGCCAGCAGTAGGTGCAGCCCGGCACCTTCGATGCATCAAGCGGGTGGGCGCCCTTCACGCCGGCGATCCGCTCGGCCACGACGACGCCCTCATGCATGCCTTTGTGCGCAAGCCATGGCGGCCCGACCAGATCGCCGATGGCCCAGATACCGGGAACGCCGGTCGCGCCCCACTGGTCGATGACAACATGGGTTTTTTCGACCTTAACTCCCGCCTGCTCGAGGCCGATGTTCTCGACATTGCCGACGATGCCCACGGCCAGAATGACGCGATCCACCGCGACCGTCTCCGTCCTGCCGTCCGCGGCCTTCAGCGTGGCGGTGACATTGTCTCTTCCCTTTTCCAGTTTTTCGACCGTCGCGGACGTTCTGATCTTCATGCCCTGTTTGATGAACGCTTTCTGCGCAAGCTGCGAAATTTCGGCGTCTTCCACCGGCAGTACGCGCTCGAGCACTTCCACGACGGTGACATCGGCTCCAAGCGTGCGATAGAAGCTGGCGAATTCTATGCCGATGGCGCCGGAACCGATCACCAGCAACGACTTCGGAAAGGCCGGCGGCACCATCGCTTCGCGATAGGTCCAGATCAGCTTGCCGTCTGGCTCCAGTCCGGGAAGCGTTCGCGCCCGGGCCCCGGTGGCCAGCACAACATTCTTTGCGAGGTATTCCGTGGTCTTGCCGTCCTTGCTGACGGCAATCCGGCCTTGCCCGATGAGTTTCGCCACGCCGTCAATCACCTGGATCTTGTGCTTCTTCATCAGGAACGCGACGCCGCTGGACAGCTGTTTGGCGACCTTGCGCGAGCGTTCGACGATTTTCGCGGCGTCGAATTTGAAATTTTCGGCCGAGAATCCGAACTCGTTCAGCCTATGCATCAGGTGCCAGATTTCGCTGGATCGCAGCAGCGCCTTGGTGGGGATACAGCCCCAGTTGAGGCAGATGCCGCCGAGATTCTCGCGTTCCACGATGGCCGTCTTCAGTCCGAGCTGCGAGCAGCGGATGGCGCACACATAGCCGGCCGGCCCCGACCCGATGACGATGACGTCGTAACTCTCAGCCAATGTTTCCTCCGAAAACGCTCAGCGCGAGAACCGCGCCCATTGCGGGCAGGAAGAGGAAGAGAAAATAGACGCCGGACACGGCCGCGAACTTCACCCCCGTCCAGAGCCAGCTTTGGCCGTAAAACCGCTTCATCGAAACGAGCACGTAGAATGAAATCGCCGCCAGCGTGAGCCATGCAACCGCCTCGCCCGGCAGAAGCTGCATCAGGCCGGCTGCGATCAGGAACATCACGAAGGCAAAGCTGTAGATGTTCAGCGCCAGGATCAGGTGATCGACCAGATAAAAATCCCTGCGCTGGCGGATATAGAAGAGCGCCAGCAGCAAAGCCGAAAGCGGCAGCAGCAGAAACAGCACCCGCGGAATCCACGTCGTGAGCGCGCCGTTCAGAGCTGCGGGGTTGTCTTCCAGGCTGAGGATCGTCTTGAAAGCTGTCTGCTGAACCCAGTCGGGTTTTCCCTTTGTGGCGTCCGCCGATGCTTCCGCTTTCATGCGCGCGACGGTCCGGCGCACGGCGGGCGAAATCCTCACGGACGCCGAATTGATGGGCAGAAAGAAATAGGGCCTGATCCTCACGTTGTTCGTGATCGAACCGTCGGCCTTGATGGCAGGGACCGGCACGTGAAGCTCGTTCGAGCCGGTCAGGTACACATGGCCCTTCGCGTCGGCCTTGAGGCCCTGCATCGGCGATACCTTGCCATTCGTTTCGACAAGGACGTTCCCCTGGCGGTCGGTGAAGAACTTCTGTGTGGTAATCTCCAGATTGAACTGCACGAGCGCGATGTTTGTCGCCGAGAGCGTGAGAAAGAAGATCAGGGTCACGAAAAAATAGAGGCGCAAGGCCGGTACATAGCGGCGGGTCCGGCCCTGACGGAACGCGATCGCCAGCTCTCCCGGCTCAAACAGCAGCGCAAAGGCCGTGCGAAGGATGCGGCTGTCGAAGCTCAGAAAATCCTCGAAGAAAACCTTGAGCAGCCCCCAAACGGATCGGCGGTGTGTGTCACGTTCCTGCCCGCACACCGCGCAATAGGCGCCGATCATGGATGTGCCGCAGTTGGCGCATTTGCCGACGCTTTCGCCGCGCTGTGCCATCGCCGATGCGGCCATTTCCACAGCTGCGGCCGCACCCGTTTCCAGAATGGCTTCAATATCGCTCATGACCGGTCCCTGCCGCAGACTATAGCAGCATCGCAGCCGGTTCTTCGATGTATTGCCTGAAGGCCGCCAGAAAGCGCGCACCGGTGGCGCCGTCGATCACGCGATGGTCGCAGGACATGGTGACCGTCATCATGGTGGCCCGTTCGATGCGGCCGTTGATGATGACGGCCCGCTCCTCGCCCGCGCCGACGGCCAGAATCGCCGATTGCGGCGGATTGATCACCGCCGTGAAGTCGCGGATGCCGAACATGCCCAGATTGGAGATCGAAAAGCTGCCGCCTTCATATTCCTGCGGCTTCAGCTTTTTCGCGCGGGCGCGTTCGGCAAGGCTCTTCACCTCGTTGGAGATGACGGCAAGCCCCTTCTCTTCCGCGCGGAACACGATGGGCGTGATCAGGCCGAAGTCGAGCGCCACCGCCACGCCCACATCGGCATGCTTGTGGCGAAGGATCGCGTCGTCCGTCCAGCTGGCGTTGACCTCCGGCACGCGCATCAGCGCCAGCGCGGCCGCCTTCACCACGAAATCATTGACCGAAAGCTTGAACCCGCCCTCGCCCTTCGGCGCGCGTTCGTTCAGCCGCACGCGCGTTTCGATCAGTTCGTCGATGCGGCAATCGACGGTGAGGTAATAGTGCGGGATGAGAGTCTTGGCCTGTGTCAGCCTTCGCGCGATCGCCTTGCGCATGGAATCGTGCGGGATCGCCTCGTAATCCTCGGGCTTGTAGAACAGCCGCGCGTCGGGCAGCGGCGCGATGCCGGCAACGCCCGCTCCGGCGGGCGGCGCGGCGGGTTGCAACCCCGGGCGCGCCGGCGCTGTTGCCTTGCCCTGTTTTTGCGCCGCTTCGACATCGGCCTTGACGATGCGTCCGCGCGGGCCCGTGCCGCTCAGGGCCGCGATGTCGATGCCATTCTGATGCGCGAGCCGCTTCGCAAGCGGCGAGGCAAAGATGCGTTCGCCCTTCTTTCCTTCCCCGGAAAGGGGAAGGTTGCGCGCCGAAGGCGGGCGGGCGGTGGTCTCATGTGAGGCAGCCTGGCCACTCCCCGAACCGCTTTCGGCGGTCCGATCCTTCTCTTTCAGGGAAGGCATATTCTGTTCGGGCTTCTTTTCGTTCTTCGCCTCTGCGTGAACCGCATCCTTGATGGATTGCATGGCAGACGAAATGTCCACCGCGCCGGGTTTTTCGTCCTCACCGAGCAGCGTGGCGATCGGCTGGTTCACCTTCACGCCCTCGGTGCCCTCCGGCACAAGGATTTTTCCGATCTTTCCTTCATCGACGGCTTCGAATTCCATCGTGGCCTTGTCGGTTTCGATTTCGGCCAGGATGTCGCCGGAACGAACCGCGTCGCCTTCCTTCACGTGCCATTTGGCGAGCTTGCCCTCCTCCATCGTGGGCGAAAGCGCGGGCATGAGGATGTTGGTGGCCACTAGTTGCCCTCCAGCGCCCGCAGATTGCCGACGTTCTGTTCCCAATGCGCGCCGTCGAATTCCGTTGTCACGACCGAGCGGAATTCCTCCGCATTGAGGCAGCGAAAGTTCACGCTGTAGCTGTCCGGGTGCGAGCGCGGCACATAGAACGACTTGATGCCGCAGACGGAGCAGAACAGGTGCTTCGCGGTGCCCGTGTTGAAGGTGTAGGAGGTGAGCACAGGTTCGCCGCGCAGGATCCTGAAGCGCGTTTTCGGCACGATCAGGTGCAGATAACCGGTCATGCGGCAGATGGAGCAGTTGCAGTCGATCAGCTCCACTTCGTCCGGCGTCTCAATCTCGAACAGCACCGCGCCGCAGTGGCAGTGGCCGCGATGTTTGCCGAGTGGTTTTTCCTTTTTCTTACGCCGGGGCGCCATGTCAGGACCTGTAGCAAACCGCCTTCGCCGCCGCGACAATCTCATCGGCATGCGGCAGCGCCAGCTTTTCCAGATTGGCGGCATACGGCATCGGCACATCCTTGCCGGTGATCTTGGCCGGCGGCGCATCAAGATAGTCGAACGCGTGCTCCACAACCTGCGCCGCAAGTTCCGAACCGATGGAGCAAATCGGCCATCCCTGTTCGACCGTGACGATGCGATTGGTCTTCTTCACGGATTCGATCACGGTCTGCGCATCGAGCGGCCGCAGGGAGCGAAGATCGATCAACTCCGCGTCGATTCCTTCGGCCGCGAGCTTTTCCGCAGCTTCAAGGATCAGGCCCACGCAAATCGAATGCGCCACCAGCGTCACATCCTTGCCGCGCCGGATCACGCGGGCCTTGCCGATGGGCACCAGATATTCCTCCATTTTCGGTACCGGAAACGACCGGCCGTAAACGATTTCATTTTCCAGGACTATGACGGGGTTGGGATCGCGAATGGCCGATTTCAGCAACCCCTTCGCGTCCGCCGCGAAATAGGGCGCAACAACCTTCAATCCCGGCACATGCGCATACCAGCTGGAATAATCCTGGCTATGCTGGGCCGCGACCCGTGCGGCAGGCCCGTTCGGTCCGCGGAACACGACGGGGCAATTCATTTGCCCGCCCGACATGTAGCGCGTCTTGGCGGCGGAATTGATGAGCTGATCCATCGCCTGCATCGCGAAGTTCCATGTCATGAATTCGACAATCGGCCGCAACCCGCCGAAGGCCGCGCCGACGCCAAGGCCCGCAAATCCATGTTCGGTGATCGGCGTATCGATAACACGCTCGGGTCCGAATTCCTCGAGCAGGCCCTGGCTCACCTTGTACGCGCCCTGGTATTGCGCCACCTCCTCGCCCATCAGGAACACGGTTTTGTCGCGGCGCATTTCTTCGGCCATCGCATCGCGCAGGGCTTCGCGCACGGTTATGGTCACCATTTCGGTGCCGGCCGGCACTTCGGTATCGGACAGCGCTGCTTCCGCAATTTCCAGGGCGTCGGCCTTTCTGGCCGCAGGCCTGGCGCGCGTTTCTTCCTCTCGGACTTCCTTGCGGGCTTCGCGCTTTGTCTCTTCGCGGCCGCCTCCGGTTTGCGTTGCGGCGACAGGCTCTGCCTCTTCGCCCGCATCGCCGTCCGCCAGAAGCGTGGCAATGGGCTGGTTCACCTTCACGCCTTCGGTGCCCTCCGGCACAAGGATCTTTCCGATCTTTCCTTCATCGACGGCTTCGAATTCCATCGTCGCCTTGTCGGTTTCGATCTCGGCCAGAATGTCGCCGGAGTGGACGTCCTGGCCCTCCTTCACGAGCCATTTGGCGATCTTGCCCTCTTCCATCGTGGGCGAGAGCGCGGGCATGAGGATTTGCGTGGCCATCTAAGCGAGCACGTCGGTGTAAAGTTCGTCCGGTTTCGGTTCGGGGCTTTCGGTGGCGAATTCCGCAGCGGCGTTCACGGTCGCGCGGATGTCCTTGTCGATCTGTTTGAGGTCGGCGTCACTCAGCGTGCCGCGCTGTACGAGGCGCTGGCCGTAATGATCGATGGGATCGCGCTTTTCGCGCACCTCCTGGACTTCCTCGCGCGTGCGGTATTTCGCCGGGTCGCTCATGGAATGGCCGC
The DNA here is from genome assembly GCA_021324545.1 of Alphaproteobacteria bacterium. Lineage (GTDB taxonomy): Bacteria > Pseudomonadota > Alphaproteobacteria > Micropepsales > Micropepsaceae > Rhizomicrobium. The sequence continues at coordinate 29,602 of JAJPIX010000017.1, forward strand.
GATAGCGATAGGTCTTCATTTCCAGAATGATCGGCCCCTTGCCTGAACGCGCAAATTCGATCGCCTTCAGCCCCGCGGCATGAACGGCTTCCACATCCATGCCATCCACCTGCTCGCCGGGAATGCCGAAGGAAGCGCCGCGCCTGAAGAAATGTGTTTCAGCGCTGGAACGCTCCACGCTGGTGCCCATGGCATACTGGTTGTTCTCGATGATGTAGACCACGGGGAGCTTCCACAGCTGCGCCATGTTGAAGCTTTCATAGACCTGGCCCTGGTTGGCCGCGCCGTCGCCGAAATAGGTCAGCGTGACTGCGCCGTTCTTTTTGTACTTGTTGGAAAACGCCAGCCCGGTTCCGATCGGCACCTGTGCGCCCACGATGCCGTGGCCGCCGAAGAAATTCTTCTCGCGGCTGAACATGTGCATCGAGCCGCCCTTGCCTTTGGAATAGCCGGTTTCGCGGCCGGTCAACTCGGCCATCACGCCGCGGGGATTCATGCCGCTGGCCAGCATATGGCCGTGGTCGCGATAGGCCGTGATCACCTGATCGCCCTCTTTCAGGGCGGCCTGCATGCCCACCACAACGGCCTCCTGGCCGATATAGAGGTGACAGAAACCGCCGATCAGGCCCATGCCGTAAAGCTGACCGGCCTTCTCCTCGAACCGGCGAATGAGAAGCATGTCGGAATAGAACTTGCGCGCGAGCGCCGGATCGGCGGCAGACGAACCGGAGTCGATCGTCGCGGCGGGCTGGGCGCTTGCCATTCCGTTCTCCCTGATGCCCGGGCGGGCGGGCGGTGGTTTTGGCAAGCATGGGCTTGTTTGGCAAGCCGTGAAGGACCATCAGGCCTGCGGCCCTTGGAACGAATAAGCCAGCGCAATCAATGGCTGTCGCGAGGCACGTCCACCTGGCCGGGCTGGCTTTCCAGCTGCTGGCCGCGGGCCAGTTCCTCCACCAGATCCGGATCGATCGAGCCCGGCTTCAGAAGCTGGATGCGGTGTTCCAGACGCAGCCGGTCGGCGCGAAGGGCGGCCAGCCGGTCCTGTTCCATCTGCAGCTGCGACCGGGCGGCTGTGAGCTGCACGAAGCCGCGCTCGCCCCAAATCGCGTAATAGCCGAAATAGGCCGAAGCCGCGACCGAGATGGCCGGAAGCACCATGAGCGCAAGAAAGCGCGAAACGCTGTGCCGAATTCGCATGATTCGCAACGAATCACGGACTGATTCGCGGCGTCAAGCGAAAATGCGTTAACGCGTCAGCCGCGCAGAACCGTGCGCCCGGCATAGACCGCCTGATCACCGAGCTGTTCCTCGATCCGCAGAAGCTGGTTGTATTTGGCCAGCCTGTCCGACCGGGCAAGCGATCCGGTCTTGATCATCCCGCAATTCGTAGCAACCGCCAGATCGGCGATGGTTGCATCTGCGGTCTCGCCCGAACGATGGGACATCACCGCACGATAGGCCGCGCCATGCGCCATGTTCACCGCGTCCAGCGTTTCGGACAGTGTGCCGATCTGATTGACCTTGATGAGGATGGCGTTGGCGACATGCCTGGCGATGCCTTCGCTCAGACGCTTCACATTTGTTACGAACAGATCGTCGCCCACGAGTTGCACTTTCTTTCCCAAGGCCGTCGTGATCTTTGCCCAGCCGTCCCAGTCGTCTTCTGCCATGCCGTCTTCAATCGAGATGATGGGGTACCGCGCGCACAATTCTTCGTACACCTTGACCATGCCGGCGGGATCCAGGGAGCGGCCCTCGCCCTCCAGCTCGTATTTTCCGTTCCTGAAGAACTCGCTCGAAGCCGGATCGAGGGCCAGATAGACATCCTTGCCGGGCTTGTAGCCGGCCTTCCCGATCGCGCTCATGATGAACGTCAGCGCTTCGTCGGCGCTCTTCAGGTTCGGCGCGAAGCCGCCCTCGTCTCCGACATTGGTGTTGTGGCCGGCATCGTGCAGCGCCTTCTTGAGCGTGTGGAATATCTCCGCGCCCATGCGAAGCGCCTCGCGAAAGCTGGGCGCGCCCACGGGCATGATCATGAATTCCTGGAAATCGATCGGATTGTCTGCGTGAACGCCGCCGTTGACGATGTTCATCATCGGAACCGGAAGGACATGCGCGGCCGTGCCGCCAACGTAGCGGTAAAGCGGCAGGCCGGCGGCCTGCGCGGCGGCCTTGGCGACCGCCAGCGATACGCCCAGAATGGCGTTGGCGCCAAGCCGGGCCTTGTTCGGCGTTCCGTCGAGCTTGCACATCATGTGGTCCAGATGCGTCTGCTCCTCCGCGTCGAGCCCGCACAGCGCGTCGAATATCTCGGTGTTTACGGCGTTCACCGCCTTTTCCACGCCCTTGCCGCCATAGCGCGTTCCGCCGTCGCGCAGTTCCACAGCCTCATGCTTCCCCGTGGAAGCGCCGGACGGAACGGCCGCGCGGCCGAAAGACCCGTCTTCCAGGCGCACATCCACTTCCACCGTGGGGTTGCCCCGGCTGTCGAGAATCTCGCGGCCCGTGATGTCAACGATGGCGGTCATTTAATTCTCCCGACAGGAAAAGCGTATGGCGCCCGCCTTCTAGGACCTTAGGCTTGCGCCATCAAGCGGGCCACGCAGGCCCTCGACGCCCCGAACAGGAGTCCGGTCAGGATCCATGCGCATAAGAATTCTGATCCTTGCTGGCGCGCTTTTGGTCACGCCGGCCTTTGCTGCAGTGGCCGGGGCCCAGCCGGCCAATCAATCCCGGGAAATGCCCGAACAGATACGTCCCCGGCGGGCCTTGCCGCCGTATCTGTTCATGCTCTGGCGGCAGCAGCACCCGGGAGAGCGGTTCGGCCAGATCTGGACCTCAATGTCCGAGCAGGATCGGCAAAAGCTGCGCAGCGATTTGCAGGCCAAATGGGATGCGCTTTCCGCAGATCAGCAGAACGACATCAGGGCGCGCATCCGCGACCTTCGCGAGCAGCGGCGCGCCCGGCGCCTGCGCCTGCAGGGCCAAACGGCCGCCGCTGCAAACGGAGCGAATCAAGTAAGCTCCGCCCCCGCTGAAACGGCGCCATCGGGGGATGCAATCATGAACACAACCGCCATGCCTGTCACGCTGGTGACAGCGATCATCACCATTCTCGCCCTCCTCTTTTATTTCTGGACCGGGCTGAATGTCGGCCGCATGCGCGGCAAGCACGGCATCAAGGCGCCCGCCATGACGGGCAACCCCGAATTCGAATGTGCGGTGCGTGTGCAGATGAACACGCTGGAGTGGATTGTCGTGTTCCTACCGATGCTGTGGCTGGCCACGGTCTATTTCTCGCCTGCGATGAGCATCGCCTGGCTGGGCTGGCTGCCGGCGGCATTCGGCGTCTTATGGATCGCCGGCCGCGTGCTCTACATGACCGGATACATGCAGGCGCCGGAAAAGCGCGAACTCGGCTTTGGAATCGCCGCATTTGCCGTGTTGGGCCTTTTGATCATGGCGATCATCGGAATTGTCATGCAGTGGACGGCGGCTGGCGCTGCGTGATCAGGCGCGGCGCCGTTTCGCGATCCGGTCCAGTTCGACCAATTCGGCCAGCAGCGCCGGCACGGTTTTGATGTCGAGCATGTTGGGTCCGTCGCTCGGCGCGCGGTCCGGATCCTGATGCGTCTCCATGAAAACCGCCGCCACGCCCACGGCAACCGCGGCGCGCGCAATCACGGGCGCCATCGCGCGGTTGCCGCCCGACGACGTGCCCTTCCCGCCCGGCTTTTGAACCGCGTGCGTTGCGTCCATCACGACGGGTGCGCCGAGCTTTTCCATTTCCGGGAGCCCCGTCATGTCCACAACAAGCGTGTTGTAGCCGAAGCTTGTCCCGCGTTCGGTGACGAGTACATTCGCATTGCCTGCGCCGATGATCTTTTCGATCACGTTCTTCATGTCCCAGGGCGCAAGGAACTGCCCTTTCTTGACATTCACCACCTTGCCGGTCTTTGCGGCCGCCACAAGCAGGTCGGTTTGCCGGCAAAGAAATGCCGGTATCTGCAGCACATCCACAACCTCGGCGACGGGGGCGCACTGCTCCCGCTCATGCACGTCGGTCAGGACAGGTATGCCAAGCCGGGAGCGCAGATCGGCAAAGATCGGCAGGGAATCCTTCAGGCCGAGGCCGCGCTTGCCGGCGGCGCTGGTGCGGTTCGCCTTGTCGAAACTCGTCTTGTAGATCAGTCCCACACCCGCCTTGGCCGCAATCTCTTTCAGCGCGGACGCGATTTCGAAGGCATGGGCGCGGCTTTCGAGCTGGCAGGGCCCCGCGATGATGGCGAGCGGCAGCCGGTTGCCGATTTCGACCGCGCCGATCCTGACCGTTTCGCTGACATTCATGACCGTTCTCTACCATCCGGCCGGGGCCATTCCCATTTGTTTCTGCAGCCGGGGTAAATCTCATGCGCCCTCTCGCCGCATAAGCATTGCGCGCGCATGGCGCACGCGTTAAGCGCAGGTGCCTTGGGTCCCATCCCCGGCACCGAAACCACCATGACCACCACCGCCAGCACCGGCCAGCGAAAGCCTGGCGCTTTCGCCAATGCCGCCCGTCAGGGCGATTTCACCGCCGATCCGCGGCTGCTCATTCTCAGCGCCATGGCGCTGGTCGCCGGTGCCGGCGGCGCCGCTTCGGCGTGGCTGCTGCTGAAGATGATCGCGTTTTTCACCAATCTCGCCTTCTTCGGCCGGATCAGCACGGCGGCCGTCTCGATCTCCGGCTCGCCGCTCGGGCCCTACATCATTCTCGTACCGGTGATAGGCAGCCTGATCGTGGGCCTCATGGCGCGCTTCGGGTCGGAGAAGATCCGCGGCCACGGAATTCCCGAAGCCATCGAAGCCATCCTGATCGGGCAGAGCCGGATCGAGCCAAAGGTCGCCGCCCTCAAGCCGCTGTCCTCTGCGATTTCCATCGGCACCGGGGGGCCGTTTGGCGCCGAAGGACCGATCATCATGACGGGCGGCGCGCTTGGCTCGCTGTTCGCGCAACTGTTCAATCTGAGCGCGGCCGAGCGGAAGACATTGCTTGTGGCAGGCGCGGCCGCCGGCATGACGGCCATCTTCAACACGCCGATCGCTGCGGTTCTGCTTGCGGTCGAACTTCTGCTGTTCGAATGGAAGCCGCGCAGTTTCATTCCCGTCGCCGCCGCGGCGATCGTCGCCGCCGCGATCCGCCCGTACATCCTGGGCTCGGGCCCTCTGTTTCCCTTCAGCGGCGATCCTGCGATGCCATGGTGGGGGCTGGCCCTGTGCGCGCTCGCCGGATTGGTTGCCGGCCTTCAATCGGCGTTGACAACGCTGTGCCTCTATGGCGTCGAGGACCTGTTCCACAAGCTTCCCGTCCACTGGATGTGGTGGCCGGCCATCGGCGGTCTTGTTGTGGGAGTTGGCGGCTGGCTTGATCCCTCCGCGCTCGGCGTCGGCTACGACGTCATCCGCGCGCTGCTGCACGGACAGCTTGACGCCATCGCGACCTCGAAGCTGCTGGTGGACAAGGCGGTCATCTGGGTCGTGGCGCTTTCCTCCGGCACATCCGGAGGCGTCCTGGCGCCGCTGCTCATCATGGGCGGCGCGCTCGGCGGAATTGAAGCGCATGTCATGCCCTTTGGCGGGCCGGGCTTCTGGGCCCTGCTCGGCATGGCGGCCATTCTCGGCGGCACGATGCGCGCGCCATTGACGTCCACGCTGTTCGCCATCGAACTGACGGGCGACGTCCATGTTTTTCCGGCGGTGCTGGTGGCGTCCGTCAGCGCCTTTGCCGTGACGGTTCTGCTGATGAGCCGCTCGATTCTGACTGAGCGCATCGCGCGGCGTGGCCTGCATATCGCCCGCGAATACAGCGTCGATCCGTTCGAAAGCACGCGCGTGGCGGACATCATGGCCAGACCCGTGCACACGCTGGCGGCTTCGATTCCCGTCCCGGAGGCCATTGCCTTCTTCATGGTCGCAGAAGGCACGCGCCGCCACAAAAGCTATCCGGTCGTGGACGGCCAGAATCATGTCATCGGCATGGTGTCGCGGTCGGATGTGCTGCGCTGGTCGCGCGACGGATTCAACGAGACCGACACGCTGGGGCACATGCTCGACAAGGGCTCGCTCGTGTTCGGCTACGATGACGAGCCGGTTGGCGCCCTTGCCGACCGCATGGCCCGGACCGACGTGGGGCGGGTTCCCATACTCAGCCGTGCGACGGGAACCTTGGTGGGCCTTGTGGCGCGCCGTGATCTGTTGCGCGTGCGCACCAGGGTCATCCGGGAAGAACGGCACCGCAGGCGAATCTTGCGGCTGGACATCCGTGCCTCTGACACGGATTGACCCGTCAATGGAACATTAAGCGCACGCGCCGGCGCGCCGCTTTAACAACCCCGCTCCTGAATCGTTGAACCGAACGATGAAGCCCGCAAAATCCCGGGCGCGCGGCGCGAACGGACGTTCTTTTCCGCTAATTATTTCCGAAGATCAGACATGTCCCTGATCGCCCGCATGCCGGCCCCCGGGCGCGACGACCCCGGAAAATGCGATGCCGACCACGTCCGGCGTGTGCATGCGCGCCGCATCGGCCAGCGACAGGATTCCGATCAGCCGCTTGTCCCGGCTCATGACCGGAAGCCTGCGTACCTGCTGTTCGGCCATGTTCTCCATGACAAGGTCGAGGTCTTCGTCCTCGAAGCAGTATTTTACGTCGTTGGTCATGGCGTCGCGAACGCGAGCCTTGCCGTCTTTCCCCTGCGCCACGCAGCGCAGAACGATGTCGCGATCGGTGATCATGCCAACCAGACGGTCGTTGTCTTCCACAGGCAGGAAGCCGACGTCCTCGTCCGCCATGATTGCCGCCGCCTTCTTGATCGTGTCGTTCGTGCTGACCACATGCGCGCCCTTGTTCATTGCTTCGCCCACTTTCATGGCCGAGCTCCTTCTTGCTTGGGTTGCAAAGCGCGCCCGGAACCTCGGGCGCTGGCTTCCTTTAAGGAACATCGGCGCGCAAGGCTGGTTCCGAAGCCCAGGTTTGGAACTTTGCTAAACCAGCCGGCTCTGATGAACGGCCGCTGCAATAAAAGATGCAAACAATGGATGCGGTTCGAACGGCTTGGACTTCAGCTCGGGATGAAACTGCACGCCGATGAACCACGGATGGTCGCTGATTTCCATGATTTCCGGCAGGCGGCCGTCCGGCGACCAGCCCGACACCCTGAATCCGTGTTCCTCGAGCTGGCGCGTGTAGCCGACATTCACTTCATAGCGGTGCCGGTGGCGTTCGCTGATTTCGGTGGCGCCATAAATCTCGGCCACGCGGCTTCCCGGCGTCAGCACCGCCGGATAGGCGCCCAGCCGCATCGTGCCGCCCAGATCGCCTTCTTCGCTGCGCGTTTCCAGCCGGTTGCCTTTCGTCCACTCGGTCATGAGCGCGATCACCGGATGGCGCGGTTTTCCGTTTTCCGTGGTTCCGGCCCCTTCCAGGCCGGCCAGATCGCGCGCCACTTCGATCACCGCCATATGCAGCCCGTAGCAGATGCCGAAGAACGGCACCTTGCGATTGCGCGCGAACTTGACGGCCTCAATCTTGCCCTGCGTGCCGCGCTCGCCAAACCCGCCCGGCACCAGGATGCCGTCCACCTCCTCCAGAAACGCCGCAGCGTCGTCGCGCTCGAAGATTTCGCTGTCGATCCAGTCCATCTTCACGCGCACGTTGTTCGCGAGGCCGCCGTGGGTCAGCGCCTCCGACAGCGACTTGTAGGAGTCCTTCACCTGCATGTATTTGCCGACAACCGCAATTCGCACTTCGCCTTCGGGATTGGTGACCCGATCCACCACCCATCGCCAGCGCGACAGGTCGGGCGGCGGCGCGTTTTCGATTCCGAACACCTTCAGCACCTGTGTATCGAAACCGACGTCGTGAAAATGGATCGGCGCCTGATAGATCGTGGGAAGATCGATCGCCGGGATCACCCGTTCGGGCCGCACGTTGCAGAAAAGCGCGATCTTGCGGCGCTCGTCTTCCGGTATCGGCTTGCTGGAACGGCACAGCAGGATGTCCGGCTGTATGCCGATCCCGCGCAGCTCCTTCACCGAATGCTGGGTCGGTTTCGTCTTCAGCTCGCCTGCGGTCTCGATGAACGGCACGAGCGTCAGATGCACAAACGCCACGCGCTCGCTGCCGAGCTCGTTGCCAAGCTGGCGGATGGCCTCGAAGAACGGCAGGCCCTCGATGTCGCCCACCGTGCCGCCGATCTCGCACAGCAGGAAATCCAGATCGTCCTGGCCGGCCTGGATGAACTCCTTGATCTGGTCGGTGACATGCGGGATCACCTGGACCGTGCGGCCAAGATAGTCGCCCCGCCGCTCCTTCTCGATGAACTGCTGATAGATGCGCCCGGCCGTGATGTTGTCGGCTTTGGATGAGGCCACGCCGGTGAAGCGCTCGTAATGGCCAAGGTCAAGATCGGTTTCCGCGCCGTCGTCGGTTACATAAACCTCGCCGTGCTGGAACGGGCTCATCGTGCCCGGATCGACGTTGAGGTAGGGATCCAGCTTCCGCAGACGGACCTTGTAGCCGCGCGCCTGCAAAAGCGCTCCCAGTGCCGCGGAGGCGAGACCTTTTCCCAACGAGGAGACCACGCCGCCGGTGATGAAGATCAACCGCGCCATGGGAGACCACCATAAGCAGATGCCAGAGCCGCACTCAAGCGGTTTTCACGCGCTCGCCGCGCGCTTCGGAAAAAAGACGAGGATTGGTCCGGAAGCCGCTGAATTCTCTCGCCTAGCCCGGGCCGGGAACGGCGGGCAGTTGCGGCTTTGGCGCGGCGGGTTTGACCGGCTGGGGCAGCGGCGCCGTCGAAGATGGTCCAGGTGATTCGAGAATCGATCCCACGGGCCGGCCGTGAAGGGCCACCAGCGTCAGGCCTATGCTGATGGCAAAGAAAAGGATGGCCAGGATCGTGGTGGTGCGCGTCAAGGTGTCGGCCGCGCCGCGGGGCGAAAACAGTCCGCCCAGGCCCGAGCCGCCGCCCCCGATGCCCAGCGCCCCGCCTTCCGAGCGCTGCAGCAGCACCACGCACACAAGCGCGACCGAGACGACAAGCTGGGCGACAATCAGGATGTTCTGCATGGGACCAAAGCCGTTCCGCGGGCTCAATAACGGAAATGGGCGGCCAGGGAAAGCCCTTCAAGACGCCAGCTTCTGGGCCTCGCGGGCGTGGATCATGTCCATCGTGGCGTCCAGTTCCCCCTTGTGCTGGACATCGGTCTTTTCGGGCTCGAAGAAATGCTTCAGTTGCAGGGCCGATTGGCCAAGAAGGTGCATCGAGGCGTTGCGGTCCACCCCTGCTTCCAGCCCTTCCACGGCCGCCATCACGGAGTCGCTGCTTTCCACAGCTGCGTCATAATTGTTTGCCGCACAGCGCTCCCGCACATCGCGTGTCAGCTGCCTGAGCTTGACGAGGTCATCGGCAAATTCCGTCGTGCCGGGCTTATGTTCCTGCAGCAGGCGCCACAGGATGCAGATCTGGAAGGCGTCGCGCTTCAATTTCTCCGCGGTCAGCGCGGCACAGGCGGCTTTCAGTTCCCCGTCCAGGCGCTGGCTCACTTCCTCGGGCGACATCCGCTCCTTGGCCTTCATGCGCAGCGAGTTGGGTGGCTCGAACAGTTCCACGTTGGGCTCGCGCCTTTCGGGACGGCGGTCGGGCCCCACATAATCGGAAGTCACGACGAAATTCTTGCGCCGCTCGGTATGGGCGCGGATGCGGGTCTCCAGCAGCGAGGTCGAAAAGGGCCGAAGCAGAAGATCGTCGGCGCCGGAATTGACGATCCGCTTGATGAGCGACTGGTCGTTGGTCCAGGCGGTAACAATGATCACGACAAACGGGTTGAACCCCTCGCCGCCGCGCCGCAGCTTTTGGATCAGCGCGCAAAGCGGGCCGTCCGACCCATGGGCCTCACACAGCACCAGATCCGGTGGGCGCTGGCGCAAGGCCGATTCCAGGTCTTCGGGCGTGCTTACTGTATCAATCTGGCGAAATCCCAAGGCTCGCAGCGAGGCGCGCGTCGTGTTCCGGTTCGCCGCCACAGGATCATAAACGAGCGCTGTCACCGTCTCGTAGGCCAAACGCAAGATGAAATCCCCTGACCTGCCAAATCCCGCCTTCGGCTATTAGAACCGCGCCGAGTTAAAGAAATGTGGGGCGGGATGGTTAAGCGTCCGGATTTGCACACGCTATAATTGCACCGAATTCGGCTGCTTTCAGGCTCGCGCCGCCCACAAGCGCGCCGCCAACGTCTGCCACTCTCAGAATTTCCGCCGCGTTCGACGGCTTGACGGAGCCGCCGTAGAGGATTCGCGTGCGCCGGCCGATTTCGCCGAAGCGGCGGACGAGGGACTGGCGCACATGGGCATGCATCTCTTCAATTTCGCGCGACGTGGGCGTGCGGCCGGTGCCGATGGCCCACACGGGCTCGTAAGCGACGGCCGTGTTTTCGGCCGTAAGACCATCGGGAACGCTGCCGGCCAGCTGGTTGCCGCAAATGTGAAGCGCATGCCCGCTGTCACGCTGATCTTCCGTCTCGCCCACGCAAATGATGGCCATAAGCCCCGCGCGCCACGCCGCGCGCGCCTTGCTCGCCACAAGCCCGTCGGTCTCGCCATGATATTGCCGCCGTTCCGAATGTCCCACGATCACCGCGCTGGCGCCGGCATCCTTCAGCATCTCAGCGCTGATGTCGCCGGTAAACGCACCCTTCTGCTCGGAGTGGCAATCCTGTCCGCCCATCGCAATGGCGCCGCCTGCGGCAGCTACGGCCCTCGTCAGAAGCGTGGCCGGGGGACAGACCAGAACATCGGCCGGGGGCGGATTTCCGGCCAGCATGCGTTTGAGCGCCTCGATCTCGCCCAACGCGTCCCCCAGCCCATGCATTTTCCAGTTTCCGGCGATCAATTGGCGCATGCAGACCCCTTCTCGATAAGCCCCGATTTGCTTGCTGTTCTTTGCCCCCATCCCTATCATCCGCCGCCTTTCGATGCACTATTGAGGACGGCCGCATGCTCCAGGCTATGCGAAAAGTTGCGAAGTCATGGGTCTCGTCCCTCTTTCTGGGGGCGCTGGCGCTCAGCTTCGGCATCTGGGGCATCGCCGACGTCTTCAAGGGCACCACCGATACGTCGGTTGCGACTGTCGGCGGCGCGGCGATCCCCGCACAGGTTTTCCAGCGCGAATACCGCAACAACCTGCGCACGCTCAGCGCGCAGACCGGGCGCGACATCACGCCCGATGAAGCGCGCGCCGCCGGGCTGGGCAACAAGACGCTGGACCACATGATCGACCGCACGGCGATCGATCAATACGTCTCAAGCCTCGGGCTGACCGCGACCGATGATGCGGTTTCGGCCCAGATTCGCGCCATGCAGGCGTTCGCCGGGCCGCTTGGAACATTCGATCACAATACATTCCTGGAGCGCGTGACCCAGGCAGGCTTCAACGAGCAGGAATTCATCGAAGCGGTGCGCGGCGATACCGCGCGCGACCAGCTGATCAGCGCAGCCCAGGACGGTTTCGGAATTCCGCCGGGCTATGCCAGGGCGCTGTTCTCCTACATCAACGAGCTCAGGGCTGCCGACTACGTGATCATTCCGGCCTCCGCCGCAGGGGACATTCCGGCGCCGGACGATGCGGCCCTGTCAGCTTACATCAAGGCGCATGCCGCAAAATTCAGCACGCCCGAATATCGCGAGCTGAGCTACGCCGAAATCGGCCCGGCCGACGTGATGAGCCAGGTTCAGGTTACGGATGCGCAGCTGCGCCAGGAATACGACACGCGCAAATCGGAATTCCAGGTTCCGGAAAAGCGCGACCTGGAGCAAATCACGTTCCCGAATGAAGCCGAGGCAAGAGCCGCCCGCGCAAAGATTGACGGCGGCATGACATTCGAGGCGCTGGCGCAGTCGCGCGGGCTGTCCGCGAAGGACATTTCGCTCGGCTCCGTCGCGCAGGCCGACATTCCCGACAAGGCGACCGGCACGGCCGCCTTCGCGCTGGCCGATAACGGAACGACGCAGCCGATCAAGGGTCCGTTCGGCTGGGTGCTGATCCATGTCACCAAAATCACGCCGGGCATTTCGAAAAGCTTCGACGAGGTGAAGGACCAGCTGAAACAGGACATCATGAACAAGCTTGCCGCAAGCAAGGTCGTGGACATCACCAACGCCTATTCCGACGCGCTGGCAAGCGGCGACACGCTTGAGGAGGCCGCGAAGAAAGCCGGCATGAGGGTCATTCACGTCGCGGGCGTGGACAGCAAGGGGCTCGCGCCCGACGGCAGCAAGGCAAACGTGCCCGCGACGTCCGATTTCATGGCGCAGGTGTTCAGCGCCGATGTCGGCCAGGATGGCGACACCTTCGCCACCAAGGACGGCAATGCCTACGCCCTAAAGGTGATCGGTATCACGCCGCCGAGGCTCAAGTCGCTTGATCAGGTCCGCGCTCTGGCCACGGCGGACTGGATGGCCGAGCAGCGCGCCAAGGCTCTCGACGCGAAGGCGCGGGCGCTTGCAGCACAGGCCGGCACCGCGCAAAGCCTTGCCGAGGCCGCGCGAGCCGTGGGCGGGTCCGTCCAGAAATCGCAGGCCCTGCACCGCGGCACGCCGACGGATGTGTTCAGCGCCGACACGATTGCCAAGCTCTTCTCCAAGCCGCCGGGCGTTGCCGTTTACGGCCCCCTGCCGAAGGGCGACGGATATGTGATTGCGATCGTGACGGGGGTTCTGCATCCCGATCTGCCCGCGGACAGCCCGCAATATGCGCAAGGCCAGTCCGAGCTCAGCACGCAGGTCGCCGGCGACATTTCCACCTCGCTGGCAATGGCGGCGCGCGCCAAGGCGGGCGTAACCGTCAATCAGGCGCAGGTTGATCGCACAGTGGGCGGCGGCGAGTGAGCAGCCGATGGCGATCCTTCCCGATTTCCCCGCCTTCGCGCGCGGTTATGACGCCGGGCGGGCGCAGGCCTGTTATGTCCGGCTCGTCGCCGATCTGGAAACGCCGGTCTCGGCCTATCTGAAACTGGCGTCGGGCCGCTACAACGCCTTCCTTCTGGAAAGCGTGCAGGGCGGCGAAACACGCGGGCGTTATTCGATCATCGGGCTCAAGCCCGATCTTGTGTGGCGTTGCCGCGATGGCAAAGCCGAAATCGACCGCAACGCGCGCGCCGATGCGGACGCCTTTGGTCCTGCAGACAGCGCCGATCGTCCGCTCGAGTCCCTGCGCAGGCTGCACGCTGAAACGCGTCTGGCGCTGCCGGAAGGCCTGCCGCCAATGGCCGTGGGCCTGTTCGGCTATCTGGGCTACGACATGGTGCGGCTGATCGAGAAGCTTGGCGCCCCGCCGCCCGACACGCTTGGCCTGCCGGATGCCATCCTCATTCGCCCCACGGTCACCGCAATATTCGACAATGTGCGCGACGAGATCATTGTCGTGACGCCGGTCTGGCCGGAGCCTGGTGTCGAGGCCCGCGCCGCATACGCGCGCGCCTGCGAACGGCTGGCCGACACCATGAGCGATCTCGAACGGCCGGCTGCAACGCCGCATGCGCTTGAAGGAATGCCCGAACGCGCCGAGGCCCAGTCGAACACGACGCATGACGAATATCTGAGGATCGTCGCGCGGGCGAAGGAATATGTGTACGCGGGCGACGTTTTCCAGGTGGTTCCGAGCCAGCGCTTCCGCCGCCCCTTCCCGCTTCCGCCGATTTCCCTTTACCGCGCGCTGCGGCGCCTCAATCCATCGCCGTTTCTCTATCACCTCGCCTTCCCTGGTTTTGCCATCGTCGGGTCGTCGCCCGAAATCCTGGTGCGCCTGCGCGATGGCGTGGTGACCATCCGGCCCATCGCCGGCACGCGCAAGCGCGGCGTAACCGCAGAGGAGGATTTGCGGCTTGCCGAAGAGCTGATCGGCGATCCCAAGGAGCGGGCCGAACACCTGATGCTGCTCGATCTGGGCCGCAACGATGTGGGACGCGTAGCCGATATCGGAACCGTGCGCGTCACCGACAGCTTTTTCATCGAGCGCTACAGCCATGTGATGCATCTGGTGTCGAATGTGGAGGGACGCATCCGCGCGAAATTCGACGCCGTGGACGCGCTGGCGGCGGGGCTTCCCGCCGGCACGCTTTCCGGCGCGCCCAAGATCCGCGCGATGCAGATCATCGACGAACTGGAAAAGGAAAAGCGCGGCGCGGTCTATGCCGGCGCCGTCGGCTACTTCGCCGCCGACGGCTCGATGGACACCTGCATCGTCCTGCGCACCGCGCTGGTGAAGGACGGCACGATGTACGTCCAGGCTGGCGGCGGGGTGGTCGCCGACAGCGATCCGGAAGCCGAATATCAGGAGACCGTGAACAAGGCCCAGGCGCTCATGGCCGCCGCCGACGAAGCCGTGCGCTTTGCGTCTTCCGGAACAAACCGGCGCTGAACGCCCCAAGTGCGGCAGTCTTGCAAACGAGACCTTTCTCATCGTCGACAAGAACGGGGTGGCCGGATACCAGGCGGGCGAGGATTTCGTCATTCATCTCGTTGACGGCCAACATCTCGATCAGTTCGGCGCCGGCTCGATCTGATTTCTGCACCCGCTTCTTCGTCCGGAAGATTATCGGGATTGCTTCGCCGACCGCGCTGCGATTCTCAGCGGATTGCCGATTTCGTTCTCGGTCTTCATCCGGATCGCCGTGCTGGCCGGGACCAGATGAAACCCGCGCCTTGCGGCATCTGCGGTCCAGGCCGAAAGCACCGCCAGCGTGGCCGCGTGCGGATGGCCGATGGCGATGGCAATGCCGTTGGCGCGGGCGCGATTTTCGGCCGCCGCCAGTTCCGCGGCGACGGCTTCCGGCGTTTCGATGTCATCCAGGAAAACGTCGCGGCCGGCGCTCGCCACGCCGAAGGCCCGCGCAACCGTCACCACCTGCGTGTCCGGCGTCGTGCGGGAGTCCAGAAAGAAGAGATGCCTGTCGGCCAGTGTCTCCGCCACCGGGATCAGCGCCATGCGGTCCGCCGTGAACCGGCTGCCTTCGTGATTGTTGACGCCGCTGGCCCCGGGCAGGCGGTCAAGGGCCCAAAGCAGCCGCGTCCGGATCTCCGCGTCGCTCAGTCCCTCGCGCAGGACCATGGGGCCGGCGTCATGGGGGCCGTCGGGCTCCATCGGCACATGCGCAATCACTTCATGGCCGGCGCGCGCCGCTTCGGCCGCAAGCGGCGGAGCCAGCGCCGGATAGGGCAGAAACGAAAGCGTCACCGCCTTGGGCAGCGCAATCGCGCGGCGCGTCGAATCGGCATCCGCGCCCAGGTCGTCGATGACGATCGCGATCGACGCGCCGCGGGGATGCACTGCGGTGCGTGAGGGGACTGCAGCCGAATCCGCATTGCGCGCAATCCATTCCGGCCAGTCATGCGTGACCACCGGCTGAAGCACCTGCGGCGCATGGCTGTTTCCCGCGGCCGCCAACGGCTCCGGCAGGACAAACGCCACGCGTTCGCCCTCGCGATTGCCGCGTGCTTCCGCCGCCAGGGCGCTGCGCGGGCTGAGCATTTGCACCAGCATCGGCAGCCCTGAGACCGCGCCCGGCCCGCCCACCGCAAGCGCGACAACCAGCACGAACCAGAATGCAATGCCCGTGCCCCAGAGCACGGGATCGGCGGCCTTGCGCTTCCGGCGCTTTGGAATCGGTTGCCTGCGCGCCATGGCCCATCTGCTAACGGAGCTTCGGGGCTGTCAACGCCCGAGCCCCCTTCTCAACAGACTTGCTTGACGGCGTGCGACTCAGCGGGCTTTGCTCACATCCGAAAGGCCTTGCCGATGCTTCTCCTGATCGACAATTACGACAGCTTCACCTGGAATCTCTTCCATTATCTGGGAGAGCTTGGGGCCGACGTGCGCGTGAAGCGCAATGACGAGCTTTCGGCGCGCGAGGCGTTGGCCCTGAAGCCGGATGCGATCGTGCTTTCGCCGGGGCCCTGTTATCCGGATCAGGCGGGCATCTGTCTGGATCTCCTTCGCGAAGCGCAGGGCCGCGTGCCGGTTCTGGGGGTGTGTCTTGGCCATCAGGCCATCGGGCAGGCTTACGGCGGCAGAATTGTGCGCGCGCCAAAGCCGATGCACGGGAAGCTCAGCCGCATCCACCACACGGGCAAAAGCGTGTTCCGCGGCCTGAACAACGATTTCCTGGCGACGCGCTATCATTCCCTCACGATTGCGCCCGAAAGCCTGCCCGCCGAACTCGAAGTCACGGCCACAAGCGATGACGGCGTCATCATGGGCGTGATGCATCGCGCCCTTCCCATCCACGGCGTGCAATTCCATCCCGAAAGCATTGCGTCGGAAAACGGCAAGCAGCTCCTGAAGAATTTTCTGGATCTGGCGCGCGCAAAAACCGCCGTGCCCGCATGAGCATTGACGAGGAATTTCCGAAAGTCCTCAAGCGGCTGGCAGGCGGCGAAACGCTGGGCGCAGAGACGGCCACGCGCGCCTTCGCCGCCATCATGGCCGGCGAGGTGAGCGAGGCGCGCATGGCGGCGTTCCTGACCGCGCTTGCGATCCGCAAGCCGACCGTCGCCGAGCTTGCGGGCGCCGCCCAGGCCATGCGGGCGGCCATGCGCGCGGTGAGCGCGCCGGCCGGCGCCGTTGATCTTTGCGGCACCGGCGGCGACGGGCTCGGCACGCTCAACATCTCCACGGCCACCGCATTCGTGGTCGCGGGCGCCGGCGTGCCGGTGGCCAAGCATGGCAACCGCAACACCTCCTCGAAAAGCGGCGCTGCCGACGTGCTGGAGGCGCTGGGCGTGAAGATCGGGCTGGAGCCGGCTGCGTCGGAGCGCTGCCTGAAAGAGGCGAACCTCTGCTTCATGTTCGCGCCCACCCACCACACCGCCATGAAATTCGTGGCGCCGGTGCGCAAGGACCTGGGCTTCCGCACTGTATTCAATCTGCTCGGCCCCGTCTGCAATCCCGCAAAAGTGCGCCGCCAGCTACTGGGCGTCTATGACGAGGAATGGCTGGAGCCGATTGCCAATGTGCTTGCGATGCTGGGTTCGGAACGCGCCTGGGTCGTGCATGGCAGCGACGGGCTGGACGAGCTCACGTCCACCGGGCCGACCCAGGCCGCCATTCTTGAAAACGGCAAGGTCGTGAAGAAGACCATCGTGCCGGAAGATGCGGGCCTCGAACGCGCCCTTGTCTCCGACCTGATCGGCGGCGACGCGCCGCACAATGCCGAAGCGATCCGGGCGCTGCTTGGCGGCGCCAAAGACCCTTTCCGCGATGTGGTTCTCCTGAACGCGGCCGCGGCGCTCGTGATCGCCGGCAAGGCGGCCGGCCTGAAACCCGGCGTGAAACTCGCCGCAGACGCAATCGACAGCGGCAAGGCAAAAGACGTATTGAGCCGCCTCATTGCCGTCTCGCAGGCAGCGAATGAATAGTCTCATTCCCGCGCGGAGACGCAAAGGCGCGGCGGAGGCTTGTGCTCCGCGTCTCCGCCTCTCCGCGTGAAACCGTTCGGCTGGAACATGTCGATTCTCGATCGCATTGCGGCCTACAAGCGCGAAGAGATCGCGGCGGCGAAGGCGCGCATGCCATTTGCCGCGCTGGAGGAAAAGGCGCGGCAGGCCGGTCCGCCGCGCGGATTCCGCCGGCGGCTGATGGAACGCCGCGCCAGGGGCGCCATCGGCCTGATCGCGGAGATCAAGAAGGCCAGTCCGTCGAAGGGCCTCATCCGGGCGGATTTCGACCCGCCCGCACTCGCCCGCGCCTATGAAAGCGGCGGCGCGGCCTGCCTTTCCGTGCTGACCGACGGCCCCTCGTTTCAGGGTGCGCCGGAATTCCTCTCGCTCGCGCGCGCGGCAACATCGCTTCCCGTGCTGCGCAAGGATTTCATGCTCGATGTCTATCAGGTGGCGGAAGCGCGCGTGCTTGGCGCCGATTGCATCCTCATCATCATGGCCATGGTGGGCGATGCGCTGGCGCGCGATCTACTTTCCGCCGCGCGCGGGTGGAAGATGGACGCGCTGGTCGAAATCCACGACGAACGCGAGCTCGAGCGGGCCGTGGCGCTTGGCGCAGACATGATTGGCATCAACAACCGCGACCTGGCCACCTTCCACACCGATCTTGCCCTGAGCCTGCGGCTTGCGCCGCGCATTCCGCAAACCGTCCTTGCGGTCGCCGAAAGCGGGCTGGCCACGCGCGGCGACCTCGGGCGGCTCATGGATGCCGGCATCAGCACGTTCCTGATCGGCGAAAGCCTGATGCGGCAGGCCGATGTGGCCGCCGCAACCCGGGCACTGGTGGAGCAGTAAATTTCCGGTTGGACTGAAACGAATTCAATGGACGGCCGGGACAGGCCCGGCCATGACGGCTTGAAATGATTCGGTTTGATCAGGAAGTGCTCTAAGCTGTCCGGCATGAAGAAACTCACGCATGTTGATGACCGTGGCGGCGCCCGCATGGTGGATGTGTCGGCCAAGCCCGTCACCGCCCGCGAGGCCGTCGCGGAAGCCGCCATCCGCATGACGCGCGAGGCTTTTGCCGCCGTGACTTCGCTCAAGGCAAAAAAGGGCGACGTGCTGGCCGCCGCGCGCATTGCCGGCATCATGGCCGCAAAACAGACGTCAGGGCTGATCCCGCTTTGCCATCCCATCCCGATCACGAAGGCCGAAATCGCGTTTGAGCCGGACAGGAAACGCAACACGATCCGCATCCTTGCCTCGGCGCGGACCGCCGCGCGGACGGGCGTCGAGATGGAGGCGCTGACGGCCGCAACGGTTGCCGCGCTGACGATCTACGACATGATCAAGGCGGTCGATCGGGCTGCGGAAATCGAAACCGTCCGGCTTGTCTCGAAATCCGGCGGCAAGAGCGGCGTCTATAAGGTGAAGCGCGCACGATGATCTCCGTCGAAGACGCCGCCGCGCGCATCAGGGTGGCATTCCGGCCGCTTGCAAGCGAAAGCGTGCCGCTCGCACAGGCGGCCGCGCGCGTACTGGCCGAAGATGTAACCGCGCGCTTTGCTCAGCCTCCCCTGCCCGTTTCCGCCATGGACGGTTATGCGGTGCGCAGCGCCGACGTGGCACACCCGCCCACAACCTTGCGCATCCTCGGCGAATCCGCCGCGGGCAAGCCGTTTTCCGGCAGGATCGGCAGGGGCGAAGCCGTGCGCATCTTCACCGGGAGCGTCGTGCCGGATGGCGCCGACACCGTCATTGTCCAGGAAGATGCCGAACGGAGCGGCACGGCCGTCACCTTTCGCGAGCCGGCAAGGCCCGGCCGGCACATCCGTCCCGCAGGTCTTGATTTCAGGGCCGGCGACAGGCTCGCGGCAAAAGGCAAGCGGCTTTCGCCCCGCGATCTGGCGCTGCTTGCGGCCGGGGATTGCGCCGATGTTCGCGTTTCACGAAAGCCCGTCGTCGCCTTCGCCGCCACGGGCGACGAGCTGTCCCGCCCCGGCGAGCCGCGCAAGACCGGCGGGATTGTGGCGTCGTCGGGTTATGGCCTTGCGGCGTACATCGATGATTGGGGCGGTATTCCGCGCGATCTCGGCATCGTTCCTGATAGCGTTGAAGCCCTGTCGGCGCTGCCGGAAAAGGCGAAAGGCGCCGATCTTCTGATCACGCTGGGCGGCGCTTCGGTCGGCGATCACGATCTTGTCCGGCAGGCCTTCGGCCCGAAAGGTTTTGTGCTGGATTTCTGGAAAGTCGCCATGCGGCCCGGAAAGCCCCTGATCTTTGGCCGGCTTGGCGCAATGCCCTTGCTCGGGCTGCCAGGCAATCCGGTTTCCACCCTTGTCTGTTCGATCCTGTTCCTGAGGCCGGCCATCGCCGCCCTGCTGGGGGAGGATTTTTCTGCGCCGCTTGGCAGCGCGCGGCTTGCGCGCGATCTGCCGGCCAACGACAGCCGGCAGGATTATCTGCGCGCCCGCACGGAAATCCGCGACGGGGCGCTCTGGGCCGATCCCTTTCCCGTGCAGGATTCCTCCATGCTCACGCCGCTTGCGCGGGCCGACGCGCTGATCCTGCGCAAGCCGCATGCTCCGGAGGCTCGCATGGGCGATGCCGTGGAAATCCTGATGCTCGGCGCCCGCTGACGAATCACCGGTACAAATTGGCCGACAACGACCCGGGGATTTTCCAATTCTTCTTGACACGGGGCCCGTCCTCCATTACATTTATTCTCAACTCCCGAAATATATTCTTAGTTCTGTGGGGCTGCCATAAGTCTTGGGCGGCGCCACAACATCTTGATTGTTGACGGAGGGAAGGAACTAAACTAGAACGATTCTCCGTTGTTTCGGATTTGTTCGGGCCGTGCGGTCCGGGCCGGAAAACGGGGAGAAAGACGGACCATGCTGACCAAGAAACAATACGAGCTTCTCATGTTCATCCACGAACGGGTGCGTGAGAC
Organism: Alphaproteobacteria bacterium; assembly: GCA_021324545.1. GTDB lineage: Bacteria > Pseudomonadota > Alphaproteobacteria > Micropepsales > Micropepsaceae > Rhizomicrobium. Next base: position 50,034 of record JAJPIX010000017.1, read on the forward strand.
TGGCATCCCGCCTTCCTTCGACGAAATGAAGGACGCGCTCGACCTGAAGTCCAAATCCGGCATCCATCGCCTGATCACGGCGCTGGAGGAACGCGGCTATCTGCGCCGCATGGAAAAACGGGCCCGCGCGCTCGAAATCCTGCGCCTGCCCGAAAACGTCGCCGATACGCTTCGGCCGGCCACGACGCGCACTCAGGCGCAGCGGCTTGTGCACATGCCCGGCGGCCGTTCGGCGCGCGGCGGCAATGGCGATCTGCGCATCCCGGCCGATACGCGCGGCGGCGGCTCACCCCGCCGCAGCGGCGATGGCGAAAGCGCCGCGCATGTTCCCCTGCTCGGCCGCATCGCCGCGGGCACGCCGATCGAAGCGCTCCAGCACAAGGTGTCGGATGTGCCCGTGCCCGCCAGCATGCTGGCGCGCGGGGAGCATTATGCGCTCGAAGTGACGGGCGATTCGATGATCAATGCCGGGATTCTGGATGGCGACACGGTGGTGATCCAGAAGGCCGATACCGCCAACACCGGCGACATTGTCGTTGCCCTGGTGGATGAGCAGGAAGCCACGCTGAAACGCCTGCGCCGGCGCGGGGATTCCATCGCGCTGGAAGCCGCCAACCCCGCCTATGAGACGCGTCTTTACGGCGCCGACCGCGTGCGGGTTCAGGGCAAGCTCGTGGGTCTGATCCGCCGCTATTGAAACCGGCGTTCATGCCGCCGCGGCCGTTCGCTCCAGGGCCTGTCGCCGCGCGCCCCTTGGGCGGTTGCGATTCTGAACGGTGAAAACCAGACGGCGTAGGCGCCGTTTCTCGCCACATCGAAACGGTCTATCGCCAGCCTTGTCCCGTTGCATCGACGTCGCACCGGGATGGCGCTCACCACGATGCTGGCCCTGGCGCAGTCTTCTGCAAGGGCATCTTCGCGGCGAACTGCGGCAACGAGCATGCCGCCGGCCTGCCCGATGCAGCCGAACTCGTCGCAGCGCACGCCTGCGGCCGGCGTGGCGACGGCTTCGGCAATCTGCCGGGCGTCGCCCGTACGCTTCAGCCATTCGGACGCGGAATATCTGTCCTTGGGCGCGCCCATCAGGTGCAGCACGCCGTCGCTGCCGCGCAGGGCAACCGTCGCGCCGTCGCGTGCGACCAGAAGGTCGGGGGGCCGGGGGGCGAACGCCGCCACAACGCCCGCGGCGAGCGGCAGAAGGCCAAGCCACCGCCAGCGGCGGCGCCAGAGCGCGATCCACAATCCGCCGAGCGAGATCATGACCAGTGCGTGCACCGGCCAGGCCGCAACCACCGAAACGGATCCCGGAAGATGAGAAACCCATCGCCCAACCGCCAGCATCGCCTCGATTCCGTAGCCCATGACGTGCAGCGGGGCGGAATCCAGTCCGAACGGCATGAGCAGCACCGAAACCGCAGCGGCCGGCATCACCAAAAGGCCCATGACCGGCATGGCGAGCAGGTTGCCCAGAACGGCGTAATGCGTGGCGCGATCGAAATGGAACACGGCAAACGGCAAGGTCGCGAGGCTGCCCACGAAGCTCGTCATCGCGATGCCGCCGAAATAGTGGCGCAATTTGCGCCACCAGAGCGGGGCGGCTTCGATGGTCCCCCTCGGGCGCGCCTGCTCCCATTCGACGACCGCGATCAGCGCCACCACGGCGGCGAACGACATCTGGAATCCCGGTTCGATGAGGCTTTCAGGGCGCGCAAGCAGGATGAGGCTCGCGGCCATCGCCACCGAGCGCATGGAAAGCGCAGGCCGATCCACCAGAATGGCGATCAGCATCATGGCGAGCATCACGAAGGCGCGCTCGGTGGGCACCGCTGCGCCGCTGATCACAAGATAGAACGTGGCGCTTGCCAGGGCCGCGAGCGCCGCCCACTTCTTGATCGGCTGGGTCAGCGCAATCGTGGGAAACAGCGCGAGAAACGCGCGCACCGCCCAGAAGATGCCAAGGCCCACCAGCGCCATGTGCAGCCCGGCAATCGCCAACACATGGGCAAGACCCGCGTCGCGCAGGGCCGTTTCGTCCTCGTCGGAAATGCCGCCGCGATCGCCGGTGATGAGCGCGGCGGCGATGCTGCCTGTGCTGCCCGGCAGCACGGCATGGATGCGCGCGGTCATGCGCCAGCGCAGGCCGTCAACAGCGAAACGGATGCGTTCGAAAACATCCGGGCGCCCGAGCGGCGCGATCGGCACGGGCTTGCCATAGGCGTAACCGACTCCGCCCAGCCGCATGAAATAGGCGGCGCGTCCGAAGTCGAAGTCGCCGGGTGCTGCCGGTTCGGGCGGCGGCATCAGCACGGCTTTCAGGTGAACCCAGCGCCCGGGCTCCAGAATGTCCGTGCCGCTGCGAACCGATATGCGCGCATATTTCGGGGGCGGCGCCGAAAGACGATCGATCCGCGCAACCCGCAGCATGATCCGTTTGCCTTTGCCGCGCATCTCGACCGCCTCGATGCGGCCGTCGATGCCTGTGGGCGGCATCCTGTGCGCGATAACCGGTGCTGCAACGATGTCCGTGCGCAGCCTGGCCGCGGAGAATCCGATCGCCGCGACGGCGGCAAAAATCAGGCAGGCGCGGAGCATCGCCGTGGAAGGCGCGGCGATGATCGCAGCCACGCCGGCGGCGGCAACGACGATTGCTGTGCTGTCGGTCGGCTCGAACGGCAAGGCGAAATAGACGCCGATACCGCAGCCGAGCGCGACCGGCAGCCACAAGGGCCAGCGGTCCCGCTCGCTGCGCAGGTTGCCGGAGATGTCCGCCAGGGACGAAAACAGGCGTTTCCAGGAGAGCGCGCGATGGCCCGTTCGGTCCGCAGCGCGGAACGGCGCGAAACGCCGGAACAGAGGCGAAAGACCTACCCCCACGGAACCCGGTTTGCTAGAAGCCGCGAAATCACCTAGAGCCGAGAAACGCCGGACGCCCCGAATAAGAGCATCATGACAGAGAATCCGAAACCCGTCCTGCGCTTTGCGCCATCGCCCACCGGTTACCTGCATATCGGCGGCGCACGCACGGCGCTGTTCAACTGGCTCTATGCCCGCCATACCGGCGGCAAATTCCTGCTGCGGATCGAAGATACCGATCGCCAACGGTCAACGCCGGAGGCGATTGCCGCCATCCTGAACGGGCTGGTATGGCTGGGCCTGGATTGGGACGGCGAGCCGACCTACCAGTTCGCGCGCGCGCCGCGGCACCGGCAGATCGCCGAGCAGCTTCTGGCCGACGGCAGGGCCTATCGTTGCTTTGCCACACCGCAGGAGCTTGAAGAAATGCGCGCGCGCCAGCGCGCGGAGGGACGGCCCATCCGCTATGACGGCCGCTGGCGCGACCGCGATCCGAAAGAAGCGCCGGCGGGGGCGCCGTTCGTCATTCGCCTGAAGGCGCCGCAGGCCGGCGAAACTGTCGTGCATGACCTGGTGCAGGGCGACGTGCGCTTTGCCAACGATCAGCTCGACGACATGATTCTTTTGCGCAGCGATGGCACGCCAACCTACATGCTCGCGGTCGTCGTGGACGATCATGACATGGGCGTTACCCATGTGATCCGCGGCGACGACCATCTCAACAATGCCGCGCGGCAGCTCCAGATCATCGAGGCCATGGGCTGGCCCGTGCCTGTCTATGGCCATGTGCCGCTGATCCACGGCCCCGACGGCGCGAAGCTTTCGAAGCGGCATGGCGCCCTCGCCGTCGAAGCCTATCGCGACATGGGCTATCTGCCGGAGGCCATGCGCAATTACCTGCTGCGGCTCGGATGGAGCCATGGCAACGACGAAATCATTCCGACCCGGCAGGCCATCGCCTGGTTCAACCTGGAAAATATCGGCCGCAGCCCGTCGCGCTTCGACATGAAGAAGCTCGACAATCTGAACGGCCACTATATCCGGCAATCGGACGACGCAGCCCTTGTCCGCGAGGTCGAGCAGCTTCTGGCGCGCCGTTCGCCGCCGGTGACGCTGACGGCGGCCGCGCGATCGCGCCTTCGGGCGGCCATGCCATCGCTCAAGGAACGCGCCAAGACTCTCGTCGAACTTGCGGACGGCGCGGAGTTTCTTTATGCCGATGGTCCGCGCAGGCTGGATGCGGCGGCCGAAAAACTGCTGGACGGAAACGCGCGCGGCACGCTGAAAAACCTGCTTCCGGAAATGGAGAAAACGGATTGGAGCGGCCCCGCGCTCGAAGCCGCCGCGCGCGCCTTTGCAGAAGCGCGTGGCCTCAAGCTTGGGCAGGTGGCGCAACCGGTTCGGGCCGCGCTGACGGGGCGTGCGATTTCGCCGCCGATCTTCGAGATGCTTGCTGTTTTGGGCCGCGAAGAATCCCTAGCGCGCCTAAGGGCATACGCAAACTGAATGACAGATTTCCGGCGCGTAACGCGCGAATCGGATGACGCCGTTAACCTCCAGGGATTATATTTGTTGCAGTGCAGAAATATCCGGCTCGACCGGAAAAACCGGAGTTGACCGCCATGAGAGAACGCAAGGCCAAGCCTGCCGGGTCGGCCACGCTGACCTATCGGAACAAGAGCTTCGAGCTTCCGGTCTATGCGGGCAGCGAAGGCCCCAACGTGCTCGACATCCGCAAGCTCTACGGGCAGGCCGATGTGTTCACCTACGATCCCGGTTTCACATCGACCGCAAGCTGCGAAAGCGACATCACCTTCATCGACGGCGAAAAGGGCATCCTGCTCTATCGCGGCTACCCGATCGACCAGCTTGCCGAACATTCCACCTTTCTGGAGGTCTGTTATCTGCTGCTTTACGGCGAGCTGCCCGACAAGCAGCAGATGGAGCAATTCGACCGCTCGATCACGATGCACACGATGGTGCATGAGCAGCTGGCCACGTTCTACCGCGGCTTCCGCCGCGATGCGCACCCGATGGCGGTGATGTGCGGCGTGGTGGGCGCCCTGTCGGCATTCTATCACGACTCCACCGACATCAACGATCCGCATCAGCGCGAAGTGGCGAGCCACCGGCTGATCG
>JAJPIX010000063.1 GCA_021324545.1 Alphaproteobacteria bacterium
CATTGTCCAAGATTCCCCACTGCTGCCTCCCGTAGGAGTCTGGGCCGTGTCTCAGTCCCAGTGTGGCTGGTCGTTCTCTCAAACCAGCTATGGATCGTTGCCTTGGTGGGCCGTTACCTCACCAACTAGCTAATCCAACGCGGGCTGATCTTTCGGCGATAAATCTTTCCCCGTAAGGGCGTATCCGGAATTAGCTCAAGTTTCCCTGAGTTGTTCCGAACCGAAAGGTACATTCCCACGCGTTACTCACCCGTCCGCCGCTCCCATTGCTGGGCGCTCGACTTGCATGTGTTAGGCCTGCCGCCAGCGTTCGTTCTGAGCCAGAATCAAACTCTCAAGTTATGATTCTGAGACTTTCGCGAAACGCTTCGTCGTTGTTCGCAAAACTTGACATGACGGAGTTTGGAAATCCGGATCGCTCCGGACGTACAAACAACATGTCACTTTTGCAGAAGAACGCGAGCGTTCGGAAAGCTCGATTCCGTAAAACCCGCGGTTTCCCACGGGTTGGCGATCGAGCCGCCACCCACGTTCCCCTTCCTCGAATCACAATGTCAAAGAGCCGCCGCCAAAGGCGAAATTTCATTTTGCCAGAGACGGAACACCGCCCGCAAGCCAAGGCCCGCAGGCGGCGTGGGCGCGGGTTATAAGAGGGGGATTTCCCCCCTGTCAACCGCAAAGAGGCCTGAAAATACGGAATTTTTCAGGCGTCTGTGGATAGCTTAGATGGGGCCCGCACAGGCGCCATTCAAGAGAGGGGACAAATGGCGCACACCCCCGCAATGCGCCATTTGGGCCCTTGTCTGCTGGCTTTTATTGCGGCCCGGGGCCCGTTTGCTGCGGCTGATTGGCATTTCCGCCGTTCGACTGATCCTGGGTCGTGCCCGTCTGGGGGGTGCTGGAGCCGTTCGACGGCTGGGCACCTGGCGCACCCTGGGAACCCGCCTGGCCGGACGTGCCGGACTGCCCGGACATATCGGACTGGCCAGACATATCGGACTGGCCGGCGGATCCGCCTTCTCCCGAGGCCGCGGGCTGGCCGGATGAGGACATGCCGGACTGGCCCTGCGCACCTGCAGAACCTGCGTTGCTGCCTCCGGACATGCCGTTTTCGCCCTGCGCGCCCGTTCCGCTTGCAGCCGGCGCGGCACCCGGATTTGCGAGCTGTTGTTCGTTCAACTGGCGGGTTTCGGCCTGTTCGGAACTTTCGCTGCCGCTGCTGGCGCGCGCATGCATCCGATGATGGCGGCGATGATGCGCGGGTTTTGCAGAGCCGGCGCCTTCGGCCGCATTTCCGGTCTGATCGGTGGCCGTGCCCGGTGTCTGCGCCGACGGGGTGGACGTGCCGGCAGGTTGCGTGGCGGGCGCAGGCTGCGCGGCCGTGTTGCCGGTCTGCGGCTGAGCGATGGCGGAACCGAGCAGCCCGGCCGTACTCAGGGCGAGCGCTGCTGCGCTTCCCAATACGATGCTCTTAAGCGTCATTATGGCGTCTCCTCAAAAAAATTCTCCGCCCCCGGGACGCCTCGGTAAACGCCTATCAAATGTTTCCGTTCCTGCAACGGGCGCGTGTTGCGCTGCCTGAATTCTGCCCAGATCCGAAATGAAGCGCCTCGACGGCCCGTTTGCGCAGATTGTCTTACGGCCAATAGCTGCTTTCGACTGTCGCGCCGGGATAGTTCCACAGTTCATCGCGCGTCAGATCGGAATAGACGACGTGATCATCCGGGTCGTAGCGAAAGTGGCCGGGACTGATCCACACCGACACGCGGCGGTTCAGCGCCACTTCCACGCGCAACGGCTGGCCGCCGGCGTTGATGTCGACATTGCGGATCCTGCCAATCCATTCGCCGTTTGGCCCCTCGATGGGCGCCTGCGCGAGCTGATGGGTCGGATCCTCGATCAGGTTGATGCGCCACAGCCGGTCGTCATAGCGATAGGGAAAGGGACGCGGATAGTCGGTGAAGCGCCATGCGGCGATATCGTAGCGGCGCATGTCGTGCTCATAACGCGCGCGCTCGTCCTGGTAGCGTTCCTGCCGGGCCTGATATCGCTCCATCTGATCCTGATACTGCTGCTGGGGCGCGGCCTCGTTTTCGGGCGGCGATGCCGCCTGATCCGGCGGCGGTGCGGCCTGATCGGGCGGCGGGCCATTCTGCTCCTGCTGCAGGGCGAGCTGGCGATAGGCTCCGCGCGGCTGGTTGCTGCTCTGCGGACCATATGGCGGTGCCGCCGTTCCCTCATCATCGGGCGGCTGCTGGCCGTAACCGTTCTGATCCCGTTGCGGCGCGGCATAGCCGGGCCGCGCCATGGATGGCGGCTCCGCGCGATTCACGGCCGGCGTGCCATTGCCGTAGGCCTGCGGTGTTTCGCCATTCAGCCGCACGGGCGAAGCATAGGTGCCGTCCATGCCCTGAAGGTTGAGGTCTTGCGTCTGCCTCTTTTCGACAGGCGTGGAATGTTGCGTCGGATCGGGTTGTTGCGCGATCGCGGACGATCCCGCCAGGCCGAGACAAGCGGCGGCGGCTCCTGCGAACAGGCGGTTGTGAAACACATTCATCCGGGTTCTCCTCGGTTGCAGCGGCAAGGTGCCCCTCGCCTCGCCACAATCGATGAAGCAGGAACGCCCGTTGGGGAGCCGCGTTCCGGCGCGGAAAGCCGGCGGCGAAACCGGCCGGCTTTCCCGGACGGCGCCGCCTATTCAGGACCGTACGTCAGCGGCGTGCCGCGCTGGTTGACCTGACCGTCGCTTGCAGGCGGCTCGCCGTTGGCGGAATGGATCCCGTTGCCGCCATTGTTGGTGGGCGCGGCGGATTCATAGGGGCCGGCATTGTATTGCCGGGGCGCGGCACCGGCGTTGCGCTCTTCATCATTCGTGTATTCCGCATTGCCGTAACCTTCCGGCGCGCCGGAATTGTTCAGCTGCTGTTCGTTGAGCTGCGCGGTCTCCGCGCGCTCGGATGCGGATTCATTTGCGGCGCTGCCATGATGCCGGGGCCAGGCCGACGCGGGCGAGGCCATCAATCCGGCGGCAAGCGCGGCCGCGGAAACGCCTGCGAGAACGGAACCGAAAGTCATTGCGTGTCTCCTGTCTGGTTTCGGCAAATGTGGTTCCCCCCGGTTCTGTAAAACGCGCGGGCGGCAACTGCGGTTGCGCGAGCGCTAAGGCTGTGAGCCCGGTCCGGTCGTCACCGGTGAGGGCGAAGTCTGCATGCCATAGGGCGGACAGCCGGTCGCGCCAGGCGGGAGCGTGGCCAGCGGCTGGGACATGTTCGCATTGGGAATGCATCCGGCCGGTCCGGGATTGCCGCCCGCGGATGTCGGCAGCCCATACACATTTCTGTTCTGCGGGCCGATCACGCCGGATTGCGGCGTGGTCGCACCGGGACCTGGCATTGTGCTTTGGCTTGTGCCCGGGGCCGTTCCGGGCGTGAACGTCGTTCCCGCGGGCGATGTGCCCGGAGTCGGCGTGGCGCCCGGCAAGGTTGCGGGCGCCGCGCCGTTCGTGGGCGCCGTCTGTACGGCGCTCGCCAGCGCCAGGACAATCGCACCGCCCAAGGCAAGGTTTCTTGTGGTTGTCATGGCCGTCTCCCGTCTAGCGGCCCCGCAACCAAAACGCTGCGGACAAAGCTGCTGTTCCGGAATGCAGTGGCAGAACGCAACAAATGAAAAGGCCGCGGGATCCCTGCCCCGCGGCCCTTTGCCTTGCGTCTTGCCGATGCGCCTACATCGGGTTTGTCGTGGAAGACGTGCCTTCCAGCTTTTCGATTTCCGATTGCGTGAGGCGGGCCTTCAGGATGTTGCCGCTCTGATCGAACCTGAGATCATGCGCGGGTATCGAGACGGTCTTGCCATTGCCATTGGTCGTGCTGAGCGTGACGTCAACCTTTGAGACCCTGCCGCTGGCGCCGGTCTCGATCTTCTGCACCTGACCGACGCTTTGGCCCGATGAATCCTGTACCTGCGCCGAAGCAAGGGTTGTGGAAGGATTCTGCACCTGGCTCAGCGGAACAGTGGCGGCCGTATTCGTGGCCGAGCCCGCGCCCGTGGTGGAGCTGGAGCTGGAGGGCTTGCCCGCGGGATACTGGTTGTTCTGCTGCATCTGATCCGTGCCGGACGGCGCGCTTTGCGAGCTCGGAGAACTCGAGCTGTAAGGGGGCGGCGACGACGGCGAAGACGAAGACGACGTCTGGGCAAAACCGGGCGCCGCGGCAAGCATCAACGCCGCGACGGCGGCCGCACCGCCGAGATGGGATTTCAAGATCATGGGATGCTCCTGTTTGTTCTTGTTGATGTCGCCGGGGACGTTCCGCCTCATCCGGCAATGAGAGCAACGCAAAAGCAGGAGCGCCGTTCCGGGACGGGACGGCGGGCGATTTGCAAATGAAAAGATCGCGGCACAACAATGCCGCGATCTTCCGACACAAGATGAATTTTCCGGCGGCCTGCGCTCAGCCGGCCGCGATGTATGCGCGCAAACTTTGCGCCTCGTGCACGGTCTCGGCGATGCGCGACTTCACCACGTCGCCGATCGAGACGATGCCGACAAGACGCTCGTCTTCAACCACCGGAATGTGGCGGAAGCGCTTGTGCGTCATCAGCTCCATCAGTTCCTCGATGGTGTCGGATTCCGTGCAGGTCGTGATGCCGCGCGTCATGTAGCGGCTGACCGGCTTGGCGAGCGCATGCACGCTTTCCTCGGAGAGCGCATGCACGATGTCGCGCTCCGACAGGACGCCCGCGACTTCGCCTTCGCTGCCGCGGACGACGACCGCGCCGATGCGCCTTCGCGCAAGCAGGCGCGCGGCTTCCGACAATGTGGCATCGCCGGAGATGGTGACGACCTCGCGGCCCTTTTCGCGGAGAATGTGTCTGACCTGCATGTGTGCGCCTCCTTGATCCCCCGGTCCATCACCCGGAAGCCGCCCGAGGCTTCACGCCGCGTCGCTTTTTCTTTTGGGGAGCGCCGCCTCCCCAGCCCAGTGGGGACGCGCCCGCGGCTTTTCGCGGCGGGGCCCTCGCCATCGGCAGCCCCGCATGTGGGAAGGATGCTGCGCCGCGCCGTTCGGATTGGCAAGTGGGCGCGGCGCAAATCGCAATTTTCGTTCAAATTTTCCGAATCGAAAAACCGCCGGTTCCATTTGCATATGAGCATTGCGGCCCGGCGCCCTTGTCGCCGTGACGGACTCAAGCGATTCCCCAATGCGGTTCAACGGGGTGCGCGCCATGCCAACGCTTCACAACATGCAGATGTCCGGCAACTGTTACAAAGTGCGGCTCGTTGCGCACAAGCTCGGGATTCCGCTTGCGCTGAAGGACTATCCGGTCAACGGCACACTGACGCGCCAGCCGGAGTTCCTTTCGAAAAATCCGAACGGCCGGGTTCCGCTTCTGGAATTCGAGGACGGACGGACGCTTGCGGAATCGAACGCAATCATCTGGCATTTGAGCGAAGGAACCGACTTGCAACCGGCCGACAACTGGGGCCGCGCGCAGGCGCTGCAACGGATGTTCTTCGAGCAGTACAGCCACGAGCCCTATATCGCCGTGCTGCGATTTCTGCGCACATATGCGCCAAAGGATTCCGCCGATCCGCGGCTTGGGCGGATCGCGGAACTGGAACAGCGCGGGCACGCGGCGCTCGCCGTGATGGAGACCCATCTCGGGCGCCATGCGTGGTTCGCCGGCGGCCGATTCTCGGTGGCCGACATCGCGCTCTATGCCTATACGCATGTGGCCGGCGAAGGCGGCTTCGAGCTGGCGCGATATCCCGCGGTTTCGGCCTGGCTCGATCGCACGGCCGCCCAGCCGCGGCACATTCCGCTCTAGCCCGCCTTATTGCCAAAAATCCGGCGAGCGCCTATATCGGCCCTGTTGGAGCTGCGCGACGAGAAACTTGCGTGCCCATGCGATTGCTCCCCAAGGGGGCGGCCTGGAGTGACGACGACGTTTTCCCTGAAAAACAGACGCTGCTTTGACCGCGACGAACATGGTGTTCGCCGCGAATAACCTGCTTTCAGGAGAAAGCCGTACTATGTCGACCAACGGTCAGGTCAAGTTCTTCAACACCACGAAGGGTTTCGGATTCATCGCG
>JAJPIX010000027.1 GCA_021324545.1 Alphaproteobacteria bacterium
GGGGGCGACCCCAGGGAAAGCGCCACAGAAATGACACCGCCCAAGACCCTAAAGGTCCGGCAAGGTTGAAATGGTGCGGTAAGAGCGCACCGCGTCTCTGGCAACAGAGGCGGCATGGCAAGCCCCACCGGGAGCAAGACCAAATAGGGACGGCATGTGATCTGTTTCCGGATCGCCGTCCGGGTGGGTCGCGCGAGGTGACGGGCAACCGTCATCCCAGAGGAATGGCCATCTATCCGCGCAAGCGGTGGACAGAACCCGGCTTACAGGCCATCTGACGCATATCTTCTCCCTCTACCCCGCGAAGCGCGCGAGAGGGCAGGGGTGAGGGGCAGCGAGCCGCCGCCGGTACGGGAGTCAAAAAGACTCTTTTGCAAAATGGTCCGGCATCGCATCTTTACGGGTGCATGAAGCACTTCGCCTCCAGCAAATTTTGGTCCAGCTACGACAAATTACCGCCGTCGATTCAGCAATCGGTCGCCAGGAATTTTGCCTTGTTGAAGGCCAATCCCCGGCATCCATCGTTACAATTGAAGAACGTCGGGCGATACCGGAGCGTGCGCGCCGGCCGTGGCTACAGGGCGATAGGCATCGACATCGATGAAGGTATTCTTTGGATATGGATTGGGACACATGACGAATATGAGCGAATGATCAAGCTATAGTTCCCGGGTCAATCCCTTTTTATGCTCGGTCAGAGCATCTTCGGCCAATTTGTCCAGCTTTCCCGCCTTCACGTCAGCTTCAAACTGCCGGTCCCATTCCTCCGCGTCCATGTCCGCCAAAAGTTTCAGGAGCCGTGCGCGCTCCTTGGAGGACAGCTTGACGATGGCCTTTTCGAGTTCTTCAACGCTCATATTGCGAATATGGCATATGGCGGGCGCATTTTGAACCCTCAAACATTCCGCCGCCCGGCCCTTCCGGGGAAGTTATCTGCCGCCGCCGGCCTCAGCCGCTCATCGCGCCGGGAAAATCTCCGCGACGTAGCAATCCGTGGCCGCCGGAAAGCGCACCGGTTCGCCGGCCTCTGCGAGCAGCGCGTCCTGCACCTCCAGCATCCCGCCGCCGGCGGCAACGCGCGACAATGGAAAGACGAGCGTCGTTGCACGCGGCGCGCAAATGAGGTCATCCGCGATCCGCCGCCGTGAAAGCCTGCCGGTGAAGGCGCCGCGGCGCGTCATGACGTTCAGGTCGGTGGCCGGCCCCACGATCACCTGCGCATTCGCCGGCGCATCGCCGGGAAAGGAAAAGGGCGCGGCGTCCGGCGAGAGCCGCCCGATGCCATAGCTGCCCATGTCGAGCAGGATCACGCCTTCGAACAGCGCGATGTGCCGGTCGATGCCGGGGAAAGAGGAAAACGGCCCGCCGCGCGCGACGGTTGCCACGCTCACGCGCCAGCCGAAATCGGCCAGGCCCGCGCCTTCGGGATGCACCGCCACCTCGCGCGTGATGCCGCCGCCGTTCTTCCACGGCACGGCAATGCGATCGCTGGCGCGAAGAATCTGCAAAACGCCTCTCAGACGTCCACGGTCAGTTCTTTCAGCCCCCGGAAGAACGGCATCTGCCGCCAGTGCGGCGTCGGGTCGGGAAGCTTCGCATCCGGATAGCGCGCGAAGAAGGCGGGAATTGCGATCTGCGCTTCCAGCCTTGCCAGCGGCGCGCCGATGCAAAGATGGCTGCCGCCGCCAAAGGCCATGTGCGGCGCATCGTGCCGCGTGATGTCGAAGCGGTGCGGATCGGGAAAGGCGGCCGGATCGCGGTTGGCGCCGCGCAGCGAAACGAAAAAGCTTTGCGCCTTCTTTACCGGACAGCCGCCCACTTCCATGTCGCGGCTGGCGATGCGGCCCGTCACATCCACCGGCGATTCATAGCGCAGCACTTCTTCCACCATCGAAGCCGCAAGCGCCGGATCGGACTTCAGCTTCGCAAGCTCCTGTTGGTGCGTGATCAGGAGCCAGATGGCGTTGCCGATAAGGTCGGTCGTGGTGAGGTTGCCGCCGATGAGCAGCCCCTGCAGGTTGACGGAAATTTCCCCGTCCGAAAGCGGGGCGCCTTCGGCCTGCAGCTGCACCATGTCGGTCACAAGATCGTCCTGCGGGCTTTTGCGCCGCTTGTCCATCAGCTCGCGCATATAGGCCGACAGCGCGTTGATGGATCGCGCCACCCATTCGGTTTCCGCGGGCGAACGGAAGGGATTGAGCGAAAGGATCGCCCCTTCGCTCCAGTCGCGGAACTCGGCGAGCCGGTTCTGGTCCACGCCCAAAATGCGCGCGATCACGTCGATGGGCACAGGCAGCGCGAATTTCGCCATGGCGTCGAAGCGTTTCGCATCGCCGATGGCATCCAGCTTCTCGGCCACCACCGCTTCCACCAGCGGCCGGCATCTGGCCACGCGCTTGTACAGCGCTTTCGCCAACGGCGGGCGGATGCGCGCGTGATCGGGATTGTCCATCAGAAGGATGCTTTTGCCGCGTTCATCTTCCGGCGCGGTGATGCCGGGAATGTTCTGTTCCACCAGCGCGCGCTGGATCACGGCGGCCTCTTCGGCGAATTGCGGCCCGCGCCACATGCTGTTGTCTGAGACGACGCCGCGCACGTCGTCATAGCGCGTAAGGAAAAACGTGCCCGCCGCGGGGTCGCGATGCACGGGGCATTCCGCGCGCAGCCGGTCCAGCAGCGCATGCGGATTTTCGCTGAACTTCGGATTGAGCGGCGTCAGCTCGAACACGCCGGGCAGCGGCTCTTTCGCCATTCGTACGGCCTATGACATTTTGTCAGGCCAACTCTAGCCAACTTCCTTCGTCTCAACAACAAGCGTCATGGCCGGCGAATGTTCGTCGGTGCCACGGCCCGCGATCGCTCCTCGGTGTCATGGCCCGCGCATGCGGGCCACCCCGTTCAGGCTTGCAGGGTGGTGCAGAACCCAACTGGGTCCGCCGCATTCGCGGCGGATGACATGCGGTTTTGTTCTGTCCTCAGTGTCATGGCCCGCGCATGCGGGCCATCCGGTTGACGCCATTCAGCCGATGAAATCCTCATACAAATCACGCCACTCCACGTTGTCCCGCTGAATCAGATTCAGCTTCCATTCGCGCTTGTATTTTTTCATTTGCTTTTCACGATGAATGGCGAGACCGATGTCTCCGAACCGCTCGTAATAGACAAGGTGCTTCACGCCATATTTCTTGGTGAAACCGGGTATCAATCCTTCGCGATGCTCCCACACGCGACGCGCAAGATCGTTCGTGACGCCGATGTAGAGCGTACCGTTCCGCTGGCTGGCCAGAATATAAACGTAATAGGTTTTCCCCATCCGCAAACTATACAACGCATGTCATGGCCTGCGATCGCTCGTTGGTGTCATGGCTCGCGCATGCGGACCGCCCAGTTTGGGCTTGCAAGATCGCGCAGAACCCAACTGGGTTCACCGCGCTCGCGGGGGACATGCGGTTTTACTCTCCCCTCATATGTCATGGCCCGCGAATGCGGGCCACCCAGTTCAGGCTTGCTGGGTGGTGCAGAACCCAACTGGGTCCGCCGCATTCGCGGGGGGTGACATGGGGTTTCAACGGGAAAGCAATTCCAACGTCATCCGGTCGAATTCCCCGCCGAAAAACGTCCCGATCGCTGCACGAAACACTGCATTGTTGCTTTCGTCCCTGGCGGCCTGCGCAAACAGCGTCATGCAGGAGCGGAATTTGAGATCGTCGGGCGAACCGAAAATCTCGTGCGCCGTGCGGCCTTCCGCATCCAGCACAAGCTGCGTACATTCCAGCAAGCGCCCGCCCAGCAGCGGATGGGCCAGATAGGCGCGCGCCTCGGCAAGCCCCGAAATCGCATAACGCTGGGCCATCGCGCTGCGGCCAAGCCCTGCAAGCTGCGGAAACACAAACCACATCCAGTGCGTCTGCTTGCGCCCGCTGCGCAGCTCCTGGACCACGCGGCCATAGACCGGGTCCTGCGCCGCCGCGAATCGGGCAAGGTCAAAAGGATCGTGCGGTTCATGTTCATGAACGGCCATGGCCCTGATTTTCGCGCCTTTTTTTGGTACTTGACATCGGGCCGCATATTCCTACATACAGGACCGGGTATAGGAACAAAGGGAAATAATATGACAAAGGCAAAAAGCGAAAGGATGGAAGATTCCGTCGAAGAAATCGAAGGCGGGGGCGCAGACGCGATGGGCGAGCTCCGGCGCAAGATGGGCCCGCTGGCCGCGATTGTTGCCCGCGAAGCCCGCAACGACCGCGCCATGCGCGAGAAGGCCAAATACATGGCGCTGGCGCCCAATCTGCGCGATCCCCTGGCGCCCGTGCCGCCGGCTGCCGAGCTTCTCGAGGCGCAGATCGCCCAGTGCGTGGATCTTGTGCACCAGCTCGGCTTCATCGCCGGCCATCCGAAATGCCCGGAGGATGAGCGCTATCATCTGCTCGGCAGCATCGCCAATCTGCTCCAGTCCAGCGCCACGGTCGGCGAAGTGGTCGGGCGCCTGCGCGGCGGCGCAAAGGAAAGCTGTCATCGCGTGATCGTCCAGACGGACAAGGGGGAGAAGAAGAGGGGGGAGGGGGTCCGCAGATCGTGAAAACAATTGTCCCGGAATTCCGCCAAAAATCACGTTGGCGGCGTGGCGCGCCCTACGGCAACACCAATGCGCTGAAGCACGGCCGCACCACCGCGGAAAAGCGCGCGCTGCGAAAGCGTATCGCGGAATGGCGGCAGACCACGCGCGCCCTTTTGGCATATGCCGAGCGCGAGCTTGCCGGCCGGAATTCTTAAGCCCTGCTTAAGAATGGTTGCGATACACTTTCCGCGTTTATGCTTCGTTCATGCAACCGCAAGCTATGGAGTCACAAAGTCCATACGTAGTAGTACCAACCCCCTCATTTTACTGGGTTTTCCGTTGACGGCCACAGGTTTCCCATGATATCCCATACCGTCCCATGACGCTATGAGTCTTTCGGCTCGCCGGTCATGCGGACGGAGGGGGCCGTTAGCCGAATGTCCGCAGACATCAGACCGTTCATCTCAACGGTTGCCGGCACGCTCGTTGGCAAGGGCCGGGTCTGCATTCCGGCGTCCTGGCGGGAAATTCTTTCGGCCCAGAACACGCCGGGCGTCTATGTCCTGCCGTCGTTTTCGGTGCGCGCACTGGAAGGCTTTGGCGAAGAGGTGCTGCAAACCTTCCACCGCAAGCAGGCCGAACTCGATCCCTTCTTTGCGCCGGAATATGACGACCGCGCGCTCGCGGTGCTGGCTGCGACGAAGCTTCTGTCGCTGGATGAAAACGGCCGCGTGGTCTTGCCGGAAGAATTCATCCACCACGCCGCGCTCGAAGAACGCGTCACCTTCGTGGGCATGGGGCGCAAGTTCCAGATCTGGGATGCCGAACGCTTTGCCGCGCAGCAGAGCGAGCTCATCAAGCGCGCCGCGGCGTTGCGCAACGGGGGGCAAAAATGAGCGGCCACATCCCCGTTCTGCTCGCCGAAGTCGTGCGCGCCATAAACCCGCGCGACGGCGGCCATTACATCGATGGCACCTTCGGCGGCGGCGGTTATGCGCGCGCGCTGCTTGAAGCCGCCAGATGCCGCGTGTTCGGCATCGATCGGGATCCCGATGCGATTGCGCGCGGCGCAGCAATGGCGAAGGAATTTTCCGGCCGCCTTACGCTTGCGCTCGGCCGCTTCTCCGAAATGGATGTGCTGTTCGCGCAGACCGGCGAAACGCAAAGCGACGGGGTCATGCTCGATCTGGGCGTTTCGTCGTTCCAGCTGGACGATCCCGCGCGCGGTTTTTCCTTCCGTGAGGCCGGCCCGCTCGACATGCGGATGAGCCGGCAAGGCCCCTCGGCCGCCGATCTCGTGAACACGATGGACGAAAGGGAGCTGGCCGGGCTCATCTTCCGCCTCGGCGAAGAGCGCAACGCCCGCCGTATCGCGCGCGCCATCGTCGCCGCGCGCCCGATCGCAACAACGGCGCAGCTCGCCGACGTCATTTCGCGCGCGCAGGGTCCTGCCGCCGCGCGTTATGCCGTGCACCCGGCCACGCGCACATTCCAGGCGCTGCGCATCCATGTGAATGACGAGCTGGGCGAACTCGGCCGCGGGCTCGAAGCGGCGGCGCGCGTGCTGAAACCGCGCGGCCGGCTTGCCGTCGTCTCGTTCCATTCGCTGGAAGACCGCATCGTGAAGCGCTTTCTGGCCGAACGCAGCGGCAAATCGGGCTCCGCATCCCGTCACGCGCCGGAAAAGCGCGCCGCGCGACCGGCGTTCCGCCTGGTTGCGGCGCGCGCGATCAGACCCTCCGCCGCCGAAGTCGCACAAAACCCGCGCGCCCGTTCCGCGCGCCTGCGCGCCGCCGAACGGCTCGCCGCCTGAAGGAGTACCAAGCCATGATCCGCGTTCTCAATTTCCTGTTTGTCGCCGCCACGGGCCTTGCCTGCCTTGCGCTCTATCATGTGTCGGAACAGACGCGGGAAACGGCCCAGCAGCTCCAGGCCGTGCGGCATCAGATCGTGGCAGAGCGGGCGGCGGCCATTGTGCTCCAGGCCGAATGGGGCAAGCTTGCAAACCCTGAGCGCATCCAGCAGCTGGCCGAAAACAGGCTTGGCCTGGAAGACACGCCGGCGATGGAGCTGTCCTCGCTTGTGCTCCTGCCGCGCAAGGGCGATGGCGCCGCGCCGCTTTCCGATCAGCCGGTGCGCAGCGCAAGCGCGATCCTGCCGCAACCGCGCGATCCGCGCATCCGCAACATTTCCGTCCGCACCGGCATGTAAGCCCATGGCGCCATCGCTTGCTCCGACGATCCTGCAAAGACGGATCGCGATTGCCGCGGCGCTCTGCGTCGCGGCTTTTGCGCTTGTGGGCGTGCGCCTTGTGGACGTTACGCTGATCAAGGAATTGCCGCAGCGCGTCGTGCCGGTGGCGGAAGCTCCGCGGTCCCGTCCCGATATTGTGGACCGCAATGGCCAGCTGCTCGCGCGCGACCTTCCCACGAAAGACGTCTATGCGCGCGTAAAGCTTCTCGGCGATCGCGCGCGTGCCGCGCGCCTGATCGCGCAGGCGACCGGCGACAACCCGGTGCGCATCGCCCGGCTTCTCGATGGCCGTCATCCCTATATTCTCGTCGCGCGCCAGCTTTCGCCCGACGCGCTTCTGCGCGTGATGAGCCTGGGCCTGCGCGGACTCGAGTATCAGTCGTCCAACAAGCGCATCTATCCCGACGGCCGCGCGGCCGCGCAGGTTCTGGGCGTCACCGATCCCGACGATCACGGCCTTTCCGGCATCGAGCTCGGCCTGGATGCGCGGATGCGCGCCATGCCTGCCGGCGCAAGGGTGCAGCTTTCGCTCGACATGCGTGTTCAATATGCGCTCGCCCATGAGCTGCGGCTGAGCAAGGAAAAGTTCAGCGCCCGCGCGGCGGGCGGCATCGTCATGGATGTCAACACCGGCGAAATCCTGGCGATGGCGTCGCTTCCCGATTTCGATCCGAACCTGCGCGATGTGGGCGCGCAGTCTGGCCGCAACCGCATGGTGCAGGACCGCTACGAACTGGGCTCCGTGTTCAAGATTTTTTCCTTCGCACTGGCCCTGCAGGACCGCACCACCCGGCTCGACGAAGTGTTCCCGATCGGCGACAACCTGAGGGTCGGGCGCCACATCATTCATGATGCCGAGCGCATGCCGGCCGCTCTGGCGGCGCGTGACATCTTTGCGCAATCGTCCAATATCGGAACGGCGCAGATCGCGCTGCGCTCCGGCGCCGCCCGTCAGCGGGAGTTTCTTGCCAGCCTTGGCCTGCTTCAGGCGCCGGATACCGAGCTTGCCGAAACTGCCGCGCCGCTCATTCCGCGCAACTGGGGCGACCTTGAAACCGCCACCATCGGCTTCGGCCAGGGCATTTCGGTCACGCCGCTCGCCTTTGTTGCGGCTGCGGCCGCTATCGTTAACGGCGGCCGCCGCATTCAGCCCACCTTTCTCAGGCACCCCGCGGACGCCCGGGGCGAACAGGTAATATCGCCGCAAACAAGCGTGGCGATGCGCGCGCTGATGCGTTATGTGGTCACCGACGGCACGGGCAAGAAAGCCGACGTGCCGGGTTACGACGTGGGCGGCAAGACCGGATCGGCGCAGGTGCCTGGTCCGCACGGATACGTCCCGCACAAGCTTTTGACCTCGTTTTGCGGCGTTTTCCCGATCGACAACCCGCATTATCTGGTCTTCGTCATGCTCGACGAGCCGAACGGCACAAAAGATACCTTCGGCTTTGCTCTGGCGGGCTACACCGCCGCGCCCCTGGCCGGCGCGGTCATCGCCCGCGTCGCGCCGATCCTCGGGCTTGTGCCAAAGACGCCTGTTCTCGCCGATGCCCGGAAGACTCCATAATGGAAACACATTCGGGAACGAACATTCGCGTGGGTAACGTGGGCGCCAGCGCCATGAAGGCGGTAAAGGATTTCGCGGGTCTCGCGGCCGACAGCCGCGAGGTGAAACCCGGCTATCTTTTCGCCGCGCTCCCCGGCACGCAGTCGGATGGCTCGGCCTACATCGCCGATGCTGTGGCGCGCGGTGCGGCAGCCGTTCTCGGCCGGCCCGAAGCGGCGCAGGCCGCGCGCGCGGCGGGTGTGCCCTTCATTGCGGATGAAAATCCGCGGCTGTGTCTGGCCCGCTATGCGGCGGCGTTTTACGGCGCACAACCGCAAACGATTGCCGCCGTGACCGGCACCAACGGCAAGACGTCGGTGTCGGTGTTCCTTCGCCAGATCTGGGAACGGCTTGGCCGCAAGGCTGCAAGCCTGGGCACCATCGGCGCCATTTCGCCGTCCGGCCACATCGCGCTCAGGCAGACTACGCCGGATCCGATCGGTCTGCACAAGCTCCTTGCGCAGCTCAAGCACGATGGCATTGACTTGCTCGCCGTGGAAGCATCCAGCCACGGCCTCGATCAATACCGCCTCGACGGGACCGACATCGCGGCCGCCGGCTTCACCAACATCACGCGCGACCACCTCGATTACCACGAGGATTTTGCGGACTATCTTGCGACCAAGCTTCGCCTCTTCTCGGAAGTGGTTCGCAACGATGGCGCGGCAGTCGTCAATGCCGACGCGGCCCATGCGGAAGATTTCATTTCCGCCGCGCGGCAGCGCGGCCTGAAGCTCGTGACCGTCGGCGAGGCGGGCAAAACCCTCAGGCTTCTTTCCCGCGCGCTTCATGGCGAAGGCCAGACCATGCGCATCGCCTATGCCGGCAAGACCTGTGACATCGCATTGCCGCTGGCCGGCGCGTTCCAGGCGTCCAACGCCCTCGTTGCGGCCGGTCTTGCCATCGGTCTTGGCGATCCGGCCGAAAAGGTTTTCGAAGCGCTCGCGCATCTGAAAGGTGCGCCGGGGCGGCTGGAAAAGGTCGCCTATGCCAAATCCGGCGCGGCAATCTATGTGGATTACGCCCACACACCGGATGCGCTTCAGACCGTGCTCACCGCCATCCGCCCGCATGTGAAGAACCGGCTGCATGTGATTTTCGGTTGCGGCGGGGATCGCGACAAGGGCAAGCGGCCGTTGATGGGAAAGGCGGCCTGCGAATTTGCCGATGACGTGATCGTAACCGATGACAATCCGCGCAGCGAAAGCCCCGCGCAAATCCGGAAGGATGCGCTGGCCGGTTGTCCGCGCGCGCAGGAAATCGGCGACCGCGGCGAGGCCATTCGCGCCGGCGTTGCGGCCTTGCAGGCGGGCGATGTGCTGGTCATCGCCGGCAAAGGGCACGAGTCCGGCCAGATTGTCGGCGGCGAGACACGGCCGTTTCTCGACAGGGACGAAGCCGTGAAAGCAGCCATCGCGCTTGGCGGGAGAGCCGCATGAACGCGTTATGGACATCCGCCGAAGCCGAAGCCGCCACGCTGGGCCATGCCTCGCGCCCGTTCGAAGCGACGGGCCTTTCCATCGACACGCGAACGCTCAAGCCCGGCGATCTGTTCGTGGCGCTCAAGGGCGATGCGCGCGACGGCCATGAATTTGTCGCGGCGGCGATGCAGGCAAAAGCCGCGGCCGCGCTGGTTTCGCGGCCGGTCAAGGCGGATGGCGCCTTGCTGACCGTCGCCAACACGCTGCGCGGCCTCGAAGATCTCGGCCGGGCGTCGCGCGCGCGGACTCATGCGAAAATCGTCGCCATCACCGGCAGCGCCGGCAAGACCACGACCAAGGAGGTGTTGCGGCTCGCCTTCGGCGCGCTTGGCAAGACGCACGCCTCGTCGGCGTCCCACAACAATCACTGGGGTGTGCCGCTCAGCCTCGCCGCAATGCCGCGGGATGCCCAATTCGGCGTCTTTGAAATCGGCATGAATCATTTTGGCGAAATCCGGTCTCTCGTCGGATTTGTCCGCCCGCATGTGGCGCTCGTCACAACCATTGCGCCGGCGCATCTGGAATTCTTCGGCACCTGCGAGGCCATCGCCGACGCCAAGTCGGAAATCTTCGAGGGAATCGTACCCGGTGGCACGGGCATCGTGCCGGCAGACAGTCCCTACGCCGAACGCCTCATCGCCCGCGCGAAACAGGCCGGCGTCACCCGCGTCCTGACGTTCGGCACGAAATCCGGCTGCGATGCCCGGCTGGTTTCAACAGCACCGCACGATGGCGGCATGAAGATCGAAGCCGACGTCATGGGCCGGCCTGTGCTGTTCCGCATCGGCGCGCCGGGTGCGCATATCGCGCAGAACGCAATCGCTGCGCTTCTGGCCGTCGCGGCCGCCGAAGGCGATGTGCTGAATGCCGCCGCCGCGCTGGAACAGTTTTCGGCGCTCAAGGGCCGCGGCGCACGCTTCAAGGTGAAACTGGCCGGCGGCGAAGCCGAAATCATTGATGAAAGCTACAACGCAAATCCCGCGTCCATGGCGGCGGCCTTCGCGTTGCTGGCCGGCACGCCCGCGCGCCGGCGCATCGCCGTGATCGGCAACATGCTCGAAATGGGGGCTGACGCGGCCGCCCATCACGCCGCCCTCGCGAAAGACGTCGAGGCGGCGCATGTCGATCTGGTGTTTGCCAATGGCGAAGACATGAAGGCCTTGTGGGATGCGCTGCCGGCCGCGCGCCGCGGCGCATACGGCAAGGTCTCCGCCGAAATCGCGCCGAAAGTCGTGCGAGCGCTGCGAGCCGGCGACGTGGTGCTCGTCAAGGGCTCGTTCGGCAGCAAGATGTCTGTCGTGATCGACGCGCTGAAAAAGGCGGGCTAGGGGCGGGCGATGTTCTACTATTTCCTCTATCCGCTGGCGGCGCAGGTCTCGGCCTTCAACGTGTTCCGCTACATCACCTTCCGTGCCGGCGGCGCGGTGATGACGGCGCTGCTTATCGCCTTTTGGCTTGGCCCGCGCATGATCAACTGGCTGCGCGCACGCCAAGGCAAGGGCCAGCCCATCCGCACCGACGGGCCCCAGCGTCACATCGTCGAAAAGCAGGGCACGCCCACGATGGGCGGCCTGCTGATTCTCCTGTCTGCGCTGATCGCCACATTGTTCTGGGCCGATCTCACCGATCCCTATGTGTGGCTGGTTCTGTTCGTCACGGTCAGCTTCGGGCTTTTGGGTTTTGCCGACGATTACCTGAAAGTGACGAAGCGGTCGTCCGAAGGCGTCAGCGGCCGCATCAAGCTCCTGTTCCAGTTTGCGGTCGCGCTGGCGGCGGCCTGGTGGGTGATGTCGCTGGAGTCCCCGCTCATGGCCGGCGGCATGGCGGTGCCGTTCGTCAAGGGCACGCTTGTTCCGCTCGGCTGGGGATTTCTGGTCTTCGCGCCCCTGGTGATTGTAGGCGCCTCCAACGCCGTCAACCTGACGGACGGGCTTGACGGTCTTGCGATCGTTCCGGTGATGATTGCAGCGCTCGCCTTCGCGCTGATTGCCTATCTTGTCGGCAACGCGAAATTCGCGACCTATCTCGAGCTGCATTACATCGCCGGCACGGGCGAGCTGGCCGTTTTTCTCGCGGCGCTGCTCGGCGCGGGCCTGGGCTTTCTCTGGTACAACGCGCCGCCCGCCATGGTTTTCATGGGCGACACCGGTTCGCTTTCGCTCGGCGGCGCGCTGGGCGCCGTTGCGGTGGCGACCAAACACGAGATTGTTCTGGCCATTGTCGGCGGCCTCTTCGTGATGGAGGCCGTGTCGGTGATCGTGCAGGTGATTTCCTTCAAGACCACGGGCAAGCGCGTCTTCAGGATGGCGCCGATCCACCACCATTTCGAACAGCTCGGCTGGAAGGAATCGACAATCGTGATCCGCTTCTGGATCATCGCCGTGGTCCTTGCCCTGATCGGGCTTTCGACCCTGAAGCTGCGGTGACCTCATGATCGTCGCGCGCAACTTCTCCGGAAAAACCGTCGGCGTGTTCGGGCTGGCCCGTTCCGGCATTTCCGCCACGCAAGCGCTTGCGCAGGCCGGCGCGCGCGTATTCGCATGGGATGACAACGCCTCCGCCCGCGTGAATCTTTCCGGCGTCATGGAAGCGGCCTGGCAGGAATGGCCGTGGAATGAGGTCAATGCCGTTGTTCTGAGCCCCGGCGTGCCGTTCACCCATCCGATGCCGCACGCGATTGCAAGTCATGCCCGTGCGCTCGGCATTGAGGTGATCGGCGATGTGGAGCTGTTTGCGCGCGAAATTCGCCGGGACCAGGCGCGGCCTGGTAAGGCGCCCGTCATCGCGGTGACCGGCACGAACGGCAAATCCACGACCACCGCTCTCATCGGCCACATACTGTCGGCCTGCGGTTTCGATGCGCAGGTGGGCGGAAACATCGGAAAGCCTGTGCTCGATCTGAGCCCGCCTGCCGGCCGGACGGTCTATGCGCTGGAAATTTCCTCATATCAGATCGATCTGTCGCCGGGCCTGCGGCCGGACGTGGGTGTTCTGACAAATATCACCCCCGATCATCTGGACCGTCACGGCACCCTTGAGAATTACGCCGCGGTCAAGGCGCGGCTGCTGCAACAGACCGCAAAAGACGGCTGCGTCTGCATCGGGGTTGACGATCCCAATGCGTCCGCCATTTGCACGCGGCTTTCATCGAACGGCGGTCCGCAAGCCATTCCCGTCGCCATTGGCAAGGTTCTTGGCAGCGGCATATTTGCGATCGACGGTGCGCTTTACGATGCGCTCGGCGGCCGCGCGATAAAGGTCATGGATCTGGCCTGCGCCGAGCATTTGCCCGGCGCCCACAACTGGCAGAATGCGGCGCTGGCCTATGCCGCCGTCAGGCCCTTCGTGAAAGATGCCAAAGCCGTTGCAGACGCGATTGCGCGTTTTCCCGGCCTGCCGCATCGCATCGAAGATGTGGGGCGCGCCGGCAAGGTTCGTTTCATCAACGATTCCAAAGCCACGAACGCCGATGCTGCAGAGCGCGCGCTTGTCTGCTTTTCCGACATCTACTGGATTGTTGGTGGCCGTCCGAAGGAAGGCGGCATCGCAAGCCTCAGGCCCCATTTCTCCCGGATCCGGAAGGCCTACCTCATCGGCGAAGCGGCCGACGACTTTGCGCGCACCTTGTCGGGTCAGGTGCCGTTCCAGACGGCGGGCACATTGGCGCATGCGGTTGAGCTTGCATTTGCCGATGCGCGGGCCTCGAACGCCGCCGCGCCGGTTGTTCTGCTCTCGCCGGCCTGCGCCTCGTTTGACCAGTTTCGTGACTACGAAGAACGCGGGGATGCTTTCCGCGCGCTCGTTCGCGAAATTGCATCGCATCCGGTGAAGGAGGCATCATGATCTCCCGCACCGACAGAAGCGGGTTTGCAGTCTGGTGGTGGACGGTGGACCGCTGGACGCTGGCCACGGTGGTCGCGCTCATCGCCATCGGTCTCGTCTTGGCCTGCGCGGCAAGCCCCGCGGTCGGCGGCGGATTTTATTACGCAGGCAAGCAGATCGCTTTTGCGGCCATCGCGGCGGCCATTCTGATCGGTGCGTCATCGCTTTCGCTCGAGGGTCTCAGGATCGTGGCCGGCGTCGTGTTCTTTGCCGCGCTTGCGGGATCGGCCCTCACGCTGATTGCCGGCGACGAAGTCCTGGGCGCCAGGCGCTGGCTCGACTTCGGTTGGCTCACGCTTCAGCCGTCGGAATTCCTGAAGCCGGGTTTTGCCGTGCTCGCCGCGGCGGTTCTTGCCGGTCATCAGCCGACGCGCCTACGAAAGGAATGGATCACGCTGATGCTGGTGTTGCCGGCGATCGTGATCCTGATGCTTCAGCCTGACGTCGGCCAGACGGGTTTGATGCTTACACTCTGGGGCGCTCTTCTGTTCCTGAACGGCATTTCCGCCGTCTGGATCGGCGCGCTTGCTGCCGGAGGCGCCGCGACCGGCGGCCTGGCCTACATGCTTTTTCCTTATATCCAGCATCGTGTGGCGCAATTCCTGTCCACCGGGGAGCCGGGCTACCAGGAAGGGTTGGCGCTCAGGGCTTTCGCGCATGGCGGATTGTTCGGCGTCGGCCCCGGCGCCGGCACGATCAAATACAAATTGCCGTTTGCACATTCCGATTACATCTACGCCGTGGCGGGCGAGGAGTTCGGCCTCGTCCTGTGTGGCCTGATCGTGTTGCTCTTTGCGGTCCTGACGGTGCGGCTTCTCTTGTGTGCCGCGCGCACGCGCGACAGATTCTCCCAGCTGGCCGGTGCGGGGCTTGCCATCATTCTGGCGGCGCAGGCTTTCATCAACATGGGCGTCGCGGTGGACATGCTGCCCGCCAAAGGCATGACGCTGCCCTTCATATCCTACGGTGGTTCGTCGCTGTTCGCCGTCGCGCTCACCGTCGGCTTCGCGCTGTCGGTCACACGCATGCGCCCGCAGGTCGCCGCGCGCGATCGCTCTCTCCCGGCCACGTTCAGCGGAGCGCACGCATGACGACGATTGTGCTATCCGCCGGCGGAACCGGCGGCCATCTCTTTCCGGCGCAGGCGCTGGCCGCAGAATTGCGCGCGCGCGGCCGCAAGATCGTGATCATGACAGATGCGCGCGGCAGGAACTACAACACCGCCTTTCCGGGCGCCGTCATCGAAACCGTGCCCTCCGGTTCGCCGTCGGAAGGATCGCGCGTGAAGCGCATTCTGTTCCCCCTGGAGGTGCTGCGCGGCATTGCGGTGGCGCTCGGCAAGCTGCTGAGGCTCAAGCCATCCGCGGTTGTCGGCTTCGGAGGCTATCCCAGCCTGCCGGTGATCGCGGCAGCAATCATCGGCGGAATCCCGACGGCCATTCATGAGCAGAATGCCGTTCCTGGCCGGGTGAACCGGTTGATCGGCGGCCGCGTGAAGGCGATCGCGGCATCGTTTCCCTTTGCGCGGCTTGCGCCGAAAAATTCGAATCTCGTCCTGTTGACGGGAAATCCCGTGCGGCCCGAGGCTGCGGCATTATCATCGGCGGCCTATCAGAAACCCGGCCTGTCCGGCGCCATCCGCCTTTTGGTGTTCGGCGGCAGCCAGGGCGCGCGCGCGCTGAGCGAAATCGTGCCGGCCGCGGTCTCCGCCCTTCCGATCGCCCTCAAGTCGCGTCTTGAGATTGTTCAGCAGTGCCGGCCGGAGGATCTGGAAACCGTGCGGCTGGATTATGAGGCCGCCGGCGTGCATGCGGAGCTTGCCGCCTTCTTCGACGATCTGCCCCGGCGAATGGCCAACGCGCATCTCGTGATCGCGCGCAGCGGCGCCTCAACGGTCAGCGAGCTGGCCGCGATTGGCCGGCCTGCCATCCTCATTCCCTATCCTTTCGCGACCGACGATCATCAGACGGCGAACGCGGACGTGCTGGAAAAGGCAGGTGCCGCCTGGCGGATTCAGCAGAGCGAGCTTTCGCCGCAAAAACTTGCGGCGCTGCTGACGCAGGTTCTTTCCGATCCGGAAGAACTCGCGCGCCGCGCCGAAGCCGCGCACGGCCTCGGCAAGCCCGACGCGGCCAAGCGTTTGGCCGATCTGGTCGATCGCATCGGCCGGAAGGAGGCCGCATGATTGCGCCTCGCCAGACGCGTGTGCCGCTCGATATTGGAACGATCCACTTCATCGGTATCGGCGGCATCGGCATGAGCGGCATCGCCGAGATCATGCACAATCTCGGATACAAGGTTCGCGGCTCCGACATCGCAGATAACGCCAATGTAAAGCGGCTGAAAAAGCTCGGCATACCTGTAACCGTCGGGCACAGCGCGGAAAATGTGAAGGGCGCCGATGTGGTCGTCTATTCCTCGGCGGTAAAGTCGGGCAACGCGGAATTCGACGCCGCACGCGCACAGAACCTCCCGCTCGTGCGCCGTGCAGAGATGCTGGCCGAAATCATGCGGCTGAAGGCCTGTATCGCCGTCGCAGGCACCAACGGCAAGACCACGACTACCACGATGGTTGCGGCGCTGCTTGAAGCCGGCGGGCTTGATCCGACCGTTGTCAACGGCGGCATCATCAACCGTTACGGCACAAATGCCCGGTTGGGCGCCGGTGAATGGGTGGTCGTGGAAGCCGACGAAAGCGACGGCACCTTCCTGCGGTTGCCCGCCACCGTCGCGGTCGTGACCAACGCCGACCCCGATCACCTCGACTTCTACGGCACGTTCGAGAAGATGCGCGACGCATTCCAGCGCTTCATCGAAAACATTCCATTTTACGGCTTTGCGGTGTGCTGCCTCGACCATCCGGAAGTCCAGGCAATGGTCGGCCGGATTGTGGACCGCCGCCTCATCACTTATGGCACAAGCCCGCAGGCCGATGTGCGCGCCGTCAACGTGCGCTTTTCGGAAGGCGCTTCCCATTTCGATTGCGTTGTCGCCGACCGGCGCAAGCACACCGAGCATCATCTCGAAGGGATGCGCCTGCCCATGCCGGGCGAACATAACGTCCTCAACGCGCTTGCCGCGATTACTGTGTCGCGCGAACTGGGCATCGGGGACGAGATCATCCGCAAGGCGCTCAACAACTTCGCGGGCGTCACGCGCCGGTTCACGCGCGTGGGCGAATGGAAAGGCTCTGCCATCATCGACGACTATGCGCACAATCCGTTCAAGATTGCCGCGGCGCTCAAGGCGGCACGTCAGGCTTATGCCGGTCCGATCGTGGCCGTCGTCCAGCCACATCGCTACACCCGCCTGCGCGATACCTTCGAGCAGTTCTGCACCTGCCTCAACGATGCCGATGCGGCGATCATCGCGCCGATCTATCCGGCCGGCGAGCAACCCATCGAAGGCGTCACCCATATCGCCTATGCCGATGGCGTGCGCGCGCATGGCCACCGCAACGTACGCACGATCGAAGGACCCGACGATCTGCCGGCCATCATCGCGGAGGTCGCCAGGCCCGGCGGCGCCATCGTGATGCTGGGCGCGGGTTCGATCACAGCCTGGGCCGCGGGCCTCGAGGCCGCTCTGAACCGGCGGGAGGGCAAGGCGTGATGTCGTCCCGCGTCTGTTATGCGCTGCCGCCGGTTCGCGGCACCTATGCGGAGAATGCGCCGCTCAGGGATCTTGTGTGGTTCCGGGCGGGCGGTCCGGCCGAGGTGCTGTTCCGCCCGGCCGACGCCGACGATCTGGCCACTTTCATGTACGCAAGGCCCGCCGATCTGCGCGTCACGGTCATTGGCGTTGGCTCCAATCTTCTGGTGCGCGATGGCGGCATTCCCGGCGTCGTCGTGCGTCTGCCCGGCGCCATGGGCAGGATTGCCCTGGAAGGCACGCGCATCCGTGCCGGCGCTGCGGCGCTTGACGCTGCGGTTGCGCGGGCAGCGGCGGACGCGGGCATTGCCGGGATGGAATTCCTGCGTGGCGTGCCCGGAACCATCGGCGGTGCGTTGCGCATGAACGCCGGCTGCTATGGGCGCGAGATCAGGGACATTTTTGTGGAAGCCACCGCCATCGACAGCAAGGGCAACAAGGTGACGCTCACCAAAGACGATATGGGATTCACCTATCGCCACACGGCGGCGCCTGAAGACATGATCTTCGTGGATGCGGTGCTCGAGGGCACGGCCGACGACCCCGCCGCCATCAAGGCGCGCATGGAAGCGCTTGTGGCCCAGCGCGAGGCCACCCAGCCGATCAAGACGAAAACCGGCGGCTCAACCTTCAAAAATCCGCCGGGGCACAAGGCCTGGCAGCTGATCGACGATGCCGGCTGCCGCGGCCTGATGAAGGGCGCCGCGCAGGTTTCGGAGAAACACTGCAACTTCCTCATCAACACGGGCAACGCAACGGCCGCCGACATCGAGGCGCTGGGCGAAGAAGTGCGCGCGCGGGTGAAGGCAAAATCCGGCGTAACGCTGGAATGGGAGATCAGGAAGGTGGGCGTGCCGTGACCGGTTACAAGAAGATCGCCGTGCTGTTGGGCGGCTTTTCCGCCGAACGCGATGTGAGCCTTTCCTCCGGCGCCGGATGCGCCAAAGCCCTGCGTGAGGAAGGTTTCGACGTCGTCGAGATTGATCCGAAGGACGGTGATCTCGCCGCCCAGCTTGCCGCCGCCAGGCCTGATGCGGTGTTCAATGCGTTGCACGGGCGCTGGGGCGAAGACGGCTGCGTACAGGGTCTGCTCGAACTGATGCGCCTTCCCTATACGCATTCCGGCGTGCTCGCCTCGGCGCTCGCCATGCACAAGCAGCGCACCAAGGATGTCTATCGCGCCGCCGGGTTGCCGGTGGTCAATTCCATTGTCGTGGACCGGCGCGAAGCCGCCAATCGTCACATCATGAAGCCGCCCTATGTGGTGAAGCCGGTGAACGAAGGCTCGTCTGTCGGCGTGTTCATCATCAGGAAGGGCGATAACCGTCCGCCCGAAGCGCTCGGCCGCGAAGACTGGAATCTGTCCAGCCAGATGATGGTGGAGGAATATGTCCCGGGCCGCGAACTTACGATTGCGGTGATGGGCGGCAAAGCGCTGGCCGTGACCGAAATCACGACCAATCTCGAATTCTACGATTATGAGGCGAAATACGCGGCGGGCGGTTCGGTGCATACCCTGCCCGCAAAGATTCCGTCCGGCGTCATGGACGAAGCGATGCGTCTGGCTGAACGCGCGCACGACGCGTTGGGCTGCCGTGGCGTCAGCCGCACCGATATCCGCTACGACGACACCGGGGCAAAGCCGCGCCTGATCCTTCTGGAAACCAACACCCAGCCGGGCATGACGCCGACATCGCTGGTACCGGAGCAGGCGGCATACCGCGGCATGAGCTATCGCGCGCTGTGCCGCTGGATCGTGGAGGATGCGTCATGCGATCGCTGAAAGCCGAACGCAAGCCATCGCGGCGCAGCAGCGCCAAGCGGGCACGGCGCACGACCACAGGTTCGCGCATCCAGCTCGACCGGCTCCACTTCGGCCGCCGCAGGGGAAGAAAGAATCCCGCCGCGAAGATGATCGAAGATCTTCGCGCCTATTTCACGCTTCGCCGGCCGATGCTGCTGATAACGCTGGGTTTCGTGGCATTTACCTGTGTGTTTGCCCTGTTCGCGGGCGGCTATGTGAGCCGCGCGATCCGCGCGGTGAACAACGGCATCGATTCCGCCATCGCCGACACGGGGTTTGCAGTCTCCGCCATTCGCGTAACGGGCGAAAAGCGCACGCCCCCGCAGGCCATTTTTGCAGCCCTCGGCTTTGCCCCCGGGCAGACGATTTTCTCCACGGATCTCTGGCGGGCGCGCCAGAAGCTTCTGAAACTCGACTGGGTTTCAGGCGCAACCGTCACCCGCCGCTACCCGGATCAGATTTCCGTCAACATCGTTGAGAAGATTCCGTTCGCGCTCTGGAAATCGCCAGGCGGGTTCTTCGTGATCCAGCGTTCGGGTGCTGTCATCACCAATCAGAATCTTTCGGCATTTGCGCATCTGCCGGTGCTCGTTGGGCGCGGTGCTGCGAGGAACGGGGCCTTGCTCATTGACGCCGTCAAGGCGCGCCGGGCCGTTGCGGCGCGCGTGCGTGGGATGCAGCGAATTTCCGACAGGCGCTGGAATCTGGTTCTCGATGACGGCGTCGTTGTGAAATTGCCCGAGCTGGGCTGGCAGAAGCAGCTAGACGTGCTGGAACATCTGATCGTGGACGAGGCGATCCTCGAGCGGGACGTCGCCGAAATCGATCTCAGATCGCCGGACAACTACATCTTCATCCTCAAGAACGGGCGGGAACAGCGCGCAGCCCGGGAGAAAGCGGCATGAACGAGACCATCCGCATGCGTATAAGCAATGCAGAAAACGCCTATCGCACGGGCCTTGTGGCCGTGATCGATATCGGTTCGTCAAAAATCGTCTGTCTCATCGGCCGGGCTGAAGCGGGTTCGCTGAAGGTCATGGGCACGGCTCTTCGCGAGTCGCAGGGGCTCAGATCGGCGACGGTGACGAGCATCGAGTCGGCGGAAGAATCCATCCGCGATGCGGTAGCCGCCGCGGAAAACCACGCCGATGTGCGCATTCAAAACGTGCTGATCTCGGTCAATTGCGGGCAACCCACCAGCGTGACTGCGCGGGCCGGCATGGCGCTCGAAGGCGCGCTGGTTTCCGACGCCCATTTGCGCACGCTGCTGAACGAAGGGCGCGCGCGCTGCCGCCTGGAAGGCCGCGAAGTCATTCAGGCCGCCCCGACATCCTACGTCGTGGATGAAGCGCGTGGCGTGCGCAATCCGTCTGGCATGTTCTGCGAGCGCCTGGGCGTATCCATGCATGCGGTCGCGGTAAAACCGTCGCCCCTGCAAAACCTGAAGCTGGCCGTTGAGCGTTGCCATCTCACGGTCGTGGGTTCGCTGTTCGGCGCCTATGCGAGCGGGCTTTCGACCCTGACGCCCGACGAAAAGCAGCTTGGTGCCACCGTGATCGATATGGGTGGCGGCGTCACCTCTGTTGCCGTCTTCATGGAAGGCGAGCTTGTGCACGTGGACGTGGTGCCGATCGGCGGTCAGCATGTCACCGCCGATCTTGCGCGGATGCTGGCGGCGCCGGTCTCGGCCGCCGAACGGATCAAGGTTCTTTACGGCGCGGCCTTGGGCGAAATCGAATCCGGCGCCGATGTGATCTCGGTTCCGCAGATGGGCGAGACCGGCCACGAATTCTCCGCGCGCGTACCCCGCTCCATGCTGACGCGCATCATCCAGCCGCGCCTGGAAGAGGTTTTCGGCGAGGTCCTGGCGCGCCTGCGGAACAGCGGTTTCGATGTCGCCGCCGGTCGGCGCGCGGTGCTGACTGGCGGCGCCTGCCAGCTCGCCGGCGCGCGGGAGCTTGCGGGCCGCGTGCTCAACAAGCAGGTGCGGCTTGGCCGCCCGCAGACATTCCCGGGGCTGCCGGCTGCATCGGCCGGACCAGACTATGCGACGGCGCTCGGCCTTCTGATGGCCGGGGCGACCATGCCGCCGGAGGTTCTTAATCCCGATCTGGCTGCCGAACCCGAAGGCGGAAAACCGAAAAGCTTCATCGGGAGTCTGGCAGAGCGACTCTTCGGGTGATTCAATCCACAGGTGATTCGTTTGGCCGAAAACAAGAACAAGTTGGGTCGTGGGCGGAGCTGAACCGCGAATAAGTGAGGAGAGCGTAAAATGGGTCTGAACCTGAAAGCCCCCGAAATGACCGAGTTGCGGCCGCGGATCACGGTCCTCGGCGTGGGCGGCGCCGGCGGCAACGCCGTCAACAACATGATCGCGGCCAAGCTCGAAGGCGTCGAGTTTGTGGTCGCCAACACTGATGCGCAGGCGCTCTCGCAAAGCCGCGCGCAACGCCGCATCCAGATGGGTGCGCGCATTACCGAAGGGCTGGGCGCGGGCGCCCGTCCCGATGTCGGTCGCGCGGCGGCGGAAGAGTCGCTCGACGAAATCATGCAGCAGCTCGCCGGCTCGCATATGGTGTTCATCACCGCGGGCATGGGCGGCGGCACCGGCACGGGCGCGGCACCCGTCATTGCGCGCGCCGTGCGCGAGCAGGGCATCCTCACCGTCGGCGTCGTGACCAAGCCGTTCGCGTTCGAAGGCGAGAAGCGCATGCGCTTTGCCGAGCGTGGCCTTGAGGAGTTGCAGGCCTATGTGGATACCCTGCTGATCATTCCGAACCAGAACCTGTTCCGCGTGGCCAACGACCGCACCACTTTCGCCCAGGCATTCGCCATGGCCGACGAAGTGCTCCATTCCGGCGTGCGCGGCATCACCGATCTCATTGTCATGCCCGGGCTCATCAATCTGGACTTTGCCGACATCAAGACCGTGATGAGCGAGATGGGCAAGGCCATGATGGGCACCGGCGAGGCGGAAGGCGAGGAACGCGCGCTGCGCGCCGCGGAATCGGCCATCTCCAATCCGCTGCTGGACGATGTGTCCATGAAGGGCGCCCGCGGCGTGCTGATCAACATCACCGGCGGCACCGACATGATGCTGTTTGAAGTTGATCAGGCGGCCAACCGCATCCGCGCGGAAGTGGACCCGGACGCCAACATCATCTTCGGCGGCACGATTCTGGAAAACATGGAAGGCCGCATCCGCGTGTCGGTGGTGGCCACCGGCATCGAGGCGGAGCAGATCGCGCTGCCGCCCGAAAAACCTGAGGTGCGCCGTCCGCAGCTGCGTCCCGTTCCATTGCATACCGGGTTGAAGCCGGTTGCCGCCAACCCTGTGCACCGGCAGGTCGAAACGATCGCGACCCAGATGGCGGCCGAACCTGTCGTCGCCGCGCCGGCGCCGGCGGCGAGGCCGATGTCGCCGGTGGAACAGGAGATTCTGGCTACGGACGAGGGCCGCGTCGTCGAAGAAGACGATGACATTCCACCCATGCCTCCCTACCTGCAGCAGGCGCCACAACGTCCGGCGCCGCCGCGCGCGCCAGCGCCAGCCCAGGAAGAAACGCGTTCGGTCTTTGGTTTCCTTGGCCGGAAGAAAAAAGCCGAGCCGCGCGTTGAGCCGGGTGCGCGAACCCAGCAGCTGCGCGCGACGGCCCAGGTGATGAACCGGGGCGCAACGGCCGACCGCCAGGCGCAGACGGCGGAAGTTGCGGAAGACCTTTTCCCGGACCATAACAGGGCGGCGGATGTTGAAATCCCCGCCTTCCTGCGCCGTCAGGCCAATTAGGCGGGAAAGGGTCATGACGTCGCGGTGCCGCGGAATACGATTGCACGCACGGTCGATATCGAAGGCGTAGCGCTTCATGCGGGCGGCAGCGTCCGCATGGCGCTGCTGCCGGCGGCGGCGGGCTCAGGCGTGGTTTTTCGCCGTGACGACCTCGAATGCCGGGAAATAGCGGCCCGCTACGACAACGTGTCCGAAACGCGTCTGGGCACCGTCATTTCTAGCGGCGCGGGCGCCACCGTTGCAGTTATCGAGCATATCATGGCCGCTGTTGCGGGCGCGGGCATCGACGATCTTGTCGTGGAGCTGACGGGGCCGGAGCCGCCAATCCTCGATGGCGACGCCTTGTGCTATCTCAGGCTTCTTGATCAGGCCGGGATCCGCGAGCAGGAGGGCACGCGCACCGGTTTTCGCGTGCTCAAGCGCGTGGACGCGGTTGGCGGAAGCGCCCGTGCCGCGCTCCTGCCGGCGGCTGCGCGCCAGTTCGATTTCGAAATTGAGTTCGCGTCCAGATCGATCGGCAAGGAACGGCTGGAATGGACATTTTCGCCCGATTCTTTCCGCCGCGACATCGCGCCCGCCCGAACCTTCGGGTTCCTGAACGAACTGGAGGGCCTTCGCCGTGCGGGCCTTGCCCGCGGCGCTTCGCTCGAGAACACGATCGCGCTCGACGGCGACACGATCGTTAACGCCAATAGAATGCGCTTTCGCGACGAATTCGTGCGGCACAAGATTCTGGATGCGGTGGGCGACCTGGCGCTGGCGGGCGGCCCGGTGATCGGCCGGTTCGAAGGAATCCGCTCCGGCCACGCCCTCAACAATGCACTCCTCAGGGCCCTCTTCGCCGATCCGGCGAACTATGAACGCATCGAAATCTGAGGCGGCCCTTTCCGCACTGGACCCCGGTTCGGTTGGAATGGCATAAGGGTGCAGGCTCGGGTAATGATTGGCAGGCGCGCCTGCCAGCCGGACGGAAGATCGCATGCTTTTGGAAAAGTGGAAGAATTCGGCCAGATTGCCGCGGCCGCGCCGGATGCGCGCGATGAAAATCGCCGTCGCAGCCTGCGCTCTCGCCGGGCTGTTGGGCGGCTGTTCGGCCTTCGGGGATGACAGCGACAAGGACAATGCCGATTACGTCGAGCGGCCTGTCGAACAGATCTACAACGATGCCTGGAAGCGGATAGATGATCACGACTGGGAGGCTGCGGCCAAACAGTTCGACGAAGTCGAGCGCCAGCATCCTTATTCCGTCTGGGCGCGCCGCGCCATGCTGATGTCGGCATTCTGCTACTACCAGGCCAACAAATACACCGATGCCATCAACACCGCGGATCAGTATATCCAGCTTCATCCGGGCACGAAGGAAGTGGCATACGCCTTCTATCTGAAGGCGATCTCCTATTACGAGCAGATCACCAACGTCGAACGGGACCAGAGCAACACCGAACAGGCGCTGACGGCGTTGCAGGACGTCGTTCAACGCTTCCCGGATACGGCCTACGCGCGCGATGCGACGCTGAAGATTGACCTCACGCTCGACCATCTCGCCGGCAAGGAGATGGAGATCGGCCGTTACTATCTGTTCCGCGGCGATTATATCGCGGCAATCAACCGTTTCCGCGTGGTTGTGGAACAGTACCAGCGCACGACTCAGATCGCCGAAGCGCTGGAACGCCTGACCGAGGCCTATTACGCCATGGGCGTCTACAACGAGGCCAAGACGGCCGCCGCGGTCCTGGGCGCGAATTACCCGGGCAGCCAGTGGTATCAGGACGCCTACAACCTTCTTCAGGAGCACAACATGCGGCCCGAGCGCGACAAAGGCTCCTGGATCAGCCGGGCCTTCAACCTTTAGGGCGAAAAGCCGGTGCTCTCGGCGCTCACGGTCAAAGACATTGTGCTGATCGAACACGCGGCGCTGGAATTCGCGCCGGGCCTGAATGTTCTTACGGGCGAAACGGGGGCGGGCAAGTCCATTTTGCTGGACGCGCTGGGGCTGGCCGCCGGCGCGCGCAGCGGCGGGCGCGCCGGCGTGCGTCCAGGGGCAGCCCGGGGTTCGGCGACGGCCATCTTCGACCCGGCAGGCGATCATCGCGCCCGCGTTGTGCTTGCCGAGAACGGCATTGAGAGCGACGGCGAGATCATCCTGCGCCGGACAATAGCCGCCGACGGCCGGACGCGCGCCTTTGTCAACGATGCGCCTGTCGGGGTGAATTTGCTGGCGCGCGCGGGCGAAATGCTGGTCGAGGTGCACGGCCAGGCGGATGATCGCGGGCTTTTCGACGCCGCCACACATCGCCGGTTGCTCGATGCGTTCGGCGGCCTCGAAAGCCTTGCGGAAGAGACAGCGGCGGAATTCAGGTCCCTGGCCGAAGCGCAGGCCGCGCGCGATACCCTCCGGCGCGCCGCGGCGGAAGCCGCCGCGAATGCCGACTATCTGCGCCATGCCGTGTACGAGCTTGCAGCGCTGGATCCGCAGGCGGGCGAGGAGCCGAGGCTTGCCGCGGAGCGGGCGCTGATGATGAACGCTGGGCGCATTGCCGAAGACATTTCCGCCGCCGTGGACGCGCTGGGTGGCGAGCGCGGTGCGGAAGCCGGCCTTGCCGCCGCCCTGAAGCGCCTGTCGCGCATGGGCGAAGAGGCGCGCAAAGCCACCTCGGCCGCCCAAGCATCTCTCGATCAGGCTTTTGCGCTCACCGAAGAAGCGCGCCGGGAATTGGAAGCCCTGCTCGCCCGCATGGAAGCCGATCCCGCCCGCCTCGAAAAAACCGAGGAGCGGCTCTATGC
This sequence comes from Alphaproteobacteria bacterium, assembly GCA_021324545.1. Taxonomy (GTDB): domain Bacteria; phylum Pseudomonadota; class Alphaproteobacteria; order Micropepsales; family Micropepsaceae; genus Rhizomicrobium. The sequence continues at coordinate 25,810 of JAJPIX010000027.1, forward strand.
CCTGCGTGCGGCCGCGCGCAAATTTTCGGTGCAGCCCGATGATCTTCCGCAGGTGCTGCACGATTTTCGGACCAGGCTGGAGTCGATCGACACCGACAGCGAGCGCATGAAAAAGGCCGACGAAGCCGTCGCACGCGCCGAACGGGATTATCGTGCCGTCGCGCAGAAACTGTCGGCCGCGCGGCAGAACGCAGCGCGCAAGCTTGAGGCCGCGGTGGCGAACGAGCTTCAGCCGCTCAAGCTCGGTCGCGCCAGATTCCGGGTCGTGCTGGAACCGCTGGCGGAAGGCGAAGCGAACGCCAACGGCCTTGAGCGGGTGGCGTTCGAGGCCGCCACGATTGAGGGCGCGCCGTTTGGACCACTCGCCAAAATCGCGTCCGGGGGCGAGCTGGCGCGCTTCTCGCTCGCCCTGAAGGTGGCTCTTGCGGAAGCAAGTCCGCCGGCGGCGCTGGTGTTCGATGAGGTTGATCGCGGGGTCGGCGGCGCGGTGGCTGACGCGGTGGGCGAGCGCCTGCAAAGGCTCGCGAGGAGCACGCAGGTTCTGCTTGTAACCCATTCGCCACAAGTGGCCGTGCGCGCGGCCCGGCACTTCCGCATCACGCGCTCCCGCGACCGCACGCGCATCGAGGTGCTTGATGGCGAACCGCGAATCGAGGAAATCGCGCGCATGCTGTCAGGTGCGGCCGTGACCGACGAGGCGCGGGCGGCAGCGCGGCGGCTTCTTGCGGAAGCGCAGACGCCGTCCGATAGTGCCAGGAAACCCGCGCGCAAACGGGCATGAGCACATTGGCCGGCAAGCCTGTCGAAAAACTGACGGAACACGAGGCGGCAAGAGAGCTGGAACGGCTGGCCGAGGAAATTGCCGCGCATGACCGCGCCTACTATCAGGAAGACCGGCCGAAGATCTCCGACGCAGAATACGACGCGTTGCGCAAGCGCAATGCCGCCATCGAAGCCCGCTTTCCGCGGCTGATCAGGCCCGACAGTCCCTCACACCGCGTGGGCGCCAGGCCCAGCGAAAAATTTGCCAAGGTCGTGCACGCAGTTCCGATGCTTTCGCTCGACAACGCGTTTGACGATCAGGACGTAACCGATTTCGTGGGGCGCGTGCGGCGCTTTCTGGGTTGGGGCGATGACAAACCCCTCGTCTTCGTCGCCGAGCCGAAAATCGACGGTCTGTCCGCCAGTCTTCGCTATGAAAACGGCCTGTTCGTTCAGGGCGCAACGCGCGGAGACGGCACCGAGGGCGAAGACATCACGGCCAACCTGCGCACGATCAAGGATGTGCCTTTGCGGCTCGCCGGCAAGGCACCAAAGATCATGGAAGTGCGCGGCGAAGTCTATATGACGCATGCGAATTTTGCGGCGCTCAACAAGCGGCAGGAAAAGGAAGGCAAACAGACCTACGCCAACCCGCGCAATTCTGCGGCGGGTTCGGTGCGCCAGCTCGATCCGGCAATCACCGCCGCGCGCGCGCTGAACTTCTTTGCTTATGCCTGGGGCGAGGCGAGCGCGCTTCCCGCCGATACCCAATGGGGTATGCTCCAGCAGTTCAAGGCGTGGGGCTTTCAGGTCAATCCGCTGATCCGGCGCTGCGAGACGGTGCAGGCGGTGCTCAAGTTCTATCGCGAGATCGAAAGCCGGCGCGCCGGCCTGGGATACGACATCGATGGCGTCGTGTACAAGGTGGACCGCCTGGACCTGCAGGAGCGCCTCGGGTTTGTCTCGCGCAGCCCCCGTTGGGCGATCGCGCACAAGTTCCCGGCCGAGCAGGCCGAGACCGTGCTGCTGAAGATCGACATCCAGGTGGGCCGCACGGGCAAGCTCACGCCCGTGGCCCGGCTGAAGCCTGTCAATGTCGGCGGCGTGGTCGTGGAAAACGCGACGCTGCACAACGAAGACGAGATCGCCCGCCTTGATGCGCGCGAAGGCGATACCGTGATCATCCAGCGCGCCGGCGACGTGATCCCCCAAGTTGTGCGCGTCATCCGGGAGAAGCGGCCGCGCAGCGCAAAGCCCTATGAGATGCCCCGCAAGTGTCCCATCTGTGGCAGCCATGCCGTGCGCGAGGTGGACGAGAAAACGGGCGAGGAAGAAGTGGATCGCCGCTGCACCGGCGGGCTCATTTGCGCGGCACAGGCGGTGGAGCGGCTGAAGCATTTCGTGGGCCGCGATGCCTTCGATATCGAAGGGCTCGGTGGCACCTATATCGAAACGCTCTACGACGCGGGATTGCTGAAGGAACCGTCGGACATCTTCGCGCTTACCCGCAAACAGGCCGAGCTGGATCGCGTTCTCCGCGAAAAACGCGCCGAGCAAAGCGCGGAACGGCGCGCGCGCGAAGGCAAGGCCGCGCCGGGGAGCAAGGCAAAGCGGAAGGACGAGGGCGAAAGCAAGCTGATCGAAAATCTGATCACATCGATAAATAACCGGCGCGAAATCGCGCTGGACCGCTTCATCAATGCGCTCGGCATCCGCCATGTGGGCGAAACCAACGCGCGGCTTCTGGCGCGGAATTTTCACACCATCGGCGAGTTCATGGCCGCAATGGAAGGCAAGGACGCGCTGGAGCAGCTCAATGCCATCGGCGGCATCGGCGATGTGGTCGCCGAGGCGATCAAGGATTTCTTCGACGAGCCGCACAATCGCAAGGTGCTGGCTCACCTCCTGAAGGAGGTTGACGTGCGGCCGATGGCGGCTCCGAAAGTCTCCGGCTCGCCGGTGGCGGGCAAGACGGTGGTGTTCACCGGCACGCTCGAAAAGATGACGCGGCAGGAAGCCAAGGCGCGCGCGGAATCGCTGGGCGCCAAGACGGCCGGCTCGGTTTCGAAGAAGACGGATCTTGTCGTGGCCGGGCCGGGCGCCGGGTCCAAGCTCGCGGAAGCGCAGAAGCTCGGCGTGAAAGTGATTGATGAGGCCACCTGGCTGAAGATGATCGAGGGGCTGTGATCATTTCACGATGCGGCGGCTGCCTTCGCTCCAGTATTTCTGCATGGCGAGGTAGGTGAACGAGGCCGACCAGCCGAGCAGCAGCAGGCCGTTCAGCGATTCAATGCTCGCAATCAGACGCAAGGCGCCGTCGGGATAGATGTCGCCGAGCCCGAGCGTCGTGAAGGTTTCGGCGGAAAAATAGACGTAATCCGCAAAACCCACGGCACGGCCCACAAAATCGCCGATATCCGCCACGACATCGCCGAACCAGTAGGCAATGCCGTAAAACGCGATTTCAGCCAGATGCAGCAGGATCACGCCGAACATGATGAAAAGCATGCGAACGCGGCGGCCACCGCGCATATCGTCCGCAAAGCGCGACAGGCCGAACAACCCCTCGTAATGGAACAGAACCGTGACGATCAGAAGCGCGATGACCAAAGCGATGCTGATGGCCATGTTCATGCGGCAAGCGCCTTCGCCAGAAGAGGCAGGCTGACATCCATCCGGTAGTCCACGGCCGTGTGGTTATCGGGAAATTCCTGATAGCTGTGCGCGACGCCCAGTCTTTCGAGCGAACGATGCAGCCGCCGCGCGCCATAGACCAGATTGTACTGGTCCACGTCGCCGCAATCGATGTAGAGCGCCTTCAGCTTCTTCAGGCCTTCGCCGCGCGTTTCCACCATCACGCACGGATCCCATTTCATGAAATTGGCCCAGCGGTCCGGGATGATTTCGCAGGTGTCCATCGTGACCGGCAGGCGTACGCCATAGGGCTGGGTGGGATCGGGGTCGTAGGTTGCGCACATCGCGAGCGTCATCAGGTCGTGAATATCGTCGTCCTTCGCTTTCGGCGCCGCATGGAAAGCGTCTATCCATTTCCCGATCGAGTTGTCGGTCTTGGCGAGCTTGCGAAGCAGCCTGGGAAATTCCGGCAGGTAGCAAAGCTCGAACGCCATGTCGCCGGAATGGCAGGCCGCCGCGCTCCAGAAGTCAGGATGCAGCAGCGCGTGCGCGATGGAGCCGTAGCCGCCGGAGCTTTTGCCGAAAATGCCGCGCCGGCCGGCGCCGCCGCAACCGAATTTCCGTTCCACAAAGGGCACACATTCGGCGAGCAGAAAATCGTCCCACCGGCCCATGGCGGCGGAATTGATGTACTGGTTGCCGCCCAGTTTCGTGAAGCAGTCGGGCAGCGCGACAACAACCGGCGGCATCTCGCCGGCCGCAATCAGGCGGTCCAGCCGCTCCGGCAGATTCTCGCCGAAATTCTTCCAGTTGGTGTGCGCCGGGCCGCCGGCTGTGAAGCCCACCACGTCAACCAGCAGCGGCAGCCCGCGTCCATCCGATCCGTGCGGCACATAGACATCAATGATGCGTTCGGCGGGATCGCCCAGAAGATTGCCCTTGAGAACCTGGCTGTCGAGCAGGAACCTGTGAACGGTTCCGCGCGGGCCATCATGCTGCTTGCGCATCAGATCGCCCGTGTGGCGCGCTCAAGCCACGCTTTTGTTTCGCCATCCACCTCGCGGCCAAGCACGTCCCGCACGCGGGCATGATAGCCGTTGAGCCAGTCGCGTTCTTCCGCGGTGAGCAGCTTCGGCTCGACCAGATTCACGTCAATCGGCGCCAGCGTGATGGTCTCGAACTCCATCATCGGCCGGTCGCCGCCGGGCACAGGCTTGGGCTCCGTCACCACCACAAGGTTTTCGATGCGGATGCCGTATTCGCCTTCCTTGTAATAACCGGGCTCGTTGGAAACGATCATGCCGGGCTTCAGCGGCTGCGCGATCGGCCGCTTGGAAATGTTCTGCGGGCCCTCATGCACGGAGAGATAGCTGCCCACGCCGTGGCCGGTGCCATGATCGTAATCGAGGCCCGCATCCCACAGCGCCTTGCGCGCGAAGGCATCGATGGCCGCGCCTGTTGTTCCTTCGGGAAAGCGCAGCATCGCAATCTGGATGTGGCCCTTCAGCACGCGGGTGAAGCGATCCTTCATTTCCGCGGTCGGGTTGCCGACAATCACCGTGCGCGTCACGTCCGTGGTGCCGTCGGGATACTGCCCGCCGCTGTCGATCAGATAGATCTCGTTGTTCCGGATCGCGCGGTTGCTCGATTTCGTGACGCGATAATGCGGCAGGGCCGCATGCGGCGCCGCACCCGAAATGGAATCGAAGGAAAGATCGGTCAGCGAACCGGTCTGCCGGCGATAACCTTCAAGCGCTTCGGCGGCGGCGATCTCGTCAAGCTGTCCGTTGGGCGCCTCGCGCGCGAACCAGGCCAGAAACCGCGTGAGCGCCGCGCCATCGCGGACGTGCGCCTTGCGCGCGCCTTCGATCTCCACCGCATTCTTGCAGGCTTTGGGAAGCTGGCACGGATCGGCGCTGCGCTTGATTTTGGCGCCCGCCTTTTCCAGCCGCGCGAAGGCGGCATCGGCCGTCCAGTTGGGATCGGCGATGACCGTTTTTCCCTTGAGGGCATCCAGCGCGGCGACAAAATCCTTGGGCTCACGCACGCGCACGGCATTGCCCAGATGCTTCCGCAATTCGGGCGAAGCCTTGCGGCCGTCCACGAACCAGTCCACCGAGCCGTCGCCATTGAGGATGGCGCAGGACAGGACGAACGGCGTGTGCGGCGTATCGGAGCCGCGCACGTTGAGCAGCCAGCAGATGGAATCGGCAAGGCTCACGACCGCGGCATCCGCCCCCTGCTTCCTGATCTCTTCGGCGATGCGAGTGCGTTTGGACTCCGCGCTTTCGCCGGCAAGGTTCATCGCGTGCGGCACGGCCCTGTCGCCCGGCGCGGCCGGGCGATCCTTCCACAGCGCGTCGATCGGATTGCCGTCAACCGCCACCAGCACGGCCCCGGCCTTCTCCACGCTGGCGCGCAACGCTTCGGCATTGGCGGCGGAATGGACCCAGGCGTCATAGCCGATGCGCATGCCCTTCTTCGCGTTGGCTTCGATCCAGGCATTCGGCCCTTCGCTCACCAGATCGCGCGGCTCGAACTGCTTTATGTCAGTCTGCTGGCGGGCCTGAAGCGTGTAGCGGCCATCCACGAACAGGGCAGCCTTGTCTTTCAGCACGACGGCGGCACCCGCCGATCCGGTGAAGGACGTGAGCCATGCCAGCCGCTCGTTGCATGCGGGCAGATATTCGCTCTGGTATTCGTCGGAATGAGGCACGACGAAACCATCGAGCCCGCGGCGCGCAAGTTCGGCTCTGAGGGCGGCCAGCCGCGGCGCCACGGTTGCCGCGTCGGAGCGGTCTTCAAACGTCTGAAACGGTGCGTTCTTGTCCATGGGCGGGACGTTAGTGGTTTTTCGGCGCAGTTTGAACCCCTGCATCGTCATCGCCCGGCTTGTCCGGGCGAGCCGTTTTTTGCGACAGGAAATTGGGTCCCCCGGATCGCGCTACGCGCGACCGGAGGATGACGAAGGTTTTTGCAGCAGAAGCGCGGACCACGCGTTTTCGCGCAAGGTTCGGCGCAATATCAGCCCTTGCGCGCGATAGAAGCCGAGCACGGCGTTTTCCTGCCAGCGAAGAATGCCGGAAAGGATCAGCCATGCGCCCGGGGCAAGGGCCGATGCAACCGATGGCGCAAGGCGGGTGAGCGGCTGGGCAAGGATGTTCGCCACGATCAGGTCGTAAGGCGCGCGATGCCCCAGCGCCGGATGGGCAAGCCCATCGGCCACCACGGCGGATACGCGCGGGGCTTCGCCATTGGCGCGGGCATTTTCGCGCGTCACATCCACGGCGACCGGATCGATATCGCAGGCCGAAACCCGTTTCCGCCAGAGCTTCGCCGCGCCGATGGCAAGAAGCCCCGTGCCGCAGCCCAGATCGAGCACATTTTCGAAACGCCGCCGCCTTGCGAGATCGGACAGCGCGGCAAGGCAGAGCGCGGTGGTTTCGTGATGGCCAGTGCCGAACGCCATGCCGGCCTCGATGCGGATGGGGATGACGCCCGGCGGCACCGCGCCCGCATCATGCGCGCCGAACACGAAGAAGCGCCCGGCGCGCACGGGCGGCAAGCCCTCCTGGCTCAGCCGGATCCAGTCGGTGTCGGGCAGAAGCGCGACAAACACCTCGCGGCCCGCGAGCTTCGACAGCAGATCGCCATCGGGCATCTGCGCATAAAGCGCTTCGACCGTCGCGTTGTCGCTGAACGGTTCCTCGCTGATGAGGACAGCCTGTGGCCCCGTCAGCTCGAACGCCGCGGCGATATCGGGCGCTTCGGCCTTGGCGAGATGGGCGGTTGCCTTCCAGAGGGGCGGCGCGGGCATGGCCAAAGCGCTTAAACCTGCGCCGCCCGATCCTCAAGCCGCGGCCGTTGCGGTTTTCTCCCGCGTGAGCATCAGTCCGCCCAGCACGATCGCAACCAGAATCAGCGCCGCCACATCGCCGGAAAGATGCCCCATGTTGTTCATGCCGTTGGCCATGCCGAACGACTGGCTTGCCATGATCAGCCCGTGCACGAGGCTCGACCACACCGTGAACCAGATCAGGCTCCTGTTCGCGTCCGGATTGCGCGATGCGAGAATCAGGAACACGCCCAGCGTGGCGTAAACGCCCACGATCATCATGTAATAGTAATTGGAAGACGGCGCGCCGGTATGCCAGGCCCAGCCCGACGGCCAGACGATCGCCAGCGGATAGATCAGAAGAAAGGCGATGCCGATAATGACGAGTGCAGCCCTCAGCAATGTCGTGTGCATGGATTGTCCCTCCCTGCGGCGCTTCACCTGACGGCGAGGATAGGCCGAGTCCGCGTTCGCGGCCCACACAAATAAGGCGGGCCATCCGCTCCCGCCCGCCCTGGTCACGATGCGCCTGACTGGCGCGCCGAAGCGTGGTTTCAACACGCAATGACGCGCACCTTCGCATTCTACCGCCCCGGCCGTTGCGGGGTCCGCCGTCTCCGTGGGAAGAGGCCGATTGCTTCTTGCCCGGGGAGCCGTGCAGGGCTCCGCGTTGAGCCAATCGCCTTGTCTTCAAGCCGCAGCTCCAGAGGGATGGGGCGGTCCGCAGGGATGCACGCGAGTGTGCACCCATGGGCCTGTCTGTCCTCGCGCTGAAGTCACCTCAAAATGCCTGCCCTCCAGAAAAATCCACGCACGAACATATAGCGAACGATTCGGCGAAATGCAAGAGAAAAAATAGCATTATTTTCTTCTTTGCCGGCAAGGACATAGCGTTTGTTCATATGTATGAGCCGATTTTCGCCAACCTTCGGAGTGCGCGAGCGGCGGCCTAATATGAATGATGTCCTTCGCGGCCGCGGACGATGGCGGAAATCGGGCCACATGTGCATGCGCCCCCTCCGCTTCGCGCGCAGATGCGCGCTCAGCACCTCCCCCGTAAACGGGGGAGGAAAGAGCCACGGCCGGCGCCTCCCCCTGCAAGCGGGCAAGAAAGAGTGGCAGCAGATTGTCGGCGGGTGATGCCGAATGTGTCAGAAGCTGTCGCAGCGGCTGTTCAAGCGATCCGCGCTTCTCCTCCCCGTTTGCGGCGGAGGCGGACCGCAGCGAAAGCCGCGGGACGGACGTGCGCGGCGCTTTATTTCCGCGCCTGAAACGGATTCAGCAAAGGCACGCCGGCACGCTGGAAATGCCTTGTATTGCCGGTGACAACCGTCAATCCATGTTCCAGCGCCGTTGCGGCGATGGCGAGATCGAGTTCGGTATTGCCGACCTGGGCGGAGAGGCGGCCCCAGCGGCGGGCGACATTGACTGTGAGCGGCAGAATGCGCTCGCCGAAGACGCGAAGCGTGAATTCGAGCCATGCCGCGAGATCGTTGGCGAAGGCCGGGTCGGGCTTCTTCTGGCGTTCGATGCCGCGCTCGATTTCGGCCACGGTAATGGCGCTGAGATGCAAATCGCTCTCGGAGACAGCGCCGATCCATTTCACAACATTGGGATTGCGTTTCCGCTTGCGCAGTTCGGACAGGACGTCCGTATCGAGCAGATACATCAGAAGCTGGTTTCGCGAAGGCGAGTTTTCATGCGCTCGAACGTGCCGCCGCCCTTTGGCATGTTCAGCAGATGCTCATTGAACGTGATCGCCTTTTGCTTCTCCAGCTTCTTGAGGCGGTCATATTCTTCCGCCGCCACAACGACCACGGCGCGCTTGCCGTGTTTGGTCACCGTCTGCGGCTTTTCGCGCGCGGCTTCCACCACTTCGCTGAAGCGGTTCTTCGCGTCCTGCACGGACCAGCGGGGGTCTTCCATGGGGGCCGATATTCTAGCTAGAAAGTCTGGCTAGAATATACACTCCGTTCCTCCCCTTGAAAAGGGGAGGGCGGCGACCCGCAGCCGATGCGGGGAGCCGGGTGGGGATCGTTGCGGGGCGTGGCCTGATCCCTCCCCGAATTGCCTTCGGCAATTCGACCCTCCCTTTTCAAGGGAGGGACAGGCGCTCGCATTCGCGGGCCGTCACGAGTTCATTTGTTAAAAGAGTGTTCGTCACGCCCGCTGCACAAAATTGTCGATCACGCGCTTCTCGCCCGCCTTGTCGAAATCGACGGTGAGCTTGTTTCCTTCGACAAACGTCACGCGGCCGTAGCCGAATTTCTGGTGGAACACGCGGTCGCCGCGCGCGTAATTCGACGATGACGGATCGGATGTCTGCACGGTGTAGGCCTGCGCCTCGATCATGGGCGGGCGGGTGCGTTGCGCGCTCGCCGCGCGGTTGGCCTGCGCGCGCTTCCAGCCCGGCGATTCATAACCGCTGCCGAAGCTTGCAGCCTGCGCATTGTCGCGGAAACCCACATAGCCGCCGTAAAATCCTTCATCCACCACGCTGTCCACATGTTCCGGCGGAAGCTCGGAAATGAAGCGCGAGGGCAGGGCGCTCTGCCAGTTGCCGTGCACGCGGCGGTTGGCCGCGAAATAGGCCAGCGCGCGTTTCTTCGCGCGCGTGAGGCCCACATAGGCGAGGCGGCGCTCTTCCTCCAGCCCGGCAAGGCCGTTCTCATCCATCGTGCGCTGGCTGGGAAACAGTCCTTCTTCCCAGCCGGGCAGGAACACGGTGTCGAATTCCAGCCCCTTGGCGGCATGCAGCGTCATCAGGTTGATGCGGTCGCCCGTGTCGTTCTGCTCCAGCTCCATGACAAGCGCCACATGCTCCAGAAAGGCGGCGAGCGATTCATACTGCTCCATGGAGCGGACAAGCTCTTTCAGGTTGTCGAGCCGGCCGGGCGCTTCGGCCGACTTGTCGTTTTTCAGCATGTCGGTGTAGCCGCTTTCGTCCAGCACCATTTCGGCAAGCTCGGTGTGGCGGATATGCCGGGCCACGTCCGACCAGCGCGCGAAATCGACGGCAAGCTGCGCCAGCGCCTTGCGGGCCTTGGGCGGCAGTTCGTCGGTTGCGGCAATTTCGCCCGCTGCGGCCAGCAGCGGCAGATGATGCGCGCGCGCATAGGCATGCAGCGATTGCACGCTGGCATCGCCCACGCCGCGCTTGGGCCTGTTGACGATGCGTTCAAACGCCAGATCGTCGTCGCCCTGCGCGATCAGGCGCAGGTATGCCATCGCATCGCGGATTTCCGCGCGCTCGTAAAAGCGCGGGCCGCCGATCACCCGATAGGGCAGGCCGAGGGCAAGAAAACGGTCTTCGAATTCGCGCATCTGGAACGAGGCGCGCACAAGCACCGCCATCCCGGAATAGCGTTCGCCTTTGCTGTGCAAATTCTCGGCTTCGCTTGCCACGGCGCGGGCTTCTTCTTCGGCATCCCACACGCCCTGCACCTTGATCTTTTCGCCCGGATCGCCTTCGGTCCACAGCGTCTTGCCGAGGCGGCCCTTGTTGGCCGCGATCAGGCCGGACGCCGCGCCCAGGATGGCGGGCGTGGAACGATAGTTGCGTTCGAGCCGGATCACTTTCGCGCCGGGAAAATCCTTTTCGAAGCGCAGGATGTTTTCGATCTCCGCCCCGCGCCAGGCATAGATGGACTGATCGTCGTCGCCCACCACGCAGACATTGCCGTTTTGCCCCGCCAGCAGTTTGAGCCACAGATATTGCACCGTGTTGGTGTCCTGGTATTCGTCCACCAGCATGTATTTGAAGCGCTCGCGGTATTCGGAAAGGATTTCGGGATTGCCGCGCAGGATGGTGAGCACGTCCAGCAGCAGGTCGCCGAAATCGGCCGCGTTCAGCGCCTTCAGCCGTTCCTGATACTGGCGGTAAAGCGCGCGGCCCTTGCCGAAGGCAAAGCTGTGCGCTTCGCCTTCGGGCACATCGTCCGGCCTGAGGCCCCGGTTCTTCCAGCCGTCGATGCAAGCGGCGAGCGCGCGCGCGGGCCAGCGCTTCTCATCGATGTTTTCGGCGTCGATGATCTGCTTCATCAGGCGCAGCTGATCGTCGGCGTCGAGAATCGTGAAATTGGATTTGAGGCCGGCAAGCTCGGCGTGCCTTCGAAGCATGCGCGCGCCGATGGAATGGAAGGTGCCAAGCCACTGCATTCCTTCCACCACGCCGCCGATGAGAAGGCCGATCCGCTCCTTCATTTCGCGCGCGGCCTTGTTGGTGAAGGTGACGGCCAGGATCTGCCCCGGCCATGCCCGCCGGGTGGCGAGAATATGCGCAAGCCGCGTGGTCAGAACGCGCGTCTTGCCGGTGCCGGCGCCCGCCAGAACCAGCACGGGGCCTTCGGTGGCAAGCACCGCCTCGCGCTGCTCGGCATTCAGGCCGGCAAGATAGGGCGGATCGCGCGGCACCGCGGGCGCTTGCGGCGCGGGATTGTCCTCGCCGAACGCCTGATCCAGCGGATCGGAATAGCGGCCGCCATAACCGCTCATGGGCAACGACACGATTCAAAGGGCATGGAACGAATGTAGGCCGCCGGCGCCTAATTCCCAAGGGCTTTCAGTCGCGCATCGCGTGCAGTGCTTTGCGGCGCGGCCAGGCCCGGCGACAAGGACACAATCAGCGCTGTTCCGCTCGCTTCAACGCAAGCTCTTCAAGAATGGTGGCACGATCCCCATCCAGGTCCGGCGCGGGCGGGCGCGTGGAAGGATCAGGGTGGCCCGAAAGCTTGATCGGGTTGCCCTGCATCTTCAGGGCGCCGAGATCGGGATCGAGCGCCGTCACGATCATGTTGCGAGCGATAATCTGCGGATCGCTCATCATCTCGGCCACATTGTTGATCGGCGCGCAGGGCAGGCCTTCGGCTTGCAGCCGCTTCAACCATTCGGCGGAGGTTTTAGCGGAAAGTGCAGATTCCATTTCGTTTTGCAGCGCCGGCCAGTTCACCACACGGTCGTGATTGGTGCGGAAGCGTGCGTCGCCCGGCCATTCGTCATGGCCCAGCACCTTTGCCACCCGGGCAAACAGGGCGTCGGTTCCCGCCGCGATCACGATGTGGCTGTCGCGCGTTTTCAGCGCCGCAAACGGCGCGATGGA
>JAJPIX010000035.1 GCA_021324545.1 Alphaproteobacteria bacterium
CGGCGGCGACGGGATCCATGCCGTGGAGAGCGCGGAAGGCGGCTCCTTCGCCACCTACCGCCTGAACGCGCAGGCCAATGGCACGGAGGGCATCGTGGAATATGGCGCGGCGCTGAATTACTTCCACACCAACGGCGTTTCCGCCGCGGACGCGCGCAACGGCAACAGCGAAACCGACGGCTACGGCAATTTCGGCGCCACGGTGAACACGCGCACGCATGTCACCCCGTGGTTGAGCCTGGACCTGCGCGGCTACATGACGGACGCGCGCGACGATTTCGACGGATTCCCGCCACCCACCTTCACATTCCAGGACGATGCCGAATATGCCCGCAACCGGTTCTATGCGGGTTATGCGGGGCTGAACGCCGACCTTCTGGACGGCAGGTTCCACAACCGCGTGGCCGTTACATCCTCGCTCAACGACCGCAAGGATTTCGACCCTTCGCAGCCCTTGCCGCTCGATTTCTACGCGAAGGGCGGCGATACGACCTACGAATATCAGGGCGTGGTGGATTTTTCGCCGGAGGACGAACTCACCTTCGGCGCCGAAGACGACCGCACCACGATCAACTCGGCATCGCCATCGAGCTTCGATCCGCACCCTTCGCCGCTCAAGGCATCCATGCGCAACGACGGCTATTACGCGCAAATGCAGTCAACCCTCTTCCGCCAGCTCACGCTGACGGGCGGCGTGCGGTATGACGACAACGACAGGTTCGGCAGCCACGCATCGCTCAAGCTGGCGGCGGCCTGGCAAATCCCGGAGAGCGGCACGACGCTTCACGCCAACTATGGCGACGGTTTCAAGGCGCCGACCCTGTTCGAGCTGTTTTCCGAATTTTCCAATCCCTTGCGCACCCTTTCGCCGGAAGTGGCGCATGGCTGGGAAGCGGGCGTGGATCAGAAGCTCTTCGGCGATGTCGCGCTTGTTTCGCTTGCCTATTTCAACCGGCGCACCACGGACGAGATAGACTTCTTCTCATGCTTCGGCGTGGTCTCGCCCGCCTGCAAGCTCAGGCCGTTCGGTTATTACGACAACATCGACCGCGTTCGCGCGCGCGGCATCGAGATGGCCGCAATCTTGCGCCCGGCCGAGGGATTGACCCTGAGCGCCAACGCGACATGGCTCGACGACGTGAATCTCGTGACCGACACCGATCTGGCGCGGCGTCCGCACTGGCAGGCCAACGCCGATCTGCGCTGGCAGGCCACGGACGCGCTTTCGCTCGGCACCACGGTGGAATATGTGGGCCGGCGCTTCGATTCCGCCGGCGAATTCAACCCGCTTGCGGCCTATACGCTGGTCAATGCCTACGCGGCCTATGACCTCGGCCGGGGATATGAGCTGTTCGCGCGCGCCGAAAATCTGGCCGACCGGCATTACCAGCCGGTGGCGGGTTATGGCGCAGAAGGCCGCGCCGTTTACGGTGGCATCAGGGCGGCTTTCTAATCGCGCATCGGGCGTGGCAGACTTTCCGGCGGGGGCCGCTGTTTTCCGGCTTCCGCCGGACCGGAATGACCATAAAACGCATCCTAATCGCCAATCGCGGCGAGATCGCCATCCGTATCGCCCGCGCGGCAGACGAGCGCGGCCTTGAATCCGTGGCGGTTTATTCGCAGGACGATGCCCGGTCGCCGCATGTGCGCGCGGCCACGCGCGCGCACGCGCTGCATGGCAGCGGGCCCGCGGCCTATCTCGACATCGCGCGGGTGATCGCCGCAGCCAAATCCACCGGTTGCGATACGATCCATCCCGGTTACGGGTTCTTGAGCGAGAACCCGCTGTTCGCGCAGGCCTGCGCGGAGACGGGCCTTGTCTTCATCGGGCCATCGCCCAACGTTCTGGCGGCGTTCGGCGACAAGACGCGGGCGCGCGGCATCGCGCAGCGTTATGGCGTTCCCGTTCTTCCCGGCACGCCGGGCGCGGCGAGCCTGGACGATGCGCGCGCCTTCATGGCCGCACAGCGCGGCGGTGCGATCGTGATCAAGGCGCTGGCGGGCGGGGGCGGACGCGGCATCCGGATCGTGAGCGATCCGGCCACGCTGGACGAGGCCTATGCGCGTTGCCGTTCGGAAGCGCGCGCCGCTTTCGGCAACGATGCGGTGTACGCCGAAGCCTTCATGGACCGCGCGCGGCACATCGAGGTGCAGGTTGCGGGCGACGGGGAAAGCGCCGTGCATCTGTGGGAACGCGACTGCACGCTGCAGCGCCGCCAGCAAAAGATCATCGAGATCGCGCCGGCGCCGGCGCTGGATCAGAAGATCCGCCAGCAGCTTCTGGATGCCGCCGTCTGGCTGGCCGACGATGTGAAGCTGAAAGGGCTTGCGACAATCGAATTTCTCGTGCGTCCGAAGGCGGGCCATGGCGAAGCGCCGTTCTTTTTCGTGGAAGCCAATCCGCGCATCCAGGTGGAGCACCCGGTCACCGAAGAGATCACGGGCATCGATCTGGTGTCGCTTCAAATCGATCTTGCGGACGGCCGTTCCCTGCGCGAGCTCGGCCTGAAGCAGAGCGAAGTTCCCCATCCGCGCGGCGTGGCCATCCAGCTTCGCGTCAACCTGGAGAAAATCGCCGGCGACGGAACGGTATCGCCGTCCGCCGGCACGCTGTCGCGCTTTGCTCCGCCCACCGGACCCGGCGTGCGTGTCGATACGGCCGGCTGCGAAGGCTTTGCGGCCAACCCCGCCTTCGATCCCCTGATCGCCAAGGTCATCGTGTCGGCGCCGGAACTTCCCATGGCGCTTGCGCGCGCCGAGCGCGCGCTTTCGGAATTTGCGATCGAAGGGGCCTCAAGCAACCTTGCATTCCTGCGCGCCATCCTCCGGTTGCCCGAGGCCGGGTCGGCGCAATTCCACACCCAGATTGTGAACGAGAACCTTGCGGCGCTTCTTGCGGCCGCATCGGCCCTCTGCCCCGCAGGCCCCGATATGGCGGCATCGCCCGAAGCCGCACCGGCGCCGCCGGGAACGGTTGCCATTCGCGCGCCCATGCAGGGAAAGATCGTCAGCCTCGATGTGGCGGCCGGCGACCTTGTGCCCGCAAACGCGGCGGTTGCCGTGATCGAGGCGATGAAGATGGAGCACATCATCACGGCGTCCCAATCGGGCCGCGTGCACGGGCTGGCGGCGGCGGCCGGGTTGGTGGTGGCGGAGAACGAGGCGATCCTGTTTCTGGAACCATGCGACGTTGCGGCCGATGCGGCGCGCCAGGACGTGCCGCCCGATCCCGGCGCCGTCCGCCCCGATCTTGCGGAAGCGATCGAACGCCACGCCACAGGCGCGGATGCAAACAGGCCCGAAGCGGTGGCGCGCCGGCGCAGGACAAACCAGCGCACGGCGCGCGAGAATGTCGCCGATCTCTGCGATCCGGGAAGCTTCATCGAATATGGCGCGCTCGCGGTTGCGGCGCAGAGACGAAGGCGCGCGCTGGACGACCTTCTGAAAAACACGCCGGGCGACGGGATCATCACCGGCATCGGAACCGTGAACGCGGCGCTCTTCGGAGAGAATTCCGCGCGCTGTGCTGTGCTGGCCTACGACTACACCGTGCTGGCGGGTACGCAGGGCGCGATGAACCACAAGAAGAAGGACCGGCTGCTGAAGATTGCCGAAGAATGGCGGCTGCCGGTGGTCGTGTTCACCGAAGGCGGCGGCGGGCGGCCCGGCGACACCGATGTGTTGGGCGTGGCGGGGCTGGATGTTCCCACCTTCCGGCAATATGCGAAGCTGAGCGGGCTTGTGCCGCGCGTCGCCATCAATTCCGGCCGGTGTTTTGCCGGCAACGCGGCGCTTGCCGGATGCAGCGACGTCATCATCGCCACGGCGAATTCCAACATCGGCATGGGAGGCCCCGCCATGATCGAAGGCGGAGGGCTTGGCACCTATGCGCCCGAAGAGGTGGGGCCGATGGCCGTGCAGGTGCCCAACGGCGTCGTGGATGTGGCGGTTGCGGATGAAGCGGAGGCTGTGGCGGCGGCGAAAAAATATCTCGCCTATTTTCAGGGCGCGATCGGCGGCTGGCAGGCGGGGGACCAGAAGATGCTGCGCACGCTCATCCCCGAAAACCGCCTGCGGGTTTACGACATCCGCCGCGTGATCGCGGCGCTTGCCGACGCGGATTCGGTTCTGGAACTGCGCGGGGGCTTTGCGCCGGGCATGATTACCGCGCTTGTGCGCATCGAGGGCGAGCCGTTCGGCCTGATCGCCAACAACCCCATGCACCTGGCAGGCGCCATCGACGCGCCCTGCGCCGACAAGGCCGCACGCTTCCTTCAGCTCTGCGACGCCTTCGGCCTGCCCCTCCTTTCGCTCTGCGATACGCCCGGCTTCATGGTGGGCCCGGAGGCGGAGAAAACCGCGCTCGTGCGCCGCGTCAGCCGCATGTTCGTGACGGGCGCCGATCTCGGCGTACCCATGTTCACGGTGGTGCTGCGCAAGGGATACGGGCTTGGCGCGCAGGCGATGGCGGGCGGCAGCTTTCATGCGCCTTTTTTCATCGTGTCGTGGCCCACCGGCGAATTCGGCGGCATGGGGCTCGAAGGCGCAGTCCGCCTCGGCTACCGCAAGGAGCTCGAAAGCGCGCCCACGCCGGAAGCGCGCGAGGCGCTGTTCCGGAAGATGGTGGAGCAATCCTACGCGCGCGGGAAAGCCATCAACATGGCGGCGTTCCTGGAAATCGACGACGTGATCGATCCGGCCGATACGCGCCGCTGGATCATGCGCGGGCTTCGTTCGGCGCCGCGCCGCGAGACGGCCGGGCGGCGGCGAATTGTGGATACCTGGTGATCAGCCTGCGAGGCGCGCCATGCGCGCGTTCGCCTGCGCCGCCCTGACATAGACGCCGCGCACGTCGTCCACCGGCGCGAAGGCCGAAGACGCGCCGGCAAGTGATTCCGTCGCGCCCAGAACCAGCCAGCCGTCCGGCGCCAGCGAATCTGCCAGACGGTCGATCACGCGCATTTTCGTGGTCATGTCGAAATAGATGAGCACATTGCGGCAGAAGATGACGTCGAGCGCGCCGAGCCAGCCGAAGCTGTCCAGCAGGTTGAACTGGCGGAACGAAACCATGCGGCGCAAACGCTGGGCGATGCGCCATTGCTCGCCTTCCTGCGCGAAATGGCGCACGAGGCGCTGGATCGGAAGGCCGCGCTGCACTTCGAACTGCGAATAGAGGCCCTCTTTCGCCCGGGCGATCGCCGCCGAGCTGAGATCGGTTGCGTGGAGGTCTACCGTCCAGCCGGCTTCCGGCAGCCGCAGATCGTCAAGAATCATCGCCAGCGAATAGGCTTCCTGGCCGTTGGCCGCGCCAGCGCACCAGATGCGCAGGCGGCGCTGGCCGGCGCGCCGCGCCAGCAGCATCGGCAGGATCGTGTTCTGGAAATATTCGAAGGCGTGCTTGTCGCGGAAGAAGGAGGATTCGTTTGTCGTCATCGCTTCGGTGACGGCGCCAGCGATCGTCTCGCGGCCGTGGCGAAGCTCGGCGACCAGGCTTGCGACCTCGCGAAAGCCGAAGCGCTGCGCCACCGGCAGGAGCCTGCTTTCGACAAGCGGCAGCTTGTCCTGGCGCAAGTGCAGTCCGGAACGCCGCCGCAGCAGATCGGCGAGAAAATCGAAATCGGCGCCATCCATCACAACATTCCGACTTCGGCCAGCTTGGATTCGATGATTTCGCGGTCGAAGGGCTTCATGATGTATTCGCTGGCGCCGGCGCCGAGCGCTTCGGTGATGTGGGCAACGTCGTTTTCCGTCGTGCAGAACACGACGACGGGCGATTTGCCCTCGTGCTCGCGCCTGAGCGCGCGCAGGAATTCGATGCCGTTCATGGTCGGCAAATTCCAGTCCAGCAGGATCAGGTCGGGCATCTGCCGGCGGCAGATTTCCAGGGCTGCGGCGCCGTCTTCGGCTTCGTCGGTCTCGAAGCGCAAATCCCCCAGAATCCGGCAGGCAACTTTGCGGATCACGCGGCTGTCGTCGACGACCAGGCAGTGCTTCATGGCGGGCCCTCCGAAAGGGAAAGCCTAGGCCCGAGAGGGTAAATGGGTTCTGAAGCCGCTAGCCCGCGGCCAGCTCCACCGCGCCGTCCCGCGCGCGGACCGAGAGGTCCGCGTTCAGATTCCGCGCGATCCGGCAGGTGAGATAGGCCTGGATGGTGCGTCCATCGAGCGGGCCGGACGGTTCGCCCTGAAGCGCCTTTTCCACGTCGTCCAGCAGCCGCGCATTCGGGCCCGTGGCCGCAATCCTGAAAGCCGGGGATTGCGCATCGCCGGCGGTTCCCACCCTGACCTGCCCGCCCCTCGGCAGGCTGTCGCTGGCCAGCAGCGCCGAATTCATCAGGAGCTTGGCCCAATCCTTGGGCCACGTGATATTGGCCGCTTCCCAGACGAGTTCCACCTTGCCGCCCTGCAGCAGACCCCCGACCATCCGGCCCACCTCGCTCAGATCGAGCTCGGCCCCCGCCGCCCCGGCCGCGCCGAAGGCGATGCGCGCAAACTGCAGCCGCGCGGCCGCCTGGGCGGCGCTGGAGGCGACCAGCTTCAGCGCATCGGCGCGCATGGCCGCATCGCGCTCATCTTCCAGCACTTCCAGACCGTTGACCACCGCACCCACAGGGCTCACAAGGTCATGGCATACCCGCGACACCAGAAGGGCAGCGAATTCCAGTTCGTTCATGGGTTGCCGTGGCCTCCATGGTTTCCAGTTTACAATCTGCGAACACGGCTCTTAAGGAATGTTTAAGCCTATGAAAAGTGCGCAGCCTTCCGAATTTCTGACCATGCTTGCCGAAGTTGCCTGGCATGCGGGCGAAATCCTGCTCAGCCACTACGAGAAGCTGGATATCGTGGCCCGCAAAAAGGAAGACAATTCCCCCGTCACCGACGCCGACGAGGAGACCGAGGAATTCATCCTGGCGCGGCTTGCGCATCTGGCGCCGGGCACCGCCGTAATCGCGGAAGAAGAAGTGGCGCAGGGCCGAATTCGCGCCATCGGCGAGCGATTTTTCCTCGTGGACCCGCTGGACGGCACCAAGGAATTCCTCAACCGCAACGGCGAGTTCACGGTGAATATCGCCGAGATCATCCGCAGACGGCCGGTGCGCGGGGTTGTCTATGCGCCCGTCAAGAACCGGCTCTTCATGGGCGAAGTGCCCGGACAGGCTTTCGAGATCAAGACCGAATATCATGTGCTGCCGAATTTCACCGCGGCCGCGCGCATTTCCGCGCGCCTGCCGGATGCGGACGGGCTGGTGGCGGTCGCCAGCCGTTCCCACCGCGACCTACAAACGGACGAATATCTGAAGCGGTTCCGGGTGAAGGAATTCGTCAGCGCCGGATCGTCGCTCAAATTCTGCCTGGTGGCCGCCGGCGAAGCCGACATCTATCCGCGTCACGGCCGCACGATGGAATGGGATATCGCCGCGGGCCACGCGGTGTTGGCCGCCGCCGGCGGAAGCGTGAGCCAGCTCAACGGGCGGGCCATGATGTACGGCAAGGCCGAAGAAGGATTCGCAAACCCGTATTTCGTGGCCCGCGGCCTGACCTAGCCGCTCAGAAATCCCGGCCCGTCCGGTTCGAATAGAACAGAAGCGCCATCAGCCCGCCGCCGACCAGAATCGTAAAAAACACGCCTGCGACCAGAAAGATCCAGCCGGCGGTGGATATTTCCACGCCGCTCATGCGGCCCCACGCCCAGATCGCATACCAGATCGCGGCCGCCAGAAAGAGCGCAAGAACGACGAGCGCAATCCAGCCCCAGGGGCCAAGACGGCTGCCGGACGCGGATCGGGGCGGGCGCGAAGAATCGTTCATGAGCCTTGCCGGATTATAAGCTGACAAGCCGCAATTCAGCCACCATCATGGCGCTGGAATTCAAAACGCGTTCGGACCGGTCGAGGAGGCATTGGAATGAGTATACGGCATGGCATTTCTTCCGCGCTTGCGGCTCTGGCGGTTGCAGCCCTTTGCGTAACGCCCGCGCTTGCCCAGGACGAGAGCGCCGACCAGAAATTTACCCAGAACGAGATTGTGCAGGCCGCCGCGGGCTTCTTCGGCATGACATCGGAAGCGGTGGCCAAGGCCGTGCAGAAGGTGTTTTCCGAACAGGGCCTGCCGGACGCCTATATCAAGGGCGACGAAGGGTCGGGCGCATTCATCGCCGGACTGCGTTACGGCTCCGGCTGGCTGATCCGCAAGAACGCGCCGCCGGAAAAGATTTACTGGCAGGGCCCGTCGGTGGGCTTCGATTTCGGCGGGAATGCGTCGAAGGCTTTCATCCTGGTCTACAATCTGGGGCCTTCGGACAGGCTGTTCCAGCGCTTTCCCGACATCGAAGGCAGCTTCTATTTCGTCGCAGGCCTTGGCGTGAATTACATGCGCGCCGGCGACATCACGATCGCGCCGATGCGCACGGGCGTGGGCCTGAGGGCCGGGGTGAATGCGGGCTACATCACCTTCACCCGCGAAGCCACCATCAATCCGTTCTGAGCTAGCGCGCGGCGGCGGCTTCTTCACCCCCGCGCGGCGCGTGCGGATGGGGAAGATAGAGAAGCAGCGCGGCGGCCACATAGGTTGAGGAGAAGGTGCCCACCACGATTCCAAACAGGATCGCGGCCGTGAAATCGAACAGGGCGGGCCCGCCGAACAGGAGCAGCGGCAGGATGGAGGTGGCGGTGGCCCCGCTGGTGAGGATTGTCCGCGTCAGCATCTGGTTGGTGGAAAGATTGATCAGCTCGCCGAGCGGCATTCGCTTGTAACGCCGCCGGTTTTCGCGGATCCGGTCGAACACTACGACGGTGTCGTTGATCGAATAGCCGGCCAGCGTGAGCAGGGCCGCGATCGCGTTCAGCCCGAATTCCATGTGAAGCAGCGAATAGAGTCCCGCCGTGACAAGCACGTCGTGGCCGGTTGCGACGACGGCGCCGATGCCGTACTGCCATTCGAACCGCACGGCGACGTAGATGGCAATCACCACGATGGCGAGCGCGGTGGCAATCACCCCGTCCTGGAAAAGCTCCTGGCTGACCTTGGGTCCCACGACTTCCGCCCGCCGGAAGGAATAGGTCTTGCCGAGCCTTGCCTTGATCGCGGCAACGGCGCGCTCTTCGGCCTGGCCGCCCTTCGGCTGCACCCGAATCAGGACGCAGGAATTGACCGGGTGATCGCATTCGCCGCCGCCGAAAAACTGCAGCTGGGAATCGGCAAAGCCGAGGCTGTTGATTTCGCTCCGCATCTGGCTGATTTCGACGACATGCGGCGCCTTGACCTCCATGAGGACCCCGCCGGTGAAATCGATGCCGAGGTTGAAGCCGTGAACGGCGATGGAGATGATCGTGGCAAGCAGCAAAAGCCCGTCCACGGCGAAGGCGTAGTAGCGGGCGCCGACGAAATCGATATCGGAGTTGTCCGGCAAAAATTTGAGAAGGGGCATCGTGTTCTGTAAGGTCGGAAGGCCGCGGGAGACATAGCGGCTGGGAACCGCCGCCACAAGGTTGGGGTCGAGAATTAACGAACCCCGGGTGGCGGGCGGCGTTTAACATCCGAAGCTGAAGGCACTTTGTACGGAATGGCCGAAATTCCCGAACCGGACGTCGTTGAAGGGCCGCCGCCGCAGACCGCGAAGCCGCCCCCCGAACTGCAGACCATCTTCATGGGCGCGGTTCTGGCCGCCCTTGTGGTTGCAGGGCTCTATTTCGGCCAGCCGGTTCTTGTGCCGGTGGCGCTGGCCATCCTTCTGTCGCTCGCCCTTGGGCCGCTTGTGACCTTGCTGCAGCGGCTTCATCTGGGGCATGTGCCTTCGGTGCTCCTGGGCATCCTGTTCGCGGTGGCCGTGATCGTGGCGCTTGGCACGTTCATCGGCAGCCAGTTTGCGGGACTCGTGTCGGAGCTTCCGCATTACCAGACCAACCTTACCGCGAAGATCCGCTCGATCGAAGGCACGGCGCGCAACAGCACAGTGGTTCAGCGCGCCTCAAGCACGGTGCAGAACATCGCCCACCAGATCCTGAACTCCGAGCAAAGCACCGCAACGCGGACCGGCCTGAGCCGGCGCGCGCAAAAGCCCATACCGGTGGTGATCAGCCAGCCCAATCCCGAACCGCTCGCCATATTGCAGGCGATTGCGGGGCCCCTGCTCGAACCGTTCGGCACGCTTGCCATCGTCATCGTGTTTGCGGGCTTCTTTCTGCTGCAGAAGGACGATCTGCGGGACCGGTTCATCCGGCTGGCCGGTTCGCGCGACCTGCAACGCGCAACGCATCTCGTCAACGAAGGCGCCGAACGGCTGAGCCGCTATCTCATGCTGCAGACCGCCGTGAACGCCTGCTTCGGCATCGTGATCGGCGCGGGCCTGTGGCTGATCGGCGTGCCGCTGCCCGGCCTGTGGGGGCTGATCGCGGCAATCATGCGGTTCGTGCCCTATGTGGGCGTGCCGATCGCCGCGCTGCTGCCCATTCTTCTTTCGCTCGCGGTGGATTCCGGCTGGTCCATGGTGGCGTGGACGATCCTGCTTTTTGCAATCGTCGAACCGATCACCGGACAGATGATCGAGCCGCCGCTCTATGGCCGCAACATGGGCATGTCGGCGGTGGCGGTCGTGCTTGCGGCGACGTTCTGGACATGGATCTGGGGGCCGGTGGGACTTCTGCTCTCGACGCCGCTGACCATGTGCCTTGTGGTGCTCGGCCGGCATACGCCGCAGCTTCAGTTTCTGGACATCATGCTTGGCGACCGCCCGCCGCTGACCAGGGATGAGAGCTTCTATCTGCGCATGCTTGCCGGCGATCCGGACGAGGCGGCAAACCGCGCCGAAGCGTTCCTGAAAAAACATTCGCTCGCTGAATACTACGATCAGGTCGTGATGAAGGCGCTTGCGCTGGCGCAGCGCGATGTCAATCGCGGCACGCTCGACAAGGCCGAATGCGAGCGCATCCACACGATGATCCTGGGCCTGATCGAGAATTTGGCCGAACGCGAGGAGGCCCAGCCCGTCCGCGACAGCGAGCTTGCCGCTTCGTGGCGCAACCGGCCCGTCCTTTGCGTCGCCGGACGCGGGCCGCTGGACGAAGCGGCAGCGGCCCTGTTCGCGGACTTGCTGAAAAACGCGGGAATTGGCGCCCGCGCGGTTTCCGCCGATCAGGCCTCGCCCGCCAATATCAACAACCTCGATCTTCAGGGCGTTGAAGCCATCTGCGTGTCGTATCTCGAGCCCGGCAATTTCAAGAGCGCGCGGTATCTGGTGCGCCGCCTGCACAAGCGCGCGCCACACGCCGTGGCCATCGCCGGATACTGGGGCCTTCCGGGCGATGCCACGCGCTATCTCGATTCGATCGAAGCGACCGAATGCGAGCTTGTGGTCACGACCCTGAGCGAGGCAATGCTCGCCATCCAGAATCTCGCGCGCAAGGCGGCGCAAAATCCCCTGCCCTCGGGCGAAGGCCCAAAGCCCACGCTGCGCGATTCAACCGTGGCGGCCTAGTTCACGCGCCGCACGGGAACCGCCACGGCGCAGATGTCGAGAACCTGCGGCACGGGACGGTGGTAGAATTCCGGCGCGGGATGCAGCCGCTTCTTTTTTTCAGCGGCGAATGACGGCGAATCCGTTCTCAAGACCTGATAGTGCGGCCGCTGCGCGGCTGGAAGATCCGACGCCAGCCGGATGCGGATGATCCGGTCGCGCCTGCTCCTGTCCTGAATGACGCCGGACTCCACCGCCGGATCGCCGCGATTGAGCTTCTGGATGAACTGCATCCCGTCGATCACGCGGCCGAAGGCGGTGAGCTGGCGGTCGAGCCTGCGCGGCGACTGCCCGATCACAATGTAGAATTCCGTGGTCGCGGTGTTCTCATCATTGTCGCGCGCGAAGGCGAAGGTGCCGGGGCAATGGAGAATCCACATGCGGCCGGTTTTCGGATCGCGGCCCACGGGAAGGCCGTTCACATGGCCCACCTGCGGGGCAAAAAGATCGGCATTTCCAAGCGGCGTGAACACCACATCGTTTCCGGCCGGGCGATCGAATTCCGCCTTGAGCGGCGGCCATTTCTTCAGCGCTGCGGCATCCTTCGGATAATCCTTCGTGGCGGCGGTGCCTTCGCCGATGCCGCCCTGCGCCACGAAGCCGTCGATCACGCGATAGAAGCTCTTGCCATCGTAAAAACGCGCGCGGACCAGCGCGCGCACCCGCGCCACATGGTTGGGCGCAAATTCCGGCGCAAGCTCAATCGCCGTTGTGCCGTATCTTGTTTCGACGAGCAGAAGGTTGTCCGGGCTGATGTCGCGCCAGGCGCCTGGCGGGAATTGCGGCGCATCGGCCGCATGCCCGCCCGCAAAAAGGAACAGCCCGCCCAAAAGTGCCCGCAGGGAAACCCGTTTCATGTCGCCCCCAAGGATCGCCTAACCTGCTGAAATCCCGTCTAGTGTCCACGCATGCGCAAAGCGGCAAGAGGGATTTTCATTGCAGCTTCGGCCGGGCGCACCCAGATGGAGTGTAGCGGAAAAGAGGGCGCGTCATGAACAATCCCGAAACCGGCGCAACCGGCGTCTGGCGGTTCTGGCCCTTGCGGCTTGTGCTGTTCTTCCTTGTTCTGGTTGCGCTGTATGCGGGTGCGCAAGTCATGATGATGCTGCTGCCCAAGGCGCTTCCGGGCATTTCCCCGCAAGCCATCGGGGTGGGCGCAGCGCTGGCGGGCTGTCTGGCGATCCTCGCCGCCTATCGCCTTCTTGTGCGCTGGACCGAACGGCGCAGGGCCGATGAGCTTTCGGCGCTGCAGGCCATTCCTCAATTGCTTGGCGGCACAGCGATCGGGTTTGTGCTGTTTGCGGCCGTATATGCGGTTCTGTTCGCCCTTGGCGCGGTGAGCTTCCATGGCTGGAACGGCGCGCAGGGCCTTGCCATTGCGGCCGCCACATCGCTTCTGGCCGGCGTGGGCGAAGAAGCGATATTCCGGGGCGCCGTCTATCGCCTGTTCGAAAACGGCTTTGGCACATTCGCCGCGATCGTGTTTTCCGGCGCATTGTTCGGACTGATTCACGCGGCGAACAAGGGCGCCACGCCGGAAAGCACGGCGGCCATTGCGCTGGAAGCGGGAATTCTTCTGGCGGCGGCCTATCTTGTCACGCGTTCGCTGTGGCTGCCCATCGGCCTGCATTTCGGCTGGAATTTCACCGAGGGCGGAATTTTCGGCGCCGCAGTCTCCGGCGGACAGTCGCACGGGCTGGTCAACGCCACGCTTTCCGGCCCCCAACTGATCACAGGCGGCGCATTCGGGCCGGAGGCTTCCATCCCGGCAGTTTCCGTCTGCCTGGTGGCGGCCATTGTGATGCTGACGATTGCCGCGCAGCGCGGCGAATGGCGCGCCCTTGCCTTTCGCCTTCGTGCCAGCTGATCAGAGCCAGCTCATCAGGGCCATCTCATCAGGGGACGTGAAGGTTGGTGCGATTGGGCCGCAACGGAATGACGGCCGGGGCCGGCGCGCTCTGCCCCAGGAATTCGGCGACGAAAGGCGTCGCCGGCGCGTTGCGGATGTGGCCGGGCGTGCCGATCTGCTCGATCCGGCCCTCATTCATCACCGCCACGAGATCGGCCAGCTCCAGCGCCTCTTCCTGATCGTGAGTGACAAAGATTGTGGTAATTCCCGTGCGGTTGTGCAGCTCGCGCAGCCAAAGGCGCAGGTCCTTGCGCACCCTGGCGTCGAGCGCGCCGAACGGCTCATCCAGCAGAAGCATGCGCGGCTCAATGGCAAGGGCGCGCGCCAGCGCCACGCGCTGGCGCTGGCCGCCGGAAAGCTGGCTGGGGTAGCGCTTGCCGAAACCTTCGAGCTGCACCAGCGCCAGAAGCTCTTCCACCCGCCGCGCGATCTCCGCGCGCGGCGGCCGCGTTTTGCGGCCGCGCACCTCAAGTCCGAAGGCGACATTCCTGGCCACCGTCATGTGCCGGAACAGGGCGTAGTGCTGGAACACGAAGCCGGCCCTGCGCTCGCGCGCCGGCTTGGCAAGCCAGTCCTCGCCGTCGAAGGTGACGTGGCCCAGCTCGGCGAATTCGAGCCCGCCCAGAATGCGCAGAAGCGTCGTCTTGCCCGAGCCGGACGGGCCCAGAAGCGCCAGAAAGCATCCCTTGGGCGCGGCGAAACTGACACCCTTCAGCGCGGGAAAGCGCCCGAAGCGCTTGGCGATGGACTCGACGATGAGAGACATACCCCACTCCGCTAGTGCCGATGGACGGCGGCGATCTCGTCTGCGTACCGCCACTCCAGAAACGTCTTCAGGATCAAAGTGACCAGGGCCAGAAGCGCCAGAAGCGAGGCCACGGCGAAGGCGCCGACATACTGGTAATCGTTGTAGAGAACCTCGACCTGCAGCGGCATGGTGTTGGTCAGGCCCCGGATATGGCCGCTGACGACGGACACCGCACCGAATTCGCCCATCGCCCGCGCATTGCAGAGCAAAACGCCATAGAGCAGGCCCCATTTGATGTTGGGCAATGTCACGCGGCGGAATGTGCTCCAGCCCGAAGCGCCCAGCGACACCGCGGCCTCTTCCTCTTCGCGGCCCTGATCGCTCATCAACGGGATCAGCTCGCGCGCGACGAACGGAAAGGTCACGAAGATCGTCGCCATGACGATGCCGGGCAATGCGAAGACGATCCTGATGTCGTGATCGCGCAGCCAAGGGCCGAGCCAGCCCTGCATGCCGAAGATCAGCATATAGACAAGGCCGGAGATCACGGGCGAAACCGAGAACGGCAGATCGATCAGCGTGGTGAGAAGGCTTTTCCCCGGAAAATCGAACTTGGTGATCGCCCATGCCGCCGAGATGCCGAAAATGGCGTTCAGCGGCACGGCAATCGCGGCCACGATGAGGGTAAGCCTGATTGCCTGAAGCGCGTCATAATCCCTGATGGCGGCAAGCGCCGCGCTCCAGCCCCCGGCCAATGCCTGACTGAACACCACAACCAGGGGCAGAACGAGAAAAAGCGCAATGAAGATCGCCGCGATCGTGACAGCGGCGATGCGCACAAGCGGGTGGTCTTCGGTGGCGCCGCGGGGCTGAAGAGGCGTCATCGTCTTACCGCTTTGCAAAGACGAAATATTGCAGGCCGTTCAGCGCCAGCAGGATCGAGAACGACACCGCCAGCATGACAAGGCCGATGGCGGCGGCGCCTCCATAATCGTACTGCTCGAGCTTGATGATGACGAGGAGCGGCGCGATTTCGGACTTCATCGGCAGATTGCCGGCGATGAAGATCACCGAGCCATACTCGCCGACCGCACGGGCGAAAGCCAGCGAACCGCCGGTGACGAGCGCCGGCGCAAGAGCGGGCAGCACGACGCGCCGGAGCGTCTGGAACCGCGTGGCGCCCAGTGTGGCCGAAGCCTCCTCCGCTTCGCGGCCAAGACCGGCCAGAACCGGCTCAAGCGTGCGAACGACGAACGGCAGGCCGATGAAGGTGAGCGCCACCACCACGCCCAACGGCGTGAACGCGACTTTCAAACCGAGGGCGGCCAGCGGCGCGCCGATCCAGCCGGTTTGCGCGTAAAGCGTGGCCAGCGCAATGCCCGCCACCGCCGTCGGCAGCGCGAACGGCAGATCCACCAGCGCGTCCACCAGCCGCTTGAGCGGAAAGCGGTAGCGCACCAGCGCCCAGGCCACGATCGGTCCGAAGACGATGTTCAGCATCGCCGCGATTGCCGCCGCCCCGAACGAAAGCTCAAGCGCCGCAAGAACCCGCGGCGCCGTCACAGCAGCAACAAAACCGGCAATGCCCAACGACCACGGCCGCAAGGCAAGCGCCGTCAGCGGGATGAGAACCAGCGCCGACAGATAGAAGAGCGCGAACCCAAGCGTCAGCCCGAATCCGGGCAGCGCGCTTGGGCTTCGCCAGCTTGCGCGTGCGGTCAGGCTTGCGGCGGTCATTGACCCGGCTTGTAGATCTGGTCGAACACGCCGCCATCGGCGAAATGGGTGGTTTGCGCCCTGGCCCAGCCGCCGAAATCTTCGTCGATCGTGTAAAGCCTGAGCTTGGGAAACTGTTTCGCGTATCTCGCCGCCACCGCCGGGTCGCGCGGGCGATAATAATTCTTCGCTTCGATTTCCTGTGCCTGCGGCGTGTAGAGAAATTGCAGATAGGCCTCGGCCACCTTGCGCGTGCCATGCCGATCGACATTGGCATCCACCACTGCGACCGGCGGCTCGGCCAGCACGGACGAGGAGGGATAGATGATTTCGAACCTGTCCCTGCCGAGCTCGTCGAGCGCAAGGTACGCCTCGTTCTCCCATGACAGGAGAACATCGCCGATGCCGCGCTGCACGAAGGTTGTGGTGGCGCCGCGCGCGCCGGTATCGAGCACAGGCACGTGCCTGTAGAGATCAGCCACGAACGCCCTGGCTTTTTCGGCATTGCCGCCAGGCTGATGCGCAGCCCATGCCCAGGCCGCCAGATAGGCCCAGCGGGCGCCGCCGGAGGTTTTCGGATTGGGCGTGATCACCTGGATGCCCGGCTTCACCAGATCCGGCCAATCCTTCACATGCCAGGGGTTGCCCTTGCGTACCAGGAACACGATGGTCGAGGTATAAGGCGCGCTGTTGCCGGGCAGGCGTTTCTGCCAATCGGGCTTTATGACCTTCGCTTTCTGCGCGATGGCGTCGATGTCATAGGCCAGCGCCAGTGTCACCACATCGGCATCCAGACCGTCGATCACCGCGCGCGATTGCGCACCCGAGCCGCCGTGGCTTTGATCGATGGTCACGGTGTCACCGGTCCTGGCTTTCCACTCGGCGGCAAAAGCGGCGTTGATCGCCTTGTAGAGCTCGCGCGTCGGATCGTAGCTGACGTTCAGAAGATGGACGTCCGCTGCGTGCGCGGCACCGAACGAAAGCGCGGCAATAGCGGCAAGCAGGAGCGTGCGGATGCCCTTCATGGCGCGTTCCTTTCCGGATCAGAATGCGACCTGGGTGCGGAGCGACACGGCGTCGAGACGCGCATCAAGGCTTGCGCCAAGCGGATCGAGCCGGTTCACGTCCGTGTGCTGATAATCGAGCATGAAGCGGATGGCGGTGTTGGGATACCAGCTGATGCCGGCGGTCCAGATTTTCTGCTCGCCGCCGCGCACGCCGCCAGCCGGTGTGGGCAGAAGCGCAATTCCCGCGTTGTCATTGAGATCAAGAACGCTGTAGCGCGCTGCGATCTCCCGGGCGCCCGTGCCCGCATGACCGAGCGTAAAGGGATCGGCGGGCTTCGGCGCGGAGAACGCGCCGCGCGCGGGGTTCCACGTGCGCGCTTCGCCGGTCAGAACCCAGCTTGCCTGCGCGTACCAACCGGCGAACGAGGCATCGCCAAGCCCGCCCGTCCTGTTGACGTGAATGTTGTAATAGCCGCCCTGGCCGTAGAGGCTGCGCCAGTTGCCGGCTGCCTCCGCGCCCCAGTGCCAGACCTTGTCCGCCAGCAGCGTTCCCGTGCTCACGAGCCTGATGCTGTTATCGTCCACATTCAGTTCCGGCCGTTCGCTGAGCGAAATTCCGTTGGGCGAATTGGGTCCGGGCGCGATGTCGGGAAGCCTGAAGACGTAGCTTGCGTCGGCGCCGAGCGCCAGATTGGCGTCCCCCGTGTTCACCAGCCTGTAGGCTGCGCGGCCCACCAGCGCCTGCTGTTCGTCGAATTGCGCGCCGGTTCCCACAACGCTTCCCGTGTAGGACAGCGCCGCGAAGTAGTTGTCGCCATAGGCAAAGACGGTTGCCGCGTCGCGGCCGTCGCCGCCGGCAATGCTGCGCGCCACATCGGTCGGCTGCGCGCGCTCGAGGAACAGGAAGTCGGTCGGCGATGTGGTGTCCTCGAAACTCTCCGGGGGCGCGTAGGCGCCGATGCGGAAATGGAACGGTGCAAGCCCGTTGTACTGGATATAGGCGCTGGTGATGCTTGTGCCTTCGACGCCGGAGCCGCCGAAATCGTAGATGAATTCATACGCCCAATCGGTGAACAACGTGCCGTCGGCGCCGAAGCGGGCCCGGCGAAAATTGCTGCCGCTGGAAAAATCGATTCCGGCCGGCATTTCGCCCTGCGCGTAATAGGCGGTGTCATATTGCACCATCAGGCGCGGCTCGAAACTGAATGCGCCGTCGGCGGTCTTGAGCACCGGCTTGCCGCCATTGAGCGACAGCCGGACATCGCCTGCTCCCTGCGATTGCTGGCGAAGATCGGCATATTGCTGGCTCTGGCTGCGCTTCAGATCCTGAACCTCGGCCTGAAGCGATGAAATTTCGCTTTCGAGACTCTGCAGCCGCGCATTGGCATCGGCCGGCGATGATGCGCCGGCAGCCGCGCCGGACACGGAAACGAAAACGGCAACGCCCGCCATCAGGCCGGCGCGCAGGATTTTCATGGTGAAGCTCATGGCCCCTCATCCCTTGTTTGACCGTCCCAGCTGTGCGCGCCACAGGGCCGGTCTGCACTGATCTCGATCAATTGCGCTTAATCTCTATAATCTCAATCGAGATTATGGAGTCAAGAGGCCGGATGAAAAAATCCGGAAGCGGTCAGCGCTTGCGGGGATTGGCGGCGGCCGCGGCGATCGTGCTGGATTCCAGCACGGCAGCGGTTGCATCCCTGGCTTTCACCAGCGTCTTGTGAAGGGCGCAGGTTTTTTCATCGACACAGCCGTCGCAGCGGTGATGCGCGGTGACGCTCGCGCATGGGGCCAGCGCCAGCGGCCCGTCGCTGATTCGGATGACGTCGGCAAAAGTGATCTGATCGGCGGGCCGGCCCAGCAGATAGCCGCCCTGCCGGCCGCGCAGGCTTTTCACGATCCCGCGCTTTTTCAGTTCCAGCAGGATCTGTTCCAGAAACTTCTTCGGCACATCGGCCTTTTTTGCGATGTCCGCCGTGAGCATGGGCTCGGTGTCGCCATGCCGCGCAAGCGCGATCAGGGCATGCAGCGCGTAACGGGCCTTTTGCGAGAGCATGGAACAATTCCGGTTACCCGACCGGACATATCGGCTTTTGGGGGTTGACCGTCAACCGGCGCGATCAGAATCGCCGCACATAGGAGACGGACCAGACATCGGCGTTGCTGCCGATGGCCTCCTGCCCCGGGCGGGTATCCTGCGTGACCGCCTGGCGCGTGTAATCCAGCCGGATGCCGTTCATGCCATCGAAAAAGAACTGGCCGCCCGCGCCATAGTTGAAGCTCTGCTCGTCGAAGCCGTTAAAGAACGCCTGCGAGGCGGTGTAATGCGAAAAGCCATAGCCCGCGCGGGCGAACAGATCCACGTTCTGCGAAACGGGCAGGTAGCCGACCGCGTAAATGCCTTCGGCATTGCCCAGCCGGCTGTTCACGCGAAAAATCGCGATGGAGCAGATGGGACCCGCGCAGGGCGGAAAATAGGTGAAGGTATCGGTGTTGACGCCGACATTGAGCTCGCCCTCAAGCCCGAAATAGCTGCCAAAGCGCGCGCCCACACGGCCGGAAACGCTCCCGAGTGTCACCTGATCTCCGTCCAGCCGGCTGTAGCCCAAGGTGCCGTACCAGCCGACCGGTTCGAAGGCCTGTGCGGCGACACCGGTTGCACCCAGGAGAACAAGCGGCAGACTTGCGCAAACCGCGCGCAAAACGAATTTCATGGAACGCCCCTTCTTCGAACCGGGCCAAGATAGGGCGCGCATCGTGAACGCGCGATGAATGGCGCTCATATCGCAAGGCCATTGCAACGGTGTATAAAGTTTAACGTTGGGCTCAACCGTCTTGCCAATCGCGTTCGTGGACCGATGTTCCAGCAAATCCTTCTGGTGCTGATCGTTGCAGGCGGGGTGTTTTATGCGGCAAGCGTGATCGGCGCGCTGTTCTGGATCCGGCGCCGCGAACCGGAACCGGACAGCCTGCCGCCCGTCACCGTGCTGAAGCCGCTTTACGGCCTGGAAAAGGAGCTTGCAGAAAACCTTCGCAGCATCTGCGCGCAGACCTATCCGGAATTCCAGGTGGTGCTGTCGGTGCAGCGCGCCGATGACCCCGCCATTCCGCTCATGCGCGCGGCCGCGGCGGAATTCGGCAGCCAGCGGGTGACGCTCAGCATCGCCGACCAGACGCCGCGCCTGAACGGCAAAGTGGAAAACCTGATGAATGCGCTGGCGCAGGCGCGCCACGACGTGATCGTGATCAGCGACAGCGACGTGCGCGTGCTGCCCGATTACCTGCGCAGGCTTGCGCCGCGCGCGATGGGCACGGGCGTTGGCTCGGTCTGCACGCTCTATCGGGCCAGCCGCGCGGAGCGGCTGCAGGAGAAACTGGAGCTTCTCACCATCAACGCCGACTACCTGCCCTATGTGATTTTCGCGACCATGACGCACGCCGCAAATTTCTGCCTTGGCGCCAGCACGGCGTTGCGGCGCAGCGTGCTCGACCGCATCGGCGGCTTCGAAAGCCTGCGCAACACCATGGTGGAGGATGCGGAAATGGGGCGGCGCATCGCGGCGGCAGGCTTTTCAACGCTTGTGGTCCCCGAGATCGTCGAGCTTGTCGTCGATCTGCCCCACTGGCGAGACTGGTGGGTGCATCAGGTCTATTGGGACCAGAACGCGCGATACGTGCATCTGCCGGGCTATTTCGGCCTTCTGGCGCTCAAATTCGTGCCCTGGGCGTTTCTGTTCGCCATTTCGGCGCTGTTCAGCCCGGCCAGTCTTGCCGTTCTTGGCGGCGCGATCGCTGCCCGGCTTGTCTTTGGCGCGCTGTTTCTGCGCTTCGTGTTGCGCGACCGCGACGGGCTGCGTGCGCTCTGGCTTCTGCCGCTGCGTGACGTGCTGAGCGTATTTCACTGGCTGGCGGCGCTTGTGCGGGGCAGTTTCGAACGCCGCGGAATCCGCTTTGGCGTTACCCGCGAGGGCCAGGTGATTTCGGGCGGCTAGCCCCCAAGCCGGCCGAGCGTCACATCGGCGCCGCGCAGGTCATGCGGGAAATCCTCGCCCGCGAAATACCGGTGTTCGTCTTCGCGCGCGCGCGCAACGCCATCGCGCGACAGAAGCACCTCGTCCACAAAGCCGGGGTGGCACATCACAATGGAGCCGGAGGTTGCGTTTTCGATCATCCGGCAGAAAAGCGCCCGATAAGGCGCTGTCTCGCGAAAACTTCGCACGCCCCGAAATCCTCCGTTCGTGCGCAAGCCAAGCTGCGCGGCGCGGCGTTGAAGCGGGCGCGACATCTGCGACAGGAAGAAGGATTCGATTGCGGCCGGCCGCCTTAGCATGGCGGCGCCGGCCGGTTCGCGCGTGAGGCGGACATAGGCGCCGAATTGCCTGGCGGCCCGCGCGACCGCATCGGCGACAGCGGGAATCAGATGGACATGCTGATGACCGTCGAGATAGGCGGGCGGGCAACGCATGGCCGCCACGAAGGCTTCGACCTGCCGTTCCACCTCTGCGGCGACCGCCCTTCGGTCCATGCGGCCAAGCCATCCGCGGATCAAAACCGACCTGAGCGGCCGGTTGTGGGTGAGCGTGACATGCAGCCCGATATCGGCGCGGCCGAGATAGGGTTTCAGCTTCGGCGCATCGGCTGCGAATTCGGGAAACACTGTCATGCAGCTCGCCGCCGTAAGCCGCCGCTTTTCCAGCAATTCCAGAATCGCCCGGTTCACGCCGGGCGACAGGCCGAAATCATCCGCACAAAGAACGATCGTTCGCGTCATGCCAGGCAGACCTTACAACGCGCGGCCGCCTTCCTGCAGCCATGATAACCCTTCAAGTCCGGCGCGGGCTCCGATACGCTCTGGCCACAGGGGGACGCCATGCGCCGGCCGCAAGCCAGGAATTTCCGCACGACACAGGACATCCGGCGCTTTCCGCACGGGCGGATCGAAACCGTTTCGCACGCCGAAACCAGCATCGGTCACTTCGTGATTGAGCCCGGCTGGCGCTGGTCGCGCGACGTGGCGCCGATCGCGGGCACGCGCACCTGCCAGATGCATCACACCGGCGTGGTGCTGAAAGGCAGGCTGCATCTGCAAACCGACGACGGCGAAGCGTTCGAATTCGGCGTGGGCGATGTCTATGACATTCCGCCCGGGCACGATGCCTGGGTGGTGGGCGACGAAGCGTTCGAGGCCATCGAGTTCGCGAGCGCGCGCATTTTCGCCATGCCAGCCGATGGCGACCGCGTGCTGGCGGCGGTGCTTGTCACCGACATCGTGGATTCCACCGCGCATCTGAAGCGGCTGGGCGATGCGGCCTGGCGCGAGATTCTGCTGGAGCACAATCATCTGGTGCGCGCGGCGCTGAACCGGTTCCGCGGGCGGGAAATCCAGACCACCGGCGACGGATTTCTGGCGATGTTCGACGGCCCGGCACGCGCGGTGCGCTGCGCGCGCGCGATCGGACCGGCGGTGGCGCATCTGGGCATCGCCATTCGCGCGGGCGTTCACACTGGCGAAGTGGAAGTGCTCGCCGACAATGTGAGGGGCCTTGCCGTGCACGAGGCCGCGCGCGTGGCGGCCGTTGCCAAGGCGGGCGAAGTGCTGGTGTCCACCACCACGAAAAGCCTGCTGGCGGGATGCGACCTTACGTTTGAGTCGGCCGGGCAATTCGAGCTGAAAGGCCTTGACGGACCGCGGGAACTGTTCCGGGTGCCATCAGGGCAACAGGCTGCACCCGCCGGGGCTACCCCCCAGATATAGCGGCCCGAGGCGGCCCAAAGCATTCGTTTGTCGTTTTTTTCGCGTTGGGCGCAGGCAATTTCCGCTGATCCGCTGCCGATGATTCGCAACCCGGATGCCCGGCCCCTATTCGTCTGCGTCAGGTAGTGCGGCAGCAGGCGTCGGGGGACAGGGTTGCGCGCCGGACGCGGCGCGGCGACGGTCTGTTTCGATCTCGTCGGCCACGCGATCCAGATAGTCAGCAAATTTCAATCTGCCCGCCCTGTCGCCGGTGCAGCCTACGTTTGCCAGTGCCCGGTACCATTCGGCCAAATCGCGCAGCCCTTCCGGATTGTTTGACATCGGATCGCTCCTTCCAATTGCAGCATCGCACTGCAAGGGCCGTACGCGTTGATTGCCCTCAACCATGATCGTAGGTGTTTGTACCTACCCGCTGAACACGATTGCCGGCGATTCCGCCCGCGCAATCACGTCTCATTCTGACGCTGATCAATAACAGCCACGCCGGCATGGTTATCGTTGCCGCCGGAGATTGCAGAGCGGGTGCATCCATGAATCGAATCAGGCAGGCGGGATTTGTTTCTGTCGCGGCGGTTGCGCTGCTGGCGACCGGCGAGGCCCAGGCTGTGCCCGCTTTTGCCGTGCAGACGGGACTTCAATGTGCGGCCTGCCATGTCGGCGGTTTCGGCCCGCAGCTGACGCCCCTGGGCAGGCAGTTCAAGATCGGCGGCTATACCATGCGAGCCACGCCGGGGTTCACCCCGCCGGTGTCCGCCATGGTGATGGCCTCCTATGTGAACACGGCCAAAGGCCAGAACCCGCCGCCGGCCCCGCATTACGCGCCCAACGACAATGTCACGCTGGATCAGGCGAGTCTCTTCATCGCCGGCGGCTATGGCGACCACTTCGGAAGCTTTGCGCAATTCACCTATGACGGAATCGGCCGCGCCTTTGCGTGGGACAATCTCGATCTGCGTGCGGTCGATCGCGAAACCGTCGCCGGACAGGATGTCGTGCTCGGCCTTGTGCTGAACAACAACCCCGGCGTGGAGGACGGCTGGAATACGCTCGCCGCCTGGGGCTTTCCGTATTCCGGCTCGGATCTCGTTCCGGCGCCGTCGGCGGGCCCCATGATCGCGGGCGGGCTTGGCCAGACCGTGCTGGGGCTGAACGCCTATGCATGGTGGAATTCGTCGATCTATACGGAAGCGGGCTTCTACTGGACGCCCGGCCACAATTTCCTGAGCGCGCTGGGCGCGGACTCATCCGACCCCGGCCCGCTTGCGAGCGCCGCCCCCTATCTGAGACTTGCCTATCAGAAGGATTACGGCGACCAGAATTTCGAGATCGGCGCCTTCGGATTCTTCCCCGA
Source organism: Alphaproteobacteria bacterium (assembly GCA_021324545.1). Lineage (GTDB taxonomy): Bacteria > Pseudomonadota > Alphaproteobacteria > Micropepsales > Micropepsaceae > Rhizomicrobium. The sequence goes on from JAJPIX010000035.1 coordinate 23,998, forward strand.
TCTCTATCCCGGCAACGATCATTCGACGGGCAAGACCGATCACTACCGCGATCTCGGCCTGGACGCGACGTACCAATATGTGGGCACCGGCGACAACATCTACCAGGTGAACGCGATCTATACGAACGAGCATCAGGCGCTTGATGCCTCTTCGGCGCTGGGCGCATCGGCCAGAAGCGACACGCTGAATGACCTGCGCTTCGACGGATCGTACTACTGGCACAACGAGATCGGCGGTACGATCCAGTATTTCACGACCTGGGGTTCGGCCGATCCGCTGCTCTATGCCGACAATTCCACCCTGAAACCGGACAGCTCGGGCTTTGTGTTCCAGGTGGACGGCACGCCTTTCGGCAGCGAACCGTCGAGCCTGGGAACAAGGTTCAACATCCGCGTGGGCGTTCAGTACATCGCCTACACGAAGTTCAACGGCGCGTCCTCCAATTACGACGGCCTGGGCCGCAACGCATCCGACAACAATGCACTGCGCCTGTTCATCTGGGGCGCATTCTGAACAGCAACATCACAGGAGTCCGGACATGAGCAACCGCATCGAGAAATCGCCCGAAACACACACGGTTTTTTGCCTGTCGCGCCGCCGGATGCTCGAAGGCGCGGCATTGGGCGGCGCCATCGTGCTGATGGCGGCAAGCACTCAGCCGGCCAGCGCCAAGATGACGGAAGCCGCAGCCGGATATCAGGGCGAGCCCAAGGGCGATTCAAGCTGCGGCAACTGCACGCTCTTCCGCCAGCCTTCCGGCTGCCTGATCGTGGACGGAAACATCAGCCAGAACGGCTGGTGCCGGTTCTATTCGAAGAAGAGCTAAGCTCGGCGCACATCGCATGGCGCTCCCACGGGGAATCGAACCCCGGTTTCAGCCTTGAGAGGGCCGCGTCCTGACCGCTAGACGATGGGAGCATCGGCGGCGAACGCCGCTTATAGCTTTCGCCCGCGCGGACGATCAAGCGAGCGCCGGTTCCGCAAGCCGCAGCGCCTGAAAGTTTCCGCCGCGCGCTGCGAAGGCGGCCATTTCGCTGCGGCCGGGCGCGGCCGCCACGATCAGCCAGACAAAACCATCCGTCCCCGGATTTTCGCGATCGTGCAGCGAAGGTTCGGGCCTGCCGTCCGGATGGGAATGATAGCAGCCGACAATTGCGCCGCCTCTCGCGCGCGCCGCGCGCACGGCGCGGATGTGTTCGGCGGGATCTATGGCGAAGCGTTGCCGGCCGGCCGCGATGTTGCGCGCCGGATGGATTGCCGTCGCAATGATGCGTCCGTCCCCGCGAAAGCCTTCGATCAGACCGCAACATTCGCGCGGATAGGCATCGTGCGCGGCGCCTTCGATGAGCCGGCGCAATGGGGCGGGCAGAAACAGTTCTCCGATCACCGCGGCTTGGGCTTGATCTGGCCGACCAGACGGCCGGTTTCGGAATCGAAGATGTCCACCTCGCTGCCGGCATCGGAATGTACGCCGAGGATCAGCCGGTTGCCCGCCACCTGCAACGAGAGGATTTTGGCGCCGGCCGGCAGCTCATAGCGCGCGGCGGTTTGGGGCGCTCCGCCCGTCTGGGTGGAATGGCCCGTCAGCCGCATGACAAAGCCCACGACCAGCGCGGCGAAGGCAAGACCGATCAGCACCCCAAGAGTGATGACGATGGCCTTCATCAGGCGATAGTTTGGCGGCGCACCGGGAGCGCTCTCCATGGCAGAACCCTCAGACACCGTTTCGCCCGCGCGGGGCGCATCCTGGCTTTCCGCCACGGTGGGCGAAGATTGCGCCGGCTGGCGCCTGGACCGCTTCTTGACGAAATCGCTGTCGGACATGAGCCGCTCGCGCCTGCAAATGCTGATTGAAGAGGGCGCGGTCAGCCGCGCGGGGCGGACCATAAAAGACGGCAATACCAGGGTCAAACCGGGCGAGACATATGTGGTGCGCGTGCCCCCGGCCAGGCCCGCCGCGCCCGAGGCACAGGCCATTCCGCTCGATGTGGTTTACGAAGACGACGACCTGATCGTGATCGACAAGCCGGCGGGACTTGTGGTGCATCCTGCGGCAGGAAATCCGGACGGCACGCTCGTCAACGCGCTCATCGCCCACTGCGGCGCGTCGCTCAGGGGCATTGGCGGGGTGGAGCGGCCCGGCATCGTCCACCGGCTGGACAAGGATACAAGCGGCCTGCTTGTGGCCGCGAAAAATGAACGGGCCATGCGAAGCCTTGCCCGGCAATTCGCCAACCACACGATCGAGCGCGCCTATCATGCGATCGTGTGGGGCGCGCCGCGCGCGGGCTTCGGCCTGATCGAAGGCGACATCGGCCGGAACCCCTTCGACAGAAAGCGCATGGGGATCCTGCGCAGCGGCGGCAAGCCGGCGCGCACGCGCTATCGCGTGCTGGAAACATTCGGGCCCAAGACGCGGCCGCTCGCGAGCCTTGTCGAATGCCGCCTGGAAACCGGGCGCACGCATCAGATTCGCGTCCACCTGACGCACCTTGGCCATCCCCTGATCGGCGATTCATCCTATGGCCGGGCGCGCCAGGCCCCGCGCGCCAAAAACCCCGCCGAGGAAAAGGCCTATTCCGCGATGGAGAATTTTCCGCGCCAGGCGCTGCACGCGCTTGTGCTTGGCTTCCAGCATCCGAGCCTGCACAGGACCATGCGATTTGAAGCGCCGTACCCGGAGGATTTTGCCGGATTGCTTGCCGCGCTCCGAGGGTTGCAACCCGGTTAACAGATATTATCTCTTATTTCGGTCACAATCGGGGCCGACTGTGACGCCTTGGGGCGTTCAAGAAATACGGTTTGACGATCCGCTCCGGATGCAGGACCGGCTGACAAAGGGTAACGCGAAATGAGCAGCCGCGGTATTCCCGCGCTATATGGCGAAGGCGGACTTGCCCGCTATCTTGCCGAGATCCGGAAGTTCCCGCTTCTGGAACCGGAAGAGGAGTACATGCTCGCCAAGCGCTGGCGCGAGCATGAGGACCCCGAAGCCGCGCGCAAGCTGGTCACTTCCCATCTGCGACTCGTCGCCAAGATCGCGATGGGCTATCGCGGCTATGGCCTGCCGCTGGCGGAAGTGGTGGCCGAAGGCAATGTCGGCCTGATGCAGGCGGTGAAACGCTTCGAGCCCGACAAGGGGTTCCGCCTTGCCACCTATGCGATGTGGTGGATCAGGGCCGCAATCCAGGAATACATCCTGCGGTCGTGGAGCCTTGTGAAGATGGGCACCACGGCGGCGCAGAAGAAGCTGTTCTTCAACCTGCGCAAGGCCAAGAGCAAGATCAATGCCATCGAAGAAGGCGACCTGACGCCGGAACACACCAAGGAAATCGCCCGCCAGCTTGCGGTGTCGGAAGAAGAAGTCACCAACATGAACCGGCGGTTGACGGCGCCCGATTCCTCGCTCAACGCGCCATTGCGTTCCGATTCCGAATCCGAATGGCAGGACTGGCTGGCCGACGACACGCTCGATCAGGAAAGCCGCCTTGCCGAGCGCGAGGAGCTGGGCGAACGGCACGAGCTTCTGGCGCATGCGCTGGGCGAGCTGTCGGAGCGGGAGCGCGCCATCATCGAAGCGCGCCGGCTGCAGGACGAACCGGTGACGCTGGAGGATCTGTCGCAGAGATACGGCATTTCCCGCGAACGCGTGCGCCAGATCGAAGTGCGGGCTTTCGAAAAGCTCCAGGCAGCCATGAAAAAGGCCCTGTCGGAAAAGCGCAGCGGCACGATTCAGGCAACGCAAGCGGCCCAATAACCATTAACTTCCAAAAGCCATGAACGAACAGGCTGGCGGCCATGCGCAAGCCAAGGGTTTCTGGGCGCGCCGGCCGCACGATATGTATGGGGGACGACGGCGGAACAACGGCAATGAAACTGAAGATCTGGCAAGTGGACGCGTTTGCGTCAAAGCCGCTTGAGGGCAATCCGGCAGCCATTGTGCCCCTGGCAAAGTTTCCCGATGCGGCTGTGATGCAGAAGATCGCGGGCGAGAACAATCTGTCGGAAACGGCCTTCATCGTGTTCACCGCGCCCGGGCAATACGACCTGCGCTGGTTCACGCCGGAAGCGGAAGTGGAGCTGTGCGGGCACGCCACGCTTGCGACCGCATGGCTTCTGTTCGAGGAACTGGATACCGAACTGAAACAGGTGACATTCAACACCCGCTCCGGCCCGCTCACGGTGGACCGCGGGCGCGACGGCAATCATGTGATGTCGCTGCCCGCCGATCCGGTTTCGCCCTTCGTCGCGCCGGCGGGTTTTGCGAAGGCGCTTGGCGAGGCGCTGGGCATTGCGCCGCCGTCTGAAATCCACAAGGGCCGCTACATCATGGCGGTCTGGGACAAGGCGGCCGATATCCGCGCCATCAAGCCATCGGGCGATGTCGGCCGCGTTCTGCGCGGCGCGGGAAGCTGGGGCCTGATCGCCACCGCTCCCGGCGATGGCGGATATGATTTCGTGTCGCGCTTTTTTGCGCCCGACAAGGGCGTGTTCGAAGACCCGGTCACCGGTTCGGCGCATTGCGCGCTGACGCCCTATTGGGCTAAACGGCTTGGCAGGAAAAGGCTCAAGGCGCGGCAGGCATCGCCGCGCGGCGGCGATGTCATCTGCGCGGACGAGGGCGAGCGCATACTGCTTTCGGGCCCGTGCGCGCTCTATCTCCGCGGCGAGATCGTGATCTAGCCTTCGCGTACAAATTCCCTAAAGGTCGCTGCCGTAATAGCTGTACTGCAGAAGCAGCGACAGCACCCAGCCGTTCTTGCCTTCCCAGCGCACATCATCGATCAGCCATTTGCCGTTCTGTTTCTGGAAATAGAAGTCGGCGGTGCCGGGGCTGTCCTTGCCGAGGATTGTAAGCGTGACCGTTTCGCGGTCTTTGCGGAAATCGTCCACATGTCCAGCAACCTTGATGTGGCTCACGTCCACGGTGTCCTGCGCGTTCGTCCAGTAATCGCTGTCCAGCCGGCCGACTTCACCTTTTGCATCGGACGCATCGGCCGCAATGAGGCCCGCGAGCCTGGGCGTCAGTACATCGGCGTCTTTCGGCCGCCAGTCGCCGTTGCTTTTGATGTGCGCGTAAATGGCGTTGATGATCGCAACGGGATCGGACGGCGCCGAAGGCGCGGCGGCGAGCGCAGGCGCGGCGGCCACGGTGAATGCAAAAGCAAACAGGTATCGGTTTTTCATGTCAGCCTCCGCAAAAAAATCAGTAGGGATAGCGCTTGTCGGGATTGGGCAGGAAATCGGAGCCGTATTTCAGGACCAGCGACAGCGTCCAGCCGTCGGGCCCCGGCCAGCGGATATCGTCGATCAGCCAGCGGCCGTTCATCCGCTCGAAATAAAAATAGACGCGGGCAGGCTTGCCAAAATTCGTCATGGTGGCTGTTACGATCACGCGATCGCTGCGAAATTCGTCCTTGCGCGCGGAGACCGTGACATCCTTCAGGTTCACCGCCTGTCCGTTCACCCAGGCGTCCCAGTCGAGCCGGCCGACGCCCCCGCCCTTTTCGCCATCGGCCCGGTCGGCTGCGAACAGCGCGGCGAGCCTCGGCGTATAGACGTCGTCCGGTTCGGTGTAATTGTCGGGATCTTTCTGAAAGCTGGCGTAAACGCCGCGAACGAATGTCGCGGGGTCGGATATTGCGGTCGCCGCGCGCGCGCCCGTTGCAAGGAAAACCGCGGCAATCGCCGCCGCGAATGGAATCTGCATGCAAGCCCCCGAACGGGCGCAAGGCTAGCGCGTTGACCGCGCGGGCTGCAAACACTAGAAGAGTCGCGGGCCACGCCGCCCCAACGCGGCGCGTCATTCTGGAAGGAATGAATCATGACCGGTTCAAAGCCGGCCGTGCGCCCCGCACGGCCTTTTTTTTCGTCCGGACCCTGCGCCAAACGGCCGGGCTGGAGTTTGCAGGCGCTCGACGGCGCTTTTCTTGCCCGCTCGCACCGGGCCAAAGGCGGCATTGCCAAACTGAAAGAAGCGCTGGATCGCACCAGGGCGCTGTTGCGCATTCCCGCCGATCACCGCGTGGCCATCGTGCCGGCGTCGGACACGGGCGCGGTGGAACTGGCGATGTGGAATCTGCTGGGGCCAAAGCCTGTCGATCTTTTCGCGTGGGAAAGCTTCGGCGAGGACTGGGCCACCGACACGGTCAAGCAGCTCAAGCTCGACGCGCATGTCTATAAAGCGCCGTACGGCGAGCTGCCCGATCTGAACAAGGCCGAGCCGGGTCACGACATCGTGTTCGTCTGGAACGGCACCACGTCGGGCGTGCGGGCGCCCAACGCCGATTTCATTGCGGAAGACCGCGAAGGCATCGTGATCTGCGATGCCACCAGCGCTGCCTTCGCCATGCCGCTGCCGTGGGAAAAGCTCGATGCGGTGACATTTTCCTGGCAGAAGGCGCTGGGCGGGGAAGCCGCGCACGGGATGCTTGTGCTTTCGCCCAATGCGGTGGCGCGCATCGAGGCGCGCAGCCCGCATTGGCCGATGCCGAAAATCTTTCGCATCGCCAAGGGCGGCAAGATCAACGAGGCGCTGTTCGCGGGCGAGACGCTGAACACTCCATCCATGCTCGCGCTGGAGGACTGGCTCGACACGCTGAAATGGGCCGAAGGCGTGGGCCTTGACGGGCTGTTTGCGCGCGTAAACGCCAATGCCGCAGCGCTTGGCCGCTGGGTGAAGGAAACGGACTGGATCGATTTTCTGGCGAAAGAGGAGCGTTATCGCTCCACCACCTCCGTGTGCCTGCAGATCACCGATCCCGCCTTCGTTCTGAAAGACGAAGAGACGCAACGCAAGATCATCAAGAAAATGGTGGCGCTGCTGGAAGAAGAACGCGCGGCCTACGATGTGGGCGGTCACCGCAACGCGCCGCCGGGCTTGCGCATATGGTGCGGCGCCACCGTGGACACCGCCGACATCGTCGCGCTCACGCCCTGGCTCGATTGGGCCTGGGGTGCGGTGAAGGAATAGGCGATGCCGCGCGTTCTGATCGCCGACAAGCTTTCGCCTGCCGCGCTGGACATTTTCAGGCAGCGCGGCGTGGAGGCCGACGTGAACACGGGCCTGAGCAAGGAGGAATTGCTCAAGATCGTGGACTGGTATGACGGCATTGCCGTTCGTTCGGCCACCAAAATCACGGCCGATGTCATCAGGGCCGCAAAGCGCCTAAAGGTCGTGGGCCGCGCCGGAATCGGCGTGGACAACATCGACGTGCCGGCCGCCACCGCTGCGGGCGTCATCGTGATGAACACGCCCTTCGGCAACTCCATCACCACGGCGGAGCACGCGATTGCCCTGATGATGGCGCTGGCGCGGCAGCTTCCCGCCGCCAATGCCTCAACCCATGAAGGCCGGTGGGAAAAGAACCGCTTCATGGGCACGGAGCTCTACGGCAAGACGCTGGGACTTGTGGGTTGCGGCAACATCGGAAGCATCGTGGCCGACCGCGCCCACGGCCTGAAGATGAAGGTGATCGCCTACGATCCCTATCTCTCGCCCGAACGGGCCGCCGATCTTGGCGTCGAGAAAGTCGAACTGAACGATCTTCTGTCGCGCGCCGATTTCATTTCGCTGCACACGCCGCTCACGCCGGAAACGAAGAACATCATTTCGGCGGATGCCATCAACCGCATGAAAAAGGGCGCGCGCCTCATCAATTGCGCCCGCGGCGGGCTGGTGGACGAAAAGGCGCTCAAGGCTGCGCTCGATTCGGGCCATCTGGCGGGCGCCGCGCTTGACGTGTTCGAGGAAGAGCCCGCCAAATCCAACCTGCTCTTCGGCAGCGACAAGGTGGTGGCGACGCCACATCTTGGCGCATCCACGGCGGAAGCGCAGGAAAACGTGGCGGTGCAGGTGGCCGAGCAGATTTCTGATTATCTTCTGACCGGCGCCATCACCAATGCGCTCAACATGCCGGCGATTACGGCCGAAGAAGCGCAGAAGATCAGGCCATGGATCGCGCTTTCGGAAAAGCTTGGCACCTTTGTGGGCCAGCTCATCGACACCAGCATCGAGTCGGTCGAGATCCTGTGCGAGGGAACGGCCGCGGACCTGAAAATGCGCGCGCTCACGCAGGCCGCGCTGGCCGGGCTGCTCAAGCCGGCGCTTGCCGATGTGAACATGGTCAATGCGCCCGTGGTGGCCAAGGAACGGGGCATCAAGGTGAGCGAGACACGCCGCCCGCGCGAAGGAATCTATGAAGGCTACATCAAGGTCACCGCGCATCTTGACGGCGGCTCGACGCGGCGCGCGGCAGGCACGGTCTTCGCCGACGGGCGACCGCGCCTGATCCAGGTGAAGGACATCAGCCTCGATTCGGCCTTCGCGCCGCACATGCTTTACGTCGTGAACGAGGACAAGCCCGGATTCATCGGAAAGCTCGGCACGCTGCTCGGTGACGCGCAGGTCAACATCGCCTCATTCGCGCTGGGGCGCAGCGCGCCGGGCGAGGAAGCCATCGCGCTGGTGGAGGTTGACGAGGCGGTGCCGGACAGGGTGTTGGCCGAAATTCGCCGTCTGCCGCTTGTGCGCCACGCCAAGGCCCTTGCTTTCTGACCAGCCGCACATACCTCTCTTGCGTTGCCCGCGTCGGAGGGGAGCGATGACGCCGGAAAACGCGATGTCTGCTGTGCTGATCGGCTGGTACGCGACCTGGATCATCGCCGCGCGCTGGGCCAACAGGACCCAGAAACATCCCGGCAGCCTGCGCGAGCTGCCCTATTTCTTTCTGGAATCGACGGGCCTTTCCATCCTGCTGTTTTATCCGCTCGTGATGATGCTGCAGCCCTACGTCCCGCCGGTTCTGCAGGTCTGGTTTCAGCGCTTTTGGCAACTGCCCGTCAACGCGGGATGGGTGGCGGTTGGCGTGGCCGGCGCCGGCCTTCTGTTCTGCTGGTGGGCGCGCATCCATCTGGGCAAATTGTGGTCGGGATTCATCACGCGCAAGGAAGGCCACCGCATCGTGGATTCCGGGCCTTACGCGGTTGTCCGCCATCCGATCTACACCGGCGCGCTTACGGCAGCTTTGGCCGCGGCCGCAATTCGCGGCACGCCGTTGGCGCTGGCGGGCCTTGCGCTGCTGACCGTTGCCTACCAGATGAAGACGCGGCTGGAAGAAAAATTCCTTAGCGAGGAGCTCGGCGCCGAGGCCTATGCCGCCTATCGCCGCCGCGTGCCGCGGCTTGTTCCCTTCGCGCGCCCTGGTGAAGCATGAACTGGATTGCGCAAATGCCGCCGGAATACGCGATCTATATTCCCTGGTTTGCCTGGTATGCGAGCTGGATCGCAGCCGCGGCCTGGGCGAACAGGACGGAAAAGACGCCCGGAAACCTGCGTCAGTTGCCGTACCGGATTTGCGAATTTTCCGCCTTCTTTTGCGTTCTGGCGTTTGTGGGGCGCGCGGACCACGCAAGCCCCATCGGCATCCGCGACATCACGCCTGCGACGCTGGCCGGCGGCCGGTTGTGGCATCTGCCTGTCAATGTGGAATGGGCGCTGGTCGGGGTTGCGGCGGCGGCGTTTCTGTTCTGCTGGTGGGCGCGCATCCATCTGGGACGATTCTGGTCGGGCTTTGTCACCCGCAAGGAAGGCCATCGCGTGGTGGACACGGGGCCCTATGCCATTGTGCGCCATCCGATCTATACGGGCGTGATCGCCGCGGCGATGGCGACCGCTGCCATCAAGGCGACGCCGCTTTCGCTGTTCGGCGTTCTTCTGTTCATCGTCGCCTATCTTCTGAAAGGCGGGCTTGAAGAACGCTTCCTGCGCGAAGAGCTGGGCGCAGAAGCGTATGATGCCTATCGCAGGCGCGTGCCGATGCTCCTTCCCTTTGCGTGAGCCCATGAACTGGATCGACTGGATCTACTACCGCCCGGGGCTTGCACTGGCCGGGTTGTGGCTCGCGTGGGCGGTCTCATGGCTTGCGGCCGCCATCTGGAGCAGCCGCGCCGAGAAGCGCGCGAGCTTTGGCAGCGAGCTGTGGTACCGCCTTGTCCTGATCGCGGGCGGCGTGATTTTCGCCGTTCCGTCCGAACGGCCCGGCCAGATCCGCCTGTGGCCCCTGATGAGCCTTGACGCCGTTTGGGCGTGTATTGCCGTTGCGCTTGCGGGTTTTCTGTTCTGCTGGTGGGCGCGCATCTATCTGGGAGAACTCTGGTCAGGCTGGATCACGAAAAAACCGGGCCATCGCATCGTGGACACCGGCCCCTATGCCATCGTGCGCCATCCGATCTACACGGGGCTTCTGATCGCCATTTTTGCAACCATGGCGGCCAAGGGAACGCTGCTGGGGCTCGCCGGGGCTGTGCTTATCGCACTCAGCATCTGGATGAAGGCAAGGCTCGAAGAAAAATTCCTGCGCGATGAGCTTGGCGCCGCCGCCTATGACGATTATCGCCGCCGGGTGCCCATGCTGGTGCCGTTCGGTCCGCGATAGGCCGCCACTTGGCCTTGGCGTTCGGGCGCTGTAACCTCCCCTGTAACCTCCGAGATTCCTGAGCAATGGCGAATGTGGCCGTGATCGGCGCCCAATGGGGCGACGAAGGCAAGGGAAAGATTGTGGACTGGCTGTCGGCGCGCGCCGACGTGGTGGTGCGCTTCCAGGGCGGCCACAACGCCGGCCACACCCTCGTCATCGACGGCAAGACCTTCAAGTTGAGCCTGCTTCCCTCCGGAGTGGTGCGGCCGGGGAAATTGGCCGTGATCGGCAACGGCGTCGTGGTGGACCCGTGGGCCTTCGTCTCCGAAATCGAAAAGCTGAAGGCGCAGGGTGTGGCAGTGACGCCGGAAAACCTGCTGGTGGCGGAAAACGCCGCGCTCATCCTTCCGCTGCACCGGGAACTGGACGAGGCGCGCGAAAGCTCCAACAGCGTGCAGAAGCTGGGCACGACCAAGCGCGGCATCGGCCCCGCTTACGAAGACAAGGTGGGCCGGCGGGCGTTGCGGGTGATCGATCTCAAGGATTTTTCCACCCTGCCGCCCAAAATCGAACGGCTGCTTGCGCATCACAATGCGCTTCGGCGCGGCGTTGGCGCGGAAGAAATCAACGCGAACGCGCTGCTGCAATCGCTGAAAGACATCGCGCCCAGGATTTTGCCGTTCGCAGGTTCGGCCTGGCGCAAGCTCGATGAAGCGCGGCGGGACGGAAAACGCATCCTGTTCGAGGGCGCGCAGGCCGTCCTGCTCGACATCGATCATGGCACTTATCCCTATGTCACCTCCTCCAACACCGTGGCCGGACAGGCGGCGGCGGGATCGGGCGTTTCCCCGCGCGACATCGGCTATGTGCTGGGAATCGTGAAGGCTTACACCACGCGCGTGGGCGAAGGGCCGTTTCCGACGGAACTCACCGACAGCATCGGCGAAAAGCTGGGGGAGCGCGGCGCGGAATTCGGCACGGTGACGGGCAGGAAGCGCCGTTGCGGCTGGTTCGATGCGGTGCTTGTGCGCCAGACGGCGATCACCGGCGGGGTCGAAGGCATCGCGCTCACCAAGCTCGACGTGCTGGACACCTTCGACGAGATCAAAATCTGCGTCGGTTACCGGCTTGACGGCAAGAACATCGATCATCTCCCCGCCGATGCGGGCGAGCAGGCGCGCTGCAAGCCGATCTACGAAACCTTCGAGGGCTGGACGCAATCCACGCGCGGCGCACGCAGCTGGGCCGATTTGCCGGCGCAGGCCGTGAAATATGTGCGGCGCGTGGAAGAGCTGACCGGCGCGCCCGTGGCGCTGCTGTCCACCAGCCCGGAGCGCGACGACACCATCTTGGTGCGCGATCCTTTTGCGGATCGCTGACCGGCAGGATTTTGCCAAAGAGGAAAAGCCATGTTGAAAACCCGATTCACGGAGATGTTCGGCGTGGAGGCGCCGATTACCTGCGGCGGCATGACCCGTGTGGGGGGCGCGGAGCTGATCGCGGCCGTTGACAATGCCGGCGCGCTCGGATTCATCACCGCCCATTCCGCCGGCCCGCCGGAGGCGCTTGCCAAAGAAGTGCAGCGTTGCCGCGACATGACCGACAAGCCGTTCGGCGTGAACCTGACCATCCTGCCTTCCATCACACCCATCCCTTACGACGAATATCGCGAGGCGATCATCGCAAGCGGCGTCAAGATCGTGGAGACGGCCGGCAACAACCCGCAGCCGCACCTGCCGCGCTTCAAGGAGGCGGGCGTGAAGGTGATCCACAAATGCACCAGCGTGCGCCACGCGGTGAAGGCGCAATCCATCGGCGTGGATTGCGTGTCCATTGACGGCTTCGAGTGTGCGGGCCATCCCGGCGAAGACGATGTGGGCGGGCTGATCCTGTTTCCGGCGACGGCGGACAGGCTTTCCATTCCGATCATCGCGTCCGGCGGCATGGCCGATGCGCGCGGGCTTGTGGCGGCGCTCGCGCTGGGCTGCGACGGCGCCAACATGGGCACGCGCTTCATGGCGACGAAGGAAGCCCCAATCCACGAGAATGTGAAGAAGCAGATCGTGGCGAACGACGAGCGCGCGACCAATCTGATTTTCCGCACGCTCCACAACACCGCGCGCGTGGCAAGGAACGCCGTCAGCGATCAGGTGGTGGAGATCGAAAAACGCGGCAACGCCAGCTTTGCGGACGTCAAGGACCTTGTTGCCGGCGCGCGCGGCGCCATCGTTCTGGAAAAAGGCGAGATGGACGCAGGCATCTGGTCGGCCGGCCAGACGCAAGGGCTGATCCACGACATCCCGTCGTGCAAGGAGCTGGTGGCGCGCATCGTGCGCGAGGCCGAGGAGATCATCCGCGGCCGGCTGGCGAAAATTGCGGCCTAGCCGGCCGGCAGCCGGTGCATGTGATTGAGCGGGCCATGGCCGCGGCCGAAACCGGGAGCAGCTTCGATGGCGGCCTGCACGAACTCGCGCGCCTTGCCGACCGCGAGCGGCAGTGAAAGCCCTTGCGCCAGATGACAGGCGATCGCGGTTGAGAGCGTGCAGCCGGTGCCGTGCGTATGCCTTGTCCTGATCCGCGGAAACGCGAAAATTTCGACGCCGCCTTTCCACACCAGCACATCGTCCACAGTCGCCCTGGTCGCGTGACCGCCCTTGATCAGCGCGGCCTTCGCCCCCAGCGCCATCAGGACGCGGCCGGCCTTTTCGGCTTGGGCGCGCGCTGTTCCCTTCATGCCGGCCAGCGCCTTCGCCTCGGGAATGTTGGGCGCGACCAGCGCTGCCAGCGGCAGCAAATTCTGTTTCAGCGCGGCGACCGCCCGCTTTTCCAGCAGCGGCTTCCCGCTGGTGGAAATCATCACCGGGTCGAGCACCACAGGAATCCGGCGCGCCTGCTTGTTCAGCACTGTCGCCACAGCGTTCACGATTTCCGCGTTCGCCAGCATGCCGATCTTGACGGCGTCGGCGCCGATATCGTCCAGCGTCAGCAGGATCTGCTCGCGCACCAGCTTTGCGGGAAGCGGCTGAATGGTCCTGACGGTGCGGGTGTCCTGCGCGGTGACGGCCGTCACCGCCGTCATGGCGTAACAGCCGAGCATGGTCGCGGTCTTGATGTCGGCCTGGAGGCCCGCGCCGCCGCTTGAATCCGATCCTGCGATGATGAGAAGCCGGCGGGGCTTCGTCATGCGGCGACTTCCCGGATGGCGGCTGCGATCTCGCGCACAATGCTGCGGATTTCGCGCTCGTCCTCGCCCTCGGCCATGATGCGGATCACCGGTTCGGTGCCGGACTTGCGCACCAGCACGCGGCCTTTGCCACTGAGCCGGGCTGCACCGGCGTCAATCTGCGATTTCACGCGCGCATCTTCCAGCGGCGAGCCGTTGCGGAAGCGGACATTTTCCATCACCTGCGGCAGGGGCTCGAACAGATGGGCGGCCTGGCTTGCGGGTTTTCCTTCTTCCGCCAGCACCGCAAGCACCTGCAGCGCGGCGATCAGGCCGTCGCCCGTGGTAGTGAAGTCACTCAGAATGATATGGCCGGATTGTTCGCCGCCGACATTCAGGCCGCCCTTGCGCATGTCTTCCAGCACATAGCGATCGCCCACCGGCGCACGCACGAGCTTCAGGTTCATGGATTGCAGATAGCGATCAAGGCCCGCATTGGACATGACCGTTCCGACCACGCCGCCGCCCTTCAGGCGCCCGGACTTGTTCCAGGAGCGCGCCATGAGCGCCAGAATCTGGTCGCCGTCGATGATGCGGCCCGTTTCATCGGCCATGATCGCGCGGTCGGCATCGCCATCGAGCGCAACACCGAAATCGGCGCGCATTTCGCGCACCTTGGCCTGCATCGCGGCCGGCGCGGTGGACCCGCAGTCCTGATTGATGTTGAAGCCGTTGGGTTCGACACCGATCTTGATGACTTCGGCGCCCAACTCCCACAACACTTCGGGCGCCACCTTGTAAGCGGCGCCGTTGGCGCAATCGATCACCACGCGCATGCCATCGAGCCTGAGCCTTTTGGGAAAGGTGCTCTTGGCATATTCGATGTAGCGGGCCTGGCTGTCGTCCACACGCTTGGCGCGGCCAAGCTTGGCAGGCGCCGCCAGCCCTTCTTCGAGCCCGTTGGTCATCAGGCGCTCGATTTCGGCTTCGCGCTCGTCCGACAGCTTGTAGCCGTCGGGCCCGAAGAACTTGATGCCGTTGTCCTGGTATTCGTTGTGCGAGGCGGAAATCATGACGCCGAGGTCGGCGCGCAGCGAGCGGACAAGCATCGCGACGGCCGGCGTTGGCAGAGGTCCGAACTGGAAGACGTCCATGCCGACGGCGGTGAAGCCCGCCACCAGCGCGGGCTCGATCATGTAGCCGGAAAGGCGCGTATCCTTGCCGATCACCACGCGATGCCGATAATCGCCGCGCGTGAAGATGCGGCCCGCCGCCATGCCCGCTTTCATGGCGATCTCCGGCGTCATGGGGAACGCGTTGGCGCGGCCCCGGATGCCATCGGTACCGAACAGCTTGCGGGTCATCTAATCCCTCGTGGCACAGCCCTGAGACAGCATAGCAAAAAATGGACCGGCCGCGGGTGCAGCCGTTGCTAAACGGCTGGATTTCCTACGCTTCGCCCTTGGGCCCGGCAAGCGCCTTCCCGACCAGAAGCCCATCCCGGAGCGCCGCGGGATCATGGGTGCGGATGTAATCGGCACCCCGGCTTGCCGCGAAAAGCTCGGCTGCCAGCGTGGCCGCACCGGCGGCATCCGCGGAACGGCCTGTAACAGCGCGTAAGAAAGATTTACGCGAAACGGAGACCAGCACCGGCAGCCCGAACGCCGACCTGAGGTCGGGCAACCGCCGCAGCACGGTAAACGATGTCTGCGGGTTGGTCCCCACGAAAAAGCCCATGCCGGGGTCGAGAACCAGCCGGTCTCTCGCGACGCCTGCCCGGGTGAGCGCGGCAATGCGCTGGTCGAAGAACGACTTGATGCGATCCATGATCTCATCCGGCGGCACGTCGATCTTCCCGGCGCGGCCGCGGCTCTGCACCGCATGCATGACGATCAGCTTTGCGGGCGCTGTGGCGAGAAACGGATAGAGCTGGGGTTCGGGAAAGCCCTGAATGTCGTTCAGATAGTCCACGCCCTGCGAGATCGCCCAGCGCTGCACGGCGGGCGAGAAGCTGTCGACGGAAATGGCGCGGCCTTCGCGTTTCAGCGCCGCCACAACCGGCGCGAGCCGCGCGATCTCCGCATCCGGCGGAACAGGCTTCGCGGCCGGATTGCTGGCCGCGGCGCCAAGATCGAGAATATCGGCGCCGTCATTCGCCAGCTTGTGCGCGTGTTCAATCGCGGCAGACGCATCGAGAAAACGTCCGCCGTCGGAGAACGAATCCTCCGTGATATTCACAATGCCAAGAACCTTTGGCGTCACAAGGCTCAATGGCCCGGCTGCGGCTCCGGCGTGATGATGCCGGGCGTGCGCGGACGACCGGCCGCCGGAACGCTTGGCCCCGCGCCGCGTTGCGGTTCGGGATCCTGATAGGGCTCGCGGACCGGCTGGATGCCCTTGAGCAGCGCCACGATTTCATCGCCCGTCAGCGTTTCATATTCGAGAAGGCCAAGGGCGATGATATGCAGGTCGCGGGTCTTTTCCGTGATGATCTTCTTCGCGCGATTGTAGGATTCATCGATGATGCGGTGAATTTCCGCATCGATCTTCTGGGCGGTGGCCTCCGAGACATTCTGCTGGCGCGCGATCGTGTGGCCCAGGAAAACCTCGTCCTGATTTTCGGCGTAGGCGATCGGGCCCAGATCGTCGCTCATGCCGAAGCGGGTCACCATGGCGCGCGCCATGCGGGTCGCCTGATCGATGTCGCTCATCGCGCCGGTGGTGACTTTATCGTGGCCGAAGATGATTTCCTCGGCGATGCGCCCGCCGAACGCCACGCACAAATCCGCCAGCATCTTCTCGCGCGTCACCGAAAGCTGGTCGCGTTCCGGCAGGCGCATGACAAGGCCGAGCGCCCGCCCGCGCGGAATGATCGTCGCCTTGTGGATCGGATCGGAGCCCTTCACGTTCAATGCCACAAGCGCATGGCCGCCTTCGTGATAGGCCGTGAGTTTCTTTTCTTCTTCGGTCATCGCCATGGACCGGCGCTCGGCACCCATCAGCACCTTGTCCTTGGCGTCTTCGAGCTCGGACATGGTGACGACGCGCTTGCCGCGGCGGGCCGCCAACAGCGCCGCCTCGTTCACGAGATTGGCGAGATCGGCGCCGGAAAAACCGGGCGTGCCGCGCGCGATGATGCGCGGCTCTACATCGGGCGCGAGCGGAACCTTGCGCATGTGCACGCGCAAAATCTTCTCGCGGCCGGTGAGATCGGGATTGGGAACCACCACATGCCGGTCGAAACGGCCCGGCCGCAGCAGCGCCGGATCGAGCACGTCAGGCCGGTTGGTGGCGGCGATCAGGATCACGCCTTCGTTGGATTCAAAGCCGTCCATCTCGACGAGCAACTGGTTGAGCGTCTGTTCGCGCTCATCGTTGCCGCCGCCAAGGCCCGCGCCGCGATGCCGGCCGACCGCATCGATTTCATCGATGAACACGATGCAGGGCGCGTTCTTTTTCGCCTGCTCGAACATGTCGCGCACGCGGCTTGCGCCCACGCCCACGAACATTTCGACGAAATCCGAGCCTGAAATCGTGAAGAACGGAACATTGGCTTCGCCGGCAATGGCGCGCGCCAGGAGGGTCTTGCCCGTTCCCGGCGGGCCGACAAGCAGCACGCCCTTCGGAATGCGGCCGCCGAGCCGCTGGAATTTCTGCGGGTCTTTCAGGAAGTCGACGACTTCCTTGAGTTCGTCTTTGGCTTCGTCAACGCCGGCCACATCCTCGAACGTCACGCGGCCCGTGCGTTCGGTCAGAAGCTTTGCGCGGCTCTTGCCGAAGCCCATCGCCTTGCCGCCGCCCGACTGCATCTGGCGCAGGAAGAATATCCACACCGCGATCAGAAGCAGCATCGGGAACCAGTTGATGAAGACGCTCATCAGGCTGAAGGAGCCGTCATCCGCCGGCTTCACGCTGATGCTCACGTGGTGATCGAGCATCTGCTTGGTGAGATCGGGATCGTCGGGTGTGTAGGTCGTGAACTGCTGGCCGTTGGCCAATTGACCGGTGATCTGGTTGCCCTGGATGGTGACAGCGCGCACCTCATTGCGCGAGACATGCTCGCTGAATTCGGTGAAGTTCATCGCCGAAGTCGCCGGATGGCTACCCGTTCCCTGGAAGAGGTTGAACAGCGCCACCAACAGCAGGGCGATGATGATCCAAAGCGCCAGATTGCGGAGATTGTTCACGAGCGTCCTTTCGTGAGGCGAACACAGCCTCGCCAGCCTTAGATAGTCACCTTGTTAACGCATTGCCAGCCACGAAAACGTTAAGAAATTTAAGGTGCGGGGGCAATTGCGGCCTCAAAAGGGGATTAATGGATGATTGGTCCGGTCAGGACACCGGTTTGCCGCCCGATTGCCTGAAAAAGCCCTATTTTCTTCCCTTCCTTCGCGGCGGTTCCGGCTGGATCAGAAGCGTTTGCGACTGAAAAACAGCCAGACGCTTGGGCGCCGGGCCGATTTTGCAGCCATGAAGCGTTCGCCCGCCCCCCAACCGGCCGGTTCCGATCCACAGAAGAAGCCGAGACAGGCTCTCAAAGCGTGGGCGGTAGGCCGCGCCGGAAACGCGCTGTAAGAGGGTTGCAAGGCTGCGAAGCGCCAGTTCGGCCGGGGCGGCCGCGAATGCTTTGGCATTCACCAGCGCATATTCGCGCTCCAGCCTTGCGTAGCGGCCGATCAGCGCCTCGCTGACCAGATCAAGGGCGTCGCGCGCGCGGCGGAGATGGCCCGCGGCGTCGGCGATTCGCTCCGCGGACAGCCCGGCGTCCGCCAGCGCCGGAAGAAGGGCGCGAAAGCGTGTGCGGGCAAAACGCGGATCGCTGTTCATGGGATCCTCGGTCCACCGCTCGCGCGCCATGTGCAAATAATGACGCAGCTCCGCGCGGCTGAATTCCAGAAGCGGCCTGACCAGGACAATCTCTGCGAAACCGGGAATCGGGAACGGTGCGATCGGGCTCATGGCGGAGAGCCCATCGACGCCGCTGCCGCGCGCGAGACGAAGAAGAAAGGTTTCGGCCTGGTCCTCCCGGTTATGGGCAAGATACAGGGTGCGGATTCGGTGCTTGCGGCACCATTCGCCCATCAGACGATAACGCGCCTGCCGCGCGGCATTTTCGATATCGGCTTTCGGCCGGACGCCTTCCCAAGACAGCACATGCGCCTCCAGGCCCTTGCGCCTGGCGGCTTCTGCAACCCTTCGCGCCACCGCGGCTGAATTCTTCTGCAGGCCGTGATCGACGGTCAGGATTACCGGAGGCTTGCGGCGATGTGCGCTCGCCCAACGGACAAGGAGCAGCATCAGCGCAAGTGAATCCCCGCCGCCCGAGACGGCGACGGCGGCCGGCCACGGCGGCCCCAATACCGCCATGCGTTCGGCAAAACGTTCGTCGAGCGGCCTAGCGGCAGCCGGCGTCCTTGCGCGCGGCCGCGGCCTGGCCCGAGATGTTCTTCGAGGCGTTCGGGTATTTGCTGGCGAGCGCGGCAAGAGCGGTGCAACCTTCCTGCTTCTGATTCATTGCGATCAGCGACTGGCCAAGCCGGAGCATGCTTTCAGGCGCCCTTGCGCTGGCCGGAAAACGCTTGATCTCTTCCGCAAATGTACGCGCGGCCGTGGGATAATCCTTCTGCACGAACGCGATGTCACCAACCCAGTAGATCGCCTGCGGCGTCAGGGGGTCCTTGGGATTGGCGTCGGCAAATGCGCGAAACGCGCTGCGCGCCTGGTCATACTGGGCCTTGGCAAGCAAATCCATCGCGGCGTTGAAACTGCCGTTCGCATCGCCGCCCGATCCACTGGACGGCGGAAGCGAAGCCTGCTGGCGTCCGGCGGCATTGGCTTCGGCCGGCGTCAGCGAACCGAGCACGCCCGGGGGCGGCGCCAGATGCGCCGGCCCTTCGGCACCACCCGCCGGTTCGCCGGACGGCATCGCTGCCGCACCCTGATCCGGCGCGGACTGCTGGTTGCCGCCCGGATTGCAGGGAAGCGCCGGCTGATCCCCGGCCCCCGCAGACAATTGTTGTCCCGCCATGCTGCAGAGCTTGTAGTCGAAATCCTTCTGCATGCGATCCATGCGCGTGTTGAGCTGGTCGATGCGATGCTGGAGCTGCTCGATCTGGCCGGTCAGCTGCTGCAGCGATTGCTCGAGTTCACCCACGCGCTGGTTCAGCTGGGTGATCGAAGCATCCTGCGCCTGTTCGCGCTGCTGTTCTTCTTCATCCGGACCGAAGAGCCCGGCAACCTGGATGCCCAGCCGGCGCTGATCGGCCCGGACTTGCGATTGCAGCGCGCGCGCCCGTATTTCGGCGGCGCTCAGCCTGTAAACGAGATTCTGGCCGGCGGCCCCTCCGCCCTGATCGGCGAGCACGCCATTGCCGACGATCAGCAGCCCGGCCAACGCGCCGCCGGCGGCGGCAAAACGCAGCGCCTTCTGCATACGTGTGTTCGTTTCACGCATTTGAGCCATCCGTTAGCTGAAATCGCCTCCGCCAAAACCTTGAAAAGCAAATGACTTTGCCCAAATTGAGGCCGGCCCGAAATGAAAAAGGCGCCTCCGGGAAGGGAAGCGCCTTCTTCGGCTGACAGGCGGCCCTATGACGAAGGACCGCCGGTTACCACGGTGACGCCGCGGCGATTTTGCGCCCAGCATTCCTCGGTCGACTCCGTGCAGATCGGACGCTCCTTGCCGTAGGAAATCGTATCGATGCGCGCAGGCGACACGCCGTTCGCCACCAGCACCTGCTTGACGGCGTTGGCCCGGCGCGCGCCGAGCGCGAGATTGTACTCGCGCGTGCCGCGCTCGTCGCAATGGCCTTCGACGGTGACATGCACGCCGGGATATTTCTGCAGCCACGCAGCCTGGCGCTGCAGCGTGTTCTGGTCTTCCGGCTGAATGTCGTAGCGGTCGTAGGCAAAATGCACGGTATCGCCGACATTGACACGCAGGTCCTCCTCGCTGCCCGGAACGACGTTGGAGGTCGTCATGGGCGCCGAAGGCCCGGGCGGCGCTTCGCTGGCCGCGGGCGGCTTGGATTCACATGCGGCGAGCAGAAGCGCCGCGCAGACGGCGGAAAGCTTGAGGGCGGTCGAGTATCTCATGAACACAACTCCATCTCGGCAATAAGCTCCTGGTGCGGCGGAGCCATGCCATAACTCTCTGGGGGCGTGCACCGGTTCCATAAACCACTGGCGATTGCCGTGGAAAAGCGGCGGAAAATACTAAGAGCCACCTCCTACTGGATCAAGGGCGACCAGGCCGGGTCTGACGCCGCACCGGGCGTCAACACGCGCTGTTCGTTGCGTCCGGTGATGTCCACCGACCATATCTGCGCGCCGCGGCCGTTGCGTTCGCTGCGCGTGAACATCAGCACGCGGCCGTTGGGCGCCCAGGTGGGGCCCTCGTCCTCCCAGCCGTCCGTGATGACACGCTCGCCCGAGCCGTCGGGGTGCATGACACAGATGCGGAAGGCGCCGCCATCCTGTTTGGTAAATGCGATGAGATCGCCGCGCGGGCTCCAGACAGGCGTGCCGTTCTTGCCGCCGCCAAAGCTGATGCGATGCTGGTTGGAGCCGTCGGCATTCATCACATAAACCTGCTGGCTGCCGCCGCGGTCGGATTCAAAGGTGATTTGCGTCCCGTCGGGCGAATAGGACGGCGAGGTATCGATCGCCGGGTCGGCCGTGAGCCGGGATACGCTGCGGGTGCGCAGATCCATCACATAGATGTCGGAATTGCCGCCCTGTTCCAGGCTCATGACCACCTTGTTGCCGTCGGGCGAAAAGCGCGGGCTGAACGTCATGTTGGGAAAGTTGCCCAGCATCTCCTGCCGCCCGGTTTCCAGATCGAAGAGATAAACGCGCGGACGGTTTTCCGCGTATGACATGTAGGCGATCATCTGCGCGGTGGGATTGAAGCGCGGCGTCAGCACGAGATAGCTGCCGTTCGTGAGGAACTGCGGATTGGCGCCGTCTTCATCCATGATCGCAAGCCGCTTGATGCGATGCGTGGCCGGGCCGGACTCCGAAATGAAGACGATGCGGGTATCGAAATAGCCCTTTTCGCCCGTGATCCGTTGATAAATGGCATCGGAGATCATGTGCGCGATGCGCCGCCAGTTTTCCGGGGTCGTGGAATATTGCTGGCCCAGCATCTGGTTTTCGCCGAACACGTCCCACAGGCGGAAATCCACGCGCAACCGGCCATCCGGCTGATTGGCGGCCGATGCCGTTACCAGCGCCTGCGCGTTGATCACGCGCCAGTTCGCAAAATTCGGCGGGACGTTCACGTCCCTGATCTGGTCGACAAAAGATTTCGGATCGAGCGCCTTGAACAGGCCCGAACGGTTGAGGTCGGCCCGCACAACGCCCGCAATCTGCGCGCCCACCGGGCCGCCGAGAAAATCGGGAATGGCGATCGGCAGCGGCTGCACCACGCCCTGATTGACGTCGACATGCAGCTGGGCGCTCGCGGGCGCGGCAAAGGCCAGAGCGGCCAATGCGGCGGCAGCGAAAACCAGCGCGCGTGAAACCGCAGATTTCATCATTCGTCTCTCCATTAATCTGCGCCAAGCATCTTGCGCGGATCGAATGTCACCGTGATATCCCGCCATAATGAATACCTGTCCGCGGGCAACTTGTACGGCGCGCAGACAAAGATCGCCCGCTTGGCCGCATCGGCCGCCGCACGCATGAACGGATTGGACGCGACGGCAGCGGCGGAGTCTGCCGTCAATTGTGGCGGCTGTGCGACGCTTCCGTCCGGATTGAGAAAAACTTCCATTTCCACGATGAGCTGCTCGGGATGGGGGGCGCCGACCGGCGCCGTCCAGCATTGGGAAATCTGGTTCCGCAGCGCATCCACCAGGTCCATCGTCATGGCGTTCATCTGCCCGATGCCCTTAACCGTGCGCGTGCCCGGCTTGGCATTGGAGGTCGTGGCCGGGGCGGATGTGAGCTTGTTCAGCAGCGCCGCGAATTGATCCGATTTCGGCTTTTGCGGTTTCGCGGGCGCGGGCTGCTGCTGCGGCTTCAATTGCGGAACCGGCGTGGGTTCGGGCGGCTTCAGGGCAGGTTCGGAAGGCGACTCGTCGGGCGCGGGCTCCGCCTGATCCTCCTGCTGCGGAATAACCGGCGTCTGAACATCCAGCGGGTGCGCCTGAGCTTCGACGGGTTCCGGCCTGATTTGCGGCGCGGGCCGCGCGGTCGGGGCAATGTTGGTTTTTTCCCCGATGGTAATGAGATCGACCGGGATGCTGGGCGGCGACTCGTCGGAAATGTCGAGCGAATGCGTGAAGGTAAAGAACGTCGCGGCGATCAGTCCGCCGTGCAGCAACAGGGAGCCCGCCCAGGCCAGCGGCGAGCGGCGGTCGCCCGCGCGGCTTGCGAGCGAGATCCTACTTCTTTTCCGGGCGAGGCTTTGCGACATCGGTCACAAGTCCGATATGCGTGAAACCGGCGGAGCTGATCAGCGCCATCACCTGCATCACGCGGCCGTAATCCACGGACCTGTCGCCGCGGACGAAAATGCGCTGATCGTAGCCGTTGGCGGCAATGGCCGTGAGCTTCGGCACAAGCTCGTCTTCGGAAACGACCGTGTTCTGAAGATAGATGCGGCCGTTCCGCCTGATCGTCACCGACAGCGGTTCACGATCCTGGCCGAGCGCCTGCGCGCGCGTCTTCGGCAGATCGACGGGCACGCCCACGGTGAGCAGGGGCGCCGTCACCATGAACACGATCAGGAGCACGAGCATCACATCCACAAAAGGCGTGACGTTGATTTCCGCCATGGGGCGGATGCGGCCCCTTCGCCCGGACTCGATTCGCCTGATCCCAGCAGCCATCAGCGCACCTTGTCGTCGAGCTGGCGGGACAGAATGGCGGAAAATTCGTCGGCAAAGGCTTCGAGCCGCGTGCCGTAACGATTAATTTCGTTGATGAACTTGTTGTAGAAAATCACCGCCGGAATGGCCGCAAGCAGCCCCATGGCGGTGGCGAACAGGGCTTCGGCAATGCCGGGCGCCACCACGGCGAGCGTGGTGTCATGGCGGGCGGCGATGGCCGAAAACGAATTCATGATGCCCCAAACGGTGCCGAACAGACCTACAAACGGCGCAGTGGCGCCGACGGTTGCAAGAAAGCCGAGCTGACGCTCCAGTCCGTCGGTTTCGCGCGTGATTGTTACCGTCATCGCCTTGTCGATGCGGTCCTTGACGCCGGGCAGCATGGATTCGCGCGGCGCCTGCCCGCCTTCGAAGGCGCGGCGCCACTCGCGCAGGCCCGAAACGAACACCGCCGCCAGCGGATGTTCGGGCCGCGCAAACTGCTGATAGAGCTCGTCCAGCGAAAGGCCCGACCAGAAAATCTTTTCGAACTTGTCGGCGCGGCGGCGGATGGAGCCGAGCGCGAGCCATTTGTTGATGATGATCGTCCACGACCACAGCGATGCCAGCAGCAGAAGAATGAGCACGGTTTTGACCAGCGGATCGGCGCGCATGAAGAGCGGCACAACCGAAATGCTGGTGGCGTCGGGCGCGGCTTCGCCGCCGGTCTGCTGCACATCCACATTGGTTGTGGGCGCGGAGAGAGGCTGCGTGTCGGCAACCGGGCTTGTGGGGGCGGCGCGCGGCGTGCGTTGCGCAAGCGCGGTATCCGCGAGCCCCGCCGTTCCCATGGATATGACCACGGCCGAGATGATCGCGGCTGCGAAACGCTTCAGGGACATGAAAACCTCTTGAGCCGAAAGCGCCTTGCGCGCGGCCTGGAACGCATCGTGGGTTATAGCCTTGCGCAAAAACTCATTGAAAGGTGGCCGAATTTTGACGCCAATCGTTAAGTGTCTGTTTCGACGAGATAAGGCGCAAGTTTTGCCCGCACGGATTCGGGAATGCGCCGGGGCTTGCCCGACAGCGTGATGATGCAGGCTTCCACGCGGCCGTGGGTGAGCAGCGCGCCGCCGGAATAGATTTTCTGGTCCGCCGACATGCGCGCGCCGGATATGGCGGTGCAGGCGGTGTGGACCTCCAGCATGTCGTCGAGGCGGGCGGCGCGGTGGAATTCAAGCGAGAGCTTGCGCAAGGCCCAGGCTGTCGGTTCCGCATCATCGAGCCTTGCCAGCGGGATGCCGGCGGCGCGAAAGAACTCCGAACGGCCGCGTTCCATGAAGCGCAGATAGTTGGCGTGATAGACCACGCCGGAAAGATCGGTGTCCTCGTAATAAATGCGCACCGGCAGGACATGGACCCTGCCGCGAAACCAGCCTGGCGGATTTTCCCGGTCCGTCACTGACATTTCCGGCCCTTCGGGCAGGGCGGCTTTGCCGCGGGCGCGGGCGGAAGCGCGTTGACCATGAACGGCTGGCTGGCCGGCGGCGGCGGCGGGGATGGCGCGTCGAGAAAATCCTTCATCGCCACGCCGAAATCGCCCCAGAAGTTGAAGGTGACAAGCGTGAGCCCGACGGCGAACGCAAGGATCAGAACATGCCAGACGATCCGCATAGGGATTTCAGCTTTCTTCCCCTTCGGCGAACAATCCGAACTGCGCGGGGCTTTCCGGTGGCACGGGCAAACCCAGATGCGCGAAGGCCGCCGGCGCCAGCATGCGGCCGCGGGGCGTGCGCTGCACAAAACCCTGCTGCAGCAGGAACGGTTCCACGGTTTCCTCGATCGCATCGCGCGCTTCGCCAAGCGCGGCCGCGATGGTTTCGATCCCGACCGGGCCGCCGCCAAAGCTTTCCGCAATCAGCCTGAGATACCGCCTGTCGAAGGCATCCAGGCCGCGGACATCCACCTCCAGCCGCGTCAGCGCCGCATCGGCCGTCTTTGCATCGATCCTGGCGTGGCCGGCAACGGAGGCAAAATCGCGCACGCGCTTGAGCAGGCGGCCGGCGATGCGCGGCGTGCCGCGGGCGCGGGAGGCGATCTCTCTTGCGCCGTCGGCTGCGAGATCAAGCCCGAGCACGCGCGCGCCGCGTTCCACGATGGCGAGCAATTCCTCCGCCGAATAGAAGTTGAGGCGGATGGGGATGCCGAACCGGTCGCGCAGCGGCGTGGTGATGAGTCCAGCGCGCGTGGTGGCGCCGATCAGGGTGAAGGGCTTGAGCTCGATCTTCACGGTGCGCGCCGACGGCCCTTCGCCGATGATGATGTCGAGCTCGAAATCCTCCATGGCCGGATAAAGGATTTCCTCCACGGCCGGGTTGAGCCGGTGGATCTCGTCGATGAACAGCACGTCGTTCTCATCGAGATTGGTGAGGATGGCGGCCAGATCGCCCGCCTTCGCCAGCACCGGGCCGGAGGTGGAGCGGAAATTCACGCCCAGCTCGCGCGCCACGATCTGGGCGAGCGTGGTTTTGCCAAGGCCCGGCGGACCGGAGAGCAGGACATGATCGAGCGGTTCTTTCCGCTTCTTTGCCGCCGCGATGAAGACGGACAGATTCTCGCAAGCCTGCTTCTGGCCCACGAATTCGGCCAGCCGCTTCGGGCGCAGCGAGGTTTCCAGCGCGTCTTCTTCGCTGCGGTCTGGCGCGACAAGGCGTTCGGGTGTGGCCATCTAGCGTCCCATGCTCCGCAGGCTTTCCCGGATCAGCACATCGGTGGCCGCATTGCCCATGTCGCGCGCGGCGCGCGCCACAGCCTCTGCCGCATGGCTTTGAGAATAGCCGAGCTTGACGAGGGCCGCGACGGCATCGGCTTCGGGCCCGCGCGGGGCAAAGGGGACAACCGTGCCGTCTTCGCCGCTTCGCAGCATCATGGCCGGCGCCTTATCCTTCAGCTCGGTGACGATGCGCAGCGCAAGCTTGGGGCCGACGCCTTGCGCCCTGCCCACCGTGGCCTTGTCGGAAAGCGCGATCGCCTTTTGCAATTCGTTGGGCGAAAGCGCGGAGAGCACATTGAGCGCCACGCGCGCGCCCACATTCTGCACCGTTTGCAGCAGCCGGAACCATTCGCGTTCTTCGGCGGTGGAGAAACCATAGAGCCGGATGGCGTCTTCGCCGACCTTCGTTTCGATCATGAGCGAAACATTGGCGCCGGCCGCAAGCCGCGAGAGCGTGGAGGACGGGCAATGCACCAGATAGCCCACGCCGTTCACATCGAGGATGATGTGGTCTTCGCCGATGTGATCGACCGTTCCGGTGAGCTTGCCGATCATGCGAGGGCTTCCAGGATTCTTGCGCGCGTGCCGGCGAAGTGCGCATGGGCGATGGCGCAAGCCAGCGCATCGGCCGCATCGGCGGCGGTGAGCCGCGCGGTCGGCAGAAGCCGCCGCACCATCAGAAGCACCTGATCCTTGTCGGCATGGCCGGTGCCGGCCACCGATTTCTTGATGTGGTTGGGCGCATATTCGGCGATGTCGAGGCCCGCCTGCGCGGCGGCCAGAAGGGCAACGGCGCGCGCATGACCAAGCTTGAGCGCAGCCTGCGGATCCTTGGCCACAAAGGCCTGCTCCACCGCGATGGCCGAGGGCCGCACGTCCGCGATCACGGCGCAAAGGGCGGCATGCAGCGCGAACAGCCGCGCGCCCAGACCCGCTTTCGGATTGCTGGTGAGGACCCCATGCGCCACATGCGACAGCCGCGAGCCGGAAATTTCGATGGCGCCCCAGCCCATGCGGGCAAGGCCGGGATCAAGGCCCAGGATGCGAATCGCGGAGGCGACCATGCCACCTTGTACCGCTTCCGTTCGCGGCGCGCGACCCTTAAGCGGCCAGCTTGGCCATCAGGGCATCGGACAATTCGTAATTGCCATAGACGTTCTGCACATCGTCATGGTCGTCCAGCGCCTCGAGCAGCTTGACCAGCGATTCGCCGGCGTCATCGGGCACGGGGACGGTGTTCTGCGGCCGCCATTCGATTTTGGCCGACTGCGGCTCGCCAAGCCTTGCTTCCAGCGCATCGCGCACCGCGCCGTAATTTTCCAGGCTGACGATGAATTCATGGGTTTCATCGCCCGAGACGCATTCATCGGCGCCGGCTTCGATGGCCGCTTCCAGCATGGCGTCGTCGCTGCCTTTGGATTTGGGATAGGCGATCACGCCCACGCGGTTGAAATTGAACGCCACCGAATTGGGCTCGCCCAGCGCGCCGCCGAATTTGGAGAAGAGCGAGCGCACATCGCCGCCGGTGCGGTTGCGGTTGTCGGTCTGTGCTTCCACGATCAGCGCAACCCCGCCGGGGCCATAGCCTTCGTAGCGCACTTCCTCGATGTTCTCGGAGCCCGCGCCGGTGGCCTTGTCGATGGCGCGCTGGATGTTGTCCTTGGGCATGGACTGCGCCTTGGCGGCGATGATGGCCGCGCGCAGGCGCGGATTGTGGGCGGGGTCGGGCATGCCGAGCTTGGCCGCCACGGTGATTTCGCGCGCGAGCTTGGAAAAGAGCTTGGAGCGGATGGCATCCACCCGGCCCTTGCGGTGCATGATGTTCTTGAACTGACTGTGGCCGGCCATGCGCGCTTCACATTGCAAAACGAGGCGGTGAGATAGCGGGGGATGCAGGGCCGTTTCAAGGCCGCTTGCGGTTTGCGCGCGCCGCGCATGCAGAAAGGGCCTTGCCTTGCGAGGGGGCGCCCGCAAGGAAGGCCCAACTGATCGTTCCGCAAGCTCCCAAGGCCGCCGCCGAAGACCCGCTTCAGGGGCCGATGACGGACGCCTTTGCCCGGCGCCACGGCGAGCGCAAGATCCGGACAATTCGCCTTTCGATCTCCGCGCGCGCTTCGACCATCGTCAAGGGAGCGCGGGCGGCGGGAAACCAGGCCCGGTTCGCGAGGGCGCCCGCAAGCCGCGCCCATTCGCCTGTATGTTCATGCAGTGTCGGTCAGCTTGGCATCGTTTGGGCCTGTCCTTTCAGCGTTTCACCTGAAAGAACATATAGCGAACAATGAATAGGATTTCAAGGGCTATCGAAGGAATATTTGTGACAAATTGTCGCCGGGCGGTGCCCCGGCGCAGGTTGATCGCCGCATGATTCTAAGTTCACCTCATCCGAATGCAGAACGGCACACTCTTCACCGAAGACTTTCTGATGGAAGGCATCCGGCAAACGCCGGATTGGCAAGAGTTCGAGGACACCGAATCCAAGAAGATAGAAGCCAGCCTGAGAGAAATATTTGCCCCGTTGGAAAGCGGCGCCGTCCACAACGAAGCGGATACGGAAGAGCGGGTGATTTACAAGGTTCTGGCCGCACTCGGCTGGGACGGTCTAATCCTTCGCCGCAACACCATGGCTGCGAAGGGAAGCGAAGATATCCCCGACGGTCTTCTGCTCCCCGATAATTCTGCGCTGACCCTTGCGGACAAGACGAAGAGGCCCGCAGAGAAATTCCGGCACGGCATCGTCATCTGCGAGTCAAAAAAATGGGAGCTTGGTCTCGACTCCGGCCAGGGCGATCAGGTGCCCTCCACGCAGATGCTGCGCTATCTCACGCGCGCCGACGGCATCTCGGATGGCAAGATTCTGTGGGGCATCCTCACCAATGGCCGCGTGTGGCGGCTTTACTGGCAGAAGGCGAAATCGCGCTCGGAACAGTTCCTCGAATTCGATCTGGGCGCGCTGCTCGGCATCAAAGGTTACAAGCCCGATCTCTTCGCGCCGAACGCCGAGCAAGCACGGCATCTGCTGACCGTTTTCATCCTCATGTTCCGGCGCGAAGCGTTTCTGCCGACGCGCGACAAGGGCCGCACGTTCCACGAAGTCGCTCTGGAAGAAGGCAGGCTCTGGGAAGCGCGCGTCGCCAAGAATCTCAGTACGCTTGTCTTCAATGACATCTATCCCGGCTTTCTGGCGGCTCTGGATGCAGCCAATCCCAAAGCATCGCTGGACGATACCCGGCAAGCAGCGCTGACATTGCTTTATCGCCTACTCTTTATTCTGTATGCAGAAGATCGAGATCTTCTGCCCAAGCGCGACAAGCGCTATGAAGACTATGGCCTGTTCAAAGGCGTTCGGCAGGACATTGCGGCGAAAATCGACAGTGGCGCGACATTCAGCGCGAAAGCCACTCACTATTGGGATCATTGCCGCACGCTCTTCCGCCTGATCGATGAAGGCGACACCGGCATC
Source organism: Alphaproteobacteria bacterium (assembly GCA_021324545.1). GTDB lineage: Bacteria > Pseudomonadota > Alphaproteobacteria > Micropepsales > Micropepsaceae > Rhizomicrobium. The sequence goes on from JAJPIX010000035.1 coordinate 53,628, forward strand.
GGCCTGCCGCCTTACAATGGCGGCCTGTTCGACAAAAGCGCACATGCGCTGCTCGACAATTCGGAAATTCCCGATGCGAAGTTTGCGCCGCTTCTGGACAAGCTGTCGCGCACCGGAGACGGAAAGTTCATCAACTATCGCGACCTTTCGGTTCAACAGCTGGGCTCGATCTACGAGCGCATTCTGGAATATGAGCCTGTGCGCAAAGATAGAACCATCGAAGTCCGGCTCAATCCGTTCGCGCGCAAAGGCTCCGGCAGCTATTACACGCCGGACGAGCTGGTTGCGCTCATCGTCGATCAGACAGTCGGCGTACTGGTGCGGGAACGCCGCGAGGCATTCCAGAAAAAAGCAAATGCGCTGAAGAGCGCGAAGACGCCGGTTGCCGAACGGCTCGAAGAACTGACGCAGCACGACCTGGCCTCCGCGCTTCTCGAACTCAAGGTCTGCGATCCGGCGATGGGAAGCGGTCACTTTCTGGTGCATCTGGTCGATTACCTGACCGATGCGGTGATCGAAGCGCTGGCGCAGGCGCCGAAGGATGTTTCCTGGGCCGAATATTCCTCGCCGCTGGGGGAGCGCATTGCCGCGATCCGCGAACGCATTCTGAATGAAGCCAAGGCCAACAAATGGATCGTCCGGCCGGAACAGCTTGAAGACCGCATGATCGTGCGGCGCATGGTGCTGAAGCGCGTGATCTATGGCGTGGACAAGAACGAGATGGCCGTGGAATTGGCCAAGGTCTCGCTCTGGCTGCACACATTCACGGTCGGCGCGCCGCTCTCCTTCCTCGATCACCACCTGCGTTGCGGCGACAGCCTGTTTGGTGAATGGGTGCTGAAGACGGAACGCGAGCTTTCGGAAGCTGCCGGCATGTTCGTCCATCAGCAGGTGGTGGCGGCGCGGCAGGCTGCGCGGCTGATGCTGGATATCGAGGCCGCGGCGGATGCGGATATGGCGGAAGTGCGCAAGTCAGAGGAAGCGTTCGGCGGCGTTCGCGAAGTCACCGATCCGCTTATTCGCCTGTTGAGCTTCTGGCAGGCCTGCCGCTGGATTGCGGACACGAAAGAAAAGCACCAAACCAAAGATCTGCTTTTGAAAGGCGGCTTCGGCGACATCGACGACCTTCTGTCGGGCCGCGCGAAAATCAAACCGGGCAAAAAAAGCCAGGAAGCTTCCGAACTCCTTGCCGCCGCCACGGGACTGGCTGCGCAGGAGCATTTTTTGCACTGGGAGGTGGCCTTCCCCGGCGTGTGGGCGGATTGGGAAAGCAACGACCCCAAAGGCGGATTTGACGCCATCATCGGCAATCCGCCCTGGGACCGGTTGAAGATGCAGGAGGTGGAATGGTTCGCCGCGCGCAGGCCGGAAATTGCGCTGGCCCAGCGCGCCGCCGACCGCAAGCGGATGATCGACAAGCTGAAGAAGGATAAGGACCCGCTTTACGACCAGTACGAATTGGCGGCGGATCGCGCGGACAAGGCGCTGGAACTTGCGCGCGACAGCGGCGAATATCCGCTGCTCGGGCGTGGCGATGTGAATATCTATTCGTTGTTCGTGGAGCGCGCGCAGCGGCTGATCAAGCCGGACGGTATCGCGGGCCTGCTCGTTCCCTCCGGCATTGCGTCCGACAAGGGCGCGGCGGATTTCTTCCGTTCCATCGCCACATCCGCGCGCCTTTCCGCGCTGCTCGATTTCGAAAATCGCGGACGCGAAGGCGAAGACTTTTTCCCGGACGTGGACAGCCGATTCAAGTTTTGCGCCTTTGTGGCGTCCGGCAAAAAGCGTGAAAGCAGCAAGGCGCTGTGCGGCTTCTTTCTCAACAGTGCAGATGACATTGGCAATCCCGAGCGCGTGTTTCCGCTGACGCCGGACGATTTCGCGCTGGTCAACCCCAACACCGGCACCGCGCCCATCTTCCGCACGCGCCGGGACGCGGACATCACGACGGCGATCTACAAGCGACTGCCCGTTCTTGTGATACGCAACGGCGATGGCGAGATTATTGAGAGCACCTGGCCGGTTCGCTATTTCACCATGTTCCACATGACGAATGATTCGAATCTGTTCTGGACGCGCGAGCGGCTGGAGAAGGAGGGCGCCTATCCCGTCGCGGGCAGCCGCTGGCAGAAGGGCAAGCAATACTTCGTGCCGCTGTATGCCGGAAGAATGATCCATCAGTTCGATCATCGTGCGGCCTCGGTCGGCATAAATCCAGACAACATTCATGTCGCGGCACATTCTGAGCGAACAAGTGTTGAAGAACATGCCAATCCCGATTTCTATCCGACGCCCCAATTTTGGGTGGACTGGGCAGCGCTCGACTGGAGCAGCGAAAACAATTGGACGTTGGGATTCCGTGACATTGCTCGAGCAACCGATGAGCGCACGGTGATAGCCGCCATCGTCCCGAAGGCAGGATACGGAAACAAATTACCGCTTCTCGTTAGCAAAAGCACCGACGCTCTTGTGCTGCTTGCTGCGAACTTGAATTCATTTGCACTGGATTTCGTAGCGCGAAAAAAAATCCAATCCGTCAGCCTCAACTGGTATATCGCCGAGCAGCTGCCGATCGTTTCGGATTACACCAGCAAATTCGGCAAGCACAAAGCCTTCGACATCGTGCGCGATCATGTGCTGCGGCTGAGCTATACCGCCAATGATCTGGCCGATTTCGCCCGCGACATGGGCCATGTCGACAAGTCCGGCAAAGCTCTGCCGCCGTTCAAATGGGACGAGGAAGAGCGCGCCCATCTTCGCGCGCGGCTGGATGCGCTCTATTTCATCCTCTACGGGATCACGGATCGCGACGACGTGCGCTACATCCTTTCCACCTTCCCCGGGGTGCGCGAGGACGACATGAAGGCGCATGGCCGCTACCGCACCGAGGACCTCATCCTTGCCTACATGAACGCTCTGGAAGCGGGGGATGCGGAGACAACCGTCGCAATATAAAAGCCCTCGCCCCCGCCCCCTCACCCTGCCCTCTCCCCCTCAAA
>JAJPIX010000059.1 GCA_021324545.1 Alphaproteobacteria bacterium
ACGGGCGAATTTCTCGATCGGCGAAGGCGAATGTCTGGGCGTCGTCGGCGAATCAGGCTCCGGCAAGAGCCAGCTCTTCCTTGGCGCACTGGGACTGCTCACCCGGAACGGGAAGGCGTCGGGCAGCGTGAAATTCCGCCAGCGCGAAATCCTGGGCCTGCCGGAAAAGCAGCTGAATTCCCTGCGCGGTTCGAAAATCACCATGATCTTCCAGGACCCGCTGACCTCGCTCACGCCGCATCTGACCATCGGCACGCAACTCATCGAGACATTGCGCACCCATCAACGTCTGTCGCGCGGCGAAGCCGAAAAACGCGCGGTTGAAATTCTCGATCTCGTGCGCCTGCCCGAGGCGCGTCGCCGGCTCGTGCAATATCCGCATGAGCTGTCGGGCGGCATGCGGCAGCGTGTCATGATTGCGATGGCGGCGGTCTGCGGCCCCGATCTTTTGATCGCCGACGAACCAACCACGGCTCTCGATGTCACCGTTCAGGCACAGATCCTGGAGCTGATGCGCGACCTGAAGACCGAGCTCAAGACCGCCATTGTCCTTATTTCGCACGATATGGGCGTGATCGCCGGCGTGGCCGACCGCGTGCTCGTGATGCACGAAGGCGCCATCGTGGAAGACGGCACAGTGGACGATATTTTCTACAGGCCGCAGAATCCGTACACGAAAATGCTGCTCAGCGCGATGCCGCGCATTGACCGTCCGGACCGCAAAACGCCGCCGCAGATTCCCGTGGCGCGCAGCACGCTGCTGCAGGTGGAGAACCTCAAGGTCTATTATCCTGTGAGCCTTGGCAGCTTTCCGTTTTCATACGTCAAGCCTCTGCGTGCCGTTGACGGCGTGAGCTTCAACCTGCGTCAGGGCGAAACCCTGGGCATCGTGGGCGAGTCCGGCTGCGGAAAATCAACTTTGGCGAGGGCCATCATCAAGCTTTTGCCGGAAACGGCCGGCCTTGTGGTCTGGTGCGGACGCAATCTCGGCGCCATGGAAGAAAACGAGATCCGCAAGCTGCGCAAGGATTTCCAGATCGTCTTTCAGGACCCGATGGAAAGCCTCGATCCGCGCATGACGGTGGGCGAATCCATCGCGGAACCCCTGAAGACGCTGAAGCCCGAACTGGGCGCTGCGGCCGTGCGCCGCGAAGTGCGCGAAATGATGGCGCGCGTGGGGCTTGAGCCCCAGTGGATCAACCGCTATCCGCACGAATTTTCGGGCGGACAGAACCAGCGTGTCGGCATCGCGCGCGCCATGATTGTCAGGCCGAAACTCGTTATCTGCGACGAGGCGGTGAGCGCGCTCGACGTTTCCATCCGTTCGCAGATCATCGATCTCATCTCCAATCTGCAGGCGGAATTCGGGATGTCCATCATCTTCATCAGCCACGACCTTTCGGTCGTTCGGCAGATTTCGCACCGGGTGATGGTCCTTTACCTCGGCCGCGTCGTGGAATTCGCCGAAAGCGACGACATCTATGAGAACCCCTGCCACCCCTATACGCGCGCGCTGGTGTCAGCCATCCCCATTCCCGACCCCAAGGCCGAGCGCAACAAACCGCGCATCCAGCTCTCCGGCGAACTCCCCTCGCCGCTGGACACGCGCGCCGCGCTGAGCTTCCTGAAATCAAAGATGATCGACAACCCGGACGCCGAGCAATACCAGCCCCGGCTGCTCGAGGTTGCTCCCAATCATTTCGTCGCGGAACATGACGCCGCGTGACGCACGCGCTATTTCACGCGCGTCACCTTGTAGACCTTCGAGCTGTCATTGATCGTCAGGTTGTAGCTGCCCATGAATCCGCGGGATATCGTGACGTGATTGTTCTTCGGATCGCGCGCGAAATGCGCGTGCTCGGAGTCGCCTTCGATCTGGCGCCACACCTGCCCGTTGTCCAGGAACACGATGAACTTGCCGAACGGGGTGAACGAATAGTCGGTGACGCCGGCGCTGATGCTGTCCACCTGCTGTTGCGCGGTCTCGATGGCCGCCTGCGTCTGCGGCAGGCGATCGCTGCCGAACTGCTGGGGCGTGGTCTGCGTTCTTTGGCTCGTGCCGAACAGGTCGCCAATATCGAAGCCGAACCAGGATTCCTGTTCCTGCTGCGTCGGCGGGTGGTCGAGCGTGGCGGGCGGCGTGGACAGGGCCGTCTTCAGCTGCGGCGCCAGCGCGTCATAGCAGGCTAGCCGGGCGGTGTTGTCGGCGAGGGCCGCGCAGCGACCCATGGCCTCCAGAACGTCGTCCCGAGGCCCTGCCTGCGCGGTGGACAGCCCGATAAACACCAGGGTCGCGGAGGCCAGGGTAAACGCGCGCCAATTCATGTCTTTTCACCTAACAGTTGATTAATCCCAGCCCCGCAGGACGCAAGGTGCGTAAAGCAAGACGTAACGGAGCCGATGATACGTTAACCGCTGGATGGACGCGAGAGTACGCCGGGGATGTTCGACAGCAATAATCCACGCCTGACGCGCCGGGCACTTCTTGGAACTGGCGCGGCTGTGGCGGTGACAGCAGGCGCGGCCTATGCCCTTCGCGGCAACGGGCACGCGGTGGCACGCGCCACCAGCGACAACAGGACACTGCATCGCGCCAACGGCGCGGAGCCCAGCAGCCTTGATCCGCACAAGGCGTCCGACCATTGGGAATTCGCCATCATCGGCGACATGTTCCTTGGCCTTATGGCCCTGGATGCGTCAGCCAATCCCGTGCCCGGCGCCGCGGAGAGCTATACCGTCAGCGCCGACGGCCTGACCTATACCTTCAGGCTGCGCGAGCACCGCTGGTCCGACGGCGTGCCCGTGACGGCGCATGATTTCGAATTTGCGTTCCGCCGCCTGTTCAATCCCAAGACCGCCGCGCAATACGCATCGGTCCAATATGCGATCCTGAATGCCGAGCCGGTGAACGGCGGCAAGATGCCTCTCGAGGCGCTGGGCGTTCACGCGCTGGACGACCGCACGCTGCAGATCACCTTCCGCTTCCAGGTGCCCTATATGGCCGAGCTGATGTCGCACATGACGGCATTTCCGGTGCCGCGGCATGTGGTCGAGCGGCACGGCGACCAGTGGATCATGCCACAGCATGTCGTGACCAACGGGGCCTATGTCCTGAGGGAATGGGTGCCGAACGACCACATCCTGCTTGCGAAGAACCCGATGTTCGTCGAAGCAGCGAAGGTCGGGATCGAAAACGTCTATTACTATCCGACCACCGATTCCTCGGCGGCGGTGAAGCGTTTCCGCGCCGGCGAGTTCGACGTGATCAGCGAGGACATCCCGCCCCAGCAGGTGGACTGGCTGCGGCACAATCTCTCGCGCGAACTGAAATTCATGCCCTACATCGCGACGAAATACGTGCAGTTCAACGTCGCGCGCAAGCCATTCGACGATCTGCGCGTGCGGCAGGCAATTTCGATGGCGATGAACCGCGAAATCCTCACCGCGAAGGTTACCCGCGAGGACGAGCAGCCGGCCTATGCGCTTGTGCCGCCCTACATGCCGCATTATCCGGCAACCGCGCAGGCCGAGTTCCGTTCGCTGCGCATGGCCGAGCGCATCGCAAAAGCCAGACAGCTTCTGACGGACGCCGGCTATGGCCCGCACAACCCGCTGACATTCGATTTCAACGTGCCGGCGGCGACCCAGGCCAAACTTGTGAGCGTGGTGCTGCAGGAAATGTGGCATCAGATCGGCGCGCAGGCGCGCCTTGTCCAGCTTGAGCCGCAGGTCCAATACGAGGTGCTGCGCAAGCGGGATTTCCAGTGCGCCTGGTGCGGCTGGGCCGCGGATTACCGCGATGCCAAGAACTTCCTGTTCCTGTTCCAGACCTCCAGCACCGACATGAATTTCGGCAATTACTCGAGCGCGCGCTACGACGCCCTGATGGACGGCTCCGATCACGAACGGGACCCCGTCAAGCGCCAGCTGCTTCTCAATCAGGCCGAGCAGGTGCTGCTGGACGATGTGGCGCTGGCGCCGGTCTATTTCGCGACGACGCCGGATCTGGTCACGCCGCAGGTGAAGGGCTGGATCATCAACAACGTCAACTTCAACTTCTCGCGCTACCTGTCGCTGGACCGTTCGCTGCCGAACGTGTGACCGGCGCTTTCTGAATCTGCGGCCAGGGGATATTCTGGCCCCGATGGAGCCCCAACGGCACAAATTGCTGGCGGCCGCGATTCTGCTTGCCGCGGCGTGCGACGGCGCAGGCCAATGCGCGGCGCAGGCGGATCCTTGCGCCTTGCTGACGCGGAGCGAAGCGGCAGCCTTGCTGGGCGCGGACGTGGCCGCCCCGTCGCATGGGACAGGCGGCAAGTGCAAATATCTCGCGCCCAAAACCGGCGCTGAAGTCTTGCTGATGCCGGCGCAGATGTCGTGGCTCACGCGCGAGATTTCCGTGCGGACTTTTTTCGCGCAGGAACGGCCCGGTGCGGAACGAATAAGCGGCCGCTGGGACCGCGCGACGATCAGCTGGGACAAGGACGATCCGCCGCAGACCGATGTCATGCGGATTCTGAAGGGCGACAATCTTCTGGAGATCGACATTTCCTGGAAGCGGCCGCAGGACGGGCGCAAGCGGCTGTTGCAGGCCGCAACCCTGGCGGCCGGCCGGCTGCCTTGAGCTTTCGCGCGCGGAACGGCATGTTTCGCCGCCGATGACCCCGTAGCTCAGCCGGATAGAGCAGCGGTTTCCTAAACCGCAGGCCGGGTGTTCGAATCACCCCGGGGTCGCCAGCCTTCGCTCATTTTGCGAGCTTGTCGCGCGTCCGGGCTTCGTCGGACCAGGGAAAGACGATCCGGCGCTCCGGCTGCGTGAGTTTTTCTTTCTTGTGCCTGTAGTCGAAGCTTTGCAGCAGATCGCGCATCAGCTCCAGCCGCGCGATTTTCTTCACGTCGGCTTTCACCACATGCCAGCGGCCATCAGGATGGCTGGTGCGCGCGAACATCTCGTCGCGCGCCTTTGTGTAATCGTCCCAGCGTTTCTGCGCGGCTTCATCCACGGGCGACACCTTCCATTGGGTGAGCGGGTCATCGCGCCGCGCGGCCAGCCGCTTCTTCTGTTCCTTGCGGGAGATGTCCAGATAATATTTGCGCAGGCCGATCCCGTCGCGCACCAGCATTTCCTCGAAAGGAACGACGGACTGGAAGAAGGCTTCCACATCCTTCCGGCTGCAAAAGCCCATGACGCGCTCGACCCCGGCGCGGTTGTACCAGGAGCGGTTGAAGATCACGAATTCCCCGCCCGCCGGCAGATAGGGCACAAAACGCTGGAAATACCATTCGCTTTCCTCGCGGCTTCCGGGCACGCCCGGCGCATGCACGCGCGTTTCGCGCGGCGCCATGTGTTCGGTGAGACGCTTGATGGTGCCATCCTTGCCGGCCGTGTCGCGGCCTTCCAGAACGATCAGCACGCGCGCGCCATTCTTGATCAGGTCGCGCTGCAGCTTCACCAGCTCGATCTGAAGGTCGCGCAAGCTGCGCTTGTAGTGCGCATCCTGGCCTTCATCGTCGTCATCGTCGTGCCGGTTCTTTGCCAAACTGAATCCTCCGTGGCGCCGGTTTTGACGTTAGCCTAACCCGCCCCTTGGGGGCGGGTCGAAAAATTCGCGCCAGGCGAATTTTTCGGGGCGGGGACAATGCGGCCTCCCCCAAGGGGAGGGTTAGAGGTGAGCGTGATGGTCCAAACAAATAAGGCGGGTGAAGCCCGGCCCCCGCGCGGAATAGGAAACGCGCGGAGCGGCCATCCCGCCCCGGTCAACAAGCGCCTGGCAGGCCGGCGGAAGGCCCTGATCACGGGCACAATCGCACGGCACCTTCGCTTCCACACCACCCCGGGCCATTGGTGGGACGTTTCGGCCTTTCCGGCTGCGAGCGCCTTGGCTGCTCCGCGGCACTTGAAGAAAAACCGGCCAGTCCCCGCGCGGGTTGCACGCGAGCTTGCACCCTTGCCCTGTCTGTTCTCGCGATAAATCTAGAAGGTCATCTCCATCGTTCGCCCGTTTGGCATCGCGAGAACATATAGAGAACCCATGTTGGGAAATCAAGCCCAAGATGTAGTGTTTAGTCCTCTAGCCATGGGAGGCGCGGAAAATCACCGAAACCATATTCGGGGGTCTGCAGAAAATACGGCGTCTATTCTCTGCAAACGTGCGGAGATTAGGTTTGCGCCTCGCGAAGATTGGAAAAGCGCAAGCTCGCCAAATGTTCGCACGGAGCGGCGAGCCGCGACGTTGACGACCTGATCGACCGCGGGATTCTTAGACGAGACGCTGCCGGCGGACGGAGCACGAGTTATTCGGTGGTTGGTGAGTGAAATGCGGATGGACATCCTGTCACCCTTATCCCTCCTGCTTATCCCTCCTCCTTATCCCTCCTTATCCCTTATCCAGTCACCTTATCGCGCCAAGCTCACCGTATTTTCGTGAGAGCTAAAATTACTAAGATCACAGCGATAGTCCACGCGGCGTAGGTGAGTTGCTTGAGCCGCTTCACAGTTTCTAGTGATAGTTTGAAAGTGTTGCGCTGTAGAAGCACAGACTCTTCTGCCGGAGACAATTTCTTCTCTTCGAGTAGCGCTGTAATTTCCTCCCCGTCGTCCGGTTCGACAGAGCGAGGTGCATAGCACTCCCGTTTCGTAAAGAAGAATAATGCATATTCCTCAACCGCACCCAAGACCGGGGGCGTAAAGCCCACATCTTCGGGCATCGCGAGTCCGTGGTCCTCAAGATTGGTGAGCACCTTTATGGAGTGCGTAAAAATCGCTGGAGACCAATCTGAATAGAATCCGGAAACACCGCCGAGCCTCAACGACACTAAGCTAGGCGGGTGATTGCGCACCTTATCGACGTAATGCGCGAAACGTTCGGGCGAAATAAGCAAAGTCACTTGGATGGTGTCGTCCGTGGTTTCCTCATGAAAATCTATCTCCGTTGTATAGCTGGGGGAGCCCCACAAGACGCAGCGTTCGCCTTTGTCAGGCTCTGTGTTTTCGAAGATAACGAGTTCGAAGCTTTCGATAATTCGCTTTGTGCCGAACATCGAATAGAATGGCGCGCTGCCGTCTTCATTCGCGTAGCCGGGACGCAGCTTCGCGCGTATATGTGTACGCTCTTCTGGTCGTTGGTTGTCTTCGCCGTAGCGCGACAGCGAGAGTTCCTCCACGAGCTCAATATTGAGCGCTGTGAAATTGAGGTTCCAGTTCCACGGAATTTGGTCGCGGTCTATTTTCTTCCCGGCGTCGTCAGTCTCATACAGAAACCATTTATAGAGACTTTGATACTGAGACTCCGTGCTGAAGTGGACCTTCCTATCAAGCTGATAGTCGAGCGCCATCCCTTTGCCCCCCGCTCATTGGGAGCACGATAGCTTCCTCATTGGGCTTTATCCACTGTCACGGGGTATGATACGCAATTCGCGACAAGCGACAATTCGTACTCAAGCGCTCTTCCACCCAATAAGAGCCAGGACTCCGTCTGAGCCGGTGGTGCGAACCGCCGAGACGTTGAATACACGATTCAGAACATCATCCGCCAGCGCGGCGTCGGGCGGGCCGGCGGCGGCCACGCTTCCACCATCCAGCACCACGACCTGGTCGCAATAGCGCGCGGCGAGCGAAAGATCGTGCAGCGTGACGATCACGGCGGTGCCGCGGGCGGCCTCATCGCGCAGCAATTCCATCAGGCGGAGCTGATGCGCCGGGTCCAGATGCGCCGCCGGCTCGTCGGCCAGAAGCACCGGCGCGCCTGTGGCCAGCGCGCGGGCAAGCAACACGCGCGCGCGTTCGCCCGCGGACAATTCGTCCATCCGGCGCTCCGCAAGGGAAAGCGCATCACAGCGCGCCAGCGCCTCATCCACCGCGCGCAAATCCGCCGCCGCCAATGGCGCAAGCGCGGTGCGGTGCGGCATGCGGCCGAGCGCAACCAGCCTGCGCGCGACAAGCGGCCAGTGCGCATCCGCACTTTGCGGCAGATAGGCCATCGCTTTCGCACGCGCCTCGCGCGGCCAGGCCGGCAACGGCTTGCCCAACAGGCGGATCACGCCGCCGGATGCGGGCAGAAGCCCGAGCGCCGTGCGCAGCAGCGTTGTTTTGCCCGCGCCATTGGGGCCGACAAGCCCGCTGACCGCGCCGGCCGCGAAGACGGCGCTGACCGCATTGAGCACGGCGCGGCCATGATAGCCGGCCGAAACGCGGGCGAAGGACAGCGCGCTCATGGCTCGCGCCTCAGTTTCAGGATCAGCCAGATGAAGAACGGCGCGCCCAGCATGGCGGTCAGCACGCCGAGCAGAAGCTGGCCGTCGGGCGCGATCAGGCGGATGGCGATGTCGGCGGCGGCGACAAGCACGGCGCCGCCCAGCGCGGAGGGAAGGATCAGCCGCGCCGGCTCGTAACCGTAAAACGGGCGCAGCAGATGGGGCACCACAAGCCCCACAAAGCTCACCGCGCCCGCGGCCGCCGTGGCCGCCCCCGTGGCCAGCGCCACGCCGAAGACGATGCGCATGCGCACGCCCGCCACATTCACGCCCAGCGAATGGGCCACCTCTTCGCCCAGCGTCAGCGCATCAAGCCCGCGCGCGGCGCTTGCAAGAAAGGCGATGCCCGCAACGACGAGCGGGGCCGCAAACAAAAGATCGGCCAGCGTGCGATCCTTCAGCGAGCCCATCATCCAGAGCACCATCTCGCTCATGGCATACGGATTGGGCGCAACCGACAGCACAAGCGCCGTGACCGCCGTGGCAAGGCTTGCAATGGCCACGCCCGCCAGCACCAGCGCCATCACGCCCGCGCCCCGGCGCGACAGGATGTAAAGAACCCCTGCCGAAGCGAGCGCGCCCAGAATGGCAAAGGCGGGCAGAAACGCGGGATGGACCGCGGCCAGCCCGAAATAGAGCGCGATCACGGCGCCCAGTCCTGCGCAGGATGTGACGCCGGTCACGCCCGGCTCCGCCAGCGGATTGCGGAACAGGCCCTGCAACGCCGCTCCGCTTGCGCCCAGCGCCCCGCCAACGATGAGCGCCAGGGCCGCGCGCGGCAGGCGGATCTGCTGCGCAATGATGCCGGAGGCGCCGTGGCCGGAGAACAACCCGGCGATCAGATCGCGCGGGGCCATGTTCGCGGGGCCGATGAAGAAGGAGATGCATCCAAACGCGAGCGCGAGAAGAAGAAGCGCAAGCGTTACAAACGCCCCCTCCGCCGCGCTCGCGAAGGGCTCGCGCGCCACCTCCCCCGCAAGCGGGGGAGAAAAAAATCTGGATCGGCTATTCTGTTTTCCTTCCCCGTTTACGGGGGAGGCGCCGAACAAGCGCAGCGCCGTGAGGCGGAGGGGGCGCTTTGCACGTGTGCCGGTAGCGTTCGGCGCAGACATTCCGCAAGCTCCGTCGCCGCTTGCGGATGGCCCGCGCGCCTCATGCGCCCCGCATGAAGTTGGACGACGCACGACCGGCAGGTTTCCTGGCTCGCGGCGTTTGGCCTTGGTCCGCCTTCCCGGTTTCCCAGTGGCATCGTGGACAAGGCACGCCGCTCACAGTTGCGGGGGCAGCTGCGGCTTTCACCACATTCCCTTTCACCGTCGCGCAAAATGGATATTAGAGCGATATCTTCTTGAATAAAAGCAGCCTCACGGCGTCATTGCCCGGCCTGTCCGGGCAATCCGATTGTTTGCTGGACAATCGGGTCGCCCGCGCAAAGCGGGCGATGACAATGTTTTTGACGATGATTCCAAATCGAATGTCTTGCTCTAGGGCCTCGCAGAGGCGGCAAGGCGGGCAAAGGCGAGCGCCGAATCCGCCGACCACGGGCCCGGGCACAGAAGCGGCGTGAGCGTGGACCATCGCATCGCCGTTTTGCCCCTGAGCGCGGAAAGCGCCGGATTGTGCAGCACCAGATCGGCCTGCGACGACGGGCTTTGCCGGCCGTTCAGGATGAGCAGTTCGGGCGCGGCGGCAACGACGGATTCGACCGAAAGCCGCCCCATGCGGTTGATCGGCATGGACGGCGCGGCATTGGCGAGCCCGCCGGCCGCCATCATCGCTTCGGTCACACCGCCCGACGTGACGTAACCGTTCGGCTCGTAGATCAGCGCGCGCACGGGGGGCCTGGGCGCGGCCGCGCGCGCGGCGGCGAGCTTTGCATCCATCGCCTTCAGCAGGGCTTCGGCGCGGGCCCGTTCGCCGAAGGCATCGCCCAGCATCAGCGTCACGTTACGCACGTCGGCAATCGAAGCGGCCCAGGGCACATCCAGCACCGGCACGCCGGCCGCGCGCAGAAGCGTGTGCAGCTTCTGGTCCACCCCCTGATAGGTGACCACGAGATCGGGATGACGGGCGAGAATCTCTTCCGCGTCTTCGTGAACCAGCGGAATGCCCTGCACCTCATCGACGATTGTCGAAACGACCGGATGCCGGTCCGCCGCCAGATAGGACAGCGCGGCGATCCGATCGCGCGGCAGAAGCCGGAAGACATATTCGTCGGTGCAGACTTCGGCAGACACCACATGCTGCGGCGCGGCATGGACCCCGCATGCGAGAGTCAGCGCCGCGAGAATTGCGATAACATGGCAGCCATGCTTTGCGCGCATATTGATCGCCTAGGCCGCCTGCACCACGTCAAACCCGTCCATCACGAAGGGAGCTTTCATGCGCTTGTCCGTTGCAGCCCTGCTGCTGTCGGTGGCGGCTGTCACGCCCGCCGTTGCTGCGCCTACCTCTGCCCAGATTTTCGACGAGAATAAAGCAGCTTCCGGCGGCGCCGCCTGGGACGGCAAGGCCGCCATCAGGCTGGACTTCAGTTACAAGGGCCAGGGCCTGACCGGGACGGCGGAATCGCTGGACGACCTGAAGACCGGCCGTTTCGCCGACAGCTTCGCCATCGGCCCGGCCACCGGCGCCAACGGCTTCGACGGCAAGAACGGCTGGGCAAAGGATACCTCCGGCACCGTGACCATCCAGAACGGCGGCGAAGAGACGGCGCTCAACATCAACGAAGCCTATCGCCGCGCGAACATGTGGTGGCGCGCCGACCGCGGCGGCGCCGACGTCCGCAGCGACGGCGAAAAGAGCGAGGGCGGCAATACCTATGAGGTGCTGACGGTCACGCCGAAGGGCGGCAAGCCCTTTGACGCCTGGTTCGATGCGAAAACGCACCTGCTCTACCGCACGGTGGAACAGCAGGGCCCCAAGACCATCACCAACACCTTCAGCGACTACCGGCCGGTGGACGGGGCCATGATCGCCTTCCACACCCACGGCAACGAAGGCGACGTGAAATACGATCAGGACACCAACGTCACCAAAGCCGTGTTCCTGCCGGCCCAGCCGGATTCGGCCTTTGCCCCGCCGGCTGTGAAGGTGAACGATTATTCCATCGCGGGCGGCAGCGAGACATCGTTTCCGTTCCACCTCTACAACAACCACATCTATGCCGACGCGACGATCAACGGCAAAGGGCCGTATCAGTTCATCTTCGACACGGGCGGAGTGAATCTTCTGACGCCGCCGCTGGTTGCCGAACTTGGCCTGAAAAGCGAAGGCCAGATGGAAGGCGGCGGCGCGGGCAGCGGCCACATGGATGTGGGCTTGACAAAAGTGGCGGCGCTCGGCCTCGGCAAGGCGACGGTGAAGGACCAGGTGTTTGCGGTAGTACCGCTCAACACCATGTCGCCGGTCGAAGGCGTGCCGATGCCGGGCATGGTGGGCTTTGAAACCTTCCGCCGTTTCGTCACGCGCGTGGATTACGGCAGCGGCACGATCACGCTGATCGATCCGAAGGCCTTCAATCCGAAGGATTCCGGCGTTGCCGTGCCGTTCAATTTCAACGGCAACACCATCGAGGTGGCCGCGGCCTTCGACGGCATGCCCGGCAACTTCACGATCGACACCGGCAGCCGCGCTTCGATCACGCTGAACGGGCCGTGGGCCGCCAGGAACGGAATCGCCAAGGACAAGGGAATCGACGCGGTGACCGGCTGGGGCGTGGGCGGACCGTCGCGCGCGGTGGCCATGCGCGGCAAGACGCTTCAGATCGGTTCGTTCACGGTGGACAATCCGGTGACGGAAGTCTCCACCGACAAGGCCGGCGCTTTCGCCGATGCCTCCATCGCCGGCAATATCGGCGCGGGCATCCTGAAGCGCTACATCGTCACCCTGGATTACGAGCATCAGAACATCTACCTGAAACCGGTTGCGACCCCGGTTCCCGACCTCGATACCTTCGACCGCGCCGGCATGTGGTTCAACGAGGAAGGCCACGATGGCTTCAAGATCGTGGACGTGACGAAGGGCGCGCCCGCCGATGAAGCGGGCCTGAAAACCGGCGACATCATCACGGCGGTCAACGGCAAGCCGGTGAGCGGCATCCATCTTTACGACCTGCGGCGGATGCTGCGCGACGAGGCGCCGGGCACGGCTGTCGCCTTCACGGTGAAGAGCGGCGGCGCAACGCGCGATGTGAAAGTCACGCTTCGCGACCTGATCTGAGCGTCCGCGCGAATGGAGTGGGCGGGAAAAGGGCCGGTTCGCCGGCCCTTTTTCGCAGGCCCCAAATCGGCCTATACCTCAGGCGCCACGCTCAAGAGGCCTTCCCATGCCGGTCTATCGCGCGCCTGTCGCCGACTACCAGTTCCTCCTGCACGACGTGTTCGAGGTCGAAAAGCAGACCGACCTGCCCGGCTTCAAAAACATCTCCGCCGACCTGATCGACGATGTCCTGTCCAACGCGGGAAAATTTTGCGAAGAAGTTCTTCACCCGCTGAACCAGCCCGGCGACGAGGAAGGCTGCCACTTCGAAAACGGCGTGGTGCGCACGCCGAAAGGATTCAAGGAAGCGTACAAGGCCTACAGCCAGGCCGGCTGGGGCGGGCTTGGCGCGCCCGAAGATTTCGGCGGCAGCGGGATGCCCGCGTTTGTCACCATGGCGGTGGCCGAGATGGCGATGAGCGCCAACCAGGCCTTCGCCATGTATCCGGGGCTGACATCGGCGGCCTATTCGGCGCTGATCGCCACCGGCGCCGACTGGATGAAGCAGCATATCGTGCCGAAGATGGTGTCGGGCGAATGGAGCGGCACGATGTGCCTGACCGAACCCGGCTGCGGCACCGATCTTCGCCTGATGAAGACGCGGGCGGTGGAACAGCCGGACGGCACCTACAGGATGAAGGGCACCAAGATCTTCATCTCCGGCGGCGATCACGATCTTGCCGACAACATCATTCATATGGTGATCGCGAAAATTCCCGACCCCGACGGGCAGATTCACGACGACCTTTCCACCGTGAATTTTTTCATGGTACCGAAATTCATCGTGAAGGAAGACGGCAGCCTCGGGACGCGCAACGCCGTCAACACCGGCGGCATCGAGCACAAGATGGGCATCCGCGGAAACGCGACCTGCGTGCTGAACTTCGACGATGCGATTGCCTGGCGCCTGGGCCCGAAGCCCACGCCGCCCAAGCCCGGCGAAAAGCGCCACTCGTCGGAAGGCATGAAGGGCATGTTCGGCATGATGAATGCCGCGCGCCTCGGCGTGGGCGTGCAAGGCATTTCGATCGGCGAAATCGCCTATCAGAACGGGCTGGATTACGCGCTGACGCGGCGCGTGGGACACGCGCTGACCGGGCCGAAGGAACCTGACAAGCCGGCCGATCTGGAGATCGTGCACCCGGACGTCCGGCGCATGCTGTTGCATTGCAAGTCGTTCGTGGAAGGCGCGCGCGCGGTGGCGATGTGGACATCCATCAACATGGCGGTTGCGCGCTCTTCACGGCCGGACGCGGTGAACGCGGGGCTTGTTGCCGACCTGATGACTCCGGTGATCAAGGCTTTCTTCACCGACATGGGATTCGAGGCGGCGAATTTCGGCATGCAGTGCTATGGCGGCCACGGATACATCCGCGACAACGGCGTGGAACAGTTCGTCCGCGACGGCCGCATCAACCAGACCTATGAAGGCGCCAATGGCGTGCAGGCCATGGATCTTGTGGGCCGCAAGCTTGGCCGCAACGGCGGCGCCGCGCCCATGGCGCTGTTCAACACGATCAACGGCTGGCTCGTGGACAACGAGAAGGACCAGGCGCTTGCCCCCTTCGCCGCGCCGGTGAAGCGCGGCGTGGAAACGCTTCAGCAGGCGACGTTATGGCTGGCCCAGCACGGCATCCAGAATCCCAACGATGCCGGCGCCGCGGCGTATGACTATCTGCGCCTGATGGGGATTGTGGTGGTGGGCTGGATGTGGGCAAGGCTTGTCAAGGTGGCGCAGGCCAAACTTGCCGCGGGCGGCGGCAACGCGGCCTTCTACAACAACAAGCTCATCGCCGCGCGCTACTGGATGGAGCGCATGATGCCCGAATGTCCCATGCTGTTCGAGCGCATCCAGGCCGGCTCGGCGACACTGATGGCGTTCGACGCGGCGGCGGATAATGGCTAAATCGTCTTGAATACTTGTTCACTGTTTGTTACATACAGTAGCTACAGGAGATTTCCATGGCTGAGTTGGATCATCTTATTAATTTGGCACGGAAAGTGAAAATGACGCCGAGCGAGGGTGAAGCCCAACGCCGAAGCTTTGCTTATGGAAACGCTGCGTTCGAAAATCCGCGCATCACCAGAGAGATGGTCGACGAACAAGCTGAGAAGCTTGAGAAGCGGAATGGCTGATTCGGACGGTGAACGGGTCCGGCACAGCAAGGCGCAAACGCCAAGCATAGTTCTTTCTGAGCAAGAGCGCGCGGAGCGAGAAGCATCAAATGCCCTCGTTCAAGCAAAGCGTCTCGTCGAAATTATTGAATATTGGACGACGGAGCCGGAACGCAAATTTCGACTTCGTCCTTCCACGATTCTTGAGCTAAATCGCTTGGCTATTGACGGACTTGACGCCTTTGCCGGCAATTGGCGCCCGGGACCTATCGAAATTTCGGGAAGTAAACATCAGCCACCTGGCGCGCATCTCGTGCCAGAGTTGATTGAGGATCTGTGCGATTATGTGAATACCAACTGGAGTACTGCAACTCCTGCACATTTGGCGGCCTATGTCATGTGGCGCATGAACTGGATTCATGCTTTTACCGATGGCAATGGCCGAACGGCACGAGCGCTTTCCTATCTTGTGCTCTCGATACGTCTCAAGATGAAAATTCCGGGCACGCCAACGATCCCCGAATTGATCGTTCAGAGTCGCGCGCCATACTACGAAGCACTTGAACAGGCTGACGCCGTGACGCAGTCCGGCCAGCCAAATCTGGCAACTATGGAAGCGCTGATAGAAAATTTGCTCGCCAAGCAGTTGTTGACCGTCGTCAGCGAGGCCTCTGGACGCAATTATTAGAGCCGAAAGAATTACGGCTGTCCGTTGTTGGCGGTGCGGGCGGCATCGTTCACCGGCTCGGCGTTCAGGCCCGATTGGGTCATGACGACCTTGTAGTCCGCGCCGTCCCTGAGCGGCATGTAGACGGCCGAGCCGAACCTGCGGTCTTCCGCGAACGAGTGATCCAAAATCCAGAACAGCCATGAGCGCGGGACATATTGATTTACCGCAGGCTCAGGCCCCGTCAGGTCGCAGGCGGTGATCGGCGCGCCCTGCCCGCGCGCGGCTGTGAAATATTTGTTGCCGATCTGATCGAGCGTGTAGGTGGAATCGAGCCCCAGCACATTCGCCCATGGCTTCCATTTCTGCACGCGCGCGGTCAATTGCCATTCGTCGCCCTGGATGTTGCAGATGAAAGTCTGGTTGGGTCCGTCGAGCCGCGTGACCGTGACCGCATAGATCGCATGGGCCGGATCGAGCGACTTCACGCGCACATCGGCGACATCGCCTTCATGGGTGAGGCGCGCGAAACTCTGCACGTTGAGCGCAAGCAGGCTGAGCCCAAGGCCGATGACCAGAACCGGCACACCCACAATCAGCCGCGCCCCGCCCTTGCCGGGATGGCCGGTGAGCAGATGCCGGAAACCGGCCAGCACCAGAAGCAGGCCGAAAATGGCGGCGAGCAGCGGATCGGCCAGCCAGTACCAGCCGATCGACGGCCAAAGCGAACTCACGGCGCGCAACCTCTCATGCGATCAGATTAGACAGGAATTGCGGCAACGGCGGGACAGCTTTCTGCCCCGGGGGCGCAAATTTACCCTCTTCCGTTGCCCGATTCGCACGAAATCAGGCCGCGGCGCACTTTCGGGTAACGAGAAACATCTCCAGCGCCCGGGAAAACCAGCGGCGCTGATAGCCCGAGGCAACAAGGGCGAACATCACCGGATCGCGCAGCCAGTGGAAAAGCATCCTGAGATCGGCCGCGCGCGGACGCCTGAGCCGCAGCATCTGGCGCAAGAGGGCGGGCGGAATGCAGACCTCCACATCGCGAACGGTCTGGACGCTTTGGCCCGGCGCCGACGGCCGGGCGAAATTCAATCCCGCCACCATCGCGACGTCCATGTTGTAGAAGAAGCGCGGATTGCATTCGATCAGCCACACCTTGCCGTCGCGGCCGACGCGCGCGTCGAAATTGAAGACGCCGCTCAGTTTCATGCGCCTGGCAAGCGCGCGCACCAGCGCCGAAAATTCCGGCTCCGCCGTGAAGGCGAACACGCCATCGGGATGGCTGTAGGTCACTTCGCTGGACACGCGGCCCTGGCGGCAGAACACGGTAAGCGAACGGTCTTCGCCTTCGATGAAATCCTGCGCCAGGATCGGCGCGTAACCGATCGTTTCGGCGATCTCGCGCGCATTTGCGGAATCGATCCGCACCACGCCGATGCTGCCCGCGCTGTTCACGGGCTTCAGGATGGCGGGCAGGCGAAGCGTCCCCTTCTCAAGCGCGGCAAGAAGCTCCGCGCGGCCGGCAAAAACCTGGCCTTGCGGATGCGGCAGCGAAAGGCGCCGGCAAAGCTGCATGAAGCGGTCCTTCGTCGCCAATTCGTCGAAGCTCGCCGGATCGGGCACCGGAAAAACGCGCGTGCGCAGCATCGGACCGATGTTCGAAAGCAGGCGCGTGGTGGGCGCGTCGCTGGGCAGGATCAAGGCGATACCATGCGCGCGCGCGATGGCATCCAGCCGCACGGCTGTTTTTTCGGGCGCGATTTCCCAATCCAGCGAAAATTCGATGTAACGGGCGCAGAACCGCGAAATGGCCAGCGAGCGGGCCTGCGCAGGCCCGGCGACAAACACCTCGGCACCCAGTTCCGCCACGCAGCGCAACACGCGGTATTGCAGCTCGGCCTCGGACGCGAGCACCAGCCACCTGCGGCACGGTTTCATAGCAGCCTGTCCCGATCTGGGATGCGGCTGGAATTCTCGCAATGTCCAGGCCAGACGCCTGCAATGGTTCGCCGACCGGCGCGACGCCTAGGCCGCGATCGGATAGGTGCCTTCGTGGCAGGCGGTGGCCAGCGCGCGCATGCCATAATCCATGGTGAATGGCGGATCGTAGCCCATCTCGCGGCGCGCCTTTGCATCGGAAAGGATGCAATCGCGCGACATGAGCGCGGCCGCAAAGCGCGTGAGCGGCGGCGCGCCCTTGAGTCCGAAGCCGCGCCACACTTTTTCGGCCGCAAAGGCCAGCGCTCGCGCCGTGCCGCCCGGAATGCTTTTTTCCGGCAGCGAAAATCCCGCCGCATGCGCCATATGCGTGAGCATGTCGTGGAACACCACCGGCGGGCCATCCAGCACGAAATAGGCTTCGCCGCCCCGCCCCTTCGTCAGCGCCAGATCCATCGCGTAGGTGAGATTGCCGATATAGGTCGTGGACGTGCGGTTGCGCCCGCCGTCGATCCAGGCAAAGCGGCCGGCCTCCACCATCCTGCGCAGGGCGGGAAGAATGGTCTGATCGCCCGGCCCCCAGACAAAGCGCGGCCTGAGCACGATGGTCTCGAAGCCGTGTTTCGGGTCGTTGGCTTCACGCACCGCCTTTTCCGCCCAGGCCTTGGTTCGCGAATAGGGGAAGGGCGAATCCAGCGCAAGCGGATAGGTTTCGTCCACGTTGCGCATGTCCTGGCCGTGAAACAGCGCGGCTTCGGTGCCGATGTGCACGAAGCGCTTCACGCCCGCCTGCCTTGCGGCATCCAGCAGGCGCCTGGTGCCTTCCACATTCACCGCCCAGTATTCTTCGGGCGGGCCCCAATCCTCGACATAGGCGGCGCAATGGATCACGGCCTGCGCGCCGTTCAAATGATGCGCCGACACGTTTTCCAGCGAGCAGGACACCGGCATGACGCCCGCAAGCTTCAGATGCGCGTCGCTTTGAAGCGAACGCGACATGGCAAGGATGTTGTGGCTTTCGCCTTCCTCCTTCAGGAATGCGCCGCCGACAAATCCCGTTGCTCCGGTGAGAAAGATGTCCATCGGCATCCTCCCCCTTTCTTCGGCGCGCATTTTACGCCGCCGCCGCGAGCTTCGCGAGTTGGCCGAGAAGACCTTGCACGCCTTTAAGCCGGCCGTCAGCTTCCGGCCAGTCGCGCGCGACGACGACTTTCTGATCCGGTCGAACTTTCATGGTTCCGGCATGTTCGGTGATGAGCCGTATCAATCCTTCCGGATTTGGAAAGAGGTTGTTGCGGAAGGAAAGCGTGGCCCCCTTTGGACCGGCCTCGATTTTCTCCACTTGCGCAATTCGACACATCTGCTTGATGCCCACAATTTTCAGCAGGTGCTCCACTTCCGGTGGCAGGGGTCCGAACCGGTCAATCAGCTCGGCGGCGAAGGCGTCGATCTCGTCGGAAGTTTCGATTTCGGCTAAGCGCCGGTAAAGCGCCATGCGCAAATTGAGATCGCCGACGTAACTTTCGGGGATCAGGACCGCCGTTCCGATATTGATCTGCGGCGACCACTGATCGGGCAATTCCTCGCCGCCGCCGCCTGCGCGCAGCTGCGACACCGCTTCTTCCAGCATCTCCTGATAGAGCTCGATGCCGACTTCGCGCACATGCCCCGACTGCTCTTCGCCCAGCAGATTGCCGGCGCCGCGGATATCGAGATCGTGGCTGGCGACGGAAAAGCCCGCGCCCAGCTGATCGAGCGATTGCAGCACCTGAAGCCTGCGTTCGGCCGCCTCGGTGAGCTTCCGGCCCGCCGGCGTGGTGAGGTAGGCATACGCGCGCTGCTTGGAGCGGCCGATGCGTCCGCGCAGCTGATAGAGCTGCGACAGCCCGAACATGTCGGCGCGATGCACGATGAGCGTGTTGGCGGTGGGGATATCGAGCCCGCTTTCCACGATGTTGGTGGAAACCAGCACGTCGATCTTGCGGTCGTAGAACGCCGTCATCACGTCTTCCAGGACGGTGGCCGCCATCTGGCCGTGGCCGACCGCCGCCTTCACTTCCGGCACCGTGTCCTTCAGGAACTGCTCGGCCTCGCGCAGATCGGCGATGCGGGGGCAAACGTAGAAGCTCTGGCCGCCGCGATAATGCTCGCGCAGCAATGCTTCGCGCACCACCAGAGGATCGAACGGGGTGACAAAGGTGCGCACGGCCAGCCTGTCCACCGGCGGCGTGGTGATGAGCGAAAGGTCCCGCACGCCGGAAAGCGCCAGCTGCAGCGTGCGGGGGATCGGCGTCGCCGTCAGCGTGAGCACATGCACATCGGCCTTGAGCGACTTCAGCCGTTCCTTGTGCGACACGCCGAAATGCTGTTCCTCGTCCACGATCAGAAGGCCGAGGTCCCGGAATTCGATGCCCTTGGCAAGCAGCGCGTGCGTGCCGATGACGATGTTCACGCTGCCATCGGCCAGGCCCGCCTTCGTGTCGCGCGTGTCTTTCGCATCCACGAAGCGCGACAGCTGGCGCACCGTCACCGGAAATCCGGCAAAGCGTTCGGCGAAGGTGCGGAAATGCTGGCGCGCCAGCAGCGTGGTGGGCACGACCACCGCCACCTGCCGGCCGCTCATCGCCATCACGAAGGCCGCGCGCAGCGCCACTTCCGTCTTGCCGAAGCCCACATCGCCGCAGACCAGCCGGTCCATGGGCCGGCCTTTCGCCAGATCTTCGATGGTCTCGGCGATGGCGCGATCCTGATCCTCCGTTTCCTGATACGGAAAGCGCGCGCAGAATTCGTCGTAGAGTCCTTCCGGCGGATCGGCCGCCGGCATGGACTTCAGCTCGCGCGCGGCGGCAATGCGGATAAGCTCGGCCGCAATCTCGCGCACGCGGGCCTTGGCGCGCGCCTTGCGGCTCTGCCAGCCCGCGCCGCCCAGACGATCGAGCTGGGCGGTGCCCTCGTCGGCGCCATAGCGCGTGAGCAGCTCGATATTCTCGACCGGAAGGAACAGCTTTCCGCCGTCGTATTGCAACTCCAGGTAATCATGCGGAGCCCCGGCGACATCGAGCGTCCGCAGGCCCTGATAGCGGCCGATGCCGTGCTCGATATGGGTGACAAGATCGCCCGGCGCCAGCGCCGACGCCTCGGTGAGAAAATTCTGCGCGCGGCGAGCCTTGCGCGCATGCGCCATGCGTTCGCCAAGAATGTCCTGCTCGGCAATCACCGCAAAATCCGGCGCCTCAAAGCCGTGCTCGATTTCGAGCACCGCGATGCCGGCGGCGTCGCCATGAAGCTTCTGCGCGTCCGGCCAGCCGGAGACCCGGCGGATTGCGGGCAGGCCGTGGTCGGCCAGGACACCGCCCATGCGTTCGGCGGAGCCTTCGCTCCATGCCGCGATCACCACGCGCTTGCCGGCGCGCTGCAACGCCTTGGCATGCTCGGCCGCAATCTCGAAGACATTCACCTTGCCCTGCGCGCGTTCGGGCGCGAAGTCGCGGCCCGCGCGGCCACCCGCATCGACAGTGGTTGTCGATTCCGGCGCCTGGAACGGGGAAAGCGTGCGCAATGGGTGGCGCTTGAGGCGCTGCGCCCATTCGTCCGCCGTGAGATAGAGCTTTTCCGGCGGCAGCGGCTTGTAGGGCGCGGAATCCACATGCGTGGATTCGCTGCCGCCGCGCAGGAATTGGCGGCGCGTCTCGTAATAATCCTGGATCAGCTCCAGCCGTGCGGATTTCGCTTCATCCGTGTGATGCCCCATCAGGAGCAGCGTCTGCGGAGGCAAATAGTCGAACAGTGTGTCGAGGTGATCGTGAAACAGGGGCAGCCAGTGTTCCATGCCCTGATGCTTGCGGCCGGCGCTGACGCTTTCGTAAAGCGGATCGTCGCCGGTCGCCGGGCCGAAAGCTGCGACGTAACCGGCGCGGAACCGGCTGATCGTCTCCTTGTCCAGCGGCGCTTCGCTGGCGGGCAGAAGCTCGATCTCGCCGATTTCGCCTTTGGAAAGCTGCGAGACCGCATCGAATGTGCGAATGGCTTCCAGCGAAGAGCCGAACAGGTCAAGGCGCAACGGCTCGTCCATTCCCGGCGGCCACAGATCGATGATCCCGCCGCGCAATGCAAACTCGCCCGGCTCGCGAACGGTGCCTGCGCGCGCGTAACCGTTGCGGGCCAGAAACGCCACCAGCGCGTCGTGATCCACGCTGCCGCCCACACGCGCGAAGAAACTGGATTCCGCAATCAGTTCGCGCGGCGGCACGCGCTGGATGAGCGCGTTCACGCTTGTGACCACCAGCATCGGCTCATCGCGGTCCTTGCGCCGCGCCAGGGCCGCAAGCGTCGCCAGCCGTTCGCTTTCGATATCGGCCTTGGGCGACAGCCGGTCGTAGGGCAGGCAATCCCATGCCGGAAACATCAGGACCGGCACATCGGGCGCAAAGAATTTTGCCGCTTCCTGAAGCGCGGCCGCGCGCGCGCCATCCGCCGCCACGAACACGACAGGCCCCCTGCTTCGCCGCGCGGCTTCCGCCGCGAGGTACGCATCAAAGCCTTCGGGCGCGCCGGTGACCGCAAAATGCCCCGGCTCGCGCGCGATATAGGTCAGCTTTTCCATGCGGGATTTTTCTGCGCGCAAAGCGCCTTCATGCGATGGAAAACGGCCGTATCGAATTCGGGCGGCACGGGCGCGGCGCCGCGCAGCCAGTCATAGACGTCCTGCTCATGCGCGTTCAGCAGCGCCTCGAACTGGTCGAGCTCCGCGCCGGAAAGGCCGGATAGTTCGGCCGCCGCAAAGGCGCCGAAGATAAGGCCCGCTTCCCTGAAGCCTCGCCGCTCGGCCCGGTACAAAAGCCGTTTGCGGCGGACCTCCGAAGAGCCACCGTTTTCACGCTTGGACATGGCGCTGATATAGCGGCGGGCCGCGCCTTTTGCCAGTGCGCGCTTCCGCTGGCCGAAGCATGAGGACATGGCGCATCTGCGACATTATCTTCAGGCACCATGCGGCCTGCGATTCTCTACCCCCTGTTCGCCGAAACGCGCACGCTTCCCGGCATCGGCCCCAAGATCGAGAAGCTGATCGCGCGCGTGGCCGGCACGCGCCTTGTGGATCTCGTGTTCGATCTGCCGGTGGGCCTGATTGACCGCAGCTACCGGCCGAAGGTGATCGAAGCCGAGAGCGGGCGCATCGCGACGCTTGCCGTGAATGTCCTGGATCACCTGCCGTCGCGCACGCCGCGGCTGCCCTACAAGGTGCGCTGCTCCGACAACACCGCAAGCCTGGAGCTCGTATTCTTTCACGCCTACGAAGATCATCTGAAGAAACAGCTGCCGGCAGGCAGCAAGCGCATCGTCAGCGGGCGCATCGAGCGATACCGCGACAAGGTGCAGATGCCGCATCCCGATTACATCCTCGCGCCCGAGGATGCGGCCAGCCTGCCGCTGATCGAGCCCGTCTATGGGCTCACCGAAAATCTTCCCGCCAAGTCGCTTGCGAAAGCCATTCGCACGGCGCTCGAGAAGGTTCCGGACATGCCGGAGTGGCTGGAGCCCAATTTCCGGCGCGCACGCGGCTGGCCCGCCTTCGCCGAAGCGATCGCCACAGCCCATGCGCCGAAGAGCGAAGCCGATCTTTCGGCGCTCACCCCCGCGCGCCAAAGGCTTGCCTATGATGAATTGCTGGCCAACCAGTTGGCCCTTCTGATGATCCGCGCCCGCATGCGCGCGGTGAAAAAAGGCCGCCCGGTGAAAGGCACAGGCGCATTGCGCAAGAAGGCCATCGCCGCCCTGCCCTTCACGCTGACCAAGGCGCAACAAGCCGCCATCGCGGAAATTGACGCCGACATGGCCAAGCCTGCGCGCATGTTGCGCCTGCTGCAGGGCGATGTCGGGTCTGGCAAGACGATTGTGGCGCTGCTGGCCATGCTGAGCGCCGTGGAATCGGGCGCACAGGCCGCGCTGATGGCGCCGACGGAAATCCTGGCGCGCCAGCATTTCGCGACGCTCTTGCCGCTTGCCGAAGCGGCCGGCGTTCGCCTTGCGCTGCTCACCGGACGCGAGCGCGGGCCGGCGCGCGACGAAACGCTGCGCAGGGTGAAGGCGGGCGAGCTCGACATTCTTGTCGGGACCCACGCCCTTTTTTCCGAAGACGTGGCGTTCCGCGATCTGGCGCTGGCCGTGGTGGACGAGCAGCACCGTTTCGGCGTTCATCAGCGCCTGTCGCTGCAGAACAAGGGCGAACTGCCCGCCGACGTTCTGGTGATGACGGCGACGCCCATTCCGCGCACGCTGGCGCTCACGGCCTATGGCGACATGGATGTGTCGCGGCTCACCGGCCGTCCGCCCGGCCGGAAGCCCGTGGACACGCGGCTTCTTTCCGCCGACCGGCTGGATGAAGTGGTGGCGCATCTTAAAAAGGCGATTGCAAGCGGGGCGCGCGCCTATTGGGTGTGCCCGCTGGTGGAAGAATCCGAAAAATCCGATCTCGCCGCCGCCGAAGAACGCGCCGCGATGCTGAACAGGGTGCTGGGCTGGAAGGCCGGGCTGGCGCACGGCCGCATGAAGGGGCCGGAACGCGATGCGGCGATGGCGGCGTTCCGGAACGGCGAGACCAGAGTGCTCGTCGCCACCACCGTGATCGAAGTGGGCGTGGATGTGCCGGAAGCGACGATCATGGTGGTGGAACATGCCGAACGCTTCGGGCTTGCCCAGCTTCATCAGCTGCGCGGGCGCGTGGGCCGCGGCGCGGGCAAATCCACCTGTCTCCTCATCTATCAGGGGCCTTTGACCGAAACCGCCAGAGCGCGGCTGAAAATCCTGCGCGAAACGGAAGACGGTTTCGTCATTGCCGAAGAGGACCTGCGCCTGCGCGGGCCCGGCGAACTCCTGGGCAAGCGGCAGAGCGGAATTCCGGAATTCCGGCTGGCCGATCTCGCGGTGCATGCGGAATTGCTGGCCGCGGCGCGCGACGATGCACGGCTCGTGCTGGAACGCGATCCCGATCTCAAATCGCCGCGCGGGGAGGCGTTGCGCGTTCTGCTTTATCTGTTCGAGCGGGACGAAGCCGTGCGTTACCTGCGCGCGGGGTAGAGCGGCTCACCCTTCTGTCATCGCCCCCCAGATGCGGGCAACGCAGGCGACGCTTCCGGATTGGTGCAGGACCCAACTGGCTCCGCCACATTCGCGGCGGATGACAATGATGTTTCTATCCAGCCTGCAAAATCGGCCCGGGTTCCCTGTCGGCAAGCGAAAGCCGCCCCGCCGCAATCGCCCAGACGGCAACCGCTTCCGCCCATGGCGCAGCCGCCGTGAGCCACAGGGGCGACGTTTCCTTCGGGAAGAAAATGAACTGCAGGCCCGTCATGCCAAGCCCGTTCATGATCGCGGGGATCAGGACATACAGCGCCAGAAGCACCACGAGCGCGCTGAAATCGCCGCGCCGTTTCGTCCAGCTTTGCGCCAGCACGAACAGGCCGGTATCGCGCGCAATGAACCCGAGCGTAGCGGCCGCCAGCGCCTGGTCGCGCGCGGCATTCAGCTCATAGCTGCCAAGCCACAGGATGAGCGCGACGGAAACGGCGAGCGTGGCGATCCATGCCATCATCCAGCTTTGCAGCGCGCCGAGCGCCGCGCGAAGATTGAGCGTCCGCAACTGGCTGCCGATCCAGCGCATCAGCACCCGGTCCTTCGGCTCGAGAAGCACCATGATGTAGGTCAGGACGCCATAGGTGGTGGCGGCCAGCGCCAGGCGCTTGGCCGCGACATGCCAATGCGCGACAGCCGCATCCTGCGTCAGCCATGCGTCGAAACCGGCCACGTAAAGCCCGATGAACACGAGAAAAGCGAACCAGACCGAAGGCCCGTTCGTCATCTTGAGATCAAGCCGCATCTGGCGGTAGCAGCCCACCAGAATCCATGCCGTGAACGCCCCCAGGGAAAGAAGCAGGAACCCCTGCAAGCCAAAACTCTGCCCCCACCACATGATGGACTGGGCGGCGCGGGCCTGACGAAACACGTTCTCGGGATCGGCAGCTTCCCACACCCAGAACGTCGCCAGCGCGGCCGCCAGCCCCGCAAGCTGATAGATGAAAATCTCCAGCCGCGAATGATGCTGGCGCCGGTTCACGGCGATGAGGCTGGCAAGCAGCGCGCCGGCCTGCGCGATCACGCCGATCTCGACGAAATAGACGAAATCGAGAAGGGCCGGCGCCGGCCCGTCATGAGAAATGCGATAGGCGAGAATGACGGCAAGACAGATGGCCCCGCCGAACCAGTTGTAGATCGTAGAGCCGAACAGCTTGCCCCATGTCATCGCGCCGGGCGCGATGGACGAGAGCCGCTGCATGTCCCAGGTGCGGTCGCGGATTTCGCCCACCACGCTCAGCGCGGCGTTGCGCGAACCCCACAACACGACAATCAGGTAATAAAGCGCTTCGGCGACCGCGGCGGGCCGGTAATCCTTTCCGCCCGATATGGCGGCCGCAAAAAAGATCAGCGCCAGAATGATGACCATCAGCGCGATGCGCCTGGGCGTCAGCTCGAGCCAGAGGTTGCGCCGGAACTCCGGATTCATGCCGCCACACCCGTCTTGCCGACCTGCGCGAAATAGGCCTCTTCCAGCGCGCGGTCGGATTCGGCAAAGCGCGCCACCTCAAATCCCGCATTCACGAGATCGCGCACCAGTTTGGCGCGCGCGCCCGGATTGTGCGTGAAGGTGAAAAGCGCGTGCATCTCGTTGGCCTCGATCACGTCGATGCCGCCGTTGCCTTTCAGGAACTCGCCCAGATCGCTGCGCGGACTCGCCAGCTCGATGAGATAGCGGGGACGTTCGATTTCGCGCACCTTGATGGGCTTACCTCCCGCCACCCGGCCCTTGTCGAGCACGATCATCTCCGAACAGTAGTCCTCGAGTTCCGCCAGGATGTGCGACGACACCACGATCGTCATGCCGCTGTCCCTGAGCGACAGGAGCAGCGCCGACAATTCCTTGCGCGCGGCCGGATCCAGCCCTGCCGCCGGTTCGTCCAGAAGAAGCACCTTGGGCGAATGCACGATCGCCTGCCCGATGGCCAGCCGCTGGCGAAGCCCGCGCGAAAGCTCGCTCGCCTTCTGTTCCATGCGGTCGCCGAGGCCTACGCGCGAGGCCGCCTTCTCGGCCGCGGCGCCCGCGGCGTCCGGCTTGATGCCGTGCGCCCATGCGGCATAGGTGAGCGAGCGGCGCACCGAAAGATCATCGTAAAGACCGTAGAAATCCGGCAGGTAACCCAGCTTTTCGTGGATCTCGCGCGGCCGGGCGCGGCTGTTGAGCCCGTCGATGGTAACTTCGCCGCGATAGGGCGGCTCCAGCGCCGCTAAACATCTCAGCAAGGTGGTCTTGCCAGCGCCGTTCGGCCCCACTAAGGCAGTGATCGTTTGCGGGGGAATGTCCAGGGACACGCCCCACAGCGCCCGTCCGGACGGGTATTCGTAAACAAGATCGCGAACTTCGATCATGACCACCCCGATCGGGCCCCTGGACCGGCAGTATGTTTAAGTCGAAATCACAATGCCACAGTGTCGGGGAAATATGACGGAATCGTGGGCAGCTTGGTTAGGCGAGGATTGTGAATGCGCATTGCGGTGATCGGCACGGGTTATGTGGGCCTGGTATCGGGGGCCTGCCTGTCGGAATTCGGCCATGATGTTGTTTGCATCGACAAGGACAGCGCCAAGATCGAGGCGCTGAGGCGCGGCGTCATCCCCATTTTCGAGCCGGGACTCGACGAGATCGTAGCCGTCAATGTGAAGGCCGGCCGGCTTTCCTTCGCCACCGATCTTGCGCATGCCGTTCCGCAATCGGATGCGGTGTTTATCGCGGTGGGAACGCCAAGCCGCCGTGGCGACGGCCATGCCGACCTGTCCTATGTGTTCGCCGCGGCCGAAGAGATTGCCAGGTCGCTTTCCGGCTATACCGTGATCGTGACCAAATCCACGGTGCCGGTGGGCACCAGCCGGAAGGTGGAAGAAATCGTGAGGCGCGTGCGGCCCGACGCCGATTTCGACTGCGCTTCCAATCCGGAATTCCTGCGCGAAGGTTCCGCGATCGAGGATTTCCGCAGGCCCGACCGCGTGGTGGTGGGTTGCGACAGCGACCGGGCCCGCAACGTGATGCGGGAGGTCTATCGCCCGCTATATCTGAACGAAACGCCCATGCTGTTCACCGGCCGCGAGACTTCGGAGCTGATCAAATATGCGGCCAACGCGTTCCTGGCGACCAAGATCACCTTCATCAACGAGATGGCGGACCTGTGCGAGGCCGTGGGCGCCGACGTGCAGGATGTGGCGCGCGGCATGGGGCTGGACGGCCGCATCGGCGGAAAGTTCCTGCATGCGGGGCCCGGTTTCGGCGGATCCTGCTTCCCCAAGGACACGCTGGCGCTTCTGAAGACTTCGCAGCAGTTCGGCGCGCCCACGCGCATCGTGGAAGCCGTGATGGCCGTCAACGAAGCGCGCAAGGCGGCAATGGCCGAAAGGATCGAGCGCGCGTTCGGAGGCGTCGCCGGCAAGACCATCGCGGTGCTTGGGCTTACCTTCAAGCCCAACACCGACGACATGCGCGATGCGCCAAGCCTGGTCATCGTGCCGGCGCTGAAGAAGAAGGGCGCGAAGATTCGCGCCTATGACCCCGAAGGCAAGGAAGCGCAGAAGCTGCTGGACATTGCGCTTTGCGCCAACGCCTATGAAGCGCTGGAGGGCGCGGACGGCGTGGTGATCCTGACCGAATGGAACGAATTCCGCGCGCTGGATCTGCCGCGCGCAAAATCGCTGCTCAAAACGCCGCTGATGGTGGACCTGCGCAACATCTATCGCCCCGCGCAGATGGCCGAAGCCGGATTCCGCTATGTCAGCGTGGGCCGGCCGGAGGCGAAGGGCTAAAGCGCCAGCTGCGCCGGCGCGATCTCGTGCACCCGGCCGCAGAATTCGCAGCGCGCGCGGATGATGCCGTCGGCATCGGCGAGGCCTTCGCGATCCGCCGCGGGATAGCTTTTCAGCACGCCCGCAATGCGATCGCCGCTGCAATCGCAGCGGAAGATGAGCGGCTCGGCGGGCAGCACGCGCACATCGTCTTCATGGAACAGCCGCCACAACAGGTCTTCCGCGGGAAGGGCCGTGTCCACCAGCTCGAAATCCTCCACCGTTTTCAGAAACAGCGACAGGCGCTCCCAGTCGTCCTCGTCGCGGCGGCCTTCGGGCGTGGCCTGCAGCATGATGCCGCCCGCGCGCCAGTGCGCGGATTTTGCGCCCGGCGTGAACAGGGGCGCGGCCGCCAGGCGGATGGCGGTGGGCAGCTGTTCGCTTTGCGCGAAATAGGTTTCGGCCGAGGCCGCGATGCCATCGGGCGAAAGCGCCACAATCCCCTGATAGCTTTGCGCGCCGCGCCTGGGCTCGATGGTGATGGCGAGCGAGCCTTCGCCCGCGAGCGCGGCAAAGCCCGGCGCATGGCCGAGCGCTTCCACGCGCGCATCGTCGGCGCGCGCAAACCCGCGCAGGCCCGCCGCGCGGCCGGCTTCTGCGCCGTAATAATCGCAGGCCGTGAGATCGAGCGGGCCGTTCGATTTGGTCTGCACCGTGAGCCGGCCATCGAGCTTGAGCGCCGTGCCCAGAATGGCCGAGAGCGCCAGCACTTCGCCGGCCGCGCGCGCGGCGGCTTCGGGCAGCGCATGGGCGGACAGCGCGCGCGCCGACGCCGCATCCAGCCGCACCAGCCGGCCGCGCAACCCCGCGGCCGGAAGATCGAACGGCAGCACAAAATCCGCCGCCGGCGCGGGGGTGTAGGGCTTTTCGGGCATGAGGGAGATATATGTGCGGCGGCTTACCGAAATTCAATGCAGACGTTCAAATACAGTCCGTCATTGCCCGGCTTGTCCGGGCAACCCATTTTGTTTCACGTCCTCATCGCCGTGAGCGATGAAATTGGGTCACCCGGACCCTTCGCGGAAATGCTCAGGGCCGGGTGATGACGACAAAGGTCACCGCACCAGTCCCCTCCCCGAAATTTGCGTGACGCAAATTTCGACCCTCCCCCAAAGGGAGGGTAAGATGTTGGGCATGTCTTTTAAGAGTTGATCCATGCCCGCATTCGCAGCCACCGCCCTTGCCGCAACGCTTGCCGCCGCAGCGCCCGCGCCGTTGCCGATCGTGATCACGCCGCAGACGATGGCATCGCCGCAGGCGCAATCGCCCTACACCTGCCCCGCGGTGAAGACCGACATCGACGCGGTGCAGACCGCCGTGCAATCCGCGGCGACAGAGGCCATGCGCGTGATGAAGCTGAACCCGCAGCCCGCGACCGACAAAAAATTATGCGCGGCCGAGCTTTCGGTGCGCGCCGCGGTGACCAAAGCCAAGGCGCTGCCGCTTGCCACCTGCTTTGCCACCAAGGCGGCTTACGACAAATTCCACGCCAACCTCGCCACCATCCAGGACGGCACGGACAAGGTGATCAAGGCGTACAAATGCGGCCGCTGAGCCAACGACCGGCCCTTGCAAATATGTATCAATTCTGATACAAACCGCACATGGCCGCGAAGAAATTGACCGTGGCGTTCTTCGCAACCGAAACGGGCGCGATGCCGGTGCGCGATTGGCTGCTCGCAATGTCGAGCGAAGATCGCAGGAAGATTGGAGAAGACATTCGAACGGTCGAGTTCGGTTGGCCCATTGGAATGCCCGTGAGCCGCCCGCTTGGAAAAGGTCTTTATGAGGTGCGGACGAATTTGAAAGACCGCATTGCGCGGGTGTTCTTCACGATTGATGGCGATAAGATGGTGCTGTTGCACGGTTTCATCAAAAAGTCGCAGGAGACGCCCGATAGCGAACTGGCCTTGGCACGGTCGCGATTGCAAAAGTTTCGTAGGAGTTGAGCATGGCAAAGAAAAAGAAGAACCCGCATATCGGATCGACATTCGAATCCTTCCTCAAGGAGGAAGGCATTTACGAAGAAGTCACGGCAGCCGCGATGAAGCGCGTGCTAGCTTGGCAGATCGCGCAGGCGATGAAGAAGCAGCGCGTCACCAAATCCGCAATGGCCAAGCGGATGCGCACCAGCCGGGCGGCGCTTGACCGCCTGCTCGATGCGGAGAACACGTCGGTCACGCTGCAAACGATGGGCCGTGCCGCTGCCGTTCTCGGCAAGGAATTGTCGATCACGCTGAAGGATGCGGCTTAGCAGAGCATTTATTTCCGGAGTTCTGAAATTCGACGCTCCTGCCAATCAGCATACGTTTCCCCAGTATCGTCAATTTTCCAATCGGTTCGCCCGTTGCGACTGGTTCCCATAACAGCCTGCGCCGCTGCACTGGGACTCGAAAACGATACATCCTCGTCAAATCGAAGAATCCCTGCTTTACCAGATGGCACAAGTTTTCCGGATTGTTTCAAAAGCTGTCGAAAAGCCCGGACGTTAGATGCTAGCGAAGGCTGTTCTAGTTCGCGCGCTTCGGAACCCTTCAGTATGACCATTTCCCCATCAATCTCTAAAGCTCTAGCTTGAACGTTGCCGCTTGAATCGGAAAAACGGAATTCGGGACTTTTTCCACCATCAGCGGTCGGTCTATCTTGCCCGAAAACATGCCGTTCCAACTCCCCGCCTTTTTCGAGATCGTAGCCAGCATCGACTGTGTCGGCGGTCTTGATTGTTGAAATTTGAGGACTGACACGGAGAAAATCAAACCCAAGAACTGGAAGCAGCGTTTGGATTTGCATAATGAAATACTCCATGTCGGAGATATCCGACTCTGGCAGGTAGCCGTATTCGGGTGAGGTCCCATTTACTAGACGAGCGCGACCCGACTTTTTCGCCAGTGCAATTAATTGACTCTCCAAATACTTTACGTGCGCCTTCGTCAAATTCGCATCTTTGTTGGTTACAATGCATGTAGTTTCCCAAAAACCTTTGCCTTCATCGCGACTGTGCTGAATCAAGCGATCACCCACATTGTCACTTTCGCCAACATACACAACCATTTGACCCGGAGTTTCAGGGTCAGAGCCGATCAAGAAATAAACGCCAGTGCGATTTGCTTCTGGCCGGTTCAAAAGCTCCACAATTCGTGCACGAGGAGCACTGAGGACGTGGCCGGTCCAGTTCATAATCTCAGCAGTTAGGATGCCGTTGGCGGAGCCATCCACCAAAAAAATTCGAATTGAGCGCCCATTCATCGTGCACCCCTCATCAATACTACCCCAAACACCACTTGAGCACCGCCTTCTGCGCGTGCAGGCGGTTTTCGGCTTCGTCCCACACCGCGCTTTGCGGCCCGTCGATCACCTCGTCCGTCACTTCCTCGCCGCGGTGCGCGGGCAGGCAGTGCATGAAGATCGCATCGCGCCCGGCGCGCGCCATCAGCGCCGCATTCACCTGAAACGCCTTCAGAAGATTGTGCCGCCGGGTGGAATCGTCGTCGCCCATCGACACCCAGGCGTCGGTGACCACGCAATCGGCGCCCGCCACCGCCTTGGCCGGATCCTCACCGAACGACACATCGGCGCCGGCACCCTTCGCCCACGCTTTCAGCGCTTCGCCCGGCGCCAGGTCTTTCGGCGTCGCCACGCGCAACGAAAATCCGAAGCGCGCCGCCGCATGCACCCAGCTTGCCAGCACGTTGTTGGCATCGCCCGTCCACGCCACCGTGCGGCCCGCAATCGGCCCCTTCTTTTCCTCGAACGTCATCACATCGGCCAGCACCTGGCAGGGATGCGACAGCTTGGTCAGCCCGTTGATCACCGGAATGGTGGCGTTGGCCGCCAGATCCCGGACCATCTCGTGATCGAGCAGGCGGATCATCACCGCATCCACATAGCGCGACAGCACCCGCGCCGTATCGGCGATGGTTTCCTCGCGCGCGAGCTGCATGTCGCGGCCCGACATCATCATCGTGGAGCCGCCCAGCTGGCGCATCGCCACGTCGAAGGAAATGCGCGTGCGCGTGGAATGCTTGTCGAAGATCATGGCGAGCACGCGGCCTTTGAGCGGCGCATCGGCATCTTCGGCGCCGTGGGGAAGGCCCGCGCGCGCGGCTTTGCGGCGGATCGCTTCGTCCACCAGCGCGCGGCAGGTGGCGGCATCGAGATCGGCGATGTCGAGGAAATGCTTCGGCGTCACAAGCGTTTTGATGGGTTTGGTCAAACGAGTCTCCAACTTCTCTCCAGCCGTCATCGCCCGCTTCATGCGGGCGACCCAATTTCAAATGGGTCACCCGGACCCTTCGCGAAAAAGCTCAGGGCCGGGTGATGACGGCGATAGGGTCATTCCGCGGCCTTCTGCTTTACGCTCTCGAACGCCTGCGCCGCGGCGTCCATGTCGAGAAAATGCTTCGGCGTCACGAGCGTTTTGATGGGCTTGGTCAAACGATTCTCCAGTTCATCTTTTCTCCGCGACTCCGCGCCTCCGCGTGAATCCCTCTTTTTTCACGCGGAGCCGCGGAGATCGCGGAGGACGATCATTCCGCGGCCTTCTTCGCAAGGAAGGGAAGAAAACAAGGCTACCCGCCCCTTGGGGGCGGGTCGAAAAATTCGAGCGCATGCGAAGAATTTTTCGGGGCGGGGACAATGCCACCGCTTCCGTCCCCTCCCCGAAATTTGCGGGCGCAAATTTCGACCCTCCCCCAAGGGGAGGGTAGGAACCTTTGAAATTCCGACGTCTCCCAAAGGGCGGGTGGGATGCGGCGCAAATCATTCCGCGGCCTTCTGCTTTGCGGTCTCGAGCGCCCGCGCCGCGGCGGAGAGCGCCATCACCGCTTCGCGCACGTGATGCTCTTCCACGATCAGCGGCGGCACGATGCGGACCACATTGTCGCCGCCGCCCACCGCCAGCATGTGCTGCTTCCTGAGCGCGGCCAGAAACTCCGTGTTCGGCACTTTCATCTTGAGCCCCAGCATCAGCCCCTGCCCGCGCACTTCCGCAAACACATCCGGATGCTCCGCGATCAGGCCGGCAAGCTGCTGCTTTGCGTAATTGCCCATGCGCTGCACGTGTTCCAGAAATCCGGGCTTCAGCACTTCGTCCAGCACGGCATTGCCCACGGCCATGGCCAGCGGATTGCCGCCGAAGGTGCTCCCATGCGTGCCCGCCACCAGCCCCTTGGCCGCGCGCGCCGTGGCCAGGCAGGCACCCACCGGAAAGCCCGAGCCGATGCCCTTGGCGATGGGCATGATGTCGGGTGTCACGCCCGCCCATTCATGCGCAAACAGTTTGCCGGTGCGGCCGACGCCCGTCTGCACTTCGTCGAAGATCAAAAGCAGCCCGCGCTCATCGCAGATGCGGCGAAGCGCGCGCAGGAATTCGCCATCGGCCGGGCGCAATCCGCCTTCGCCCTGGATCGGCTCGATCATCAGCGCGGCGGTGGCCGGCCCGATCGCCTTCTCAAGCGCCTTTACATCGCCGAACGGCACCTGATCGAACCCGTCCACCTTGGGGCCGAAGCCATCCAGATGCTTCTGCTGCCCGCCCGCGGCAATGCCGGCCAGCGTGCGGCCGTGGAACGCGCCTTCGAAGGTGATGATGCGGAAGCGTTCGGGATGGCCTTCCACATGATGAAAACGCCGCGCCATCTTGATCGCACATTCCACCGCTTCCACGCCGGAGTTGGTGAAGAACACGACATCGGCAAAGGTGGCGTCGGCGAGCCTGCGGGCCAGCCTTTCCTGCCCTGGAATGCGATAGAGGTTGGAGGTGTGCCAGAGCTTTCCCGCCTGTTCGGCCAGGGCCTTCACCAGATGCGGGTGCGCATGCCCCAGCGAATTGACCGCAATGCCGCCCGCGAAATCGAGATACCGCTCGCCCTTTTCGTCGAACAGATAGGCGCCTTCGCCGCGCTCGAACGCGATGTCGGCGCGCGCATAGGCGGGAACAAGGGCGGATGCGTTTTGCTCTGTCACGGGATTCTCCAAACGCTTGCGCCCGGGCTTCCACCCGGGCGCTCAAACGCCTGTTTTATCGTCCCCCGCCGCCGCGGGGTCAAGAAACGCCGCGGAGGCGCGGAAACCCGTTGTTGGCCGCATCGGTTCGCCAGGATCCGGGCCCCCGGTCCTGGCGCGCGCCGGCGCCCGTGCGACCGTGTTTACGGCGGCGGATTGCTGATGAGATACGGCAGGCCATCGTTGATGCTGTTGCTCTGGCCCCAGACAGCGGCGCTGAATCCGTTCGGCAGGCCGCCCTTCAACGCGCTGTCGGTGAGCCCCGTGATGCCGCTCCGGTTCGCGATGCTGCCGACGCCCTGGCCGGGGTCGGAGATTCCGCTGGTCGTCATGTCCCAGTAATCGTTCTGCAGCACCGACGTGTCGCTGGCGTCCTCGAAGCCGATGAGTCCGCCCGTCACGCCCGCGCCGCCGGTGACGGCGCCTGCCGCATACGACCGTTTGATCGCCGCGCGCATGAGACCGAAGCCGTGCGTGTGGACTTGCCGGTTGATGAGTTCCGCCACCAACCCGCCGGCATCGCCGCTTTTCCCCGTGACTGTCCCGGTGGCATAGGAATCCAGGATCCGGCCGCTTTCCCGCCCGACGAGGCCGCCCGACAAGTCAAACACGTTGTCGTCGACTGCCGTCACGTTTCCGGTGGCAAAGCAGTTTTTGATCAGGCCTTCGGACCATCCCATCAGACCGCCCCCGGTTGCTGCCTCGACATTGCCCGTTGCGTACGAATTCAGCACCTCTGCGCCGAGTTGGCCGTTGCCGAACGAGGTACCAATCAGGCCGCCGCCGAAATCGGTGTCGCTGACGTCTCCGGTCGCATAGGAATTCTCAACCGATACCGGAAACTGGCCGCCCGTTTCCACCTCGCCGGCCAGACCGCCTGTCATAAAGCCGTCTGTTACATCGCCGGATGCATGGGAGTTCAGGATTTCGCCCGTCAGCTTGCCCACAAGCCCGCCAACAGGCCCGTTCCCGCCGCCGTCCACGTCCACCGCGGCGGAAGAGTTTTCGACCAGGCCGGTCGCGATCCCCACAAGGCCGCCCGCCGGCACCAGCCCGCCACTGAGAGTCCCGCTGGCGTGCGCGTTCATGATGGCGGTGTTGAGCGCCGCCTGACCTACCAGCGTGCCGATGGCCGTTATGGTGGGCGAGGCTGCCGTCACCGACACGTTGCTGAGCGTGATGTCGCGCAACACGGCGTTATGGGCGAATCCGAACAGACCTGTCGCTCCGTCGCCGCTGTTGTTGATCGAGAGATTCGAGATCGTGTGGCCCAACCCGTCGAACGTGCCCTTGAACAGGGGAATCGGCGCCCGCGAATAGGTGCCGTCGGCGCCGGCGTCATAATCCTGCACCAGGGCGAAATAACCGCCCGTGTTTGCCGATATGGCGCTGGCGAGGTCTGCGACGCTGGCTTCAATCGTGTAGGCATGCCCGTCGATCGAAAGCGCGCCGCCGAGGTCATCGAAAGTGACGAGGCCGTGCGGACCCAGCGAGAATGCGCCGTCCCCCGATCCATCGTTCGAAATGATCGTGAGCTTGCCCTTGCCCTCCACCTCGATGGCCCGATTGACCGTGACATTGCGCCATGCGTCCAGCGTAAACGTCGCGCGGGAGCTCCACGCAATTGGCGCATTGATGGCTATGTCCCCGTCCCCGCTGCTCTTGGCGCCCGGGCCGCTGGCCGATGCTGCCGATGTCATGAGCGTCACATTCGTTCCGCCATTGAGGCTTGCATCGATTGTGTTGGCCGCGCCGGAACCGACGGTCAGATTCACGGGGTCAAGCAGCCAGCGCCGGGCAACGATCCTTGCTCCGGCCAGATGCAGATGGCGGCCTGAGGTTTCGACGTTCCCACCGCGGCCGTTGCGTTCGTCCGCGCCGATATCGCCTCCCACGCGGGCGCGTCCCGATGCGACGATGGCGACATTGCGCGCCCCGATGCGCCCCGAATTGACAACCGTGCCGCCAAACAGACCCGCCGTATTTCCGGATTCGATCGTGCCGCGGTTCACGACATTCCCTTTGTTGCCGCCCGACAGGGTCAGCCGCCGTTCGTCCAGGATCGAATCCGCACTGCGGCCGGAGGCCACAAAGCTCCCCTGCGTGTCCACGGCACCGCTTTTCGAGACAACGACGCCCGCGCGGTTTACGAGATAGACCGAGCCGCTGGCCTGAAGCGCGCCCGAAATGCGCGAAAGGTTGCCGCCTTTTACGATGTTCAGCGTGGCGCCGCGCGCGTTGTCAAAAACGACGCTGTTGGCCTTGCCGATGGAAAATGTCTTCCAGTTTATGATTCCGGTCGCGCCCGACTGCTCGATCGTCATTCGTCCGCCGGATTTCGAGATCGTGCCGCGGCCTTCCGTGAACCGCCCCTTGCCGGGCAGGGGATTGGCCATCGTCCCGCCGGCCGAAATCAGCAGCGCCAGCGTACCGGCTCCGCTCAAGAAGAGCGTCTTCAAATTGGCCATCATCCCCTCCCCACTCACGACATCACATTATTCAGCGAAGCCGGCCTGCGACCATGAAAGTCTTGCTGACGTTCCCGATATGTTCTATAATCTTTTTGGCAAGCTTCGGCTGCTCAAGAGGAAAACGGCAGAATCGATCTGTGGACAAGGACTAGTATGCGCCCCTCAGAACTTGTGTGGCTGTCCCGGAAGGCTACGATATCTTGTGCCTTAAAGGCAGGAGATCGGGCAATGGAGCCTTCGCACATGAGCTGGACGGACGAACGCGTCGAACAGTTGAAATCGCTTTGGACAGAAGGGCTTTCCGCGAGCCAGATTGCGCGCGCGCTTGGCGGGGTCACCCGCAACGCCGTGATCGGCAAGGTGCACCGGCTGGGGCTTGCCGGCCGCGCCACCCCCACCCGCTCGGACCGGCCGCGCGTGCCTTCGGCGCCGCGCGTTTCGATGCGCGCCCATCACGTGCCGGAACCGCCGGTGGTGGAGGAAGATCCCGTCATTCTGGAAGATGGCAGCCATGCCACGGTGCTCACGATCAACGATCGCATGTGCCGCTGGCCGATCGGCGACCCGAGCGAAAACGAATTCCATTTCTGCGGGCGCAAGCCGAAAGCCGGTTCGCCTTATTGCGAGGCGCATGCGCGCAAGGCCTATCAGCCGCAACAGCAGCAGCGCCGCGACAAGGGCAGGATGGCAAGTTAAGAGCGTCGCAGAGATCCTTGCCGCAAAATCCGGTCTTTATCCGCCGCGAATGTGACAGACGCAGAGCGGTGACAATAAGGCCAGGTCAGGCGGCGAAGGTTTCGTCCAGCGCGTAGCCGGCCGAGCGTACCGTGCGAATCGGATCGCGCACGCCCTTGATGTTGAGCGCCTTGCGCAGCCGGCCCACGTGCACATCCACGGTGCGGGCTTCGACATAGACATCGGAGCCCCACACCGCATCCAGAAGCTGCTCGCGGGAAAACACGCGTCCCGGATGCTGGATCAGATGATCGAGCAGCTTGTATTCGGTGGGCCCGAGGTGAATTTCCTCGCCCGCGCGGCGGACGCGATGGGCCGCACGATCCACCTCGATATCGCCGATCCGGATCACATCTTCCGCAAGTCCCGGCCGGATGCGCCGCATGACCGCGCGCAGCCTTGCCAGCAGCTCGATCATCGAAAACGGCTTGGTGATGTAGTCGTCGGCGCCGGTGTCGAGGCCGCGGATGCGGTCGGTTTCCTCGCCGCGTGCGGTCAGCATGATGATCGGCAGATTGCGGGTTTCCTGCCGGCCGCGGAGGCGGCGGCAAACCTCGATGCCCGACAGATGCGGAAGCATCCAGTCCAGGAGCACGAGATCGGGCTTTTCCTCGGCGGTGACAAGAAGCGCCTCTTCGCCGTCATGGGCTTCGAGCACGCGGTAACCCTCGCGCTCCAGATTGTAGCGCAGCAGCGTGATCAGCGCGCCTTCATCTTCCGCAATCAGGACGCTCGGCTTCAGCATCAAGGCTGTTTCCGTTCGAAGGGCACGGTGGTCGTGCTCGTCACGTCGGCCTTGGGACGATCGATGGCCAGGTGCCCGCCCGTCACCATGTGATAAACGACTTCGGCGATGTTGGTGGCATGATCGCCCGTGCGCTCGATATTCTTGGCCACGAAGAGAAGATGCGTGCAGAGGCCGATCGTGCGCGGGTCTTCCATCATGTAGGTCAGAAGCTCGCGAAACAGGCTGTTGTAGAGTTCGTCGATTTCGCCGTCATTGCTCCAGACAGCCACCGCCGCTTCGGAATCGCGGCGCGAATAGGAATCGAGCACCAGTTTCAGCTGCGACAGCGCCTGCCGGCCCATGCGCGCAAGCCCCTGCGTCAGCCGGATCGGCGGCTCGCGGTTCAGCACGATGGCGCGCTTGGCGATGTTCTTGGCGAGATCTGCGATGCGCTCAAGCTCGCTTGCGATCTTGATCGAGGCGAGCGTTTCGCGAAGGTCCACCGCCATCGGCTGCCGCAACGCCAGCAGCTTCAGCGCCTGGTCCTCAACCGTCTGCTGCAGCTGGTCAACTTTCGCGTCGGCCGCCACGGTCCGTTCGGCAAGGGCCGTGTCGCGGCGGGCAATGGCCTCAATGGCGTCGGCCAGCTGCGATTCCGCAAGCCCCCCCATCTGGGCGACGGAGGTGGTCAGCGCTTCCAGCTGCTCCGAGAAGGCCTTGACCGTGTGATCGCTCATTTGCGCCATTCGCTTGCAATCCCTTGCGTAAGGGCGAACCGCCACGTCTTTGCGACATATTTATAACACTTCCGTGACAGCGGCGGGCGGCTGGCTGGGAACGGCGGCGGCCGGCAGGAATACGGTGAATGTCGACCCGGCCCCCGGCTCGCTCTCGATCTGAAGCCGACCGCGATGGCGGTTGACGATGTGCTTGACGATGGCCAGACCCAGGCCTGTTCCGCCCTTTTCCCGGCTGCGCTTGACGTCCACGCGATAGAACCGCTCGGTCAGACGTGGGACGGCGTCGCGCGGGATGCCCTCGCCGTCGTCCTTCACCGCTGCAAAAACCTCCGGGCCCTGCCGCGACGCGGCGGCGCCCAGTTTCACCCAGACATGTCCGCCTGGCTTTCCGTATTTGATGGCATTGTGAATCAGGTTCTGGAGCACCTGGATCAATTCATCCCGTTCGCCTGTGACATCGGGCAGGCTCGGCGGCGCATCCACGGCAACATGGATGCGTTCGGCTTGGGCCAGCGGCGCAAGCGCCGCCGCCGCATCGCGCGCGACGCCGGCAAGATCGGTTCTTCCCGAAGGCGGAACATGCTCGTTCAATTCAATCCGGTTGAGCGAGAGAAGATCATCGATCAGGCGGCGCATGCGGCCCGCCTCAAGTCCCATGATTTCGAGGAACTTTTCGCGCGCGGCGGGATCGTCCCTCGCGTGTCCGCGCAGCGTGTCGATAAATCCGGCGACCGCCGCCAGCGGCGTGCGCAATTCATGGCTGGCATTGGCCACGAAGTCCGCCCGCGCCTGTTCGGCGCGCTTGACCGCCGTCATGTCGTGCAAAAGAAGCGTTATCCAGTGCGGCGGCGCGTTGGTATGGGCGACATAGGCCTGGTAGTGGCGTTCCACGGGAACGCGCACGGCAAATTCCACCGACGATGCCGCGCCGGTTCGCGCGGTCTGTTCGATCGCCGAGAGCACCGCAGGCATGCGCAGGAGCGTTGAAACGGGCTTGCGCTCGAATTCCATTCCCACGATCGCCCGCATGGCCGCGTTCGCAAACAACGCGCGCCCGGAGCCATCCAGCAGCATCAAGGGATCGGGCAGCGCCTCGAAAACTTCGCGCACGATCGGAGACAGATTTGCGACCGAAGCGACTTCGGCCGCCGGCGGCTGTGCGGGCAACCGGTCCGCCCGGCGGCTTTCCGCAAACCAGCCGGTGAGCGCCAGAAGCACGGCCGCGGCTGCGGCCGGCCAGGCGCCCGAGGGGCCAAGAGCGAAATCCAGCGCCACTCCGGCTGCGATGCCCGCGGCCAGCCCAAGGCAGATGTTGCGGATCGCTCGCCAATTCGCGGCTTTTTCGGCCATCGCTCGCCCCGGGATCACGCCCGCATCATACGCAAACTCCGCCATTCCCGCGCGGGCGTAATGCGACACTTCTAATACGTCACCGTGACGGTGATGGTATCCGAATAAGCCCCCGTTGCGACGAACTGGCCGGCCGGCACGCGGCCATAAACCGTGAAGACCACCGATCCCAGATGCAAGATCGCGGAAAACAGCTGTTCGATTGTGCCGTCGAGGCCGTCGCCCCACACCGTCGAATAGGCCGGGGTTGTGTAGAGGTTGTAGGCAAGGCCTGAACTTCCGTTCAGCATCCGCCGGGGCTGGTATCCGCCGCCCACGCCCTGCGATAGGGCCACGGCAAAATCGGGCAACAGATCCAGGCCAAGCCCGCAGGAAATCGTGATGGTGCCACTCGCCGTGAGCGCAGCCGGCGATGTGGGCAGATAGTTGCCAAAACGGACGGCGGAAGCCGAGACGGTGACGGGATCAAGGCCCGTACCGCACAGGAGCGCATGAGCCGGACGTACCGACGCACAAATGAAGAGCGCTGCAATCCAGGTGGGCCGTATGTTCATTGCGACGGGTCCAATTTGCATTCGACATTTTCGGTTTGGGGCAGCGTTTTCGCCGAATCCTGCGGCGCGAGCGCAAACCTGCAGCGGCGTTCGCCGAGATCGATGAACCCGGCCGAGCGCCGGTTGAGACCGGCAACGAAAACCTTGCCGCCGCGTCCCACCATGAGCGGCACCGAAAGCGCCTCCACGTCCACGCGGGCCCCCACCGGGGGCAGCGAACCGTCTGAAACCACAAAACGCGCCATGAAAGCGCAACATCTGTCCGGTGACAGGTCGATCACGACGCCGCTCCGGCGCTGCGGAGCGATCGTCACATCCGATCGCGCAACAATTGTCGCGATCGGATAGTCGCGCGGGTCTATGCCGACATGATTGGGTGCATAGGGGACAAGCCCGGTCAGCAGCGCTTCGCCGCCGGCATCGCTGACCGCCACAGGGCGGTTTTCACGATAGATGCGCACGCCCTCCGCTCCGGTCTTCACAAGCGCCACGGCGCCGTCCGTCTTGCGCGCCGCAAACACATCGCCGGCCAGAAACACGAGCGAACCGGAAACGCCGGCGCGCGCGGCAACACCGTCCGCGCCGGCAGCAAGCGCGCCATCGTAACGGCCTGTGCCTCCCACAACGGTCGCTTCGCCTTGCAGCCTGGGACCGGCATCACCGTCCTGGGCCATGACCTGCCAGCCCACGCCGCCGTCCGGATCAACCGGCACAGTGTACATCGCCTGAGCGGAAGCCCTTCGGCCCGAAGAAGCGCCGTCGAAAGAT
Organism: Alphaproteobacteria bacterium; assembly: GCA_021324545.1. Classification (GTDB taxonomy): domain Bacteria; phylum Pseudomonadota; class Alphaproteobacteria; order Micropepsales; family Micropepsaceae; genus Rhizomicrobium. The sequence goes on from JAJPIX010000059.1 coordinate 41,526, forward strand.
GCAGACCCGCTCCCCAGCGGGACGCTGACGAAGGCTTGCGCCGCCCAGACATGCGCGCCGAGATCACGCAAACCCGTCAACCCGAAAAAAAGACTGTTGCCGCCGGACAGCGAATAGGACGCCGAGACAAGATCGGTTGCCGGTTGGCCGGGCGTTTTGCCGCCGGTCCAGTTTGCCGCAAGCGCACCAAAGCGACCGAATGAAAGGGCCGCGCCCAGTTCGAACCGCAGCGTGGGCACAGGATCGCCATTCATGGCGGCCACGTCGGAAAACCATTTGGTCGCGGCGCTGACGGAGCCGAAAATCTTCAACGGCGCGACCCAGCCTTCCAGGCCGAGGGACGCCAAAAGACCGGTTCCAGGCGCACTCCGGCTGGCGGCGATATCGGCAGAGAGCGCGCCCACATCGCCCAGACCGAAGGCCAATCCGGCTCCGGCGAGCGCGCCCTCGGGCGTCGCTTCGCCATGGGCTTCCGCCGTGACCGCATCGGTCATGCCGTGCCGCACGGTCAGGGCAAACATCGGCATGTCATAGGAAAAGCTCTTTGCGCCATAGTCGCGGCGCAGGAACCCGGCATCGATGTCGTAGGCCGAGAGCCCCCGCGCGAGCAGCCGGCCGGTCGCATAAAACGGGATCGTCTGAACGGTTTGCCGGCCAAGAATGTCGCGCAGCACAACCGTTGCGGAACCGCCGCCCGTGACCACGGGAATGTCGTTGAGCTCAAAAGGCCCCGGATCGACGTCGGTTTCGAACAGCCGTACCGCACCGGAAAACACATCCACCGTGGTGGGGACGGCCGCTGTGCCGAAAAACTGGGGCAGCGGCATGGTCACAAGGTCGGGCCGAAGAGAGAAATCGCTCGCCAATTGAATTCCGCCGAAACGCACGGCGCGCGACCAATCAAGGCCGCCGGAGATGGAATCGCCCAAAACCACGCGGCGCAACTGTGCGGCGTCATCGAATTCGAGCGCGGTGTCAAGGCGCGCGCCATTGCCGCCGCCCGCGACCGCGCCCGCAAAGCCATCGATGGTCAGGAGCGCGCCGGGCATGAAGATGGAAAGACCCATTTGGCCGGCAAGCGAAACGCTGTGCGAGGAACGCGAGACATCCAGGGCCGATGCGGAGATGTCGTAATCGAACATGGCGCCCGTGGCCGATTGGGCGGTCTCGCCATCGAATTCCGACGGCCTGAGATTGAAGACTTGCGGCGCGAGCCGTTCGGGCGCAGCGGTCAGAAGCAGGCGTTGATTGGCCAGATCGATTTCCGCAGCCAGACCGGACACAGCGCCAATGCGGACAAGCCCATCCGGCCCGTCTGCAGGGCCGATCCTGATGCCCGCCTTCCGGACATCGTCCGGCCGCAGCAGGATATCGCTTCCATCAATGTCAACCTGCACGACCTTGTGCGTGCTGCGGCCGTTCACCCAGAGCTCCAGAAGCAGCCGATGAGGGGATTCGCCGGCCGCCCATGCCGGCCAGGAAACGAAGAACACGACCACAAGGGCGGCCGCGCGCATTCCGCGATCACCCGTGCGGCGTGACGTCGGCGGTTATCGCTGCGCCGCTCAGGCCATCGCGCGCTTCGATATGGATTGGAGTCGCTGACGCCGAATCGAGCTGCCATTCCTGCGCGGCGGCCGGCAATATGTAGCCGAGCCGCCGAAATGCTGGCGTTTCGCTTTGGCCGTTCTGGAAGATGCGCAGGTCCTGGATCTTGACGGTTCTTGCGCCTGTGTTCTGCGCAATGACCGACAGGTGATGCCCGGTCCGGATTGCGTCCCAGGCGACTTGCGGCGGTGCCGGTCTGCCGGCCGCGACGAACACCGGAATGTTGAACTGCAGGAGAATATGCACGCCTGCCGCGCCGCTTTCGCCCGGTCCCGGCAGTTGGCTTATCACCAGGCGGTATTCGGATTCGCGCGACCGATCCGTCGGGGTGGCCAGCACGCGCACAGTCTGGCGAGCGCCGGGCGCGATCGTCGCAAAGGGCGGGCTTGCAAAGAGCGTGTTGCCGGGCGTCAGGCGATCGCCATCGGGTGTTTGCGACCAGTCGAAGGGCATCAAGCTGGACCGTGACCGGCGACGCGCTGCGATTGGCAAGATAGAAGAGTCCCGCTTCGCCGGGCCTCAGCTGCAGCATGGTCGGCGCAAGCTCCAGCGCGCTGGTTCCGTTTCTTGCGCTAACAGGCTGGGCCAGAAGCAAGAGAAGAGCGGTGGCGATGGCCTTTCGGGCGCCCATCAGAAGTTCACCGTGACCCCAACGATGTCGCTGTAATTTCCGGGCGGCACGAACTGACCCGCCGGAAGCCGGCCATACACTGTATAATCCTGCGCGGTGCCGCTGCCCGTGCCGCTCTGCGTGACGGTCGCGCCTGTGCCGTCGCCCCACAGGGTCGCGTAACCGCCTGTCGTATAGAGGCCGTATGCCAGAGTGTGCGCAGCGCCATCGGTCATGGCGCGTGCGCTCACGTTGCCGGTTGTGGTGCCGCCATCGAGCGCGATGGTGTAGGCGCTGCCGTTGGTACAGGTGACTTCCACCGTGCTGCTGGCGGTCGCAGCCGAGCCGTTGGTTGGCAGATAGCTGCCGAACGCCAGATCGCTCGCCGTCACTGAGCAGGCGTCGAGCACCGTGGCGGAGACGGTGAATGTCGTGGCTGCCTGGCCTGCAAAAGACGCCATGGGCACCAGGGCCATCATGCCGAAAGCCGCTGCGATCCAGGCTTTTCTCAAATACGACGACGTCATGGCCCGAGCCCTGCCTGCCCCCAGCAGGAACCGATTCGACCCTACGATACAACCTATAATTGTAGGTAAATTTGCTGATTTTCAGGAACGGGGGCTTGACGGCCTTGCCCGCCCGCTGGCCATCCGGTATAGGCGCGCGCTCCAAGCGACTGCGGTCGCGGGAAGGCTTCCCCCAGAGGGGGTCGGTCGATGCCGGATGGTCCGGCGTTCCCGCGAACCAATGTGGATACGGCTTCACCCGGGCCGCCCCACCGCAGCCGGGACAAGGGAAAGCACATGGCTCTTTACGAGCATCTCCTGATCGCGCGCCAGGATATCAGCGCGCAGCAGGTGGACGCGCTGGCGACCCACCTGAAAACCATCATCGAAGGCGAAGGCGGCAAGGTCGAGAAGCAGGAATACTGGGGCCTGCGTGGGCTGGCCTATCGCATCAAGAAAAACCGGAAAGGCCATTATGTCCTGCTGAACATCAATGCGCCGGCCAAGGCGGTGCAGGAGCTCGAGCGCCAGCTCAAGATCAACGAAGACGTGCTGCGCTACATGACGGTGAAGGTCGACAAGTTCGAGCAGTCATCCAACAAGAACAAGCGCGACCGCGAAGATAACAAGACAGAAACGGCCGAGACCGAGGAGACCGCACAATGAGCTACGGTGGCGAACGTTCCGGCGGCGGTGGCGGCGGGCAGCGCCGCCCCTTCTTCCGGCGCAAAAAGACATGTCCGTTCTCGGGCGCCAACGCGCCGCGCATCGATTACAAGGACGTGAAGCTGCTGCAGCGCTTCATTTCCGAGCGCGGCAAGATCGTGCCCAGCCGCATCACGGCGGTTTCTTCGGGCAAGCAGCGCCTTTTGGCGCAGGCCATCAAGCGCGCGCGCTTCATGGCGCTTCTGCCCTATGTCGTGAAATAGGAGCAAAGCCCATGCAAGTGATCCTGCTCGAACGCGTCGAAAAGCTCGGCCAGATGGGCGACGAAGTGAAGGTGAAGGACGTCTTTGCCCGCAACTACCTTCTGCCGAAGAAGAAGGCCCTGCGCGCCACAAAGGCCAACCGCGAATATTTCCAGACGCAGAAGGCGCAGCTCGAGGCGCACAATCTGGAAAGGAAGAAGGAAGCCGAAGCCGTCGCGCAGAAACTGAACGGCCAGAGCTTCGTGCTGTTGCGCCAGGCGGGCGACCGCGGCCAGCTTTACGGCTCGGTCTCGCCGCGCGACATCGCCGATGCGATCACCGCCGGCGGCTTCACCATTTCGCGCGCCCAGGTGCCGCTCGACAAGGCCATCAAGACGATCGGCCTGTTTGAAACCACCGTCGTGCTGCATCCCGAAGTGCGCGTGAAGGTCACGATCAACGTCGCGCGTACCGAAGACGAAGCCGAGCGTCAGGCGCGCGGCGAAGATGTGCTCGCCGAACGCACCGCGGAAGAAGAGGCCAAGGCCGAGGCGCAGATCGCCGCGGAAGCCGTGTTCGAAGAAGGCGCGGGGCCCAAGCCGGAGGCCGCCGAAGGCGAACCCGCCGAAGCCTGAGGTCACAAGAGACCAGCCGGACTGTGTGGCACTGCGCGGCCGGGCCGGGGCTCGTTCGCAGGCGCAGCATGGGCTAAGATAGCGCGGCTTTTGGTGGCCCAGTTCGCAGAACAAACGGAGCGATCTCCATGTCCGCCGTCATTCAGACCAAGCGCGTCACCGTGCCCGAAATCCGGGCGCACAAGAACGCAAAGCCGGTCGTGTGCCTCACCTGCTATCACGCCCACACCGCCCGCCTTCTGGACGCGCATGTGGACCTGATGCTGGTGGGCGACAGCCTGGGCAATGTGATGCACGGGCTGGAATCCACCGTGCCCGTGACGCTCGACATGATGATCATGGCGGGCAAGGCGGTGATGCGCGGGTCGAAGCATGCGCTTGTCGTGGTGGACATGCCGTTCGGCTCGTATGAGGAATCCCCGCAGATCGCCTTCCGCAACGCCGCCCATGTGATGAAGGAAACCGGCTGCCAGGCGGTGAAGATGGAAGGCGGCACACGCATCGCCGACCAGATCCGTTTCCTGAGCGAGCGCGGCATACCCGTGATGGGCCATATCGGACTTACGCCGCAGATGTTCAACGTGATCGGCGGCTTCAAGACCCAGGGCCGCACCGAATCCGAATGGCCCGCCATCGAGGCGGACGCCAAGGCGGTGGCGGAAGCGGGCGCGTTTGCGGTGGTGCTGGAAGGCATGGCCGAGCCGCTGGCGGCGAAGATCACGCGCGAAATCGCCATTCCGACCATCGGCATCGGCGCAAGCGTGGAATGTGACGGCCAGATCCTCGTGCTGGAGGACATGCTGGGGCTTAACCCCAATCCGCCGAAATTCGTGCGGCAATACGCCCAGATGGGCGGCCAGATCGAAGCGGCCGTGAAGGCCTATGCCAAGGATGTGCGCGAACGCGCTTTCCCCGGCGCCGAAAATGTCTACCAGATGAAGAAGGCCGGTTAACCGCCGGCCCCCGCCGATTACGGCCCTGTGTGTTGCCTCAGGGGGCGTAAAGCGGCTAGTTATCCCGCGCGGTCAAGGCCTTGGGTGCCGGGGTGGGTGGCCTTGCGCAGCCGTTCCGAAAGGATTTGCCTTGAGCGACATCTTCCGCGAAGTCGAAGAAGAAGTACGCCGCGAACGCCTGGAAAAACTCTGGAAAGAGTACGGGGATTACATCATCGCCGGCGTCGCGCTCATCGTGATTGCGGTGGCGGGCTGGCAGCTTTGGCGTCATTACCAGGACCAACAGCGCCTGAAGGCGTCGGACGCCTATCTCGTCGCCGAGCAGACATTCCAGAACGAAGGGCCCCAGGCGGCCGAAATTGCATTCGACAAGCTCGCCAAGAACGCCCCCGGCGGCTATGCGAATGTTTCCCGGCTGCAGCAGGCCGATGCGTTGCTCGCTTCCGGCCGCAAGGACGATGCCATGGCTGTCTACAAACAGATTGCCAACGGCGACGACCCGATCCTTGGCGCGATCGCGCGCTTGCGCGCGGCGTGGGCAATTGCGGACAGCGCACCCAAGGCCGATATCGAGGCGTTGCTGTCTCCGCTGAGCGACCCGGCAAGTCCCTGGCACTATGCGGCGCGCGAAATCCTGGCCTATGAAGATTACCGCGCGGGCCAGATCAATCGGGCGATGAACGAATATGAAAAGCTCGGCGCGGATTCAAAGGCGCCTTCGGGCATCCGCCAGCGCAGCATGGCAATGGCGGTCTATCTGAAGGCCGGCGGAGACCAGAACGTCGGCACCGTTCCGCCGCCGCCCGCCGCGCAAAACCCGCTGGCGCCCGCCCCGGCCGCGCCCAACAGCAACGGACAAACACCGCAATGAAACACCGCATTCCCGCTTCTGCCGCGGTCGCGCTCGCGGTCTCGCTGCTGATTGGCGGATGCGCACAGCTCGACACGGTGTCCGGATGGTTCTCGTCCAAGAAGACGATCAACCTGAAGGGCGAGCGCATACCTGTCATGGCAAGCGAAAATTCGATCACGCCCGACGCCGATCTGGCCAGCGTCAACGTGGTGCTGCCGCCGCCCTATGTGAATCAGGAGTGGCCGTCGCCGGGCGGCTATCCCGCGAACGCGATGTATCATCTGCAGGCCGATGGGCCCTTGCAGCAGATCTGGGAACAGGATGCGGGCCAGGGGTCGAACGACGATTCCCGGCTCACCGCGCCGCCCATCGTGGCGGACGGGCGCATCTATGTGCTCGATTCCGAGGCCCATCTGTTCGCTTTCGAGGCGCGCAGCGGCAATCCGCTGTGGGACAAGAGCCTGGTGCCGGAGGAAGGCGAGACCAACTTCTGGAACGACGCCTCGCTTGGCCTGATCGGCCGCGACACACATGCCGACCCCACCAAGGGCTTTGGCGGCGGCGTAACATTCGATGACGGCAAACTGTTCGTTTCGACGGGATTCGGGATTGTCTATGCGCTGGACCCGGTCACCGGCAAACAGCTGTGGAAGACAAACCTGGGCGTGCCGATCATCAACGCCCCGGTGGCGAACGGCGGTCGCGTGTTCGTTTCCAGCCAAGACAACCATTTCGTGGCGCTGGCCGAGACCGACGGCCGGCAGCTTTGGGATCACAACGGCATCGCTTCGCCGGCCGGCATCCTGGAGAGCACAAGCGCGGCGGTTGCCGGACAGTTCGTGATCGTGCCCTACACGTCCGGCGAAATTTACGCCATCAATGTGCAAACCGGCCGCGCGGCGTGGAATGACACGTTGACCAGCTCGGGCACGGTGACCGCGCTTTCGGAACTGGACGACATCGCCGGCAGGCCCGTTGTGGATCGTGACATGGTATTCGCGATCAGCCATTCGGGCCTGATGGTCGGCCTGAGCCTCAGCACCGGACAGCGCGAATGGGCGCAGAGCATCGGCGGCATCAACACGCCCTGGGTGGCCGGCGACTGGGTTTACGTGCTGACCATGGACAACAAGCTGATGTGCCTGGAGCGCAAGGACGGCAAGGTGAAATGGATTCACCAGATGCCGCGCTGGGAAAACCCCGATGACCAGGACGGCCCGATCACCTGGTCCGGCCCTGTGCTCGCCTCCAACCGGCTTGTCCTGGTTTCGTCCAACGGCCGCGCCGTATCGGTTTCGCCATACACCGGCGATGAGCTTGGTTCGGTCGATATCCCGGACGGCGCCTACATCGCCCCCATTGTCGCGAACAGCACGCTTTACATCTTGACGAATGACGCGCAACTGATCGCGCTTCGCTGACCCGCGAAAGATGCCCGCGAGAACATCCGTGCCATGCCGCTCACCGTCGCCATCGTCGGACGCCCCAATGTGGGCAAGTCGACGCTGTTCAACCGGCTCGCGGGCAAAAAGCTCGCGCTGGTGCACGACACCCCGGGCGTAACGCGCGACTGGCGGGCGGCCGACGCGCCTTTCGGCCCGTATATGCTGCGCTTCATCGATACGGCAGGCTTTGAGGAAGACAGGCCCGAAAGCCTTGCCGCCCGCATGACCGCGCAGACGCAGGCGGCGATCCGCCAGGCCGATGTCTGCCTGTTCCTGATTGACGCGCGCGCGGGCGTTACGGCGGGCGACGAGATCATCGCAGCAGCGCTGCGCAAGAGCGGAAAGCCCGTCATCCTGGCGGCCAACAAGTGCGAAGGGCGCGCCGTGGCGTCAAAGATCGCGCCGGACGCCTTTGCCTTGGGCTTTGGCGAGCCGATTGCCCTGTCGGCCGAGCACGGCACGGGCCTTGCCGACCTCCTGGACGCCATCGCGCCCTTTGCTGAGGCATCGCGGCCGGACGAAGAAACTGCGCAAACGCAGGACGAATTCCTGAAGCTGGCCATCGTGGGACGGCCCAACGTGGGCAAGTCAAGCCTGTTCAACCGGCTTCTGGGGCAGGAGCGCGCGCTGACAGGCCCGGAAGCCGGCATCACGCGCGATGCGGTGATCGCGGAATGGAAGGCGGGCGGCCGCACAATCCTGCTGCACGACACCGCGGGATTGCGCAAGAAGGCGCGCGCGGCCGGACACACGCTGGAACAGCTCTCCATCGGAAGCACGCTGAACGCCATCCGCTTTGCCGAATGCGTGATTGTCGTGATCGATGCGACCATGCCATTCGAGAAGCAGGATCTTGCGATCGCCGATCTTATCGCGCGCGAAGGCCGCGCCGCCGTGTTCGCGATGAACAAATGGGATCTCGTCGAGAACAGGAGCGGCGCCATCGCGCGGTTTCGCGAACAGCTGGACAGGCTGTTGCCGCAGATTGCCGGCGCGCCGCTGATTGCGGTTTCGGCGCGAACGGGCGCGGGCGTCGAACGGCTTCTGCCCGCGGTTCTGGAGGCCGACCGCATCTGGAACCGGCGCGTGAGCACCGGAGAGATCAACCGCTTCCTGTCCGGCGTGCTCGAACGCCATCCGCCGCCCGCCATTCACGGCCACCGCGTGAAGATCCGCTACATGACGCAACCGAAGGCGCGGCCCCCGACATTCGCCCTGTTTGGAACGCAGCTGAAGGCGCTGCCTGATTCCTATCTGCGCTATATCCAGAACGCCCTGCGCGAAAGTTTCGGCCTGAAGGGAACGCCGATCCGCTTTCTGCTGCGCACCGCAAAAAACCCCTACGCGAAGGACTGATACCGCCCGGCCGTTTCACCCCGCCACGGCGACGATCTAATCCTGGAAATTGACGCGTTCGCCGTTCTTTTCGTACGCGGGCGACAACAGCTCCACGATCAGCGGCGCCACCGCTTCGGGCGGCCTGAGCGTCATGGGGTCTTCGCCGGGCATGGCTTGCGCGCGCATCTTCGTGCGCAGCGGGCCGGGATTGAGGACATTGACCCGGACATTCGTGCCGGCACATTCCGCCGCATAGGTGAGCGCCAGTTCTTCCAGCGCGGCTTTGGTCGCGCCATAGCAACCCCAGAAGGCGCGGTGCGCGCGCGCAGCGCCCGAAGAAATGAACAGCACGCGCCCCGCATCGGATGCCCGCAGCAGCGGATCGAGCGAGCGGATCAGGCGCCAGTTCGCCGTGACATTCACATCGAGCGCCTGCTGGAAGACTTTGGGATCGACATGCGCGAGCGGCGACAGCACGCCAAGAACGCCCGCATTGCCGAGAAAGGCATCAAGCCTGCCCCAGCGTTCATAGATCGAGGCGCCGAGCCGGTCGATCGCCGGAAAGTCGCGCAAATCGAGCGGAACAAGCGTGGCGGACCCGCCGGATTTCCTGATCTCGTCGTCGGCTTCTTCCAGCCCGCCCACCGTGCGCGCCACGAGTATGGTGTGCGCACCTTCTTTCGCCAAGGCAATGGCAGCGGCGCGGCCGATGCCGCGCGATGCGCCGGTGATGAGCGCAATGCGCCCGGACAAGCGACCCGTCATCTTTCAATCACGCAAATTCGGCCAGAAGCGACAGCTGATCCTTGCGGCCGCCGTTCGCATCGCTGGGCTCGATCGGATAGTCGCCGGAGAAGCAGGCATCGCAGAATTGCGGCGCCCGCGCGTTGCGCTTCACCGCGCCCATCGCGCGATAGAGCCCGTCCATGGAAATGAAGGCAAGGCTGTCGGCATTGATGAAGCGCTGCATTTCTTCGACCGTCATCCGATGCGCCAGCAGGTCTTCCTTGTTGGGCGTGTCCACGCCGTAGAAGCAGGAATGTGTGGTTGGCGGGCTTGCGATGCGGAAATGCACTTCGGTGGCGCCGGCATCGCGCACCATCTCGACGATCTTCTTGGATGTCGTGCCGCGCACGATGGAATCATCCACCAGCACCACGCGCTTGCCTTTCAGCTTGGCGCGATTGGGATTGTGCTTCAGGCGCACGCCGAGATGGCGGATGCGGTCCGACGGTTCGATGAAGGTGCGGCCGACATAATGATTGCGGATGATGCCGAGCTCGAAGGGGATGCCGGACGCCTGCGAATAGCCGAGCGCAGCCGGCACGCCCGAATCCGGCACCGGGATCACCATGTCGGCATCCACCGGCGATTCATGCGCCAGCTCTTCGCCGATATTCTTGCGCGCGTCGTAAACATTGCGGCCCTCAACGGTGGAATCGGGACGCGCGAAATAGATGTATTCGAACACGCAGAAACGATGAGGCTTCGGCGCGAAGGGCCGGTATGACTCAATGCCATCTGCGGTGGCGACAACCATCTCGCCCGGCTGCACGTCGCGGACAAAGCGGGCGCCAATAATATCCAGAGCGCAGGTTTCCGACGCCAGAATGGGCGCGCCATCGAGGTCACCCAGGACAAGCGGGCGCACGCCGAACGGATCGCGCACGCCGATCAGCTTCTTCGACGTGAGCGCCACCAGCGAATAGGCGCCCTCCACCTGCTTGAGCGCATCGATCAGCCTGTCCACGATCGGACCGTAAGCGCTGCGCGCCGTGAGATGGATGATCACCTCGGTGTCCGACGTGGACTGAAAAATCGCGCCTTCGCGCACAAGATCGGCCCGCAGCGCCCGCGCGTTGGTCAGATTGCCGTTGTGGGCGATGGCGATGCCGCCGCCCGTAAGATCGGCGAACATCGGCTGGATGTTGCGGATCACCGACCCGCCCGTCGTGGAATAGCGGTTGTGGCCGATGGCAAAGCTGCCCTTCAGCTTGGCGGCGTGATTGCTGTTCTTGCCGAAAGCATCGCCGACCAGGCCCGGATGGCGCTCGGCGATGAACTGGCTGCCGTCGAACGTCACGATGCCCGCGGCTTCCTGCCCCCGATGCTGCAGGGCATGAAGCCCGAGGACCGTCAGCGCGCCCGCGTCGTCATGGCCGAAAATGCCAAATACGCCGCACTCTTCGTGCAGCGCATCGTCGAATGCCCGTCCGGATGGAAGGCCGCTCATCGGTGACCGCCGTTTCCCGTGGCCTGTATCAGCCTGTTTAGTCCCTGCCGTTCCTGGGCGCTATAGCCCTTGCGACCATGCTTTGCAGCGGGCCTTGATGCCGCGCCCGTGGCGGTTCTGACGGGATTGGCCGCAGCCGGGCCCGCGGGCTTGCTGACCGCCGACTGCGCGGCCGGCGCGGGCGCGGGCTTGAGATCATGGGCAAATTGCGTGTCCCGCTCGGGGACAAGCGAAAGAAGGACCTCCGTGGAGCTCTGGACGAGCGGCAGCAGACGGGCCTGCCTCACCCAGTCAGGCTGAACCTTGGGCGGCACGAGCATGGAAAAAAGCAGATAGGCAATGCCCACAATGGCAAAGCCGCGCACGACGCCAAATGCGAGGCCAAGCGACCGGTCCACCGCCCCCACGGGCGAATGCTTTACGTTCTCCGAAAAGCGGTAGCTCACAAACGACAGCGGAATAAGGACAAGCAGAAAGATCCCCGCATAGGCAATGAGATCGCCCAGAACCGGCGGCGAAATGCGCGAATGAAACATCGGCGCCAGCACCGGGCCGAAATAGAGCGTGGCGAAGGCCGCGGCTGCCCAGGCGAAAATCGAAAGCGTTTCCCGCACGAAGCCGCGATAGATCGCAAAACCCGTCGAGACCACAACGATCACGACGACCAGCAGATCAAGGAAGGTGAAGCTCAGATTCTGCATCGATTCTATTCTACCACGCCCGGGCGCACGATGCGGCGGGGTCTTTCCTGCGCCGCACCGGCGAATGCCGCCAGATCGGCCACATCGCGGACGGGCCGCAGCTCAAGCCCGGAAATTGCGGTTTTCATGCCCGCCGGAACAGCCGCCAGCCGGAAACCGAGCTTGGCGGCTTCCTTCAGGCGCAGCTCGGCCTGCGGCGCCGGCCGCACGTCGCCGGAAAGGCTGATTTCTCCGAAAAATACGCAATCCTTCGGCAAGGCATGCCCGGTGAGAGAAGAAACAAGGGCCGCGGCCGCGGCCAGATCGGCGGCGGGCTCCCCGATCCGAAGGCCGCCCGCAACATTCAGATAGATGTCGGAGCCGCCAATGCCAAGACCGGCGCGCGCATCGAGCACGGCGAGAATCATGGCAAGCCGGCCGCCATCCCAGCCCACCACCGCGCGGCGCGGCGTGCCATAGCTTGCAGGCGCAACCAGCGCCTGCACTTCCACCAGCAACGGCCGCGTGCCTTCGAGCCCCGCAAACACCGCAGCGCCCGGCGCGGACGCAAGACGATCGCCGAGAAACAGCGCGGACGGATTGCCGACTTCGGCAAGGCCGCGGCCCGTCATCTCGAAAACGCCGATCTCGTCGGTGGGGCCGAAGCGGTTTTTCACCGCGCGCAGCACGCGGAAATGATGGCCGCGCTCGCCTTCGAAATACAGGACGGCATCCACCAGATGCTCCACCACCTTCGGCCCGGCGATCTGGCCGTCCTTGGTGACATGGCCCGCCAGCAGAAGCGTGGCGCCGGAGGCTTTGGCATAGCGGACCAGATCGAAGGAGGCCGTGCGCACCTGCGCAACCGTGCCGGGCGCGGCCTCGAGCGCCGATGTCCAGATCGTCTGGATGGAGTCGATGGCCAGCACATCCGGCGGCGGACCGGCCTCGAGCGTGGCGAGAATGTCTTCGATGCAGTTGGCCGAACCCAGCGCCACCGGCGCTTCGCTGACCTCCAGGCGGGCGGCGCGCAGCTGCACCTGCGCCATGGCTTCTTCGCCGGAGATGTACACCGCACGGCCGCCGGATTTTGCGAACGAAGAAAGCGCCTGAAGAATGAGGGTGGATTTGCCCACGCCCGGATCGCCGCCAATGAGCAGCGCCGAACCCGGCACCAGGCCGCCGCCGCAGACGCGATCGAATTCCGCAATGCCGGTGGCGCGGCGCGGCGGCGCCGCTTCCTGCGTTTTCAGGTCGTCGAGCGAAAACGGCCGGCCTCGCCCGCGCTTCTGCGCCAACGCCCCCGCCGGCACGGCGCGCGCTTCTTCCACAATCGTGTTCCAGCCGCCACACGCATCGCACTTGCCAGACCATTTGGCCTGGACCGCGCCGCATGCCTGGCAGGCGAATGTCGCGCTACGCGCCATGTTGCCGTTCCGTTCCCAAAAAATCGCGCGCGCAAAGATTCATCTGCGCACCTCCATCTTGATGGGCCCTTCGGCGCGGCCGTGGATGAACTGGTCCACGTATGGATTGCCGCTGTTGTCGATGTCCGCTGTCGGCCCGTCCCAGATGATCTTGCCTTTATAGAGCATGGCGATGCGGCTGGAGATTTTCCGCGCGCTCGCCATGTCGTGGGTGATCGAGAGCGTGGAGACGCCGAGATCCTTCACCGTGCTGACGATCAGCCCGTTGATGACATCGGCCATGATGGGATCAAGACCCGTGGTGGGCTCGTCGAAGAAAATGATCTGCGGGTCGGCGGCGATGGCGCGCGCAAGGCCCACGCGCTTCTGCATGCCGCCGGAAAGTTCTGCCGGCGAAAGCATTGCGACATCGGGACCAAGCCCCACCTTGGCAAGCTTTTCGATGGCGATGTCGCGCGCTTTGCGCCGCGGCACGCCGTGCCCCTGGATCAGGCCGAAGGCGACGTTTTCCCAGACCGGCAGGCTGTCGAACAGCGCCGAGCCCTGGAACAGCATGCCGAATTTCTTGAGCACGGCTTCGCGCGCGCGCCCATGCAGATGGGTGACCTCCTGCCCGTCCACGAAGATCCTGCCGGAATCGGGCCGCAGGATTCCCAGCACGCATTTGATCATCACGGATTTGCCGGTGCCCGATCCGCCGATGACGACAAGCGACTGGCCCGCATCGAGCGTGAGATCGATTCCGTCCAGCACGACCTTGCGCCCGAATTGCTTCCTGACGCCCCGGAGTTCGACTTTCGGTGTGGTTGCGGATCTGGCCATGTCAGTGCGGGAAGATCACCGAAGTGAGAATGTAATTCGCGGCAAGGATGAGAATGGAGGCGCTGACCACCGCATTTGTGGTGGCCGTGCCCACGCCCTGCGCGCCGCCCCTGGAATTGAAGCCGTGGTAGCAGCCCATAAGCGCGATGATGAACCCGAACACGGCCGCCTTGATCAGGCCGGAGGTGACGTCCTGATTGGTGACGAAGTTGGCGGTGTTGCGCAAGTAGACCGTGCCGTTGAAGTTGAGGCTTTCGGTGGCGACGACATAACCGCCCAGCACGCCGATGGAATCGGCGATGGCCACAAGAATCGGCATGCTGATCACGGCGGCAAGCAGGCGGGGAACGACGAGATATTTGACCGGATTGGTCGAAAGCGTGGTGAGCGCGTCGATCTGCTCTGTCACCCGCATCGTGCCGATTTCGGCGGCGATGGCCGCGGCCACCCGGCCGGCCACCATCAGGCCCGCGATCACCGGACCCAGCTCGCGCGTGATGCCGAGCACAACGATCTGCGGCACAAAGGTTTCCGCGCCATAGCGGCTGCTGCCGATGAATATCTGCAGGGCCAGCACGCCGCCCGTGAAGAAGGCGGTGAGCCCCACCACCGGCAGCGAAAAATAGCCGATGCGCATCATCTGCCTGACGATGAGCAGCCAGTAAATCGGGGGCCGGACGCAGGCCGACACCGCATCGGCGGCGAAAACCGCAAGGCTTCCTGTGGCGCGGAAAAAGACCAGAACGACATGGCCGATGGCGCGAAGGATGTTCATAGGCCGCTCACATAATGGCGCCGGACGCGCGGCTTGAAGCTGGTGAGGATTTCATAGGGCGCGGTTCCCGACGCGGCGGCAAGCTCATCGAGCGCGATGGTGTCGCCCAGAAACTCGACCTCCGCACCCAGTTCGACGGCGCGCGGCGGAATATCGGTGACATCGAGCGTGATCAGATCCATCGAGACGCGGCCCGCGATGGGCGCGCGCTGACCGCCGATGGCGCCATGGCCCCTGTTGGAAAGCGCGCGCATCAAACCGTCGGCATACCCCAAGGCAACGGTGGCGAGCGTGGAAGGCCGCCCGGTCCGGAAGGTGGCTCCGTAGCCTGCGCTTTCGCCAACGTCAACGCGGCGAATCTGGAGAATGCGCCCGCAAAGCTGCGCAACGGTCTTGAAGGGATTTGGTCTTTGGGATTGCGGCCGTCCGCCGTAAAGGCCAAGGCCGGGCCGCACCATGTCGAATGTGTAATCCTTGCCGAGCAGGATTCCGCCGGACGAGGCGAGACTGGCGGGCGCCGGCGGCAACATGGCGAGCGCGGTCCTGAACCGGTCGAGCTGCACGACATTCATCCTGTCGGCCGGATCGTCGGCGCAGGCAAGATGGCTCATCCACAGCACGACCCGCAGACCGTCGAGCCGCCGGCCTGCTTCGGCGGCGAGCGTGGCAAGCTCGTTGCCCGGAAGGCCCAGCCGGTTCATGCCCGTGTCGATGTGAATGGCCGCATCGAGCGCGGTGCGCATTTCGCGCGCGGCGGCGGACCAGGCGGCGATCTCGGCCAGCGAATTGAGCGCGGGCGTGAGCCGGTATTCGATCAGCGCGGGCACCATGTCGGGCTGCGCGCCGTCGAGCACAAAGATGCGCGATCCGGGAACAATGGGGCGAAGCGCAATGCCTTCTTCGAGGCGGGCCACAAAGAAGGTGTCGCAGCCGGCCGCGGCGAGCGCGCGCGCGCAAGCTTCCATCCCCATGCCATAGGCATCGGCTTTGACAACGCCCGTCACTTCCGCCGGCGCGGCCAGCCGCTGGCAGATGCGGTAGTTCTCCGCAATCGCGCCAAGCCGGACCGTCAGCCGCGCGGCTTCGAAATCGGAATTGCTCATAGGCGGGCCACAATGCAGGGGCGTCTTGAGAGCGTCAAAGCATGCCCGCTCCCCGCGCGGAAGCATCGCAGCGGAAAAATGGCGGAATTCCAGGCCAATTGTTTTCACGAATCGCAGACCCCCTCCCCCCTCTCTCCTTCCCCCCGTTTCCGGCTTTGCATTGGACAGACTCCTTTCCCTCCGGCGGCGGGATCATTCCCGGCCGGTCCCGGCGCCGATTCGGCGCAAACAGAACATAATAGGAACATTTAGGTTAGTTGTCAAGCCATAGGTTTTACATCTGGAACGGGTTAACCACGGCGCAGGGAAATGCGCCCCTTGGCGCAGAACTGTCCCAAAATGGGCGGCGGAGGCAGACATGCGCACATTGGCAGGCATCACGGCCGTTCTGATGGCTTCGATGACGCTCTGGAGTTGCGATCAGCAGCAGGCCCAGGCGCCCGCGCCTGCCGCGCCGGCCCCGCAGGCCTGCAACTGCACGCCGCCACCGCCGCCGTGCAACTGCACGCCGCAGGCGGCCCAGCCCGCGCCGGCCATGGCGGCCGTCACGCATTACCGGCGTCACCATCACCACCATTACTACGCAAGCGAAGAGATCATGCCGGGTTCGCCCGGCTATGTGAGCGACAGCGGCGCTGTGGGCGAAAGCGAATACGCCGCCGCGCAATATTCGAGTTCGAGCAGCGTGTCCTATCTGGGCCCGCCGCCGCCGGGGCCGTCCTTTGTGGACGGCTATGGCCGCGGACATTTCTGGAGCCGCGGCGAGGTTGCGCATTTCGCGCATCAGGCCGACGCCAACGGCTATTACGCGCACCTGCGCCTGCGGCCCTGGCGCAAATACGACGCGACCTGCGACTGGCGGTAGGGCGGGAGCCGGACGGGACGCCTTCAGAAAAGTTCCGGCAGATCGCGCATGCCTTCAACGACGGCAACGATTTCTACGACATCTTCAGTTCGCCGGAATTCGTAAAGCACAAGATAGGCTCCATGCACGAGCGTTCGCGCGCCCTGACGAATATCGTCACGCTTGCGGCCTATTTCGGGAAAACGCCGCAGACGTTCTATCTTCGCGTCCAAGTCAAGGAGCAGCCTGTCAGCCGCGTTGACGTTGTCCGCGGCAATGAACTTCCAGATGCGCCTGAAGTCTTCGAGCGCACGCCGCGAAATGACGATGTCCGTCACGATTTGCGCTTGCGGGCTTTCGGCTTTTCGGAATGAAGCCCCTTGAGGATTTTGCGCATGTCGTAAGTTCCGGCGGCGCCGCTCTTCTTGCCCTCATCCCACGCCCGGCGGAGCATGGCGCGTTCGCGGGTCCGAAGGTCCCGCCGATCCGTCCACAGCCGTACGGCTTCGCGCACAACTTCGCTGGTGGATGCATATTCGCCTTTTTCGACGGCGGCGCGAATCCGGTCGGCCATCGGCCCGGGAAACACGACCGTCATACGCTCGATGTTGGACATTGACTCGCTCGTTATGCATTTATCATAACATTTCTTACTTCAAAGGCAATGGACATTCCCACATCTGGCACCGGGAACAAGCCCGGCCATGACGGCATGAGACAAGGGGCTAATTGCCCTCCCGCGCCAGATCGCTGAAGCGGGTGAAGCGGTCGTCGAAGAAGAGCTCGATCTTGTTGGTGGCGCCGTGGCGGTGTTTTTCCACGAGCACGTCGGCCTTGCGGTGGCAGCGCTCGCATTTCTCCAGCCATTTGGTGTGATCGGGCGTGCCGGGCTCGGGCTCGCGCGATTTCAGGTAATATTCCTCGCGATAGACGAACATCACCACGTCGGCATCCTGTTCGATGGAGCCGGATTCGCGCAGGTCCGACAGGACGGGGCGCTTGTCGTCGCGGCTGTCCACGCCGCGCGAAAGCTGCGACAGCGCCAGGATCGGCACATTGAGCTCCTTGGCCAGCGCCTTCAGCCCCTTGGTGATTTCCGTAAGCTCCTGCACGCGGTTTTCGGCGCGGCGCGAGGGTTCGATCAGCTGGAGATAGTCGATGACCACAAGGCCGATCTTCTTTTCGCGCTTGAGCCTTCGCGCGCGGGCGGCGATCTGCGCGATCGAAATGCCGCCCGTATCGTCGATGTAAAGCGGAAGGGTGGAAAGCTCCTGCATGGTGAGCACGAATTTTTCCCATTCGGCTTCGGAGAACTTGCCGTTCCTGATCTTCCACATCTCGATTTCGGTCTGTTCCGAAAGGATGCGCGCGGCCAGCTGCTGCGCAGCCATTTCGAGCGAGAAGAACAGCACCGGCGCGCCGCGCGGGACCTCGGCGCCGTCTTCCATGTCCTGCACGAAGGCGCGCGCGGCGTGAAAGGCCATGTTGGTGGCAAGCGAGGTTTTGCCCATGCCCGGCCGGCCGGCCAGGATGAGGAGATCGGACGGCTGAAGCCCGCCCAGAAGCCCGTCCAGATCCGCAAAGCCGGTCGCCACGCCGGAAATCTTGCCGCCGCGCAGCTGCGCGCGCTCGGCATTGTCCACCGCGCGCTTCAGGCTTTCGGCAAAATCGAGCGGGCCATCGCCATAGCGCGCCGTGTCGGACAGGCGGTAAAGCGCCTTTTCGGCTTCCTCGATCTGGGCCTGCGGCGGCTTTTCATGCGGGGCCTCATAGGCCGTGTTGACGATGTCTTCGCCGATGGCAATGAGGCCGCGGCGCACAGCCAGGTCGTGCAGGATGCGCGCATAATCGCGAACGTTGGGAAGGGCGGGCGCGGCCTGCGCCAGCCCCGCGAGATAGGCATGCCCGCCTACCTCCTGAAGCCCCGGATCGGCTTTCATCGCCGCATGCAGCGTGAGCGGGGTGATGACCATGCCGCCGCGCTCGAATGTGGCGCCCATCACCTCGTAAAGCCGCTGGTGGAGCGGATCGTAGAAATGCTCGGGCTTGAGCGTGCCCGACACCTTCTCCAGCGCCTGGTTATCCACAAGGATGGCGCCGAGCAGGGCCTGTTCGACCTCGATGTCGTAAGGGACGTGGCGATAGGCCTCTTGTTCCATGACCTGTTCTTTTGTCGCTGCTGTTCGGCCGTCGCCGGAGAGCGAATCAATCCGGCAGAGGCGTTGACCGCAAGTGTATTACGCCGCCGCCCACAGGTTTAGTGCGAATCTCCCTTCTCGTACGAGCATGATCGTCATGGCCGCCCTTGTGGCGGCCACCCATTGACTCGATTTGAGCCACCGATCTCAGACCGAGGTTATGGATGGCCGGGACATGCCGGCCATGACGGTTTGGAATCTGAAGCTACGCCACGCGCTTCGGCTTGGGCATTTCGGCGGTGCCGGCGAACTTCATGGTGCGCTCGTTCTCGAACATGTAGTCGCGCGTGATCGGCAGCGCGTCGATCTTCTTCGCCATCTGGATCTGATAGACGACGAGCCCTTCGTGCCGGAAGCCCATTTCGGAGCCGGCGAGATAGAACTCCCACATGCGGCAGAAGCGTTCGTCATAGAGCCTGGCGACATCGGCCCAGCGCGCCTTGAAGCGGCGGCGCCATTCCTTCAGCGTTTCGGCGTAGTGCAGGCGCAGCACTTCCACGTCGGTGACGATGAGGCCCGCGCGCTCGATGACGGGAATGACCTCGCTCAGCGACGGCGTATAGCCGCCGGGGAAAATATACTTGGCAATCCAGGGATTTGTGCTGCCCGGCCCGTCCGAACGGCCGATGCTGTGCAGGAGCGCCACGCCGCCGTCGGCGAGCAGGTCATGCACCTTGCGGAAGAAGACGGGATATTGCGGCACGCCGACATGCTCGAACATGCCCACCGACACGATGCGGTCGAAGGTTCCCCTGACCGCGCGGTAATCGGCGAGCTCGAACCGGCAGCGCTCGGCGAGCTCCGCCTGCTTCGCCCGGTTGCGCGCAATGGCGAACTGTTCTTCGGACAGGGTGACGCCCAGAACATTGGCGCCGCAATCGCGCGCCAGATCCAGCGCAAGCCCGCCCCAGCCCGAACCGATGTCGAGCACGGAAAGGCCCGGCCGGTTCAGATAAAGCTTGGCGGCGATGTGGCGCTTCTTGCCGATCTGCGCTTCGTCCAGGGTTTCGCCCGGCGCGGAGAAATAGGCGCAGGAATACTGCTTGTCGCGGTCGAGGAACACGTCATAGAGGCGCCCCGACAGATCGTAATGATGGGCGACATTCTTCTTGGCGCGCTTGGCCCAGTTCGTCTGGCGCAGCGGCCGCGTCATCTGGCGGATGGCGCGATGGATGCGGATGAACGGTCCCGGCGTCATGCGGCCGAGATTCATCATGAGAAGACCGAGCAGGTCGGCGATGTCGCGGTCATCCTCCACCGTGAGCCGGCCGTCCATGTAAAGCTCGCCGAGCTTGAGCTCGGGCTTGAGCGCTAGCTCGCGGATCGCCTTGCGGTCATGCAGCCTGACCGTGACGTGCGGCTCGCCCTGCCCCACGGTGGTGCTCCGGCCGCCGGGCCTGAGAACCGTGAGGCTTCCCTTGCGAATGACGGATTTCAAAATGCTGTTGAGCATGTTCCCACCCCTGAGAAAGACAAAATCAGGCCACCCCTCCCCGGCGGGGGCATTAAGCCTAATCAAGAAATGCCTGGGGCTGAAAGGAGGTTCCGCGCGGGGAAGAAAGACCAACACTTTCCGGATATTTGGCCTAAGTCTTTGATCTCAAATGCTTCCGGTATGCTCCGGAGGCTGCAGCACTCTTCAGGCGGCTGACGCAGCGGGCCTTGCCGGGATGTGAAGCCCCCGCTGGACGGCCGGACGGGCAAGCCCGCGATCGAGCCATCCCGGCACATGCTTCAGCCTGTCGAACTCCACAATGTCGCGCGCGCCATAGAAGCCGATCAGATTGCGCACCCAGCCCAGATGCGCGATGTCGGCGATGCTGTAATCGGCGCCCATGATCCATTCGCGGCCTTCAAGGCGGCCATCCAGCACCCGCAACAGGCGCGCGCTTTCGGCGCGATAGCGTTCGAACGGCCGCCGGTCTTCATATTCGCGGCCGGCGAATTTGTGGAAGAAGCCGAGCTGCCCGAACATCGGGCCGACATTGGCCATCTGGAAAAACACCCACTGGATGGTTTCGATGCGCGCCGCGGGGTTTTTCGGGAGGAGCTTTCCGGTTTTCTCCGCGAGATAAAGAAGGATGGCGCCTGACTCAAACAGCGGCAGCGGCTTTCCGCCCGGACCGTCCGGATCGAGGATCGCCGGAATCTTGCCGTTCGGATTGAGCGAGAGGAATTCCGGCGTCCAGGACTGGTTTTCGCCGATATCGACGTAATGGGCCTCATAGGCAAGCCCGGTCTCTTCCAGCATGATCGAAATCTTCACGCCGTTGGGCGACGGCGCGGAATAGAGCTGAAGGCGGTCGGGATGCTGCGCCGGCCAGCGCCGGGTGATCGCAAAATCGGACAGGTCGGCCATGGCAAAACCGGTTGCGAGGGGACGGCACGCCACGAGATAGGCATGCGGCTCGCGCCGTCAATCGCGCGGCCGGCAACGGGCTGTCATGCAAATCCGGTTTGGCTTACAGGGCCTGTGGTCATTCGCGCAAACCCGCCAATTCAGAAATCGCCCTCATTCGTATAATGCCGGCACCAGAGGATCGCCTGCATGAGCACGGCTTTCGTCCAGGCCGCATGCATGGCTTCCACCTCGGCCGCGCTGTGACCCTTGTTCGCAAGAAACGGCTTCATTGTCGCCGAAATGGGAAGAACAAGAGCAAGAAGATGGCGCATGGGAATGTGCGGCGCGGCCCGGACGCCGTCGGTCCTGTTCTTGCCTGTGCGGTGGTGGCGCCTGCCGATCTCATCCTGCCAGGCAAGCCATTGCGCACCGAAATCCGCGCGGCAGGTGTCAACAATCCACTGCCCGAAACGCTTGCGCACCGCATCCAGATAGGCGCCCACGGGCTTGCCCGTTTCCGGATCGCTGAAATAGGCAAGCAGATGCGGATTGGCGCCCACAAAGCCGTACCACACATCGAGTATCGCTTCGACCTGATCCTTCACCACGTCATGGGCCTTTCGGAGCGCGGCGATGTCGTCTGCGCCGAACAGCAGCGATTTCTTGAGGTCGGCGAAATCCTTTTCGCTGAGGGGCGATGGAGGAAGCCCAGGATCGCCATAACGATAGCCGGGAATGGCGGAAGCCATGCGTGTCTCCCGAATAGTTGACAGTAGCAACTATAGCTGCTTGACTTGCCGCCGTCAATATGATTTCGAGTAGCAATCATGGTCGCATCCTTGGACGCGCTGGAGGCGGCGCGGCTGGTCGAAAGGCTGGCGCGGCTGGTCCGCATGCGCGCGCTGAAGGGCGGGCTGAATCCGGCGCAATGGGAAGCGCTGCGATATCTGGCGCGCGCAAACCGGTTTTCGCGCACGCCCGCAGCGATCGCCGAATATCTGGCATCGACGCGCGGCACGGTTTCGCGCACGCTCGCCTCGCTGGAGGAAAAGGGTTACGTCGCGCGCCGCGCGGACAGCGAGGATGGCCGTTCGGTGAATCTGGCACTGACAAGAAAGGCCATGGATGCACTGAAACGCGACCCGCTTCTGACGCTCGCAGAAGACCTTGAGGCCGGCGCCCGCGGCCGCATGGGAGACATGGCGGCGGGGCTGAAGGGCGCGCTGAAGGCCGCGATTGCCCGCAACGGCACCCGGGCGTTCGACGCCTGTTTTTCGTGCCGCCATTTCCGCAAGGATGCGCACGCGGGCGCGGCGATGCCGCATCACTGCGGGCTGCTCGATGCGCCGCTGTCGGATTCGGACAGCCGCGCCATCTGTGTCGAACAAGAGCCGATGAGGGCTTAAACTCCCCCGCGCGTTTCAGGGCTTCAGGAAAGGAAAGACGAATGGCGACCCTGGGTTATGCCACGGTGGGATCGAACGACCTTGCGCGCGCAAAAGCTTTTTACGACGCACTTCTGGAGGTTGCGGGGCTTGAGCCGCTGTTCGAGCATCCATCGGGCGGGCGGGTGTATGGCCGCGACGGCGCTTTCGTGTTCGGCGTGCTGGGGCCGTACAACAGGGAACCGGCAACCGCAGGCAACGGCACAATGATCGGCTTCCGTTGCGACAGCCGCGCGGAAGTGGATTCCATTCATGCCAAGGCGATTGCGCTGGGCGGCCGCGACGAAGGCGCGCCCGGCTTCCGCGCGCCGAGCTTTTATATGTCGTATTTCCGCGACCCTGACGGCAACAAGCTCTGCGCCTATTGGGTGGGCTAAGCCTGCTCCCTTTCTGCAGCTGCCGTCCCTTGACGAGATACCGACCGGTTGGTATGTTCGGTGCCCGGCGAGGAACGGATGGCCCGCGAAAGCACGGCACGGCAGAAACTGGTGGATGCGGCGCTGTCGCTGGTCCGCACCAAGGGCTATGCCGCCACTTCGGTGGACGAACTGTGCGCGCGCGCCGGCGTGACCAAGGGCGCCTTTTTCCATCACTTCGCGAACAAGGACGCGCTGGCCGTGGCCGCCGCGGAACATTGGTCGGAGATGACCGGCGCGCTGTTCAGGGACGCGCCCTATCACCGGCACCGCGATCCGCTCGACCGGGTGCTGGCCTATCTCGACTTCCGCAAGAGCCTTCTGAAAGGCGCGGTGCCCGACTTCACCTGTCTTGTCGGCACGATGGTGCAGGAAGTTTACGCAACCCATCCCGACATCCGCGCCGCATGCGATGCTTCCATCAGCGGCCACGCCGCAACCCTGGAGGCCGATATTGCCGAGGCGATGAAGCTTTATGGCGTGACGAGCTTCACGGCGGCCAGCCTTGCGCTTCACACGCAGGCGGTTTTGCAGGGCGCATTCATTCTGGCCAAGGCGAAAGGCGGCCCCAGGATCGCCGCGGCCAGCATCGATCACCTCCGCCGCTACATCGAACTTCTGTTTCAGCCGAAGGACCACAAGGGAAGGACAAGACAATGAGCAACAACGACACCTATCTCGCCGTTTTCACCGGCAGCAAGGACAGCCCGCGCATGCAGGCCTGGAAGGCCATGACCGAGGCAGAACGCCAGGCGAAAGGGCAGCGGGGCATGGAGGCCTGGCACGCATGGATGAAGAAACACAGCGACGCGGTCGTGGGAACCGGCGGGCCGCTCGGCAAGACCAAGAAAATTTCGCAGACTGGCATCGCCGACATCAGCAACAATCTCAGCGGCTTTGTGATCGTGCGCGCGGCAT
The DNA here is from genome assembly GCA_021324545.1 of Alphaproteobacteria bacterium. Taxonomy (GTDB): domain Bacteria; phylum Pseudomonadota; class Alphaproteobacteria; order Micropepsales; family Micropepsaceae; genus Rhizomicrobium. The sequence continues at coordinate 65,584 of JAJPIX010000059.1, forward strand.
CGCATGAGGCGGCTGCGAAATTGTTCGAAAACCATCCCCATTTTGCGATCTTTCCGGGCGAAGGTGTGGAAGTGATGCCGGTGCTTCCGATTCCCAGCCTCTGAGCCTCAGCCACGCAGCAAACAATAGGAGATTGAAGCCATGCGGTGCATCGTGTTCGTGAAGGCCACCAAAGACAGCGAAGCCGGCGTCATGCCCACCAAGGAGCTTCTGGCCGCCATGGGCAAATACAACGAAGAGCTGATCAAGGCCGGCATCATGAAGGACGGAGGGGGCTTGCGGCCGACATCGAAAGCAAAGCGCGTGCGCTTTTCCGGCGGCCGTCGCACGGTCATCGACGGGCCGTTCGCGCCCACGGAGGCGCAGGTTTCCGGCTACTGGATCTGGGACGTGAAGTCGGTGGACGAGGCGGTGGAATGGGTGAAGCGCTGCCCCAACCCCATGCCGACCGACTCCGAAATCGAAATCCGGCCGGAGTTCGAAGCTGCGGATTTCGCCTGAGATGCAACCGGCGCCCGCAAGGCCGAACCTTGCGGGCGCACGGAACATTGCCCGCGCTCAGGCCGCCAACAGCTGGCCGGCCGGTTGGCGCACCGCGATATTGGTGCGATTGAACAGCGAGACGCCCGTCAGGAATATCCTTCGGCGGCCGATGAGGTCGGCGATGCGCCCGCTCAACAGCAGAAAGCCTGCGTAGAAAAGGCCGTATGCACCCTGAAGCCATTGCAGCACGCGTGTGTCGACGAGGTGGTCCCGCTTGATGACAGGCATCGCGACATTGAGAATTGAGATGTCGACCGTGTTGAGGAACATCGCGAGCGAGGCGACCAGCAGGACAGCCAACTCTCGATACTCTCTTGCTGATACCGTCGTGCTCATGCGCCCGTCGTGAGCATTGGTGTTGATGCCTACCCACAGCGGCCGACGCTCGTTATGGTGCGTGACGTCCGAAGGGGATGGCGTTCGTGTTACCGTCGCCTTCACGCGGTTGCCGCGAGAAGCACCTTGCCCGTGCGGGCCGGGTCCTCGAACCGCGCGTGCGCCTTCGAAGCCTCGGCGAGAGGGAAGATCTCCGCGATGTCCGGCCGGATCCATCCGCGACGGAGCGCGTCGAATGCCGCGTTGGCGCGCCGGAGCAATTCGGCGCGGGAGGCGACGAAGTCGAAGAACATCAGGCCCGCCACCGTGCGCGACCGATCCACGAGAGAAAGCGGATTGACAGGGGGCTGCTTTCCGCCGGCGATGCCGTAGGGGATGATCACGCCACGCCGGCCCAGCGCTTCGAAGGCCTGCGTAAACACCTCGCCGCCAACGGCGTCGTAGGCGACCTCGATTCCCTGTCCGGCCGTCAGCCGGCGAACTCCTGTGAGCAGGTCGTGCGAGGAAAGGTCGATGACGTCCGCTGCGCCATGACGGCGCGCGATCTCCGCCTTCGCAGCCGATGATACGGTGGCGATGACATGCGCGCCGCGCGCAGCGGCCCATTGCGTGAGGATCGAGCCGCTGCCACCTGTGCTCCCGGTCACCAGCACCCTTGTGCCCTTGCCAACCGGCCTGAATTCCGTCAGGAGCATTTCGGCCATTATCCCGGCGACGAGCGTGGCCGCGATGTCCTGGTCCTTGATGTCGTCCGGCAACGGAATGAGCCGGTCGACCGGCAGAACCGCAAATTCGGCGTAGGTCTTGGCGTTGTGCATGACCACGCCGACGCGCTGGCCGGTCTTCAGCCCAGTGACGCCCGGCCCCACTGCCTCGATGCGGCCGACGGCTTCGGTGCCGAGAATGAAGGGGGTGGATGGTTCAGGATCGTCGGCGTGCCGCCAGAAAGCGGTGCGAGTCATGATATCGTTGAAGATCACGCCGGCATAGGTGATGCGTACGAGCGCTTCACCTTGCTGCGCGACCGGCCTTTCGATTCGTGCGGGCTGCAGCACTTCGGGCCCCCCAATCCGCACAACGTGAATGACATTCATCTCACTCATCATCCGCACACCCAGCTTGAAGGTGATCGGCGTTCCAAATAATTTTTCCGTTTCAGAATAGGTAGATTGAGACTGGCCAAACGATTGTGCCTAAAATTCACAGATGACCACACTGATCGAGAAGACGGCGGGGTTGCTGGCGTTCGTCAGGTCGGTCGAGGCAGGCAGCTTCAGCAAGGCGGCCCGTGCGATCGGCGCAACACCCTCGGCCGTTAGCAAAAGTGTGGCGAAGCTCGAGGCTCGACTTGGAACGCGGCTTCTCCACCGTTCGACGCGGAGCCTCAGCCTGACCGGCGAGGGCGCCGCTTACTACGAGCGCGTCTCGCGACTGTTGCGCGAGCTCGAAGACGCCGATGAGTCGATCCAGGGACCATCCCTCCCACACGGTTCGCTCCGGGTCAGCGCGCCAATCGACCTCGGCCGCCTGGTGCTCGCACGACTGTCAGCTCAGTTTGTCGAGCGTTACCCCGGCGTGCGGCTCGAGCTTCTACTTACCGATCGAAACGTCGATCTCGTGCGCGAGGGCGTCGATGTGGCTGTCCGCATCGGCCCGCTCACGGATTCGGCGCTGATCGCGCGAAGTCTCGCGTCCATGCAGTTCGTCGCGTGCGCCGCACCCGCCTATCTCGATGCGCATGGCACGCCGGCCAGCATCGATGATCTGAGGCAGCACAATTGCCTGCGCTATCTCACCTCGGGTCGGCCGCTGGACTGGACGTTCCTGGAGGACGGCGTGGCGAAAACGGTATCCGTAGCGGGCAACTTCGACTCCGACGACGGAGGCGCACTCATCGGGGCGGCGTGCGCCGGAACCGGGATCGCCTACGTCTTCCGGTTTCAGGCACAAGCCCATTTCTCGACCGGGGAACTCGTGCCGATCCTCACGCAGTATGCGACCCCGTCACAGGAGGCCTACGCGGTGCATGCCTATCTGCGCCACGTCTCGCCGCGCGTTCGGGCATGGATCGATTTCCTGCGCGATCGATTGGAGGTTGACGACTTGGTTTCAGACTCGCGACACAAAGAACCGTTGTTCACGCCGCGCGGCGTATAGCGCTCGCACCGGCTACCCGCCTCAGGACTGCGCGACTTGCGGCGAGAGTACCTCGCCCCGCCGACGGTTTCAGCGTTTTCGGCCGCTGCTCTTTAGCGGCTTCTCGCCAATCAGCTTTGCGACGGCGTCGCGCAGCAGTTTCGGCGCATCATTTTGCTCCAGCCGGCCGTCATTCATGAAGGCGCCGTCAAAGAGCAGACCAATCTGCAGCGCCACGGCGACCGGATCTTCCACGTGCAACGTCCTGCACAGCTCGGTCAATCTGCCATGCATCTTCGCTTTATGACGTCTTGCGACAGTCCGGGCCGGATGCAAGGGGTCCGCAAACTCGGCCGCGACGTTGATCTGCGGGCATCCACGGTATCCCGTCTTCAGAACTTTCGCCCCGATCCAGTCACATAGCGCCATGAGCGCAGCCCTTGCATCGCCGCGGACCGGTCTGATCGCGTCGTCCCATTGCCGCCAGAATGCTTCATCCTCCCGGGCGAGAAAGGCCTCGACGAGAGCGTCTTTCGTCGCAAAGTGGCGGTAGATTGTTGTCTTGGCGATCCCGGAAACTTCGACGATCTGCTCCATGCCGATGGCGCGCACGCCCTCGCGATAGAACAGGCGTGAAGCGGTCTCCAGGGCATGTTCTCTGGCCGCTTCGGAGCGCGACAGCGCGCGGCCCTTGGGCATGGCTTGTTTGGGCATGACCGCACGTTAGCACGACCGGCTTGACAACGCTACCGATCGGTATCATAGCATCGCTACTGATCGGTAGCGGTAGGGACTTCCGTGAAGGACAGGCGCAAGATTGCGGTTGTTGGCGCAAATGGCCATACGGGCCGCTTTGTCCTGCGAGCGCTCAAAGACAGGGGGCTGACGCCAGTTGGCGTCACGCGAAGACCGGTTGCGCTGGATTGCGAAGAAGCGAAGGTGGCCGACATCGCCGATCCTGCCGCGCTGGATGCGGCGCTGGAAGGGACCTCTGCTGTCATCAATTGCGCGGGTCCGTTTCTCGACACGGGTTCGCCCGTTGTCGAGGCCGCCCTCAGGGCGGCGATTCACTATCTCGATTTGACCGCCGAACAGGCGGCCGTCCAACACGTGGCGCAAACCTATTCTCGCCAGGCGGAAACGGCGGGCGTTGTCGTAATGCCGGCCATGGCGTTCTTCGGCGGCCTGGCGGACCTGCTGGCGAGCGCAGCCGCATCCGGCTGGACAGAGGTTGACGATATCGCCGTCAGCGTGGCCCTTGCCTATTGGCATCCCACGCAGGGAACCCGGCGGACGGGCGCGCGCAATATCTTCACCAGGCTCATTGTTCGCGACGGCAAGCTTGTGCCCGTGCCAAATCCTCCGCCTTGTTGTCGGTGGGACTTTCCCGTGCCTTTCGGCCCGACAGAAGTAAGCTGCGTCGCCCTTTCTGAGGTCATCACGATCTCGCGTCATTTGCGTGTGTTGAACCTCACAAGTTACATGAACAGCAAACCGCTGCAGGATTTGAAGGACCCGAATACGCCGCCGCCCGATGCGGCCACGGCCGGCGAACGGTCAGATCAGCACTTCGTGATGGATGTAAGGGCGCGCCGGAACAGCGAGATCCGAACAGCCCGCGCGGCCGGCAGGGATATTTATGCTGTCAGCGCTCCGCTCGTTGTCGAGGCCTGTTGGAGACTCTTAAGGGCGCGGCACCGCGCCGGCGTGCGTTCGCCCGGAGAGCTATTCGACGCAGAGGATTTTCTTGCATCGCTGGCACCGCGGATCGCCGTTGACTATTTCTGAATTTGGCAAGGCGATTGCCGTGATCGCGACGGTACCGATCCCCACCGGGGAAGCTCCGCGCCAGGAAGGAATGTTCGAACAAGATTGTTCGTGCCAGTGTTGCGCGCCTCAGGCAAGCGCGGCACTGTGCTTGGCGCTTTCGATGGCGCGACCCCTGAACGGAGTGTCCGGCTTTGCCCGGTCGCTGGCAGCCGACGATGCCTGAGTAGCCGGATGTGACTTGTGTGTCGCTACGCGCGCGTTGCGCGCAATCATTCGATTGGCGTGCAAGGCAGGCCGGGCCTTGATGGCCCGGGAGACTATCGCCTCAGGGAACGTAACTGAGCCGGACCATGTCTTCGCCAATGTGATCGACGGAGACGAAGTGGAGCGGCGGCCGCGGGCCCGCGAAATAAGGCTTGCCGCCGCCAAGCACGACCGGGCGGAGGTATAGCCGATACTCGTCAATCAGGCCGGCGCCGCCCAGGCTTTGCGCCAGAATCGTTCCGGCGACATCGATTTCTCCGTCTAGCCGCGCCTTCAGATCGCGCACCGCCGCAATGCCATCGGCAAAAAGCGTGGCGTTGGGGCCGACGGACGTGAGCGAGCGCGAGGCCACCCATTTCGGTTTGCTTCGCCACACGGCGGCATATTCCCTGTCGTTCGCATCCCATTCGGGCCGGTCTTCATCCCAGTAGCGCATCACGTCATACATGACGCGGCCATAGACCATGCCTTCCGCGCGACGCACCTGCCCGATGAAATAGCGAAACAGCGCAGGCGCCGGCGGCCCCATCGCCATGTGATCCACATAGCCATCGAGCGATACCTGCAATCCGTAGACGATTTTGGCCATGGGATGTCTTTCGGTTGGCGAGAGGCAGTCATATGGCGATGAACTGGCCGATCGGCTGTCTGTGAGGACTACGTAGGTTCAAAATATTCCTCGAACTCCTCCAAAATTGTATCACGCATATGGCCAAGGCTCGGATAGGACAGAAGCTCGTCAATTTGGTCATATGAGATAAACGAGCATTTATCTGCCATGCTTCCACCTTCCAGGACTGCAAATACCGGACGGACAATTTCCTTCCTCACCTGCTCTCGTCGTTCGATTGGAGCGACAATGTGCAAATCGATGCTCAAACGAGGTTGCATTGCAAGGAGATCAGCCATTCTCAGCAACCCGCTATAGATTGAGGTTGAATGTTCTACTTCGAAGGCATGCACGATGGCGCGACGCTGGAGCTAAAGCACGTCTATGTTTTCGATTGTTTTCACTGTTGCCGGATCAAACGTGACCGGCAACTTTGAAACCACCTTGTCGATGCATTCTTTGGGCATCAACTCCAGTATTCTGCCCCGATCCGATGGAGGAACCCATACGCTGAAACCAAGCACGATACCTAGTTGCGCCACCTTTGCTTGCATCTTTAGAGAATCGCGAACTTCAGCTGGATGCTCGACGTTCGATTGAGAAGGCTCTTCGCGCTCCGGAACCTCGACGCTTATCTCTCCGACTTCGGTGCGGATGATCGTTCGATCGGCAATCTGTCGAATATCCGATGAGTCGAGTGCATATTTTCGCTTGTTACGACTTTGCTCGTTAAGTCGATCTGCAAGGAGCGCCCCGTCTTCGGCGTTGATGGGAACCAGCGACTGTCGCAGCTTGGCAGTCTGGGCCCAGCCGAATGAGCCGGCAGCAATTTCTCGCGTGAAAGACAATTGCGACCAAATTGACGGCTCGCTGATCGGAATTGATTTTTCAAAATCGAGCAACACTAGGGGCTTCACTCGAAACCGTATCGTAAATGGATCGTTTTCCTCAGCGAATATCGGATCCGAATCTTCAAACGCTGGGCTGATGACTTCAAGAAGACCACACCACCGCGATAACTTGACCAAATAGCAGATGAAATAATCGCCTGTCTCGACTTTGCCAAATGCCGTCTTGCGCTGGCGAGGTCGAAATCCACTTATGCCGGCTCCGTGCTCTTGGAACCGCGTCCAAGTGTGAGGCGTAAAGAGATCGAGCCAATATTTCATTGTACATTACATCCTATGGCGACTCTTACCCCCACTCAATCGTCCCCGGCAGTTTCCGGTCACCTCATGCACCACGCGGTTGATGCCGGGGACTTCGTTGGCGCGTCACAACGCGCTCTTCACATCCGTCCTGGCGAAGTCGCGGCCGACATAGAGCAGCGGGCAGCGGTTCTGCTTCGCCACATCGTAAGCGAAGCAATCGCCAAAATTGAGCCCCGCCGTCCTGGTGCCTCTGCCCCAACGCGCATGCGCCGCCGCAATGCGCCGGGCCACGGCGCCGTCCACAGGCACAATTTCAAAGCGGAGGCCCTCCACCAGTTGTTCCAGTTCCTCGCCAACGCCGCGCCTGCCTGCCACGATCAGCGCTTCGGTCAAGGTGCCCGCCGATATCAGGACGCGGCTTTCAGATTTCAGCGCGGCATCGCAATCATCGGCCGATGGCTCGTTCAGGAGAATCGCCAAAAGCGCGGACGTATCGACCGCAATCACTTCGGCAAGCCGTGTTTATCGTAGAGGAAGTCCTGGCTGCGCGCGGCGCTCGGCCCGGGCTTCGCCTTTTTGGCGGCCCGCTTGCGGATTGCGTCAATGATCGCGCCCTTTTCCTCCGGGCTCAGCTTGGCCTTCATCGGAACAAGCTTCACAGCCGTCTGGCCGTGGCGCGTCAGCACGACCTCCTCCCCCGCTTCCGCGCGGCGGACGAGTTCGGTGAGCTGGCCCTTGGCCTCGGTAACAGAGATGCGCATACCTAAATTATGGACCATTTGATGGTCCAAATCAAGCCACCCTCACTCCCACTCGATCGTTCCCGGCGGTTTGCTGGTCACATCATACACCACGCGGTTGATGCCGCGCACTTCATTCACGATGCGGGTGGAGACGCGCGCCAGGAACGAATGTTCGAACGGATAGTAATCCGCCGTCATGCCGTCGCTTGACGTCACGGCGCGCAACGCCAGCACATAATCGTAGGTGCGGCCATCGCCCATCACGCCCACGCTGCGCACAGGCAACAGCACGGCAAACGCCTGCCAGATCTTGTCGTAAAGGCCGGCTTTTCGGATTTCCTCCAGATAGATGGAATCGGCCATGCGCAGGATGGCGAGCTTCTCGCGCGTGATTTCCCCCGGCACGCGGATGGCCAGCCCCGGCCCCGGAAAGGGATGCCGGCCCACGAATGTTTCCGGCAAGCCAAGCTCGCGGCCAAGCGCGCGCACTTCATCCTTGAAGAGTTCGCGCAAGGGTTCCACCAGCTTCAGCTTCATGCGCGCGGGCAGCCCGCCCACATTGTGATGCGACTTGATCGTGACGGAAGGCCCGCCCGTGGCGCTGATGCTTTCGATCACGTCCGGGTAAAGCGTGCCCTGCGCCAGGAAGTCCGCGCCGCCGATTTTCGCCGCCTCGCCATCGAACACGTCAATGAAGGTGGCGCCGATGATCTTGCGCTTTTTTTCGGGATCGGTGACGCCTTCGAGCCGCTTGAGAAACAGCTCGCTCGCATCGGCATGAATGAGGGGGATATTGTAATGGCCCTTGAACAGGCCCACCACTTCGTCCGCCTCGCCCGCGCGCATGAGCCCGGTGTCCACGAAGATGCAGGTGAGCTGGTCGCCGACGGCTTCGTGAATGAGCACCGCGGCGACGGAGGAATCCACGCCGCCCGAAAGGCCGCAGATCACCCTGCCCTTGCCCACTGTGCTGCGGATGCGTTCGATCTCGCGCTGGCGGAAGGCATGCATGTTCCATTCCGGCCTGATGCCGGCGATGCCTGTGACGAAGTTCGTGAGGATGGTGCTCCCGCGCGGGGTGTGCGCCACTTCGGGATGGAATTGCACGCCGTAGAAACGCTTCGATTCGTTGGCGATGGCCGCATAGGGCGAATTGGCGGACGTGGCGATGACGGAAAATCCGGGCGGAATGGCGGTGATCTTGTCGCCGTGGCTCATCCAAACCGGCTCGTTGCCCTTCGCATCGCCAAGGCCCGCGAGCAGCGGCGAGGGCTTTTCGATATGGATGTCGGCGCGGCCGAATTCGCGGGCGTGACCGGCCTCCACCCGGCCGCCAAGCTGCGCGCTCATCGTCATTTCGCCGTAGCAGATGCCAAGCACCGGCACGCCCAGATCGAACACCTTCTGCGGGGCGCGCGGCGTATCGTTTTCGGTGACCGATGCCGGCCCGCCGGACAGGATGATCGCCTTCGGCGGCGGATCGAGCGCGGCGTCGGCCTTGTTGTAGGGAACGATTTCGCAATAGACGCCGGCTTCGCGCACGCGCCGCGCGATGAGCTGGGTCACCTGCGAGCCGAAATCGATGACGAGAACGGGAGCTGCCATGGCGGGATTTATCCAAAGGCGCGCGCGGAGACAAGCGGCCGGACGGCGCCCGCCACAGAGGCGGAAATCCCGTCAAAAACGAAGGGCTCCGCCGGCCCTATGGAGGCCGCGGAGCCCGACGCCTGATTCGATTCCGCCCGGGCCTACTGGTAGGTCGCCCAGGTTTTGTCCTTGTCGCGGTCGTAATGGATCGTGATTTCGGACACACTGCACAGATTGACGTTGCCCCATTCGGCGGAGCTGTTGTCGTCGGCATAGACGACCTTCAGATCCCAGCGGCAGGTGGTTTCATCGCGCTGGAAATGGATGTTCACGCGCTGGCCGTCTTCCAGCGTGTCTTCGCCCATTACGTCTTCCTGCCAGTCGTCGGCCTGGACGGGCGAGACATAGACTTCGCTGATGGTGTAGCCGGTGTCGTTGATCAGCGTAAAATCCTGCCTGGCGTCGTCCGCCACGCACAATGCAGGCGCGAACATAACCGCCGCCGCAACCGCAGCGGCGGTCAACAATGCACGTTTCATGGAATACCCCCTCTGTTGTGGGCACACTGAAAGGGAAACATGCCGCGATTGCAATGGGCCGCGCGCGCTTTCAGCGGACCCTGGAAAAAGCGGCTGTGAAAAAGCCGTCCGTCCCGGTCGAGAACGGAGTCGCCACGAAGAATTCCGCAACACCCGGCGGCGCGGGCGATGCCTGCGCCTGCGCCCAGGCATCGGCTGCCGCGCGGATCTGAAAGCCGGGATGGCGCTCCAGAAAAAACCGGATGCGATCTTCGTTTTCGCACGGCAGGATCGAGCAGGTGGCATAGACAAGCCGCCCGCCCGGCTTCACGCGCGCGGCAGCCTCGTCCAGCAGCAAATCCTGCGCCGCCTTCAGTTCCGCCAGGCGCTCCGGCGTGAGCCGCCACTTGTTTTCGGGCTGCCTGCGCCATGTGCCCGAACCGCTGCACGGCGCGTCCACGAAGACAAGGTCGAACGCCCCCTCCGTTGCGCCATGCGCTGCACCTCCCCCGTAAACGGGGCAGGATGATCTTATGATGGTTACACCCGCGCGTGCGGCGCGCGCGCCAATCTGCGCCAGGCGGCCCGCATCAATGTCTTGCGCGACGATCTCGCCCACATTCCGCATCAGCGCGGCCAGCGCCAGCGATTTTCCGCCGGCGCCCGCGGCCAGATCCAGCACGCGCATGCCGGAACTTGCGCCGGAAAGAATGCAGGCGGTCTGCGCGGCTTCGTCCTGGAATTCGAACGCGCCGTCGAGAAAGAGCCGGGTCCGTTCCAGGCCGCGCGCGCCGGACGACACGCGAATGGCCGTTGGCGCGTGGCGGCCCGCTTGCGCGTCAAAGCCCTCTGCCTTGAGCGCGGCAAGAACATCATCCCTGTGCGCCTTCAGCGTGTTGACGCGCAGATCAATGGGCGCGCGCTGCTGCAGGGCCGCCATTTCGTCCGGAAGGCGGCTGCCGAACGCGCGCCGAAGTTCGCTTTCCAGAAATTCCGGATATTCGCCTGTGACATGCGATGGCAGCTCCCGCGCAGGCGCCAGAATCACGGCGCGTTCGGCATCGGAGAGCGGCGCGGGCGCGTAAGGACCGCCGGTGAAAAGGGAGTCGACAGCGCCCTGCTCCGCCAGAACCGAGGCAATCGCAAGCGCGCGCGGCGTCTCGCTTTGCATGCGCCAGGCATAGGAGGCGCGATGCCGGAAGATATCGTAAACGCGCGCGCTGACCGCCGCGCGATCCTTCGAGCCCGCATAGCGGCGCGCGCGAAAATAATCGCGGATGAAGCGGTCGGCCGGCATGCGGCTTTCGCGCAAGCCCTCCAGGATTTCGATGGCGGCCTGAAGCCGGGCGGCGGGCGTCATGACCGCGCAAATCCCGCCGCGCGACGCGGCCGGTTCGCAGGACTGCAAAAAGTAACCCATTCGATCATCAGGGGAATCCGGGGCTTTTCTTTCCGGCGGCGAAGGACCATGTTTCCGGCAGCAAACGGTGAGAGATCATGGCCATTATCGGTCCCGGCGGAAGGCCCGTAACATCCGGCAACGGCAAGGAACCGGCGGCCGCCGCCTCTGCCTATATCAAGGACTCTTCGCTCGCCACCTTCGCCGCCGATGTTCTGGAAGCCTCGCGCGAGGCGCCGGTGATCGTGGATTTCTGGGCACCCTGGTGCGGGCCGTGCAAGCAGCTCGGCCCCGTTCTGGAGAAGGTGGTGAACGAAGCCAGGGGGTCGGTGCGTCTGGTCAAGATCAATATCGACGAAAACCAGGAAATCGCGCGCCAGCTTCGCATCCAGTCCATCCCCACGGTTTATGCATTCCGCAACGGCCAGCCGGTGGACGGTTTCATGGGCGCCATCCCCGAAAGCCAGGTTCGCGCCTTCGTGCAGCATCTGACCGGCGGTGCGGCCGGCCACGACCATGCCGAAGACGTTCTGGCCGCGGCCGACGAGGCGTTCGCGGCCGGCGACATGGCGACCGCCGCGCAGGCCTATGCCCATGTGCTGCAGGACGAGCCGGGCCATCCCAAGGCGGTGGCGGGACTTGCGCGCTGCTACCTGAAGAGCGGCGACACCGAGCGCGCGAAGCAGACATTGCAGCTGGTACGGCCCGACGGCGCAGGCGATGAAGCCATCCGCGCCGTGGAGGCGGAATTGAAGCTGCGCGAACAGGCCGCCGGCGTTGCCGACAGGATGAGCGAGCTTCTGGCCGTGCTGCAGGCAGAACCGGACAACCATCAGGCGCGTTACGACCTTGCCCTGGCGCTGGATGCCAAGGGCGACCGCGAAGCGGCCATCGACACGCTGCTTGAAATCGTGCGCCGCGACCGCAAGTGGAACGACGAAGCGGCGCGCAAGCATCTGGTTACGCTGTTCGAAGCGATGGGACCGACCGATTCCCGCACGATCAGCGGGCGCCGCAAGCTGTCCAACATCCTTTTTGCGTGAGCGTCATGCGTTATCATCATCTCGGCGACCTGCCGCAAACCCTTCCCATATTTCCGCTGAGCGGCGTGCTGCTTCTGCCGCGCGGGCAGCTTCCCCTGAACATTTTCGAGCCGCGGTATCTGCAGATGGTGGACGCGGCCATGGCCGGCAACCGGCTGATCGGCATGATTCAGCCGGTCGAGAAGGAAGAGCAGGCGCTGAAGCCCGCGCTGTCGGCCGTGGGTTGCGCCGGCCGCATTACCGGATATGCCGAAACCGACGACAACCGCTATCTGATCACGCTGACGGGCGTGTGCCGCTTCCGCGTCGAGCGCGAGCTGGACGACGCCGCGCCGTTCCGCAAGGTCAAACCGGATTTCGCGCCCTATCTGGCCGACCTTGCCACGACCGGCGATCAGAAATTTCCGCGCGAGCGGCTTCTGGCGGCGCTGAAGGATTATCTGTCGCAGCGCGATCTCAGCGCCGACTGGCAATCGGTGATGAGCGCGCCCGACGAAATGCTGGTCAACGCGCTTGCCATGCTGTGTCCCTTCGCGCCGGCGGAAAAGCAGGCGCTGCTCGAAGCCCGCGACTGGATTGACCGCGTGGACACGCTGGTGGCGCTGCTTGAAATGTCGGGACCATCCTCCGGCGGCAACACCCTGAACTGATCGGCCCATGGACATCGATCCCAGGCTTCTCGAGATCCTCGTCTGCCCCGTGACCAAGGGGCCGCTGGTTTACGACCGGAACCGGCAGGAACTGATCAGCAGGCAGGCAGGCCTGGCCTTTCCCATCCGCGACGGCATCCCCATCATGGTGGCCGGCGAAGCGCGCGAGCTTTCCGACGACGAACGCAGATAGACATGGCGCAGCCCTGGCCCACCGAAATCAAGCTCAATCGCGACAAAAACCTTCTGACGGTCACCTTCGACGACGGGACGGCCTTTGCCCTTGCCGCCGAATATCTGCGTGTGGAATCGCCCAGCGCGGAAGTGAAGGGACACGCGCCGGGCCAGCGGCAGATCGTGGGCGGCAAGAAGAATGTGCGCATCACGGGCCTTGAGCCGGTGGGCAATTATGCCGTGCGCATCCTGTTCGATGACGGCCACGATACCGGCCTCTATTCATGGGACTATCTGTTCGAGCTTGGCCGCGAACATGACGCGCGCTGGCGCGACTATGTTCACGCGCTCCGGTCAAAGGGGCTGTCCCGCGACTAGGCGCGGCATGTTATTGTGCGTGCAGGAGCAGCCCTGCATGAACGACCGTCAACCCGGCCCCGACCTCTCCAATCGCGCCTTTTCCGCCGTCGATACGGCGCGCGCCCGCCAGCGGCAGGCAATCATCAAGGGCCAGGACAGAAGCCGCTGGACCGACCTCTATCATCGCATCCTGCTCTGGTCATGGCTCACATTCATTGGCGCGGTGGCCGGCCTTTTCGTGACCATAAACTGCCTGTTCGCGCTTGCGTATATGAGCGATGCCGACGGCATTCAGCACGCGCGCCCCGGCAGCTTCTGGGACTACTTCGTGTTCAGCGTCCAGACCATCGGTTCCATTCCTTACAGCGAGATGACCCCGAAATCGGCCTATGCCGACAGCGTGGTCCTTGTGGAGGCGTTCGTCGGAATCCTGTTTCTGGGCATCGTCACCGCGCTGATGTTCGCGCGGCTTTCCCGCCCCACCGCGCGGGTGGTGTTCAGCCGGGTTGCGATCATCATGTCCTACGACGGGGTGCCGACGCTGATGTTCCGCGCCGCCAATCAGCGCGGCAACCAGGTGCTGGATGCATCGGTCAGCGTTTCGCTGGCCTATCAGGCGACCTCGAAGGAAGGCGAAGTGATGCGCCGGTTCATGGAACTGCCGCTTGTGCGATCGCGCACGCCGCTGTTCGCGCTGTCATGGACCATCATGCACAGGATCGACGAGAGCAGCCCGCTTTATGGCTGCGACGCCGCCGCGATGGCCGAGCGGCAGATGGAGATCATCGTGCTGTTGAGCGGCCGCGATGACACGCTGGCGGACACGATTTATGCCCGCCATTCCTATACGGCCGATCAGATCGTCTGGAATCAGCGTTTCGTCGATGTCATTTCGCTGCATACGACGGGTCGCTTCCTGGTGGACCTGAAGCGCTTCCACGATACGGAACCGATCAAGCCCCTCTGGAACGCCTAGGCTCCGCCGCCGTTCGCTCCGCCCATCCTGCCGGCCGGCAGTGCGTTGATGCCGCCCATGAACAGCGCAGTGGCGAACGCCGCCGCCTCCGCCGGCCCGCGATCGGAACGGCGCAACATGCGTTCGGCGACCTCGAACGCCACGCCCACCATCGCGGCCATCAGAAAGTCGGCGTCCACGGGCGGGAACAGACCCTTTTCCGTCGCCGCCACGATGTCCTGACGGAGCTCTTCGAAGCCGGCGATGATTTCCGGCGTATCCATGCGGACATGCAGCGCGTCGGTGCTGCGGCGGAGCGCGCGAAAATTCGCCTGGTCTTCGGCAACGAATTCGAAAAACGTCAGGAACGTGCCGGAAATGAATTCTTCGATCGTGGCGGCCTTGGCGCGCTCTTCGTGCAGCCGCGGCCGGATGCGCAGGGCGCTTTCGTCCTGGATCGCCTGGAAGACCTCTTCCTTGGACTTGAAGTAATTGTAGAACGTGCCGGAAGCGAGCGGCGTGGCGCGGATGATGTCGCGCACGGTGGTGGCGCCGTAGCCCAGTTCGGCAAACACCCGCCGGGCCGCCTCCAGAATCAGGTGACGGTTCTGAACCTTGGTCTGCTCGCGCTTGCCCGCGGGCCGGCGGGGCGAGAGGGATCTGACGAGTTCGGCGTCCAAACGAGCACCTGCGCAAAGGGGCACGGGACTCTACAGGACCGTGACACAACGTCAACTTTTGCGGAGCGCTTTCTCGCCAACCCTCTGCGCCGCAACGCTAATTCCAGGCGCCGGTATCGCCGCCGATGCTGTACCGTCCCGCACCCAGGAGCGCGACCGACAGCCCGCAGAAGAGGTAGAAACATTCCAGCTCCAGCGCGTAGCCGCCGAACTGATTGATGACGAGCAGGTTGCCCATGCCTTCGAGCAGCACCGCCACGACCATGTCGGCGACAATCAGAAGACCGCCGATCCGCGAGAAAAGCCCCAGGATCACCAGAACCGGGCCTGCCACCTCGCCCAGATAGACGCCATAGGCCAGCACGTCGGGCAGGCCGTGCGACGAGATCACCTGCTCGATATCGCCGATGCCGTTCAAAAGCTTGTTGACGCCGTGAAACAGCAACAGCACGCCGACTGTCAGGCGCAAGACCAGTTTTCCAAGATCGCCCTGCATGACGCCCCCCAAGCGAGATGCGGATGGCAAATCCTAGCGCAAACCGCTCCGTGCACGAAGTATCCGGGCCCGGAATTCTTGGTAAAATTAACCGTGGGTTGCAGGAACGTCAGCGCCCACGGCATCAGACAGCCGCGAATATCCGTCGCGCCGAAGACAATCCAGAAGCTCATGCTCGAGGCGCCGGACCAGACCAGGCCCGGAAAAGGCCAGCGCCGTGTAAAGTTGAACCAGGCTCGCGCCTGCCCGAATCTTTGCGTAGGCGTCCGCGCCCGACGAAATTCCACCCACCCCGACAAGCACAAGCGAGGGCCCCAAGCGCCGGCGCATTTCGCGCAGAATCAGGGTCGAAGGATCGAACAGCGGCTTCCCCGACAGCCCGCCGCCTTCGTGCGCATTGGGGCTTTTGAGCGATGCGGGCCTGGCAACCGTGGTGTTGGTCGCGATGATGCCATCCACGCGCGCGGCGAGCGCAACATGGGCGATGTCGTCAAGCGCATGCCCATCAAGATCGGGCGCAATCTTCACAAGCAGCGGTTTGGCGCGTTTTGCCCTGGCGCGCTCGTCATTCAGCTCCGAAAGGAGCCGCGCGAGCTCCTCGCGGTTTTGCAGCCCCCGCAGGCCCGGCGTGTTCGGCGAGGAGACATTCACCGCGACGTAATCGGCGAAGGGCGCAAGCGCCGCGAAGGCCTGGCGATAGTCGGCAATACGATCCGCCGAATCCCTGTTCGCGCCGATGTTGAGCCCCAGGATGCCGCCCGCCTTGCGCCGCGACAGGCGGCCGGCAACGCGCGCCACCCCCTGATTGTTGAAGCCCATGCGATTGATCACCGCCCCGTCTTCCCGCAACCGGAAAAGACGCGGTTTCGGATTGCCGGCCTGCGGTCGCGGCGTGACGGTTCCACATTCGACAAAGCCGAAGCCGAGCCTCAGCATCGCATCGGGCACTTCGGCATTCTTGTCGAAACCGGCCGCCAGCCCCACCGGACTTGGAAAGCGAAGGCCCAACGCCTCGACCGCCAGCCGCGAATCATCGGCCGCGTCGCGCGCAAGAAACGGGGAGGCCAGCCGCGTCAGCGCAATTGTGGCGCGATGCGCCGCTTCCGCCGGCAGCAGCCTTAACCCGGCGGCCGCACCATCCAGAATCATTCGACGCCAATCCCGGTGAGACGGCCCTTGCTAACGCGCTTGACTTCTGGCGTCCATGCGGCCAAAAGGGGGGTAGGATAAAAGCCCTTATCCTAGGATAACTCATTGGTAGGATTGAGGTCTTTCATGGCGCGCGCGCTGACTCACAAGCAAATCTGGACGGCAATCGACGCTCTGGCCGCCGAGCACGGCATGTCCGCCTCCGGCCTTGCCAAGGCGGCGGGGCTTGACCCCACCACCTTCAACAAGAGCAAACGGGTGGCGGTCAACGGCAAGGAACGCTGGCCCTCCACGGAAAGCATCTCGAAAATCCTGAACGCGACCAATGCCAGCATTGACGAATTCGTCGCGCTGATCGGGCCCAAGCGGCAACCGAAGCCAAGGCTCATTCCGCTGATCGGTTTCGCACAGGCCGGCAAGGCCGGCTATTTCGATGATGCCGGATTTCCCGCCGGCTCCGGATGGGACGAGATCGCCTTTCCGGACGTGGGTGACGAACATGCCTATGTCCTGGAGATCAGCGGCGATTCCATGCTGCCCATTTATCGGGACGGCGACCGCATTGTGGTTTCCCCGGCGCAGCCGCCCCGGCGCGGCGACCGCGTGGTTGTGAAAACCACGGGCGGCGAAGTCATGGCCAAGCACCTGATACGCGCTTCGTCGCAGCGGGTGGAATTGCGGTCGTTCAACAAGGAATACGAGGACCGGGTGATTCAGACGAGCGAGATCGAGTTCGTGCACCGCATCGTCTGGGCTTCGCAGTAATCAGTCCGGGTAGCCCTGGTATTTGCGCACCTGCACGAGAAGCGTGCCGTCGTTGTGCGCGCGCAGCAGCTTCAGAAGCGAAGCGGCGCGACCGCGCACCACGCGGTCATAGGCGGTGACGGGGTTGCCGTCGGCCGCGCGCCGGAGTGCATCTTCGATTGTGCCTCGATAGCCGTCCAGATCGAAACCCGACAGCGTCAGCGCTTCCTGAAAACGCAGGACCAGATTGTCGGGCTGCGCGGAAAAGGCCTTCGCGAAATCGCTCATGCCTTCGTCAACGCTAGCGCCATAAAGAAGCTTCGCCATCAGCGTGCCGCCATGATGCACGATTTCGATGTTCCATCCGGCCAGGGCGGCCAGGGCCCAGGCGTTGCCGGGATCGAGTGCAAGCGCCTTGTCGAGTTCGCGCTTCGCCTCCTCCGCATAGCCTTTCATGCGCACCTGAACGACACCCACGATGCGCGCCTCATAACCGAGCGTAACCGCGAGATAGACGTGGCCTTCGGGCACCGACGGATCGGCGGCAATCGCGCGGCGCGCAAACCCTTCGGCCTGCCGCAGGCAGTCAAGGCAGGGCGCATCGCGCATCTGTTCGGCCGCCAGCGTGGCGCGCGCGGCAATGACAAACCCCTGCGCGCTGTTCTGGGCAACGCCTGCCGCAATGGCGCTGTCGTATTTGCCGGCGGCGTAAAGATCCAGCGCCGACGGCGCGGCGGCTTCGGCGGCCGCGGCGTCCCGGGGCGGCTGGGCCGCGCCCATCAGAAGCGGCAGGGCGATGGCCGCAGCAAACAGACGTTTCATGCAGCGGCCAGCTCGCCGGCAAGCGCGCGGCGGATGAGGGCGGCGGTTTCCCGGCAGCCGAACAGGACGGCAAACGAACCGAACCGCGGGCCCTGGCTTTGGCCGAACAGCACTTCGTAGAGCGCCTTGAACCAGTCCCGCAGGGGATCGAAATTGTGGCGCTTGCCGATTTCATACACTTCGTACTGGACCTTCTCGCCGTCGCGTTCGCCGGCAAATCCGTCGAGCACGCCGGCAAGCTCCGACATGGCCGCGCGTTCCTTTTCGGTCGGCGCGCGGTAGCGCTTCTGCGGCTTCACAAAATCATCGTAATATTTCAGCGCATAGCCGACGAGCCGGTCGAGGCCCGGATTCTTCTGCGGCGACGCATCGGGCGCGTAGGTGCGGATGAAGCCCCAGAGAAGATCGCGATTCTGCGCGTTCGAAGCGCTCACCAGCGTGAGCAGAAGCGCAAATGTCACCGGATAGCCTTCCGTGGGCGGCTTGCCGTTGTGAATGTGCCAGACGGGATTTTCCAACCGCTCCGCATCGGTCTGGCCGCGATATTGCCTGAGCAGGTCGAGATAGTCGTCCACCGCTTTCGGGATGACGTCGAAATAAAGCCGCTTGGCCGCGCGCGGCTTCTGGAACATGAAGAGCGCAATGCTTTCCTCGGGGCCGTAGGTCAGCCACTCCTCGATCGAAAGGCCGTTGCCGCGCGACTTCGAGATGCGTTCGCCGTTCTGATCGAGGAACAGCTCGTAATTGAATCCTTCCGGCGGCTCGCCGCCCAGCGCGCGCACGACCCTGGACGACAGTTCGACGGACGAGATGAGATCCTTGCCCGACATTTCGTAATCCACGTCGAAGGCAAACCAGCGCATGGCCCAATCGGCCTTCCATTGCAGCTTGCAATGTCCGCCGGTGACGGGCACTTCGACGCGCTGGCCGTCTTCCTCGTAGGTGACGGTGCCCTTCTTTGCATCCCAGGCAACGATGGGCACCTGCAGCACCTGGCCCGTTCGCGGCGAGAGCGGCAGAAACGGCGAATAGGTCGCCCGCCGCTCCGGCCCCAGAGTGGGCAGCACGATGTCGCGAACCGTCTCGTAATTTTCGAGAATGGTTAGCAGCGCCTTGTCAAAGCGGCCGCTTTTGTAGCAATCCGTCGAACTGAGGAATTCATATTCGAAGCCGAACCGGTCGAGAAAGCCGCGAAGCCGCGCGTTGTTGTGAGCTCCATAGCTTTCATCCGTGCCGAACGGGTCGGGAATGGCGGTGAGCGGCTTGCCGAGATGGGCCCGCAGCATCTCGGGATTGGGCACGTTGCCGGGCACTTTCCTGAGCCCGTCCATATCGTCGGAAAACGCAACCAGACGCGTTTTCAGGCCGGTCATCAGCTCGAAGGCATGCCGCACCCAGGTGGTTCGCGCCACTTCGCCAAAGGTGCCGATGTGCGGCAGGCCGGACGGGCCATAGCCGGTTTCGAACAACACCTCCGTCTTGGGCCTGCCCGCTTTCGCGCGCCGGTCGAGCCGCGCGATGACCTTGCGGGCCTCCTCGAACGGCCAGGCGCGCGCCGACAGAGCCAGTTCGCGCAGCGTCCCCGTGGGTCCCGAAGTCATTGGAAAGACAGAGCCTTAAGCGTTTGGAAAGGCCGGAAAGCTAGGCTTTGCATGGGGATGCCGTCAATGTCTCTTCGGGAAATGGGCCAGAACGACGACTCCATCGCGTCACAAGCGAGCGAAACCCGCGCGGTTCTCGCCGGACGCATTGATTTTCTTTACCGGCTGGGCCGCTTTTATCTCTTCTTTCCTTTCGCCGCGCTGGGCATGGCCGTAACCCTGTTCGGCGGCAACCGGCCGCAATGGGTTTCGGTCATTCCGCTGCTTTTGATGATCGGATCGACGGTGGCTGGCTTCCGCCTGACCCGTGCGTATGAATCGCGCGCACAAACCGATGACCCGCACATCTGGGCGCGCCGTTATACGATCCTGTCGGGTGTGTCCGGCGTGTTCTGGGGCGTGGGCGCGGTTTTGTGGTTTGTCCCGGGCTCCTTCCCGGCCCAGGCGTATCTTTCGCTCGCGTTCCTCGGCATGACGGCAACCGAATTCATCGCGCGCGCCGCCTATCGCCCGGCCTATCTGGCGCACGCAAGCTGCTCGCTGCTGCCGCTCGTGATCATGCTGCTCACCGCCGGCAGCGGGTTTGCGGAACTGACGGCCGTGCTCGTGCTGTTCTTTGGCGGCGTGCTCTACAGCTACTGCGAAGGCTTCGCGCAGCTGATCGACGAGGGCACGCTTCTGCGCTTCAACAACGCGCTGCTCATCAAATCGCTGTCGCGCGAGAAGGCCGAGGCTGAAAAGGCGCGCGACGAAGCGCAGGCCAGTACGAAAGCCAAATCCTTCTTCATCTCCAACATCAGCCATGAGATTCGCACGCCGCTGAACGCGCTTCTGGGCATGGCGCAACTTCTCGAACAGAGCCCCCTCGAGCACGCGCAGCGCAACCACCTGCGCGTGATTCTTGAAGCCGGGCGCGGGCTGAAGATGCTTCTGGAGGACGTGATCGCCCTTTCCCGCGAAGATTACGACGAAACCGCGCAGCAGAGCGAATGCGACGCCGACAACGCGGTGCGCACGGTGGTGCGCCTGCTGCAACCGCGCGCGTGGGAGAAAAAGCTGCGTCTGAACGTAACGGCCGCGCCGAATTTGCCGCCTGTTGTGGGCGATCCCCGCCGGGTGCGGCAGGTTCTCCTCAAGCTCATCGAGAACGCCCTGAAATTCACCGAAGCGGGCGGCGTGGATGTTTCGGTCGGCACGGAAACAGGCGATGACCGAAGGCGGTTTGTCCGCTTCTCCGTCGCCGATACCGGCCACGGCATCCCCGAAGCGGTGGAGAAGAACCTGTTTGAGCCCTTCGCCGCCGGCGATCCGAGTTACCGCCGCCGGCATCAGGGCGCAGGCCTGGGGCTTGCGGCGGCAAAGCGCATCGTGGAATCGCTGGGAGGAAAGATCGGCTGCATCAGCGAACCGGGTGAAGGCGCGACCTTCTGGTTCACCCTGCCCGCGCCCGCACACGCCCAGCCGGCGGAGAATCCGCAGACCATGGAGGAACCTCCTTCGGGCCTCAAGCTCCTTGCCTTCTGCACGGACAGGGCGGTCCGCGAGGAGATGGTGAACCTGCTCGAACCGTTTGGAAACCGCCTTGTGTTTGCCGGCACATCGGCCGAAGCGGCAACGCGGGCCGGACGCGAAGCCTTCGACGGGATCATCGTGGACGCCGCAGAAGCCGATACGCTGGGCGCCATTCCCGGCCTGAAAGCACCGATTCTTGCGCTCATGAGCGACGGCCAGCGCGCACCGGTCTGCGCGCAGCAGATTGTGCATTGGCCGGCAAGGCCCGATGCGCTGTACGCGGCGCTCAAGGAAATGGCCGGCCGAAGCGACACGGCGGCGCCGGCGACAAATGCAAAGGGACCCCCGCCCTCGATCGATCCAGGCGAATTCGCCGCGCTGGAAAAATCGCTCGGCCTGCCCACGCTGATCGAAATCTTGCAGTCCTATATCGCGACCGCGGAAAACCTGTGCACGGCGCTCAATCGCGCGACCACGCAGGCGCACTGGGATGAGGCCGCAAAGCTTGCACAGGATGTGGCTGGCGCGGCCGGAGGCCTTGGACTTTCCGCGCTGACGGCGATTGCCCGCAACCTGGCGCAGCAGGCGCGCGAGGGCGCCGGGCCGGCGACGCTTGAGCAGGCCGCCCAAGAGGTTATCCAGGAGCACGGGCGCGTACGCCGCGCGCTGGCAAATCTCTATCCCGAGCTCGCGGCCTGACCTTTTCTTCGGCGGCAGGGTCGGCATGATCGCCGACGATGCCCTCTTTTCCGATTCCAGCCCTGGTGCCTGCCGCCGGCGGTGCGGTTGTCTCCACGCCGGACGGCCAATGCCGGCGCGTGAACCTTGAAGAGGCGCGCGCTCTGTTCCGTTCGGGCGAGGCCATTGTGGCCCACGCGGCTTTCGTCGCCGGACGCCTGAAAGTTGCACCCGGCAAGGCGCTGTTCGACGCCCTGGAGCTGTTCGTCTTCGCGCGGCCTGGCGTGCCTTTCGTGCCAAGTCCGCTCGGGCTGGCGCTTGCGCTGGGATTGCCGGCACCCGCAACGCCCGAAGAATCTGCGCACGCCCTTCGCGATGTCAGCACGGCCCTGCTGCGCGAGCTCAAGGACCAAGGCGAGGCCGCGCGCGCAGGCTTGCGCCCGCTGGCCGCAACGTTGGCGCGCGCGGGCTGGCGATGGGGGCCGCCGGTGCTGGACGCCATCGGTCATCCACAAGGCGCGCTCTCGCCGATTGCCGGGCTCGACGCCTGGAACGATTTGCCGAAATGGGAAGACGAAGCGCCGCCATCGAAGCCCGGGGCGTTGCCGGTAGCGGATGCGGAAGCCTGCGCGCGGCTGACCGCGCTCATCGGTTCGTCCGGCGAAACGCGGCCGGAGCAATCGGCCTATACGCAAGCCGCAACCTACGCCTTCGACGCCCGCGAACGCGCCGGCGCGCCCAGGATCGCGCTGATCGAGGCGGGAACTGGCGTGGGCAAAACACTGGGGTATCTCGCACCGGCATCGCTCTGGGCGGAAAAAAACGGCCCCGGCCTGTGGATTTCGACCTACACCCGCAATCTCCAGCGCCAGATCGTGCAGGAAATCGCGCGCCTTTATCCCGATCCCGCCGAGCGCGAGCAAAAGGCCGTCGTGCGCAAGGGCCGCGAAAACTATCTGTGCCTGCTGAACTTCGAGGAAGCGGCCAAACGCACCGCGCTCGCGCCCGGACAGCGCGCGGTGGCGCTTGGCCTGATCGCGCGATGGATTTCGGCTTCGGCGGATGGCGACATGTCGGGCGCGGGCTTTCCCGCCTTTCTCGCCGCTTCCCTGCCCTTGCGCGAAATTACCGACCGGCGCGGCGAATGCGTCTATGCGGCCTGCCCGCACTACCGCAGCTGCTTCATCGAGCGCGTTGCACGGCGCGCGCGCCATGCGCCGATCGTGATCGCCAACCATGCGCTCGTCATCGCGCAGGCCGCGCAGGACTGGCTGAGCATCGATGAAGATACCGACGTTCCCGAGCGCCGCGTGCGCTATGTGTTCGACGAGGGCCATCATCTGTTCGAGGCCGCGGACAACGGATTTTCCGCCTTCCTGTCCGGCCGCGAGATGGCGGATTTGCGCCGCTGGATCCGGGGTCCGGAGGGGCGCGCGCGCTCCCGCCAGCGCGGATTGGAAGAACGGCTCAAGGATTTCGTGGAGGGCGATGCCGCGGCGCGCGCAACGCTCGACGAAGCGATTGCGGCCGGCGGCGCGCTAGCCGGCGAAGGCTGGGCGAGCCGCATGAACGGCGGCGCGCCGCGCGGACCAGGCGAGGTGTTTCTTGCCGCCGCCTACCAGCATGTCCGCGCACGCAGCAACGATGCGGACAGCTTTTACTCGCTGGAAGCCGAGACCGAACCGCTCGGCCAGGAAACGCTCGACGCCGCCCGCGATCTTTCGCTGGGGCTGCGCCGCCTGGCTGCGCCGCTGGGCAACCTTGCGCGGATCCTGCGCAAGACGCTGAACGACGAAGCCGGGGAGCTGGAGCCCTTCCAGCGTGCGCGCATCGAGGCGGCCGCGCGCGGGCTGGAGCGGCGCGCGAAAGTGATCCTTCCGGCGTGGACCGGAATGCTGGAAGCATTGCAAACCGGCGAGCGGCGCGAAGAATTTGTGGACTGGTTCGAAATCGCGCGCGAGGACGGCCGCGATTTTGATGTCGGCCTGCGGCGCCACTGGATCGATCCCACCATTCCGCTCGCGGCCGAAGTGCTATCGCCCTCCCATGGCGCGCTCATCACCTCGGCCACCCTGCGCGACGCCGGCGGCGCGGGCGATGACTGGCAATCGGCCGAAGTACGCACGGGCGCGGCCCATCTGCCGGAACCGCCGCGGCGCGCAAGCTTCGGCTCCCCATTCCGCTTCGCCGAACAGTCGCGTATCTTCATCGTGCGGGATGTGAACCGCCGGGATCCGGACCAGCTTGCATCGGCCTTCCGCGAATTGTTTCTGGCCGCGGGCGGCGGGGGACTTGGCCTGTTCACAGCGGTGCGCGCGCTTCGCGCGGTCGAACAACGAATATCCGCCCCCCTCGCCGACGCCGGGATCAATCTTTTTGCGCAGCATGTGGACCGGCTCGACACCGGTGCGCTGGTCGATCTGTTCCGCGCGGAGGAAAATGCCTGCCTTCTCGGCACCGATGCCTTGCGCGACGGCGTGGATGTGCCGGGCCGCAGCTTGCGGCTGGTGGTGTTCGACAAGGTGCCGTGGCCCAAGCCCACCATCCTTCACAAGGCGCGGCGCGCGCGTTTCGGCAAAGGCTATGACGACCTCATCACGCGCTTCCGCCTGAAGCAGGCATTCGGCCGGCTCATCCGCTCGCAAGGCGACAAGGGCTGCTTTGTGATCCTGGAACCGGCCACGCCCTCGCGCCTTCTGTCGGCGTTCCCGCCCGATGCGCCGGTCAGCCGCTGCGGGCTTGCGGAAGCAATCGCGGAAATCCGCGCCTTTCTTGCGTGAGCGGCGGCACCTATAATTGCCGGGCGCCCAATCATTCGGGGATTTCCATGAGAGCAAAAGCGCTTCTTGCCGCGATCATGCTCGCCTTGTTCGCGCCCGTTGCGATGGCGGAGACAATGGTCACGCCGCCCTATCCCGCAAAGCCCGCCTGGAAGCTGATCACCGACAAGGGCAATGCGCAGGCCCACATTCGCGAATGGATTCCGGCCGGGCAGAGCGAGAACAACATCCTGGATATCCTCACCGAGCAGACGTTTTTCACGATCAAGAACGGCAATCCCGCCGCCATGATCGCGAATATCGCGCAAGGCGCGCAATCGGCCTGCGATTCGCTGCGCGTGAACGGGCCCAAACGCGCTACCGAAAACGGCTATCCCGTCGCGTACGCCCAGATCTATTGCGGGCACCAGAAAGGCACGCCCTTCGATGTGACAATTTTCATCAAGGCGATCGGCGGCCGTGAGGCGCTTTATGTGGTGCAGCGCGAGTTTCACCGGGCAACACAAGGCGGGCCCGCCGGCGTTGTTTCATTCGACAGGCCCGAGGACGCAAAGGCCCTGCTCGCCGACCAGTCCGCCGCCGACAAGTATCTCGCCTCCGCCGTGAGGCTGAACGCGAAATAGCCGCGGAAAACCGTGGATTTCCGCACCGCCGCCGTGACCGGCTGCCGCGGCTTCTCTATATAGGGTGCATGACGGCGGCGGTTGAGAACCTGTTCAGCGACGATATGGGACCGGGCGGCGAATCCTATGGCCGCCATTCCACCGGCATCCTGCCGAGCCACGTGCTCAAGCGGCTGATCCGCGCGCATCGCGAGATCGTGGCCACGGAAGACATCGAAGAGGGCCAAATCCAGCCCGCGAGCATTGATCTGCGCCTCGGGCCGGTGGCGTGGCGCGTGCGCGCAAGTTTTCTTCCCGGGCCGAACGCGAAGGTCGAGGAGAAGCTTGCGTCTGTCTTCATGCACGAGATCGACCTGAAGAACGGGGCGGTCCTGGAAACCGGCTGTGTGTATATCGTTCCGTTGCTCGAGCATGTGGACTTTTCCGCGCGCGTATCCGGAACAGCCAACCCCAAGAGCTCCACCGGGCGGATCGACGTCTTCACCCGCCTCATCACGGACAATGGCCAGGCCTTTGACCGTGTCGAGCCGGGCTACAAAGGGCCGCTCTATGCCGAAATCAGCCCGCGCACCTTTCCCATCCTCGTGCGAAAAGGATCGCGCCTGAATCAGCTGCGCATCCGTCACGGCTCGCCCCAGTTCACCGATACGCAGCTCAAGCGGCTGCATGCGGAGACACCGCTTGTGACAGGCCAGGCCGATATCGACAACGGGCTGGCGCTCAGCATTGACCTCAAGGGCGACGGCGGACGCATTGGCTGGCGCGCCAAGCGCCACACGCGCGTCATCGATGTGGATGCGCGCGGGACGCTGAAGCCGGAGGATTTCTGGGATTCAATCGAGGCGCAGACCGAAGGGCATCTGATTCTGGACCCCGACGAGTTCTATATCCTGGTCAGCCGCGAGGCCGTGGCCATTCCCCAGGATTTCGCGGCGGAGATGGTTCCGTTCAACCCGCTGGTGGGGGAGTTCCGGGTCCACTATGCGGGCTTCTTCGACCCCGGCTTCGGCTTCGAGCCGGGCCAGCCCCCCTCCGCACGGGCGGTGCTGGAGGTCCGATCGCGCGAGGTTCCCTTCATCCTGGAGCACGGCCAGATCATCGGCCGGCTCGTGTTCGAGCGGCTGACCGATCCGCCGCCGGAGGGTTACGGGCAGGGAATCGGTTCCAACTACCAGCGGCAGGGACTAAAGCTCTCGAAACATTTCCGGGCCGCCTGAACCCTCAATTGTTTAGAAAATTTCCAAGAGCAGCGCCCCGGACCACCAAATTGTTGCGGGAAATCCACAGGTTGCACCAAAAGCACAGCTGCCATGCGAGATTCTGTTGCGCCAAAAGGGCCGGGCGGCACACTTCCCCCGCCGCGGGTCCGACGGCTTGGGGGCAAAGGCCTCGCGGGTTTGGGTCCGCAATTGAAGGGGGCAGCATGAGGCGGCTACGGCGCAAATGGCGCCGGCCGCCTCATGAATTTCGGGCCCAGGATCGCCGGACTAGCGGCCCTTCGCCCGCCCCAATCGCCGGAAGATCGTGATGCCGCGAAAGCGGTGGTTGGTGGATTTCCACATGCCGATCACCGCCTCCTGCACAAAGACGTCCTTCCGGTACATCGGCAGAACCTGGTCGAGCCAGACCACGTGTGCGCCGGGCTTCAGCCTGGCGAGCGCCCGCATGACGAGATTTCGCTTGATCATGGTGGTCTGGTAGCGCTCCGCATCCTCGATGCTGTAGGGCGGGTCGGCAAGCACGAGGTCATATTTCTCCAGCGGCACGCCCTTTAGCGATTGCGCGTCATCCACATAGGTCGGTTTGAGCCCGGGATTGACATCCACGGTGTCGCCGGGCAACGCCTTCAAATCCACCTTGCCGCTGAAAAGATGCAGCACCTTTTGCTTGTCCGGGAACAGCGCGCGGATGCGCCTGAGATAACCGGCTGGATAGCCGCCGTAGTAGGCCGATTTCACGCGGTAATCGTTGCCCATGATCCAGGTGCCGACCACCCGCCCGTCTTCGGACATGAAGAGGCTCCTCGGAAAGCCCGTTTCCCGCACGTAGTTTTCAATGCGATCTTCCCAGCGCATGGGCTCGCCGTCATGCCTAAGCCGTTGTCTGCATTTTGACCGATTCGCCGCTATTTCAAATTTGTCGGAAATCTCTTCGCAAATTCTCGGCAACTGCGATTAAACCGTTTCACCGTCGTGCAACGGCTTAAGGCGCAAACTTCCTGGCGCAAGGAGCCGAGGGCATCTTCATGTATGTCGTCGTGATGGCCTCCCAGAAGGGGGGATCAGGGAAGACCACGCTGTCGGGCCACCTGGCGGTCGAAGCCGAGAACGCCGGCGCCGGTCCGGTGGCGCTGATCGACACCGATCCGCAGGGCAGCCTTTCGCACTGGTGGAACGCCCGCGCGGCAAAATCGCCGCATTTTGCCAAGGTCGGGCTGTACGATCTGGGCGAGGCGCTGGCCGCGCTGAAACAGGGCGGCATCAGGCTGGTGGTGATCGACACCCCGCCGGCCATAACCGAGTCCATCACAAAGGTCGTCGCTCATGGCGACCTTGTGCTGGTGCCCACCCGGCCCTCGCCGCACGATTTGCGCGCGGTGGGCGCCACCGTGGACATCGCCGAGCGCAATTCGAAACCCCTCATCTTCGTGATCAACGCAGCCACCGCGCGCGCCCGCATCACCGGCGAAGCGGCCGTGGCGCTTTCGCAGCATGGCACGGTGGCGCCGGTGACCTTGCATCATCGCGTGGATTTCGCCGCCTCGATGATCGACGGCCGGACGGTCGGCGAGATCGACCCCAAATCGGCCTCCGCCAAGGAAGTGCGCGACCTGTGGATCTATGTCCAGGATCGCCTGTCGCGGCTGATGCACGATCCCAAGCTTGTTCCGGAATTCCGCCCGCAGCATTTCGCGGTCGCCGGGCTT
Organism: Alphaproteobacteria bacterium; assembly: GCA_021324545.1. Lineage (GTDB taxonomy): Bacteria > Pseudomonadota > Alphaproteobacteria > Micropepsales > Micropepsaceae > Rhizomicrobium. Next base: position 93,834 of record JAJPIX010000059.1, read on the forward strand.
TCAAGCGGCAGCGAGCCGCTGGTCGAAGAGCCGCCGCCCGCCATGGCCGCATCCACGCCCACGCCGACCCCGCCGCCGCTCCTTTCCGAATATGAAGGGCCCGAGCGCCGCTCGGGCGTGGATCGCCGGCAATTCCAGCCCAACACCGTGCCAATCATGGAACGGCGCGTGCATCCGTTCGGCCGGCGCGCAACCGACAAGCCGGTACAATTCGGAAAGGCCGCGTCATGAATGCCAGCCGTTTTGCATCCATCACGGCCGATCTTCTGGCCCGGAAGGGCGAAGCCATCCCGTCTACGCTCTCAAAGCCGGTGCTGGAGTGGCATAACCCGCTTCTGATGAACGGCTTCCGGCATGAGCCCGCAAATGCCGGCGCGCCCGTGATCGTTCCGGTGCCTGAATCTGCATCCCCGCCCGTCCCGCAAGGAGCGATTCCCGCCGAAGAACATCATCACCCGCGCCGCATCCAGATCGGCCTCAGCGAGGACGACCATGAACGGCTGCGCATCGTGGCCGCGCGGCGCGAGATCAGCCGACAACAGGCCGTACGCGAAGCATTGTCGGAATATTTCGAAAAGCTCGGCCACGATTACAAGGACGAATGCCGCTGCATTTCGGGCAGCGCCTGCGCGCGGCCCTGCTCCGGTCATTAGGCGTCGCCGAACTGGCGCACGGGCGAAGGGCCCGTGATCCGGTCCGCGATCCAGAACGGCGCGTACAGGACAAGCACGTAAACCACGGCCAATGCCGCCAGCCCGCCGATGTACCATGGCCAGGGGCCGAGATAATCGATCGCCGACGCGGCGCCGGGTTTTGCGCGCAGATAGCCGAAATTCGTTCCAAACAGCCAATCCACCACGCCAGCCGAGGCCAGATAGAGCAACGACCACGCCAGCACGCGCGGAATGGACGAAGGATACGGCCGCATGCGGCATCCGAACGTAAGATAAAGCACCGCCGCGATCACCCCGCCATGGAAGGCAAAAAACACGATGAAGCGGAGGTCCGGGAAATCGTAGAACAGTTCGGGCGTCAGCAGCGCCTGAAGTGTTCCCGAAAAGGCCCAGAAATAGGCGGCCTCGTAGGAATACTGGTTGGGGCGGATCAACGTGATCAGCGCCGCAATCGTGGCCCAGTCGCAGAGCCACATGGGGGCGACCGTCTGCAGCGAGATCCAGCCCCGCTGCCAGATCAGCCAGTACCACAGGATCCAGGTTGCGATCAGTTCGGCGGCGAAAAACCAGCGCATGGCGCGCCGCGCACCTTCGCCGCCGGATGCGCGCACGATCGTGGCAAGTACCAGCGGGAAGAGAAACGTCAGCGCGATCGTCCACAAATGGGCGGAGCCGAAAAGCACGAAAGGGGGCGCATGCATCACGCGCGCATTATAGGGCGCACGGGGGCATCGCGCACCTGCAGACTGGCGACGGACGCACAAACCCGCTAATCGTCGCGGGCATTCGGGGGCGTCAATGAGCGAACTTCACAGAATCTTCAATGACAGCGGCGAGGCCCATGAGAGCGCCCCCCGCTGGGCCAAATTCCGCGCCGACATGGCGAAGGCTTTTCCATCGCCATTTCGCGGCGATCACGACCCGCTGGCGCAGAACATTCTGAAGGCAATCCGGCATCTGAATGAACTTCGGCCCGAGCGCGGCGGCCCCGCCTATCTTGGAGAAAACCCGGCCCTCACCATCGATTTCGAAGCCGTGAAAGAGGCGGCCCTTTCGCCGCACATGGCAAGCGTACACGACGTGATCAATCAGGCCGTGCAGCTGTTCGAAGGCATGCCAAACTGGGGCCATCCGCTCACCATGTGCAATGTCATCCCCCAGCCGAACACGGCGGCGCTGATTGCGGCCATGCTCGCACAGGTGTTCTCCCCCAACATCCTGGAGGGCGAATATTCGTGGAACGTGCACCGGACGGAGCTGGAAACGGCCGCCATCATGGCGCGGCTGATCGGCTGGGATCCGGCCGGGGCCGGCGCGATTTATACCTTCGGCGGCTCGGGCTGCTGGACATATCACATGAAATATGCGCTCACGCGCGTGCTGCCCGACTCCCGTAACAAGGGCGTGCGGACCGATGCAAAGCTCTTATGCTCGCAGCAGGCGCACTACACCATGATGAACAGCTCCGACTGGACGGGGCTTGGCATGGACAACATCCTGCGGATCGAAACAGACACGGCGACAAACAGCATGGACCTGAAGCATCTGGAATCGGTGCTGAGGGACCTGCACGCGCGGAACATTCCGGTTGCGTCCGTGGTGTGCACCATGGGCACAACCGACGCCAACGCCTTCGACCCTGTGGCGGGGGTGCGCGCGTTGCTGGACCGCTATCCCAATCCGCCGCCATACGGGAAGGCCCTGCTCTATTGCGACGCGGTGATCGGCTGGTCGTGGCTTACCTTTGGAGAATATGACTTCGAGAGGAATCCGCTGGGCTTTTCCCGCGCCGTGCTGCCGCATCTGAAGGAGAACTATGAACTGGTCGAAGGCATGAAGCATGCCGATGCGGTGGGGATCGATTTCCACAAAACGGGCTGGTCGCCCTGTTCTTCGAGCTGTTTCCTTTATCGCAACAGGGCGGAATTCGAGACGCTGATGAAGCGGCCGGGATCGGCCTATTTGCAGGCGCGCTCGCCTTACAATCCGCTGGATTACACGCTGGAGGTTTCGCGCGGCGCTGCCGGCGCCATGGCCGGCTGGGCCAGCCTGAAATTTTTCGGCCAGGAGGGCTTTCAGGCCGTGCTTGGCGGAATTCTCGAGAACAAGGCCTATTTGCGCCATCTGCTGGACGCCGAAGACGAATTCGTCTGCGCCAATCCGGACGATTACGGCCTTGTAACGCTGATGCGCGCCTACCCCAGGGGCGTGAACGGCGACCGGCAGTTCTTCCGGGAGCTCACCGACCCATCGGCGCGCAGCGAGCTGATCCGCCACAACCATCTGACACGCGCCATCGGCGACAGGCTTTGGGACTGGTTCCGTTCCGGCCGCAAGGTCAACGGCGAATATACGCCGTACATGAGCTTTTCCACGGGCTTTCGGGTGGCGGAATACAACCGGGACGGGAAGGATCCGGACGCCGTGATCTATGCGCTGAAGATGTTTCCCATGAATGTGCACATCACGCCGCATTCCATGAAGCACGCGCTGGATTGCGTGGCCGCGGCGCGCGACGCCGTGATTGCAGAAGGGTTTTCCGAATCCGATGTCGTGATCCACGATCCGTGGAGCAGCGCTCATGTCAGCCGGAGCGCGCCGGCAGGCGCGACCGCCTGACGGCCGAGCGGCGATATGCGGTTTGGCGATGGGCGATCCCGCATTCCGTCATTGCCACGCATTAGAACGTCCTCCGGCGCGGAACGTTTCTGAAGCGGCTTTTGCGGGAATCACAACTTCGTGCAGTGACGAAAACGCCACTTGCATGCCGAACTGAATCGGAAAAACTCCCAAGCCTTCGGGGCGAAAGAATTGAGCGGCAATCGTGAAGGGGGCGCGCAGCCCCTCGAGACACTGCTGAAGACGGCTGCGGAGTCGCCTGCAGCGGCAAGCGACATCGCCTGCCGCCTGCTGGTTGGGCGGGACGCGCCCCATTTGCCGGCCGACGGCATGGCCTTGCTGGAGCGGGCGGCCCTGCAAAACGAGCCGGGTGCGCTTTGCACGCTCGCTACATTGCGCGCAGCCGGCGCATGGACGCATCAAAGCTGGCCCGAAGCGCTCGACCTTCTGCAAAGGGCCGCGATTGCCGGTTCCGCCGATGCGCGCGCGCAGATTTGCCTCATCGCGTCGGATCGCGCGCTGGCCCGTGCGGCGTGCGAAGCCGGCACGGACAGCGACGTCTGGCGGAGGCTTTGCCAATCAATCGACCTGCATGCGTTCGTTGCGCCGCCGCCGCCTGTTCAGGTCCTGCAAAGCCCGCGGGCCTGGACCGTGACGGACTTTGCAACGCCGGAACTTTGCGCCTGGCTCATCGGCCGCTCCGCGGGCAAGCTGAAACCCGCAAAGATGCGCGACGCCACAACCGGCATCGCCAGCGCGCTCGATACGCGGACGTGCAGCGATTTCGTCTTCGACATTGTGCAGGGCGGAATCGTGATGCTGTTGCTTCGGACGAAGATTTCGGCCGCCGTCTCGATCCCGGTGCCGCATATGGAGCCGCCCCAGATCTTCCACTACGCCGTCGGTCAGGAAATCAAGGCCCATTTCGATTTCGTGTTCGACGGCAAGCATCCCTACGGCCAGGACGGTACATATACGGGCGACCGGCTTGTGACATTCCTGCTCTATCTCAACGACGGCTATGACGGCGGCGAGCTCGAATTTCCCAAGGCCGGATACAGATACAAAGGCAGGATTGGCGACGGCATCTTCTTTGCCAGCCAACGGGAGGGAAAGCCGGACAGAATGAGCCTTCATGCCGGCAGGCCCGTGACGCGGGGCGAGAAATACGTTCTGTCACAATGGATTCACAACCAGCCCTTCCGGGCTTAGGCGGCCCGGCCGCCGCCTATGAACGCGCCGCGGCGTTCGGAACGGTCGCTCCGGATCGCTGGTAGAGCGCCCAACCAAGCACCGCTACCCAGCCGAACCAGGCTCCAAACAGTGCGCGCTGCGCAATGCCGATTACGGGGCGTACATGGGCCCAAACAGCCCCTTCAGGATCGAGCGAACTGAGGTTTGCCAGGATCGCGGCCCATACGACCACAAAAGCGACCCAGGAAAAGGCGACCAGCCGTTTTGCATGCGAATCCCGCCGCCATGTGATGGCAAAGGCAAGCGGCGCCTGATAGCCGATGATTTCAGACAGCCCGAAGACATTGTGAAGCGGATGCGGGGAGGCGAAATAGGCCACGCCCAGGATCGAAATCGTCATGCTCCCGATCAGATACGCCGCCAGCGGTGAGCGCGCGGCCTGAACCGAAAGCTCGCGAAGACCGAGCGCAAAGACGAAGATGCACGCAGCCACTGCGAACAGGGTCAGCGCGAACGCAACTCGTAACGGCGAATCCATCTCGCCGATCTCGCTTACCGTCTGATGCACATGACTGTAGCCCGGCAGCTGGGCCGCCAGTCCGGCGACACCGCACAGAAAAATGACGGCCGCGAGCGGCCCGAACAGCAGCCGATAATTCTTCATGTTACAGCCCGCGGAGCCTTGCAGCGCGCGGTCTGGTCGCGGGACTGCAAATCGCTTCGGCGAATGGCGATGTCGAAATCGGCCCTGATGTGATCCCACCAGAAGCGGAAGTAGGAGCGGCTGTTGGCCGCGTTGAAAACCTCCGGCGCTGCGGCCCGCAGCTTCGGCAGCCGCGACCATGCCACGTTCGGAAAGGTGTGATGTTCGACGTGATAGCCGATATTGAAGAGGAACAGATTGCCCCACCAGTAGGTCGAGCGCGTAGGCGCGTCTTTGTCATCGCCCGGATGTTCCGAGAGAAACTGGCCGACCGCGGTGATTCCGGCACGGCCGGAAAACAGGGACAACGACCACACCTGATAAAGCAGCGCCCAGGGACCGAGGAGCAACAACAGTCCGGCCCACACCGCGAGCGACATCCCGATGAAGATCAGCCGGTCGGCTTTGGACGGTTTGGTCGCGCCGGTGTCACGCCACACATCGCGCGGCGAAAGCCCGTAATGCCGCGCGTAAATCCTGGGCAACAGCATGAATTCCACCAGAAAGCCCAACGGAAGGAAATGCAGCACCATGAACAGAACCGTCGACGCCCGCTGAACGCCCGGATGCTCTGCATGGAATTTGCGGCGCGCGAAGAAGCGGCAGATGTCTTCGTGCTCGTAGTCGCCTTCATAATCGCCCAGATGCGGATGATGACTCGTGATGTGGTTGTGCTGATAGGTGAGCTGCCGCGAGAATGAAGTGAACACCGCCTCGATCAGAAGGTCGAAGGCCAGCTTTGCGCGCAGCTCGCGGAACACCAGTTTGTGGGCGCTTTCATGCACCAGGGCGCCGGCCGCGTGGATGACGAACTGGCCGATGCAGAAGGCAGCCAGGAACACCGCCCACACATTCGTGGCGGAAACGGCCCACGCCACCGTCCACTGAATCGCCAAAAGGCCCGCCGCGGCGAGTGCGCTTCTCCACTCCGGCCCCGCAAGAGCCACGACCTCGGGATGCGCCTTCACCACCTGCCGGCGCATTTCGTTGTGCCGCAGCGCATGTGCGGAAATGCCCCGCGCGTGCGGCGCAAGGGGCGGTTCGGAGTGGAATGCTTCAACCGCGGCCATATCCGGCTGCCCGTTAACCTTTTATTAAGGATACAGGACCAGCCGAATCAACACAATCCGTGCACGCACGAATGCGCCGGCGCTGCCCGCGTCAGCGCGCATGGTGATGGCCCCGCTGCCGCGCCGAAGAGTGCACCAGCGGATTCTTGCGCAGATGGTCCAGCGCCCGGCGAATGTCATCCAGCAGCATGGAGGCCATGTCGCGCGACACGCCATGGCGCACAAGGATGCGCTGCACCACCGTGTCCTTCCGGTCCGGCGGCAACGGATAGGACGCAATCTGCCACCCATGCATGCGCACGCGCTCGGAAAGATCGTAAAGGGTGAAGCCCCGGACACCGTCCTTCAGCTTGTAGCAGACGGCCGGCAGCCCGCCGTTGCCGTTGTAGAGCACCTCGATTTCAGGCAGATGCGACAGTTCCTGCGCCAGATACTGCGCGGTGTTCGCGCAGGTTTGCTGGATGTGGCGATAGCCTTCACGGCCAAGGCGCAGGAAATTGTAATACTGTGCGATGATCTCTCCGCCCGGCCGGCTGAAGTTGAGGGCGAATGTCGGCATGTTGCCGCCCAGATAATCGACATAGAAGATGAGATCTTCGGCAAGATCGCCGGCCTCCCGCCAGACCACCCAGCCCACGCCCAGCGGCGACAGCCCGTATTTGTGGCCGGAGGTGTTGATGGACTTCACGCGCGGGATGCGAAAATCCCATTCCAGATCGGGTTGGAGAAACGGCGCCACGAAGCCCCCGCTCGCCGCATCGACATGCAGCGGAATATCGAGGCCGGTCTTCTCGTGAAGCTCATCGAGCGCGCGGGCGAATTCCCTTACCGGCTCATATATGCAGGTGAAGGTAACGCCCAGCGTGGCCACCACGCCGATCGTGTTTTCGTCACAATGGGCGGCAAGCTGATCGGCGCCGACGCATAGCGCGCCCGGCCGTATGGGAATCTCGCGAAGTTCCACGTCGAAATAGCGCGCAAATTTGTGCCAGCACACCTGCACCGGGCCGCAGACGAGGTTAGGCCTGTCGGCCGGCTTGCCTTCGGCGCTGCGCTTCTTGCGCCAGCGCCACTTGAGCGACAGACCGCCCAGCATGGCCGCTTCGCTGGAGCCGGTGGTGGAGCAGCCCAGCGTTTCGCCGGCGCGCGGCGCGTTCCACAGATCGGCCAGGATGTGCACGCAGCGGGACTCGATCTCCGCCGTTTGCGGATATTCATCCTTGTCGATCATGTTCTTGTCGATGTTCTCGTCCATCAGCCTGCGCACTTCCGGTTCGACCCAGGTTGTGCAGAAGGTGGCGAGGTTCTGGCGCGAATTGCCGTCGAGCAGCAGCTCGTCGTGGATCAGGTTGTAGGCGTCGGCCGGCGCCATGCCGCGTGCGGGCATCTGAAATTTCGGGACATCCTGCTCTTCCGGGGAGAGCGCGTGGCGATTCGCCAGTTTTGCGTTCAAGCCGCGTCTGACCCGGTGCAAAGCCATGGATTGCGTCCTTTTAATTCCTGGGAGCCTGTTTCCCCATAAACACAATGCGGCAGCCCGGCGCAACCGACTTGCCGCCCATGAAGGCATATGCAAAAGAAAACCGTTCAAGCGGGACGGGCGCAATGCTCCGGTGGCTTTTTCTGATGGCGGCTTTGCTGGGCCTGGCGGGGTGCGATCTTCCCACGCCGGGCGAAGCGCTGGACACGCTCGGCCTGAATTCGCGCAACGCCGAGCCGCCGCCGGTGGACGGACCCGTGAATGCGCATTGCCGGGACGTCGCCCAACAGCGCATGCGCGATGGCGCCTATAATGGTCTCGACGAGGAGACACAGCAGGCGATCTACAGCGGCACCTACTCGGACTGCGTGAAATACGAATCCAGCCACGGCCCCGGCTGAGGCCGGTTTGCCGCGCCGGCTGCGCGTGTTAATTTCCGCACGCGCCTTTGCGGGCGTAGTTCAATGGTAGAACGGCAGCTTCCCAAGCTGCATACGAGGGTTCGATTCCCTTCGCCCGCTCCAGCCGCTCAGTGCAGCGGCTCCGGTTTTCCCGTCGGTACGGGCGGCTCAAGCTTCGCCGCGAGATAAAGCGTGAAGCGGCGCGTGCCATAAGCCAGGAGGGCCAGAACGACCAGTTCGACGGCGGTCGGCCAGGCCCCGCCGGTCAGCGCGGCAAGAATGCCCGTGAGCACCACGCCCGCGCCCGCCAATGCAAGGCCGACAATCACACCGATCACGCCCCATGATTGCAGCGTGATGAGAAATCCCAACACCCAGGCCGTGATGCCGAACACAAGCCATGACAGCAGATAACCCCAACGGGCAAGCTGCCTGAGGACGGGAATGAAGGCGATCGGTACGCAGATGACGCTGACGATCAGCGCAAGGCGCGTGAACCAGAACAGGTCTGGCATCAGGCCGTATTGGACAAAATCGGGGCCCTTCACCAGAAAGGCGGCCAGGAAGAACACCAGAACGGCCACCGCCAGCGCAAACAGCATGCCGCCCGGCGTTTTCAAAACGTTCAGATCACCCATTTGGCCAGCCCGAATCCGCGCCGGCTTGCTTACAACATCATTGTGGCGATGAAAATCGGCGCGTCATCGACCCATTCCATCCCTGATTGCTGACTGAATTGGGAGGCTGACGCGGGATCGCATCGCCGCGAACTGTGCCCAAGGGGACAAAAACAAGGGGCGCGGCGGACGGGGTCGGTCATGGCCCGCATGCGGGACCGGGATAGCCCGCGGGCCGCAGGGCCGGACCGCCCAAACCCAAGATTTTCTTTGATAATTCGCAATGCACGACACATGCCGTGCCCGCATGGCTGACATACTTGGGCCCGCGATGTCGCCACTATTGGCAACTGCCCTCCAGCCCATATCTCCAGCGCGTGACCGGTCGACAGGCGCTTCCCCCCGGCGCCGCCGGTCTGATGGAGAGGCAAATGTCTGAGTATTCGTTGAGCAGCGAGGTTTTCGGCAGCAAGGCCCTGACCTTCGCAACCGTGATCGGTTCGGCGCTGCTTCTGATGGCGATTTTGGCCGCGCCCGCCCCGCAGGCGACCGCGCAGAACACGGTCCAGCAGCCCGCCGCGCAGCCCGCGGCCACGGTGTCCCTGGCTGACAGGACGCCGTGATGACGGGTCAGTCGCCGGCAACTTCCTCGAGCATCACGTCGTGCCCCCAAAGCCTTTCGACGTGCGCGAGCACCATGTCTCGCGTGGAATCGTGAAGCGGAATTCCGCGATGCATCCGGTGCTCGAGGAAGAGCTTGCGATCACCCTTCAGGTCCACATCGGCGACCTGAATGTTGGGATCGGCAACCCCCGTGTCGTACTGGCGCGCAAGCGCCGAGCGGATCTTGCGGTAACCGGTCTCGTTATGGATCGAGGCGACGCGGAACACCGCGTCTTCCGCCTTGTCTGACAGCTGAAACAGGCGCAGATCGCGCATTACCTTGGGCGACAGAAACTGTTCGACGAAGCTTTCGTCCCGAAAGTTCGCCCAGGCGTTCTTCAGCGTTCCAACCCAATCGCCACAACCCGCAAATTGCGGGAACCAGTCGCGGTCTTCCTCTGTGGGATCGAGACAGATCCGCTTGATGTCCGCCATCATCGCGTAACCGAGCGCGTAGGGATTGATCTGGCTGAAACGCCGGTCGTCGAAATCCGGCTGGAACACCACGCTTGTATGGCTGTGGAGGAACTCCAGGATCGAGCCTTCCGTGATGAGGCCGCGGTCGAACATCAGATTCATGATCTCGTGATGCACAAAGGTGGCGCAACCTTCGTTCATCACCTTTGTCTGCCGCTGCGGATAGAAATATTGCGCGAGATTGCGCACGATGCGCAGAATTTCGCGCTGCCAGGCCTTCAGGGCCGGCGAATTCTTCTCGAGAAAATAGAGCAGGTTTTCTTCCGGCAACTTGAGATCGGGGCCGCCGTTTTCATCGGGATCCGGCGTCGGCGGCGCGCCCGGCGGCTCGATTCCGGCCGGAAGCGTCCGCCACAGTTCGCTGTAGGCTTCCTCGGCATAGGCCACGCGCCGCTTGTGTTTTTCCAGCACGCGCTCCTTTGAAGGACGCGGCGGCCGCTGATAGCGGAACACGCCCTGATCCATCAGCGCATGCGCGGAATCAAGGATCGCTTCCACCTCGTCGCGGCCATATTTTTCTTCGCAGGCGGCGATGTATTTCTTCGCAAACGCCAGATAGTCCAGAATGCCTTCCGCGTTCGTCCACTGCTGGAAAAGATAGTTGTTCTTGAAGAAATGATTGTGGCCGAAGGCCGCGTGGGCCATGACGAGCGCCTGCATCGTCATGGTGTTTTCCTCGAGCAGGTAGGAAATGCAGGGGTTGGAATTGATGACAATCTCGTAGGCAAGCGCAGTATAGCCGGCGCGGTAGAGCGTTTCCTCGCGCGCGAACAGCTTGCCGAAACTCCAGTGATTGTACATGAGCGGCATGCCGAGCGAAGAATACGCATCCAGCATCTGCTCCGACGAAATCACTTCGATCTGGTTCGGATAAACGTCAAGCTTGAGATCGCCCAGCGCGATATCTTCGATTGCCTTGTACGTGCGATCGAGAACCTCGAAGTCCCACTCGGCTTCGGTGAAGAGGGGGCCGCTCATGATGCGCCCTCCGTTTTCTTGAAGAGCTCGTGGAACACCGGGAAGATGTCGGCAGGCTTGGAGATGCGTTTGGTGGCGAAGTTGGGCCAGATTTCCGCGACCGTGCGATAGGCACGCCACAGCTCGGCGCCGGATTCTTCGGAGGCGAAAACTTCCATTTCGCGCTCGTCCAGGATTTCGATATAGGCGTAATACTGGCACATCGGCATGATGATGCCGTTCAGCAGTTCCACGCACCGGCGCGCATCGCCGGACTGCGTGTAGCCGTCGGATGCCTGCGCCGCATAAATGTTCCAGTCCGAAGTCGTGTAGCGCTCGCGCTGGATTTCCATCATCTTCTCCAGCGCGGTGGACACGATGGTGCCGCCGGACTGGCGCGAATAGAAGAACTCCTGCTCGTCCACCTCCTGCGCGTCATGCGTATGCCGGATGAAGACGACATCCACCTTCTTGTAGCGGCGCTTCAGAAACAGATGGAGCAGCATGTAGAATCGCTTGGCGAGGTCTTTTTCGCGTTCGCCCATCGAACCCGACACATCCATCAGGCAGAACATCACCGCCTGGCTTGTGGGCACGGGCTGTTCGACGAAGGCGTTGAAGCGCACGTCCACGGGATCGATGAAGCCCACCCACTTGCGCCGCGCATTGGCTTTGGCGATCTGCTCCTTGAGCGCGACGATGGCGGCGCGCGTTTCCTCCGTCTGCGGCTCCTCGCTCTCCAGCGCCCCGAGCTTTTCCTCGAGCGCCTTCATGTCTTCGACTGTGGGCCGCTTGAGCGCCAGCCGGCGGCCGAAGGAGTTGCGCATGGTACGGATCAGGTTGATCTGGGTCGGCGAACCGCTCGTGGTAATGCCGGCGCGGCGCCATGTCCTGGTCGGCGTTTCCTTGAGCGTGGTGCGGACCAGGTTCGGCAACTCAAGGTCTTCGAAGAAGATGTCGAGCACCTCTTCCTGCGTCATCGTGAATTCGAAGTCGTCCTCGCCTTCGCCGGAATCGGCGGCTTCCTTGCCGCGCGCTCCGCCTTCGCCCGAACGCGGCTTCTTGATTTCGTCGCCCGGCATGAACTCCTTGTTGCCGGGCAGCACGAAATCGCGTTCGCCGCCGGCCTTCGGGTCGAGGCGAAAGCGCGGTTCGCGCGTGCCTTTCGTGGAAATGCGGATCTTGCGGTCCTTGTCGATGTCGGCGACCGCCGAATCCTTGAGCGATTTCTGCACCGCCTCGCGGATCTGCTGGCGCGCGCGCCTGAGGAAACGCTGGCGGTTTCCAAGACTCTTGCCCTTGGGATTGAGGCGCCGGTCGATGAAGTGGGTCATGGTGTGGCGCCGCTGACAGCGGCCCTCAGCCCGCCTTGTTCACGCGCATATACCATTCGACGAGCCGGCGCACCTGACGCGGCGTATATCCGCGCGCCAGCATGCGTTTGACGAACTCGTTGTGTTTGGTCTGCGTGTCGCTGTCCTTCTTGGATTCGAAGCTGATGACCGGCAGAAGATCCTCAACCTGCGTGAACATCCGCTTTTCGATCACGCTGCGGATTTTCTCATATGCTGTCCAGGAGGGATTCTTGCCTTCGTTCTGCGCCCGGTAACGCAGCGCGAACTTCACCACTTCGTTGCGGAAATCCTTGGGATTGGCGATTCCGGCGGGCTTTTCGATCTTGGAAAGCTCCACATCCAGGGCGGCGCGGTCAAGAAGCTGGCCGGTATCGGCATCCTTGTAATCCTGGTCTTCGATCCAGGCGTCGGCATAGGCAATGTAGCGATCGAAGAGGTTCTGGCCGTATTCGCCGTAGGATTCGAGATAGGCCTTCTGGATTTCCTTGCCGATGAATTCGGCATAGCGGGGGGCCAGCTCGGCCTTGATGAATTCGAGATATTTCTTCTCGACGTCGTCTGGGAACTGTTCCCGCTTGATCGACTGTTCCAGGACGTACATCAGGTGCACCGGGTCGGCGGCGACTTCGTTCACGTCGTAATTGAAGGTTTCCGACAGCGTCTTGTAGGCGAAGCGCGTGGAAATACCGGTCATGCCCTCGTCAACGCCGGCGGCATCCTTGTATTCCTGCAGTGTCTTGGCCTTCGGGTCGGTATCTTTGAGCTTCTCGCCGTCATAGACGCGCATCTTGGAGACGAGATTGGAATTCTCATGCTCCTTGAGCCGGGTCATGACGCAGAACTTGGCCAGCATCTCGAGCGTTTCCGGCGAGCACGGCGCGCCGTCCAGCTCGCTGGCCTTCAGCAGCTTCTTGTAGATCTGCGTCTCTTCGGTCACGCGAAGCGAATAGGGCACGGTAACCACGCAGATGCGGTCAAGGAAGGCTTCGTTGTTGCGGTTGCTCTTGAACAGCGTCCATTCCGCCTCGTTGGAATGGGCAAGGATGATGCCGTTGAAGGGAATGGGGCCGAGCGTCTCGGTCCCGATGTAATTGCCCTCCTGCGTGGCGGTCAGAAGCGGGTGGAGCACCTTAATCGGCGCCTTGAACATTTCCACGAACTCAAGCAGGCCCTGGTTGGCCCGGCAGAGGCCGCCGGAGAAGGCATAGGCGTCCGGATCGTTCTGGCTGAAATGTTCAAGCTTGCGGATATCCACCTTGCCCGTGAGGGAGGAGATGTCCTGGTTGTTCTCGTCGCCGGGTTCCGTCTTGGCGACGGCAATCTGGCGCAACTTGGAGGGATATAGCCGCGCCACCTCGAACTTGGAGATGTCGCCGCCGAATTCATCCAGGCGCTTCACCGCCCACGGGCTCATCACCTGCCCCGTGCGGTGCGTTTCGATGCCATATTTGTCGGCCAGCAGCGAAGCCAGCTCCGCCGAACGGAAAAGGCCAAGAGGAGATTCAAAAACGGGGCTGATCTGATCGCCGGCCTTGAGCACATAGATCGGATATTTCTCCATCATGTCCTTGAGCCGTTCGGCCAGCGACGATTTTCCGCCGCCGACCGGACCAAGCAGATAGAGAATTTGGCGCTTCTCTTCGAGGCCCTGCGCGGCGTGCTTGAAATAGCCGACGATGCGCTCGATGGTGTCTTCCATGCCGTAGAAGCCGTCGAAGGCCTTGTAGACCTTGATCGTGCGGTTGAAGAAAATGCGGCCGAGTCTCGGATCCTGCGCGGTGTCCACAAGCTCCGGCTCGCCGATCGCCGCGACCATGCGTTCGGCCGGAGTGGCGTAGAGCATCCTGTCGTCGCGCGCCGCGAGCAGCCAGTCGCGCAGGGACATGCTTTCGAAGCGCTCCCGCGCATAGTCGCGGGTGAAGATGTCGAAGACGTCAAGCGTGCTCATCGTTGCCGATCCCGTTATCGTCCTTCACGCCCTCCACGAATCATGTCGTGGCCC
>JAJPIX010000053.1 GCA_021324545.1 Alphaproteobacteria bacterium
GTTATCGGGCTAATCGTACAGGTGCCAACGATAACGAAATGGCCCTCGCTGCCTAATTAGGCAAGCGCGGTTTCGGGAGGGCACCGGGCAACAGAAGCCCTCCCACTCCATCCCTCATTGCGCAGCGGCCGGGTTGACGCCGACATCGCGGTGGCTGAACCAGGCCACAGCCGCCGACGCCATCACCACAAGCCCGCCGAACGAAACGGCGTCGCTGACGCCGACATGGCTTGCGATCCAGCCCAGCAGCAGCGAACCCCACGGCATCATCCCCATGAAGCATTGCGTATAGTGCGAAATCACCCGCCCGCGCATGTGTTCGTCGGACAGCGTCTGGATGATGGTGTTCGTCGTGCCGCCGAGCAGCATCAGGCTGCACGCCGTCGGAAGCACCAGCGCGATGGAAAGCCACATCCAGTGCGAATGGGAAAAGGCGATCAGGAAGACGCCGAAGGAAAATGCCGCCCCCACCGCCGCCGTCATGAGCCAGCGCTCATGGATGTGCGACAGCAGATAGGCCCCGATCAGCGCGCCGACGCCCACGCTCGTCATCAGGGTCCCGTAGCTTGTGGAATTGCCGTGCAGCAGATCGCGGGCGAAAGCCGGCATCATGGAAAGATAGGCCGCGCCGAACATCGAGGAAACGGCGACCAGCATCAGCGCCGTGCGGATGCGCGGGCTGGCCAGCGTGTAGCGATAGCCCTGAACGATTTCATGCAGCGCCCGGCCGCTCGTCCGCGGCGAACGCTGCGGCAGCCGCATCAGGATCAGGCTGGTCAGGACCGCGCCGAACGAAAGCGCGTTGAGGGCGAAACATACGCCCTCGCCCGCCACGGCGATCAGGACGCCCGCAAGGCTTGGGCCCACGATCCGTCCGGCATTGAACATCATCGAGTTGAGCGCGATGGCGTGGCGCAGATCCCCGCGGCTCACCATGTCGAGCGTCATCGCCTGGCGGGTGGGCACATCCACCGAATTGATCAGCCCCAGGCCGAATGCCAGCGCGATGATTTCCCACACCTGCACAATGCCCGCGAACACGAGGGCCGCAAGCAGCGCCGCCTGAAGCATGGACAGGCCCTGGGTCACCAGCAGCATTTTGCGGCGATCCACGCGGTCGGCGATCATGCCGCCGAAGGACGCCATGAAGAACACGGTCACCTGGCTGGCAAACGACGTCAGCCCCAGGAGAACGGTGGAATGGGTCAGGCTGTAAACCAGCCATGCCTGCGCCACGCTCTGCATCCAGGTGCCCATGAGCGAGACGATCTGGCCGGAAAAGAACAGCCGGTAATTGCGGTGCTTGAAGACATTCAGCAACGCCAGCGCGCCCGAAGGCTGCGCCAGTTTCTCCATCTCCTGTTCGGCGGGCGGCACGTCGGGCGGCGTGCCGGCGCTGGTCAGAATGTCGTCCTGCGTGCTTGCGTCTTGCGAACCGTTATCGAAGGACTCGCTCATGGTTTCCACGGACGTACTCTTTGCGGCGTTCCGGCTCAAGGGCCCGCGCGGAAAGCCCAAGCCGTGCGCGCCCGAGGCGCCCCGATCGGCTAATTGATGAGACGTATGGCGATATTGCCGCGCCGGGCCGCTTCCCCCACTTCCACCTTGCCATCATGGCAATGCAGCATGAGATCGACGGCGCCCCCGCCCAGGCAAAGATTGTTGATCCGCAAGCCGTCAAGAAAATCCGGCATGACGGGATTCTCGAAGATGATTTCCTGCCGCGCGACATCGAAGGAAAGGCCGAGGCATGCCTGCAGCAGCGCGAAAGGCACAGCCGCCGCCCAGGCCTGCGGCATGCAGGCAACCGGATAAAACGTCGGCGCGGCGCCGCGCCTGGCGAATCCGCAGAACAGCTCCGGCAGCCGCATGAGCGCGGTGTGCGTGGCAGCGCCGAACATGCCGTTCAGGATGGCGAGGGCTGCGTGGCGCAATCCGTACCGGCCCATGCCGAGCGCGATGAGCGCATTGTCATGCGGCCAAACCGACCCGTTATGATAGGACATGGGGTTGTAACGCACGGAATCGTTGGAAAGCGTGCGCACGCCCCAGCCCGAGAAGCAGGCCGGCGACATCAGCGTGTCGGCGACGCGCGCCGCGCGCTCCTGGCTGGCAATGCGCGAAAAAAGCACCTGCCCCGCGTTGGACGAGCGGACACAGCAGGTTTTCTTTTCGCCGTCGAGCGCCAGCGCATAGGTGTCAAGTTCGGCGCACCAGAACGAGTCTTCGAATTTCCTGCGCAGGTTCTCGGCCTGCGCCTCAAGGGCTTCGGCACGATCGGCATGGCCCAGCGCGCGCGCCAGCGCTGCCGCTCCCTTGCGCGCGTCATAGACATAGCCCTGCACTTCGCACAGGGCGATGGGGCCGCGCGCCAGGCTGCCGTCGGCGTGCATGATCGAATCGTACGAATCCTTCCAGCCCTGATTGGCGAGCCCGTCGGCGCTTTCGCGGAAATATTCTATGAAGCCGTCGCCGTCACGATCGCCATATTTGTCGATCCAGCCGAGCGCAGCCTCGACGTTCGGCCAGATCTCCGCGGCGAAATCGAGATCGCCCGTGCGTTGGAAATGACGGCCGGCCAGCATCACGAACAGCGGGGTTGAATCCACGCTGCCGTAGTAAAGGCCAAACGGCACCTCGCGCAGGTTGGCCATCTCGCTCTTGCGCATCTCGTGCAGGATCTTTCCGGGCTGCGCGTCGCGCGCGACGTCTTCCTCCTTGGCCTGATGCGCCGCCAGCAGCCGCAGGACGCCCTTGGCCAGGTCGCTGTCCATCCAGAGCATCTGCAGGGCCGTGATAAGCCCGTCGCGCCCGAAGGGCGTGTTGAACCATGGCGTGCCGGCGTAGGGATATGGACCCCATTCGGTCTGGGTGATGAGCATGCGCAGGTCTGCCGCGCCGCGGGCCATGACCTGGTCCATCAACGGATTGGGGCTGCGCGGCACGGCGACGTGCTCGCCGAGCGAGCGCGCAACATGCCTGGCCGCGCGGCACGGCTTCGAATATCCATTCTCGGCGGCATGCTTCCGGTCGCATTCGGTTGTCACGAAAAGCGAGGCGTGTTCGTCGGGCTTCAGCTCGAGCAGGTAGGTCGCGGCGCCTTCTTCAAGAAGGCTTGGCGCGGGCGAAAGGCGGATACGCGTGATGCGGTTTTCCTTGTCGAGCCCCTTGTATGTGTAAAGAAGGGTCGCGTTGTCGGGCTGCGTGAAGCTGCTGGCGCCGCGGCGCGCGCGCGGCACGCCGCGGATTTCGAACAGGTCCATGAAGTCGCAGCCGAAATTCAGCGTAAGCCAGAAGCGCTGCGGCTCGCGCGCGAAATTGCGCATCGCAATGCGCTCGTAGCAGGTGCCGCGCCAGAGAAACTTGGAGCGCCGCAGATGAAGCGTCTCGGACGGAAGGACAAGCTCTCCGTCGCGGTAAAGATCGGGGTTGGAAAGATCGACCGTGAACAGGACATTGTCGCCTTCGATCTCCGAGCTCAGCAGCAGCGGCTGCTGGCCGTTCAGGAAGAGCTTCAATAAGGAGATGTGCCGCGTGTCGTTGAAGAAGATTCCGCCCGGCGTCGTGCCGGCATCCGGTATGTCGCCGTAGTGGTCGAACAGGGCGAACATGTCGCCATATTTGAGGATATTCGGCCAGCGGTCCTGGATCGCCGATCGCGCCTGGATCGTGTAGGAGGAAATCTCCCGCGCCGCTTCTTCGCGAAAAGCCTGCACCGTGCCGGGCGTTGAATTGTCGTCAGGCTGCGGCCTGGGTGAGACCGGCATGTCCATTCACCAACCGATCGTAGATGGCAAGATACTGCGCCGCCATGATTTCGACCGTAAAGCGGCGCTCAAAGCTCTGGCGGATGGCTGCGCGCGAAAGCCGCACCACCTCAGGCAGCGCCGCGACCGCCTCTTCAACTGTTTTCACGATGCAGCCCGTCAGGCCCGGTTCAATGATCTCGGAAACCGAGCCGCAGCTGAACGCGATGACCGGCGTCCCCACGGCCATGGCTTCGATCATCACCAGCCCGAACGGTTCGGGCCAGTCGATGGGAAAAAGCAGCGCCATGGCGTTGCCGAGGAAATCCTGCTTGCGGGCGTCGCCGATCTCGCCGATGAACTCGATGAGCGGGTGATCGAGAAGGGGCCTCACCCTGACCTCGAAATATTCCCGATCCACGGGATCCACCTTGGCGGCCATCTTGAGCGGTATGCCGGCGCGCTTGGCGATCGCGATGGCCTGCTCGGGACCCTTTTCCGGGGCGATGCGTCCCAGAAAGGCAAGATATCCGCCCTTTCCTGCCCCCAGCCGCAAGATATCGGGCAGGCCATGATAGACGGTGCCCATCCAGTTCACCGACGGCATGGGCAACCGCTGGTGGTTGGAGATGGATACAACCGGCATTTCGGAAAAGGCGCGATAGAAGGGCTGCAGGTCAGGCAGATCCAGCCGGCCGTGAAGGGTGGTCAGCACCCGGTGCGGCGTGCGGCGGAACAGCGGATAGTGGAAGAAATCAATGTGGAAATGCAGAACATCGAACTCGCCCGCCCGGGCCGCCACCTGATCCATCATCATGATGTTGTAGGGCAGGCTCTCGCGCACGTGCGGATCAAGCCTCAGCGCCCGCGGCGTAACGGCGACCAGTTCGGCTGCGGTGCGGGAATCGCCGCTCGCAAAGAGCGTGACCTGGTGTCCGCGCCGGACCAGTTCCTCGGTGAGCCAGGAGACCACGCGCTCGGTTCCGCCATACATGGTGGGCGGCACACTTTCGATCAGCGGTGCGATTTGTGCGATCTTCATGGAGCTTGTCCGCAAGTACACTGGTTTCAGCCGGCAATTCAACGCCCGACAGCCCGTTCAGGCTCCCTTCTTTCGCGCCGCGGCCGCGCTTTCGAACATCGGGCGCCGCACGGATTGACTCAAGGTCGCCCCCGGCTAGTGTTAAAGACCGCCATGGCCAAGGACTTCATCGGATATCACGCCTTGACCGACGCCGCCTTGCGCGGCGTCGTGCGTGAGGCCTTGCGCCGCATCGAAAAGCAGGGATTGATCGGTTCGCACCATTTTTATCTGACATTCCGCACCGCCGATCCCGGCGTCGAGATTCCGGACTTCCTTCGCCAGGAATATCCCGAGGAAATGACCATCATCCTCCAGCACCAGTTTTGGGGGCTGAAGGTGAAGGACGATCGCTTCGAAGTGACGCTGACGTTCAAGAAGGTGCCGGCGACACTGAGCGTCCCGTTCACGGCGCTCACATCCTTCATGGATCCCGGCGTGCAGTTCGGCCTTCAATTCAAGTCCGAGGACGCGGCGGCGGCCAACACCGGCACGCTGCCCCGGCCGCAACCGGCGGATGAAACGGGCGCCGGTCAGGCCCAGCCGCAGGCCGCCGATGTCGTCAGCCTCGACAAATTCCGCAAGAAATAGGCCTTTGGGCCGCACCGCGCGGCCGCACGAATCCGCCTATATTGACGCCCATGAGCAAGACCCGCACCGAAACCGACACCTTCGGCCCCATCGAGGTCGAAGCCGACAAATACTGGGGCGCGCAGGCCGAACGCTCGCTTCACAATTTCAGGATCGGCTGGGAGAAGCAGCCGCTTCCGGTCGTGCGCGCGCTGGGCATCATCAAGCGCGCGGCGGCCGAAACCAACATGGCGCTCGGCCTGCTCGATCCGAAGATCGGCAAGGCGATCGTTCAGGCCGCCACCGAAGTGATGGAAGGAAAGCTCGACGCGCATTTCCCGCTTTCGGTCTGGCAGACGGGATCGGGCACGCAGTCCAACATGAACGCCAACGAGGTGATCGCCAACCGCGCCATCGAAATCCTGGGCGGCGAGAAAGGCTCGAAAAGGCCGGTTCATCCCAACGATCACGTGAACATGAGCCAGTCGTCGAACGACACCTACCCTTCGGCGATGCACATAGCCTGCGCGGAAGAAATCGAACACCGCCTGATCCCCGCGCTGCAGCTTCTGCGCAATGCGCTGAACGACAAGGCGCAGAAATGGAAGAACATCATCAAGATCGGCCGCACCCACACGCAGGATGCGACCCCGCTCACGCTCGGCCAGGAATTTTCCGGCTACGTGCAGCAGATCGACAACGGCATCGAACGCATCCGCCAGAGCATGCCGAAGCTCATGGAGCTTGCGCAGGGCGGCACCGCCGTGGGCACCGGGCTCAACGCCCCCAAGGGTTTCGACCGCATGGTGGCCGAGCGCATCGCCGCCATCACCGGCATGA
>JAJPIX010000051.1 GCA_021324545.1 Alphaproteobacteria bacterium
CCAGCGCGAACACGGCGGCGATCTGCGCCCGCGTCGCGCCAAGCACCTTGAGCACCGTGGAATCGTAAAGCCGCGCGCGGCCCCCCGCCGAAATCGCCCCTGCCAGCACTAAAAGGCCGGACAGGATGGTCACAAGGCTTGCCGCGCGCATGCCAAGTCCCAGCTTCTGGATCATCGCGTCCACATCGCCGATCACATCCTTCACCCGCACGGTGGAGACATTGGCGAACCTGTCGGTCACCGCGCGATAAAGCGGCTCTTCCTGCGCGGTTGAAACCCGCACGGTGGCAAGGAAGCTGTGGGGCGCCTTGTCAATCAGCCCCGGCGAAAGAATCAGCACATAATTCTGCTGACCGCTGGAGAAATCCACATTGCGCAGATTGGCGATGCGCCCGGTGATGTCGCGCCCGAGCACGTTCAGCGTGAGCGTGTCGCCGATCTTGAGGTGCATCCCTTTCGCCAGGTCGGCATCGAAGGAAATGAGCGTTGGCCCGCGATAGCCGGCCGCCCACCATCTGCCGGCCACGATGTCGCTGCCCTTCGGCGGCGTTGCGGCATAGGTGATGCCGCGATCGCCGGACAGCGCCCATTTGGCATCCGGCGCCACTTTTGCCTTTGCCGCAGGCACGCCGTTCAGCGCATCAATGCGGCCCCGGATCATGGGCGTGCGCAGGTAATCCCGCGCAGAGCCAAACGCCAGAACGGTCCTGTCGAAGGCCGCGGCCTGATCGGGCTGGATGTCCACGAAAAAGAAGCTCGGCGCGGTTTGCGGCAAATCCCCGGCAACCTGTACCGAAACGGTGTGATCCACCAGCGAAACGGCCACAAGCAACGTCAGCCCAAGGCCCAGCGCCACCACCACCCCGGTCGTGGCCGCGCCCGGCCGCGTGAGATTGGCGAGCACGAGGCGCAACTGCGCGCGGCGGGGCCGCGGCAACCGCTTCAGCAAAAAGCGCAAGGCTTCCGCGATCAGCCGCAACGCCAGCAAGCCGCCGGCGATGGCAGCAAGGAACTCGCCTGCAAAGATCGGCGAAGGCGCAAGGGCCATCGCCAATCCCACGACCAATGCGGCGGCGAGCGCCGCGGCCAGAAGATAAGGCCAGCGGCCCCATTTGCTCGCGGGCTGAACGATGTCGCGAAACAGGCTCGCGGGCGCAATTTCCCGCGCGCGCGCGAGCGGCGGAGTGGCGAAGGCGGCTGCCGCAAGCGCACCAAACAGCGCGGCAAACAGCAGGGCGGGAGGATAGACCGCGTAATTCGCCGGCAGCGGAATCTCGGCGCCATAGAACGCGCCCACCGCAAAGGGCAGGGCTGCGCCGGCGATCAATCCTGCCGCAATGGCCGCAGACGCAATCAGCATCACCTGAATGAAGAAAACCAGAAAGATGAATCCGCCGGTGGCGCCCAGCGACTTGAGCGTGGCGATCTCGTTGCGCTTGCGGTCAAGGAATGCGCTTACCGATTGGCCCGCGCCCACGCCGCCCACGGCGAGCGCCGTCAACCCCACCAGCGTCAGGAACATGGTGAGCTCGTTGACGAAGCGGTTGAGGCCGGGGGCCGCGTTGTCGCGATCGCCGATCTGCCAGCCGGAGTCGGGGAAAGCCTTCAGCGCGTCGGCCTTGAACGCGGCGATGGAACCGCCCGGCGGCATCGCGACGCGATAGGTGTAGTTGACGAGGCTGCCAAGCGTCACAAGCCCGGTGCGATCGAGCGCCGCGCGCGAAATCAGCACGTGCGGCCCCAGGCTGAATCCGCCGGACAGCCGGTCCGGTTCGCTTGCCAGCACGCCGGCGATGCGGAATTCCTGCGCGCCGATCAGGATGGTGCTGCCGACCTTTTCCTGCAGGCGATAAAGCAGCGTCTGCTCGACAAGCGCCCCGCATGCTTGCGCCGTGCAACGCAACGCGCGCGAAAGCCCTTGCGCGGGCGAAATCTTCACGCTGCCGTAAAGCGGATGGGCCGCGTCCACGGCCTTCAGCTCGATCAGCTGGCGCTCGGCTTGCGCGCCGTTCTTCAGCGCATAGGCCATCGCCCGCATATTGGCGATTTCCGAAACGCGGCCATGGCGCGCAATGAACGCCCGTTCGTTTGCCGCCATCGGCCGGTTCACAAGCCCCACCGCCACATCGCCGCCCAGAATCACCCGGCCCTGTTCGGCCAAGCCGGTGAGGAACGCCTGCGACAGCGAACCCACGCCGGCGATGGCGGCAACCCCGAGCAGAAGGCAGGCAAGGAAAATGCGGAAACCGGAAAAGCCGCTGCGCAATTCGCGCCGCGCGAAGCGGAAGGCAAGCGCAACCGCGCTCATGCGTCCTCATGCTTCGGCAAGCTCAGCGTGGGGACATTACTCATCTTCCTCACCCTGAGCTTGTCGAAGGGTGAGGGGAACCGGTTCGTCGCTGGTGATGCGCCCGCTGTCCAGCCGCACGATGCGGCCGCAGCGCCGCGCCAGGGCCTCTTCGTGCGTCACGAGGAACAGCGTCGTTCGCGCGCGCATGCAGCGCGAACAGAAGGTCGGCCACTTCCGCGCCGGTTGCGCCGTCGAGATTGCCGGTTGGTTCGTCGGCAAACAGAACCTTCGGCTGCGGCGCACTGGCGCGCGCCAGCGCCACGCGCTGCTGCTCGCCGCCGGAAAGCTGCGCGGGATAATGATCGAGGCGCGTGCCCAGACCCACCGCCTCCAGCTCCGCCCTTGCGCGGCCGAACGCATCGCCGCAGCCGAGCAGTTCCAGCGGCACGGCAACATTTTCGAGCGCCGTCATGGTGGGAATCAGGTGAAAGGACTGAAAGACGATTCCGATCTGCCCGCGCCGGAAGCGCGCCAGCGAATCTTCGCCCATCTCCGTAAGGTCATGGCCTGCGATCCGCACGTGGCCGGAGGTGGGCGACTCAAGCCCGGCCGCCACCATTAACAGGGATGACTTGCCCGAACCGGATGGCCCCAGAAGCGCCACGGTCTCGCCCGCATCCACATTCAGGCTGATGCCTGCGAGGATGTTGACCGGACCGGCCGCGCTCGCCAAGGTCAGGCGCACGTCTTCAAGCGCAATGGCCGGCGCGGCGCGGTGCATAAATGAATCCAATTCCCTCATGCTTCGACGGGCTCAGCATGAGGACCGTGTTAAAAAGCCTCATCCTGAGCTTGTCCAATTCCCTCATGCTTCGACGGGCTCAGCATGAGGACC
>JAJPIX010000062.1 GCA_021324545.1 Alphaproteobacteria bacterium
CGATCCTGCTCTGGCAGACCGACTCCGTTGTCGGCGACGGCAATTTGCACCTCGCCGTCGATTTCGTGCACCGAGAGTTCGATCTGGCCGGGCTGGTTGGCGCCATCACCGCGCATCACCACCGCGTCCGCGGCGTTTTGCAACAGGTTGGTCAGGGCCTGGCGTACCATGCGCCGGTCGCAAAGCGCGATCGGGCCGCGGTCGGGAATATCCGACCGCCAGGCGATCTGCGGACGCGCGGTCTTCTGCAAGACCAGCGCCTCGCGGGCGATGCGGCCGACATCCTCGGCCTTGATGACTGGCTGCGGCATGCGGGCGAAGGCAGAAAACTCGTCCACCATGCGCCCGATGTCACCCACATGTCGGACGATGGTATCGGCGCACTGGGTGAAAGTTTCCGGATCGGATGTAATCTCCCGTCCGAAGCGCCGCTTCAGCCGTTCGGCGGCAAGCTGGATCGGGGTGAGCGGGTTCTTGATTTCGTGGGCGATGCGGCGCGCCACGTCGGCCCAGGCGGCTGTCCGTTGCGCGGACACGAGATCGGTGATGTCGTCAAACGTCACGATGTATTCGCTGGCGCTACCCTCCTCGCTTGCGACCTGGACGCTGAGCTTGCGGATGGACCCCGCACGCTTGATGCTGGCCTCGCCGCTGGCGCGTCCCACCGGCTCCGACAGCGCGGTACGGATCAGTCCGGCAAGCTCGGGAACCGCTTCGGCATAGTGCCGGCCCTCGAGCTCGTCGGTTGCGGCGTTCAGCAGGCGGGCGGCCGCGCGATTGACGATCGTCACCGTGCCCTCGCTGTCAACGCCGATGACGCCGGCGCTGACGCCGGCCAGCACCGCTTCGGTGAATCTGCGGCGCGCATCGATCTGGCGATTGGCGGCGACAAGCTCCGCGCGCTGCGCGTCCAGCTGTTCGGTCATGCGGTTGAAAACGGTGCCGAGCACGCCGATTTCATCGTCCTCGCGTTCGACCTCGACCTGGGCTTTCAGATCGCCTTCGGTCACGCGCTCCGCCGCCGCGATCAGGCTGGAGATGGGGCGTACCAGCCTGTTGGCGGCCCAAAGACCAAGCCAGATGGCCGCGAGCAGGATGAGCAGCGATACCACCGCATAAAGCGCCGCAAACAAAAGCTGCAGCTGCGCCCGGCTCTGATCGAGCTGATTGTATTCGGTCACGGCATCGACGGTGTGCTGATAATACGCCAGCACTTTGGGGTCCACGCGCCGCGCCACCAGCAGGTAGGCATCGTTCAGCGCCTGCATGCGGATCAGCGCCCGCACCACGCCGACGTTGGAATTGGCGTCGATGACGATGGTGCCCTTCTTGGCCTGCGCGATGTCCGCAGGGCCCGGCATTTTGAGTTCCGGGAACGACTTCTGCTTGGTCTTGCCGAGCTCGTTTCCATGGCTGTCGATGACGTAGGAAGCCTGCAGCCCGCGGTCCTTCGTAAGGTCGGCAAGTTCGGCGAACAGATAGCCGGCCCGCACCTTTCCCGTTTCGTCGAATAGCTGCGGGTCACGTTCGATCGTGTTGGCAATCGTGTAGGCGTCCGTGACGATCGAGTTCTCGTGGTCGCGTTCGTAGCTCTTGGCCACGGTCACTGCGCTGCCCAGCGCGTCGCGCACATGCTTGGAGAACCAGTTTTCGATGCCCTGATTGATGGTGATGGCGGCAAAAACCGCCACCAGAATGGCCGGCACCACGGCAATGAGGCTGAACATTGCTACAAGCCGCACGTTCAGCCGCGCGCCGGCCCGGCCCGACCGCCGTTCGGTCCACAGTCGTACAAGCCGCCAAGCGATCAGCGCGCCCAGCGAAAGCACGAGCGCCAGATTGATAATCAGGAGCGGGACAAGGCTGGATGTCTGGTCGTACGGACCAAGCCGGCTGACCGCGAAGTAGGTCGCCACCCCCGAAATGCAGCAGAGAATGGCCACGCCAAAGGCAAGAAGAGAAGGGCGGGAAACGCCGCGAAGCGCATTCAGGAGACCCCTGGATGGGACTTCGATTTGGTTCGAAATTGCCATTCAGGCCCGCCGCTTACGCCCAACAGGACTTGTGAAAGGAAGGCGGCAGTGTAGCCAAGTCACAGCCTGTTGCAAGAATGTCGCGCTGAGGAATCGCTTCAGCGTTAAGGGCAGTTAAGCCGCTGAATCGGTGCCGAATCCCCTTAACACATCGATCCCCAGCTCCCGGATCTTTTTGCGCAGCGTATTGCGATTGAGGCCCAGAAGCCGGGCAGCCCGTATCTGGTTTCCCCGGGTGGCGGCCAGGCAGAGCGAGATCAGCGGCCGCTCCAGCTCGGGCAGAAGTCGGTCATATAGGCCCGGCGGCGGCAGGTCTCCCTCAAACATGCGATTGAGGTGACGGCCGATGGCAGCGCCAAGGGTCTCGTCATCCGTGTCCGGAGCCGGCGGCCTTCCCTGCTCGCTCAGTTCTGCTTCGACGGCCGCCGCGGCGATGGCTTCCCCGGCCTGCAGCACGACAAGCCGGCGGATCAGGTTTTCGAGTTCGCGCACATTGCCGGGCCAGCGATAGCGTTGAAGCAGCTCCATGGCGTCCGGCTCCATCCGCTTGGCTGGCAACCCTTCCGCCTGGGCCTTGAGCAGGAAATGCCTGACGAGCGCGGGAATGTCCTGGCTCCGCTCGCGCAGCGGCGGAAGGCGCAGAGGCACGACGTTCAGGCGGTAGTACAGGTCCTCGCGAAACAGCCCTTGCTGGATGAGCCGGCGAAGATCGCGATTGGTGGCCGCGATGATGCGCACGTCCGCCCTGCGCGGTTCGCGCCCCCCCACGCTTGTATATTCGCCCTCCTGCAGCACGCGCAGCAGCCGCGTCTGCGCTTCCGGCGGCATGTCGCCGATCTCGTCCAGAAACAGCGTTCCGCCTTCGGCCTGCTCGAAGCGCCCGGCGCCGCGGGAAATCGCACCCGTGAAGGCGCCGCGCTCGTGGCCGAACAATTCGCTTTCGACCAGTTCCTTCGGAATCGCTGCCATGTTCACCGCAACAAAGGGGCCGCGGCGGCGCTTGCCATAGTCGTGGAGCGCGCGGGCCACCAGTTCCTTGCCTGTGCCGCTTTCGCCGACAATGGTGACGGTCAGATCGGTCTGCGTAAGCCGCGCGATCGTACGATAGACCTCCTGCATGGCCGGAGAGCTGCCGATCAGCGGCGGGCGCGCTTCTTCCTGGCGAGCGGATGCCGCGTCGCCCGGCGGCGATTGAAGTGCGCGCTGAACCAGCGCCGTCAGGTCCTTGAGATCGAACGGCTTTGGCAGATAGTCGAAGGCGCCGCGCTCGGCTGCGGTAATGGCGGTCAACATGTTGTTTTGCGCGCTCATCACCACGATCGGCATGCCGGGGCGGACTTTCTTGATCCGGGGGATCAGGTCGAACCCGCTTTCATCGGGCAGCACGACATCGGTGATGACGAGGTTGCCCGCCCCTTCGGCGACCCAGCGCCACAGACCCGCCGCCGTGCCCGTGGCGCGCACATCGTAGCCAGCGCGCGTCAGCGCCTGGCTCAGCACGGTGCGGATGGCAGCGTCGTCATCGGCGATGAGGATGGTTTGCGTCATGTCGGCCTCGTTTTTGCCACGGGTAGGAGCACGCGAAAGATCGTGCGGCCCGGCGCGGAATCGCATTCGATCACGCCGCCATGATCGCCAACAATCTTGGCAACGAGCGCCAGCCCCAATCCGCTGCCGCGCGCCTTTGTGGTCACGAAAGGATCGAAGATATTCGGCAACAGGTCCGGCGCGATGCCCGGCCCGTTGTCGCGCACGCTGATCTCCAGCGGCAGGCTTATGCGGCCAGCCGCGAGACCTGTGCGAATGTGCACGCCATGCCGGTAGGCGGTTACGAACACGATTTCGCCGCCGCTCGCCGGTGCGGCGTCGGCGGCGTTGCGCACGAGATTGAGAAAGACCTGAATGAGCTGATCGCGGTCGCCGGCCACATCCGGAAGCGAAGGATCGAACTGTTCGGAAAAGGCGATATGCCTGGCAAAGCCGGCCTGCGCAATCTGGCGCACGCGGTCTAGCACTTCGTGGATGTTTACCGGCCGCGGAATCATGGGCCGCGCATCCCCAAACAGTTCCATCCTGTCGATCAGCGCCCGTATGCGATCCGCTTCATCGCAGATCAGCCGGGTAAGGTTTTTCTCGGAGGCCGGAACCGCGTCCTCCAGCAGTTGCGCGGCCCCGCGGATTCCGGCCAGTGGATTCTTGATCTCATGCGCCAGCACGGCAGCCATTCCATGCAGGGAGCGAAGCCTGTCGCGCGAAAGCAGCTGCCGGTCGAAGCGTTGGGCGATGGTGCGTTCCTGCAGCAGGATCGCAACCGCGCCCTTCGGCTCGGTCAGCGGCGCGGCGGTGACGTCCGCATTGCGCTCGCCATGGCGCGGCATCGAGAGATCGACGTTGCGCTCGCTGACGGCGGCGTTGCGTTTGCGTGCCTGTTCGATCAGGGCAAGCAGCGGGCTTGCGAAGGGAACAAGCTCCGAAAGTTTTTGCCTCAGAATCTGGTTCGCGCTCTGTGCGAAGAACGGTTCGCAAGCTGCGTTCGCGAACAGCAGAATCTCGCCTGGCGCCGCCACCAATAGCGGCATCGGCAGCGCGCCCGGAATTAGCGCCGCCAGGCCGACCGTGTCGGTGCTGTCTGTGCTGAACATTTGTGCAAATATGCCAATGCCTATTAATTAGGCAATCTAGCGGAGGCCGCGCGAGATACAATGCTTGGCGGCGTGTGCTCCACCCCTTAGTTTCCCGGCAAACCAAGGGGTTCCATGGGCGGAACGGCAGCATTAATCGTCGCAGGGGGGCGCGGGACGCGTGTCGGCGGCCCTGTCCCCAAGCAATACCGGACGCTTGGCGGAAAGGCCATTCTGCGCCGTGCCATCGAAGCGTTTGCGGCGCGCCCAGATATCGCGGCGGTGCAGGTGGTCATCGGCGAAGACGACCATTCCCGGTATAGCGAGATTGCCGCTGGCCTCAATCTTCTGCCCCCGGTGGCGGGCGGGGATACCCGCCAGCATTCGGTGCTGCACGGGCTCCAGGCCCTGACCGCGCACCGGCCAGACAGCGTCCTGATCCACGATGCGGCGCGGCCGCTGGTATCGCAGGCCTTGATTGGGCGCGTCATCGCCGCGCTGAAGGACTGCGAAGCGGCAGTGCCGCTTCTGCCGGTTGCCGACACGCTGAAGAAGAAGAAGACGGATGGCAGATGGGAAACCGTGCCGCGCGACGGCCTGCATCGGGCGCAGACGCCGCAGGGGTTCCATTTCGAGCCGATCGTGGACGCGCACCGGAAGTTCGCCGGAAAAAACATGACCGACGACATGGCGCTTGCCGAAGCCTATGGTCTGACGATTGCAGCTGTGGCGGGCGAAGATTCGAATCTGAAGATCACCACGGAAGAGGATTTCAGGCTGGCGGAAAAGTTGCTCGGCGGAGGCGAAGTTCGCACAGGCATGGGATTCGATGCACACCGGTTCGCGGCGGGCGATCACGTCTGGCTTTGTGGCGTGAAGATTGCGCACGCGCAGGGTCTTGAAGGCCATTCCGATGCGGATGCCGGGTTGCATGCGCTGACCGATGCTCTGCTCGGCGCGATTGGCGCGGGCGACATCGGCATGCATTTTCCGCCGATGGACGCGAAATGGCGCGGCGCGCAATCGTCCGTTTTCCTGGAATATGCCGCCAGACTCGTGCGCGAGATGCGCGGCGCCATCGTAAATTGCGACGTGACGCTGATTTGCGAGCGGCCGAAAATCGCGCCCCATGTTCCTGCCATGCGCGCGCGCATCGCCGAAATCCTGGGCATCGATCCGGCGCGCGTAAGCGTGAAGGCCACGACCACCGAAGGCATGGGCTTCACCGGGCGCGGCGAAGGCATTGCCGCGCAGGCGATTGCCACGGTGACATTGCCATGACCGCCAATCAGGGTCAGCCCGAATCCGCCGCGCGAACCGCCGTCGCAATCGCAACCATGTTCGGCGTCGGCTTTGCGCCGGCCGCGCCGGGAACGGTGGCAAGCATTGTGGCGTTGCCCTGCGCCTGGGCCATCTCCTATTTCCTCGGCAGATTTGCGCTCCTGGCCGCGGCGATCCTTGCGCTTGTGCTGGGCGCCTGGGCCTGCGAACTCTACGCCCACGCGAAAGGACAGACCGATCCGTCCGAATGTGTGGTGGATGAACTGGCCGGACAGTGGATCGCCTGCGCATTTGCGCCGGTCTCGCTGCTCGGCTTCGGGCTCGCGTTCCTTCTCTTTCGGGTTTTCGACATCCTGAAGCCCTGGCCGATTTCATGGGTGGAAAAGGAACTTCCCGGCGGCGTGGGCATCATGGCCGACGACGTGGCTGCGGCGGTCTTCGCCGGGATAATCCTCCTCGTCCTTTCGCAACTCGGCTTCATCTGATGTTCCCCTCGCCTCTCCTGCGGCTGGCCGAGCTTGTGCTGTCGGAAGCGCGCGAGAAGAAGCTTCGCATTGCCACGGCCGAAAGCTGCACGGGCGGCCTGATCGCTGGATTGCTCACCGAAATCCCCGGTTCGTCGGACGTACTCGATCGCGGCTTTGTGGTTTATTCCAACCGCGCAAAATCCGATCTGCTTGGCGTGCCGGGCGATCTCATTGCCGATCAGGGCGCGGTGTCCGAGGCGGTGGCGCGCGCCATGGCCGAAGGCGCGGTGGAAAACTCCAATGCGCACATGGCTGTCGCGGTCACGGGCATTGCCGGTCCGGGCGGCGGCACAGGCCTGAAACCTGTCGGCCTTGTTCACATCGCTGCCTGCCGCGAGAACCGCAACATTCTGCATGAGGCGCACCGGTTCGGCGACATCGGGCGCACGGCGGTGCGCCTGAAATCGGTGGAGGCGGCGCTGGAGTTATTGCGCAGACTTATCTGACAGCGCTTTCGCCCGCGCCTCGAACGCCTGCGCCATGCGCCTGACCACCAGGCCGAACGCATTGCCCGCGATTGTACTCAAGACCCTGCTGCGAAATTCGAAGGAAATCGCAAAGGCGAGTTCGCAGCGGTTTGCGCCGTCCGGCGTGAACCGCCAGTGCGTCTCCATGTGGCGGAACACGCCTTCGATCTGCGTCACGTCAATGGTATGCGCTTTTGGATCAAGCACCACGCGGCTCGTATAGCGCTCGCGCAGGTTGCGGAATCCGACCACCGTTTCGGCGGTCAGCACATCTTTTCCGCCCTCCCTGTCGCGCGAGAGCACGCGCAGGGCCGTGCACCATGGCACGAATTCGGGATAGCGCTCCACGTCCGCCGCAATCGCGAACATGAAATCGGCCGAATAGGGAACGATGCGCGTTTCTTTGTATGCGGGCACGGCCTATTTCAGAGCAAAGACGGCCGTCACGTTCGCGGTGACCGACAGTTGTGCAGGAAGGATGGAGGTTCCGGGCGCCGGTGGCGGCGGTGGCGGCGGAGGCGGGGGCGGAGCGCTTTCAAATTCCATGGACCGTATGCTTGTGTTGCCGACCGTGATCAATGCGCCCACACTCGCGCCCACGGCGTTTGCCAGCATATCGGCCTTGTGCTTCGCGTTGCGCATGGCGGCCCCCCGCGCCTTGTCCAGCAATTCGTCGCGGTTGCTGATCTCGAACACCACATTGTTCGATGTGTTTGCGCCGGCATTCGCGGCCGCATCGATGATCGCCCCGACCTTTGTCAGGTCCGATACGGTGACCGTAAGGCTGTTGGTGACTTCATAGCCGGATATCTGGTTGTAAAGAACCTGTCCGCCCTTGTCGGTGGGATGCTGCGGCTCGATGGAAAAGGTCGACGTCTGAAGCTCGTTCTGCTTCACACCAAGGGCCCGCACGGCGGCCAGGACGCCGTTCATCTTGATGTTGTTCTGACGCAGGGCCTCGCTGACGGTGTCGCCGTCCGTTACAACCCCAAGAGTCATGCTGGCATGATCCGGATCGGCGTAGAGTGTTGCTTCGCCATCGACCGTAATCGTGTGCGCCAGCGAAAGCGTATCGGCCGCTGACGGCCCGCCAGCCGCAAATAGCAGTGCGGCCGCTGCAATCGGAATCCAGCGCATGTCGCCCCCCTTTGCACCTGATCCAACACTAGCAATCCGGGTGGCTGCGGTAAAATGGCCATCAGCCATGTTGCGCGCGTGCGGCCTTCAATGCAGCGAAATCGGTATCGGCGTGATAGGACGAGCGCGTGAGCGGGGATGCCGAAACCATCAGGAAGCCCTTGGCGCGCGCGACGGCCTCCAGCGATCTGAATTCCTCCGGCGACCAGAAGCGGTCGATCGGCGCATGCTTCTTCGTGGGCTGAAGATATTGGCCGATCGTGAGGAAATCGACGTTTGCGGCGCGCAGATCGTCCATCACCTGCATGATCTCCTCGCGGCTTTCGCCGAGGCCGACCATCAGGCCCGATTTTGTGAAGCCCGTGGGCACAAGCTCTTTTGCCCGCGCCAATAACCGGAGCGAAGCAAAATAGCGCGCGCCCGGCCGCACGCGCAGATAAAGCCGCGGCACGGTTTCGAGGTTGTGATTGAACACATCCGGCCGTGCCTGTAACACCACCTCGAGCGCACCGGCCTTGCGCAGAAAGTCCGGCGTCAAGACCTCGACCGTCGTGCCCGGCGAGAATTCGCGAATGGCGCCGATCGTGCGCGCGAAATGCTCGGCTCCGCCGTCGGCTAGATCGTCGCGATCCACGCTCGTGATCACCACATGCCTGAGACCGAGCTTGGCCACTGCGCGGCCAACGTTGGCGGGTTCTTCTTCGTCCAGCGCGCCGGGCAGGCCCGTCTTCACGTTGCAGAAGGCGCAGGCGCGCGTGCAAGTATCGCCCATGATCATCATGGTGGCGTGGCGGTGCGTCCAGCATTCGCCGATGTTGGGGCACGCCGCTTCCTCGCACACCGTGTGCAGATGGTGCTCGCGCACGATGGATTTGGTTTCGGCATATTCGCGGCTTACGGGCGCCTTGACCCGAATCCAGTCAGGCTTGCGCAGCACGGGCGAATCCGGCCTGTGCGCCTTTTCGGGATGGCGCAACTGGCGCCGGTCGCTGTCGGCCTGATCGAACACCACGGTCATGGGGTTGATATACGCATCCCGTGCGCCAAACGCCATACTATTGCGTATAGCCGTTCGCGCGGTCGATTTCCGCGATGGCCGCCGCGTGGGCCAGCGTGGCCGGATGGCACCCGTTGGCCACACGGTGAAAAAGGATTTGCGCCTTGTCCTTGTCTCCTTCGATCATCTCCAGTTCGCCGATGAAGGCGGTGGCTTCGCAGTCTTCCGTAGTGCGAAGCCGGTCCGGTGCGGCAAGCGCCGTATTCAGCAATTCGCCGGGCCCGGATGTTCCCAGAAACATGGAGACGGCGGGGCCCGGCCAGCGGCGAAGATCCTCCGGCGTCAGTTGCCGCAGGATGGACTTGTCGCTGTCGCCTGCGCGCGCGTGTGCGATGTAGCGCCACAGTGCGATGTACAGATCGGCGGGCATCGCGCGTGCGCAGAGATCGAATTCGCCCGCCGCTTCATCGAAGCGCGCGCGGCCGAAATTCGCAAAGGCCCGGTTGCGGTGGGCAAAAACCAGTGTTGGGTCCATTGCCAGGGCACGGTCGTAATCCTTGACCGCCCTGTCGAATGCGCCTGCCGATGTGAAGACGTCGCCGCGGCCCATGTACCAGTCCGCGACATTGGGATTTAGCCGGATCGCGGCGTCAAAATCCTTCTCGGCCTGCCCCAGATTGCCGAAATTGAGCCAGAGAACGCCGCGGTTGCGCAAGGCTTCGTCCAGTTCTGGGTCGCCGGCGATGGCAGCATTGTAGGCACTGATCGCGCCGCCCAGCGCGCGCATGCGCACAAGGGCGTTGCCGCGCTGGAAATAGAAATAGGGTGTCTGATGCTCGGCGAACTCCGCGGCGTCGAAATCCGCCAGCGCGCTGCGCACGTCGCCTTGCTGCCAGAACAGATTGCCCCGCAGCTGGCGCGCGGTCTCGTTGTTCGGATCGCTTGCGATGACCGCGTCCAGATCGCTGCGGGCGGCGGTGTAATCCCGCAGCAGCATTTCGGCGCCGGCGCGTGTCAGACGCGCGGCGGTGTATTGGGGATAAAGTGCGACCGCTTCCCCGGCATCAGACAATGTCCGCCGGTAGTCGTGGTTTCGGCCGTAAAGCTGGGCGCGGGCCAGATAGGCAAGCGCCTTTTCCCATCGCGTCAGCCATGGCGAGCCGACAGCGCGGCTGAGATAGGAAATGCCCTCTTCGTTTGCCTGAACCGTATAGTCGTAAAGCCCCCGCGCAAGCGGATATTCCCGCCAGCCAAGCGCGGCCAGCGCGGCCAGGCAGGCAGCCCCCACAAGCCGAAGTACGACCGTCTCTCTATCCACGCCCCCGGTTTCCCCGCCCGGCTTTCTGGCTCCGACGCCTTTCGGATAATAAAGCGAACGGGGCCGGACCCGTGTGCCTTTTCGGCCATTCTTTGGTTTGTTTCGGAGCCGGCAAGCCGCTAGTTTGCCGCCAAGACGGGCCCTTAAGAGCCGGTGGGAGCGAAATCGTGACAGTTGCCAATATCGCCGCGGCTTCCGGCGAGGATGTCGTGCCATTCGATGTGACCCGGGCGCACAAGCCGGTCTTTCTTGCGCTTGTCGAGGCGCGGGCGCGCTACGGCCGCGCGCGGCCGGCCATCGTGGACGGCGACGAACGGGTCCTGACCTATGACGAAATCATTCGGGCCTCGCTGGCCTTGGGCCACGCGCTGAAAAAGGGAACGCGCCCGGGCGAGAGCGTTGGCGTCATGCTGCCCACGGGCGCGGGCGCGGTGGTCGCTTTTTTCGCCATCTCGGCCTACGGCCGCGTGCCCGCGATGCTGAACTTCACGGCGGGGGCGGCCGGTATTCGCGCCGCGCTCCGTACCGCGCAGATCAAGCGCATCGTCACCGCGCACAAATTCATCGAACTTGCCAAGCTCCAGCCGCTGGTGGATGCGCTCAAGGATGATGTGCAGTTCGTCTATCTGGAAGATGTGCGCGAGAAGCTTTCGCCGCTCGACAAGGCATTCGCGATTGCCGGCCAGTTCCTGCCCCGGTTGGTCGTTGCGCAGCCTGCGCACGATACGCCGGCGGTGATCCTTTTCACCTCCGGTACGGAAGGCGACCCGAAGGGCGTGGCGCTGTCCCATCGCAACCTGCTTGCCAATGTGGAACAGGTGCGTGCGCACATCGCCATCTACCCCACCGACGTTCTGTTCAATCCGCTGCCGACCTTTCACTGTTTCGGGCTCACCGTGGGCGCACTGATGCCGCTCTACCTCGGCATCAAGGCGGTGTTTCACCCCACGCCGCTGCAGCCGCATGAGATTGTCCGCCGCATCAAGGCCACCGGCGCCACCATCCTCCTTTCGACCGACACCTTCATCTCGCAATATGCCCGTGCCGGCGAACAGGGCGATCTCAATTCGCTCAGGCTTGCCGTGTGCGGCGCCGAGCGCCTGCGCGACGAGACGCGCCAGCTCTTTCGCAGAAAATACTCCATCGAGCTTCTGGAAGGTTATGGCGTGACCGAAGCATCGCCTGTTGTTGCCGCCAACCAGCCCGGCGCCAACAGGCCGGGGACGGTCGGCCATATCATGCATGGCATGGACTATAGGCTGGACCCGGTGGAAGGCATCCCGAATGCCGGCCGCCTGGTCATCCGCGGGCCCAATGTGATGCTGGGCTACATCAAGGCCGACAATCCGGGCGTCATCGTGCCGCCGGCGGACGGCTGGTAC
Organism: Alphaproteobacteria bacterium; assembly: GCA_021324545.1. GTDB lineage: Bacteria > Pseudomonadota > Alphaproteobacteria > Micropepsales > Micropepsaceae > Rhizomicrobium. The sequence continues at coordinate 11,764 of JAJPIX010000062.1, forward strand.
GACACCGGCGATGTGGTGAGCGTGGATCAGGACGGATTCATCTCGATCAAGGGCCGCCTCAAGCGCTTTGCCAAGATCGGTGGCGAGACGGTGTCGCTTGCGGTCGTGGAAAATTGCGCGTCCGCGCTTTGGCCAGATCATTGTCACGCTGCCGTAGCCGTTCCCAACGGCCGCAAGGGCGAGCAGATCGTGCTGGTGACAACCAATCCCGAAGCCTCCCGCCACGATCTGATCGGCTGGGCGCACAATCACGGCGTACCCGAACTGGCGGTGCCGCGCCGCATCGTTCATGCGGATGCCATTCCCGTGCTCGGCACCGGCAAGACCAACTACAAGGAAGTGGAGTTGCTCGCGCGCGAAGACGCGCGGGCGGCTCAGGCCGTCTGACGGGCGCGCATCACTTCTTCGTGCCTGGCGCAAATCTTCGGCCAGAGCGACCTGGCCTCAGGCACATCCAGGTCAAAGGCTCTTGCAAGCGTGGCGCGCAAATCGCTCGCGTCCGCAAGCACGCGCTCCGCGCGGATGCCGTTAGGGCCCACATGGCGCAGAATCCGGCCGCGCAACACTACAAGGCCGTCGCCGGCAAATCGCTGGCAGACGAGGTTCTGCACAAACACGGAATCGGGTTGTGTCTGCAGCCAGTCGCACTTCGCCGCCAGCAGCGCTTCATCGGCGGGGGCCAGATTGAAGTCGAAAGATGGCGCACCGCCATACGGATGGTTGGTCAGCCGCCACCAGCCGGGGTCCGCTTCCTCCAGGGCAAAATCAAAACCGTTCGAGGTGAATTTGCCCCGCACGACGCGGATGGGATCGATCGGGCCGTCGCCGAAGCCGACATCGGCAAGATAGAGGCCTTCCGGCAAATCGACCCGCAGCACCAGATGATTGCCGGCCATATGGTCGCCGCCCGCAATCCGCATGACGGCGCCTGTGGCGCGGGCGACCTTGAAGCCGAGTTCGGCCAGAGCCCAGCCGAACAGCCCGTTCATTTCGTAGCACCATCCGCCTCGCCTTCGATTCACCATCTTGTCGTAAATGGCCGGCCGCTCGATAGTCACACGCCGGCCCAGCTGCACGTCCAGATTTTCGTAGGGAATGGCCTGAAGATGCGCGCGGTGCAGCGCGGTCAGGCCTGCAAGGTTTCGCTCCACGGGCGCATCAAAGCCGATCCTGTCCAGATATTGCTTTACGTCCATCATGCAGGGTTCTGTGCGATTGCCGGTTGCCGTTCTTGCGCCGCGATGGGTCTCTGCTTCAATCTAGGGTTCGAGCGGGCCATTCTTCAATTCCGGGGGCATCATGAAAATTCATCGCCGCCATGCACTTTCGTTGCTTGCGCTTTCGACGGCTGCACCATTTGCGGTTACCGGCGAACGCGCGGCCGCCTATTCCGGCGACGTGTCATTCGACCATGGCGTGGCCAGCGGCGATCCGCTTCAGGATCGCGTCGTCTTGTGGACGCGGGTCACGCCCAAAGACTCCGCCGCCGGCGTTATTCCGGTGTCCTGGGAGGTCGCCGAAGATGCCGATTTCCGGCGCATGGCCGCGAACGGGACGTTCACGACGCACGCGGACCGCGACTTCACGGTGAAGGTGGATGCGTCCGGCCTGTCGCCGTCGCGGGAATATTTCTATCGCTTCCGCTGCGGCGGCGCTGTCTCTCCTGTGGGCCGCACCCGCACATTGCCCGATGGTTCGGTTGACAGGCTAGTGCTCGCCTTTGTCACCTGCTCGCTTTACCCGGGCGGCTATTTCAATGCCTACGACCACATCTCGAAGCTCGATCGCGTCGATGCGGTTGTGGAGCTTGGGGACTACTATTACGAATACGGCGCCGCGGACACCGATTTCGGCATGGAGATCGGCCGCAAGCTGAACCGCATTCCCGAACCGCCGCACGACACGGTCACGCTGGCTGACTATCGCATGCGCCATGCGCTCTACAAGCGCGATCCCGATCTGCAGGCGGCGCATGCGCGCGCGCCGTGGATTTGCGTGTGGGACGATCACGAAACCGCCAACGACAGTTGGGTGGGCGGGGCGGAAAATCATCATCCCAAAACCGAAGGCCCGTGGCTGCTGCGCGAAGAAGCCGCCATCCGCGCCTACTACGAATGGATGCCGATCCGGGAGCCGGAGCCCGGCCGTGCATTCGAGGCGATCAACCGCTCGTTCCAGTTCGGCGATCTCGCCACGCTCATCATGGTGGAGTCCCGGCTGGTGGCGCGCTCGCAACAGCTCGAATACGATCCGCCCACGATCCCGCTTGCCGTTTACACATCGTCCGATCCGGCGACTCGCCGGCAGGTCACCGATCCGGCCATCATCGCCCGCGTGATGAAGGCCGCCAGATCCGGCGGCAAGCCCCCTGCCCCCTACGCGATCGGCCCCGATGTGAAGGCGCTTGAAGCGATCATCAACGATCCCGAACGCCAGATGCTGGGCACGCGGCAGGAAGAATGGCTGGCGCTGGAAATCGCAAAGTCCGTCTCGGCCGGTACGCCCTGGCAGATTTTCGGCAACCAGGTGGTGATGGCCCGCGTGCGCGCGCCGGATCTCTACAAGGCGGCCGGTCCGGAGAAATTCCGGCAGTTTCTTGCAAGCCTTCCACCCGGCCCGGTCCGTGACCGTATCGAACAGACCGCCATGCTTTTCACCTTTCCGGTTCCCTTCGATCTGGACGGATGGGACGGCTACCCCGCCGCACGCGAGCGCATGTATGACGCGATCAAGGCTTCCAACGCCAATGCCGTGATCGTGTCGGGCGACAGCCACGCCTTCTGGGTCAATCAGCTTTACGACGCCGCGGGCACAACCCGGGTGGCGGCCGAATTCGGGACGAGCTCCATCACCAGCCCGTCGCCTGGCGACTATGTGCCCGGCATCGATCTCGGCCGGATCATTATGAGCGAAAACCGCGAAGTGATGTTCAATGACCAGCGCAGGAAGGGCTACACGCTGCTCACCATCACGCGCGATGGCGTGGTTGGCGAGCTTGTGGCCGTCGACCAGCTGGCCAAGCCCTACGCCGCAACGACGCTCGCGCGATACCGTGTGAGCCCCGCGCAGGGCCCGGGCATTGGCGATATCGTGAAGTCCTGATCAGGGAAACAGGATCAGATTGCCCTTGTGCTTCGGCTCCATATAGGTGCGGTGCGCAAAATTGAACGCGTATTGCGGGCCTGTGAGCTGGGCAGCGCTGAGGCCCCCGACTTTCGTACCGATCTTCTTGTTCGCGAAAATCAGGAACCGTCCACCCCCGGACGTCACGGCAACACCGTTCTTACCGGCGTTGTTGATGAATCGGCCGTTGGCCGCAAGAACCAGCGCATCGCCGCTGCCCTTGGCCCGGACATGCCGGTCGAGTGTCAAATCTCCACCAGATGCGGTAACCATGACATCGCCCTGCACGTTCAGGCCTGTCGAGAATCCGGCCGAGCCGATGACTAACGAGCTGTTGGTGTTGAAATCGACGTTGCCGGTTACGTCGCCTGCCAAAAGCGCGATGTCATTGTCCTTGTTCCTCAAGGTCACGTTGCCTGTCACGCTGAGCGCAAGCAATGCGGCATCGATCGGTTTTGTCTGCGTCACCGGCTTGGCGGAGCTGATGAGCAATGTACCGCCAACCTTCAGCGGGTCGTCCAGAACAAGAGCGCCGGCGCTTGCTTTGGACAATATCTCAACGTTTTCCCCATGCTTTGTGGTCAGCTGGTTGCCCGGGCCGATCGAAAACAGCAGCCGGCTGGGCGAAATGCCCCTGATGGCTTTCTTGAGCGCATTGATGTCGGTGCTCAGGTGCCCGACGCCAGGAAGTTGCAGGTAATCCTGGAACAGCCCGCCGTCATTATATCCGCCCGTGACACCAGTGTAGAAGATGTTCGTCTTCAATGGGCCGCTCGCGAAATAGACAAAGACCGTATGCGTCTTGCCGTTCGAAAGCGACCCGTGTGGGAGCGCAAGATAAATTGCGCTGTCGGCTCCAATCCAGGCCATGCCTTTGGCCTTGCCGTCGACTCTCACAATGACGGATCCCGTTGCCGGCACGGGCCCACCCAGGTTGATTCCAGTGTTGATGACGTCGGGGCTCCCGGCCCATTTGAGCCATGGATAGGCAAAGTTCGCAGTACCCCAATCGGTCCCGGAAAAGCCGGTCGGCAAGAATCCGTTCTTCAGCACATCGGTCGCTTCGCCGGTTACACCCGATGCGTTTGCGATGTTGCCGACGCCCTTGGCCGTGTCGTCCAGACCGCTGGTGAAGAGGTCCCAGTATGAATTCGTTATCGTTGCGGCGTTGGAATAGCCCAGAAGCCCTCCCACATGGTCGCCGGCTCCATTTCCAATGACCCAACCGTAGGCATAGCTTTGGTCGATCGTGCCCTGGCTGTAGCCGACAAGGCCGCCGGCATCATCGGTGGCGCCATTGGCCGTCACGGGTCCGCCCGCGTAGGAGCGCGAAATCGTGCCGCCCAGGTCCTGACCGACCAGGCCTCCGATGAAAGAATTGTCCCCGGCGGTTATCACATGCGCGATCGCGTAAGACCGGGTGATCGCGCTGCCCGCCCGATTGCGCCCGACAAGTCCGCCGCCGTTGCCGTCGCCGGCAAGAATTGAAACCGTTCCATAAGCGCTGGATTTGTCGATTGCGCCGCCATTGTTTCCGACAAGTCCGCCCACCTCGTTTTCCGCGGGGCTGTTTGCCGAGACTTTGCCGTTGAAACTCACGCGGGTGAGCGTTCCGAGATTCAGGCCGGCAAATCCGCCAATGTCGAAACTCCCGGTCGGATCGGTCCCGGCGACGGTCGCGGTTGACGAGGCCTGGTCATTGATGGTCCCGGTGACGTCATTGACGCCTACAAACCCGCCAATTTCGTCTCCGCCAATTCCGCTGACGGATCCGGCCGCGGTTGTATTGCCGCCGATTGTGCCGGAGTTTTTGCCGACAAACCCTCCGACGTCCTGCGACGTTCCGAGGCCATCGACCGTATCATCCGCCTGGCTGGCGTCCGCAATTATGCCCGCGGAATTGTTCAGGCCCGCGATGCCGCCGATCATGTCGGATGTGCCGGCGCCTTTTATGGTTGAATTGATGCTCGCGACAGCATCGAGCGTGCCGCCGTTGTATCCGGCGACGCCCCCAATCGCGTCGCCCGGCCCGGGCGCCGTGACGACCACGCCATCGCTGTCGGAAAATGTGATCTGGGCCGCGTTGTCGCCCACAATCCCGCCGATATAGACGAGGTTCAGGCCAGGCCCTGTCGCCGAGACTTTGCCGCCGATCACCTGAATTCCGTAAATCGAACCGTTGTTGAGCCCGGCCAGCACGCCGACATTTGGCTGTCCGCCCTGGTTGACGGAGCTGACATGCGGATTCCGGAAAATGATGCTTTGAACTTTTGCACCGGCTTCTATCTTCGAGAACAGGCCCACATTGCCGTCAGTCGAATCCTTGATCGTTAGATTGGTGATCGTGAAGCCGTCGCCGGTCAGCTGTCCCGTGAAATTGCTGAGCGGAATGAACCCTGCGCCGGAATTCCATGTCTTGGTCGCGCTGGCATCGATGTCCTCGCAGATTTCGTAGGTACCGGAAAGATTTGTCTCGACGCTCTGCAACTGGGCAATGCTATGGATGAGCATATACGCTGTGAGATCGTTCGGAGCGACGACCGAAATTCGCGCGGCGTAGTTCGTGGGATGCGCAAAATCGACCGGGTTGTAGCGCAGGAAGACCTGGCCGCCATGGCTCCAGTCTACGGACGAAGAACCCTTGAATTTGACGGTACCAGTCGGGTTTTGACCGGTGTTGTCCGCATAAAGCGCCAGATAGCTCGATCCGGCATTCGAGAATTTGACGCCATCATGGAAGACAATGCTGTGGTACGCCGACAATGTCAGATAGTGGCTCGTATTGACCGCAAGACTTGCGTCGACAAGGACATCCCCGGCCCCCGTGCCTGCCCCGCTCCCGGCCACGATGGCGACAGACCCGTTCTTCAGGGCCTTCTTGATGGCGGAAACAAGAAGAACGGAGTTTGGCCCGACAGGTTCAAATGTGCCGTTAGCCGCGTTCACATTCGTCGTTTGGCCCGTCGCCTTGATTGTGAGATTCCAGGGGTCCAGCAGCAATTCACCGGCCGTTCCCTGTGCTGCGTTCAGATTGGTCAGCCCCTGAAATGCCAGATTTCCATGGCTTGACACTTCCGCCGAGCCGCCGTTGCCCTTGCGGGTTCCGCGCGCGACGATGCGGCCGTCGAATTCGGTGGCCTTTTGCGACCAGACAACCACATGGCCGCCGCTGCCCGCCGTGCCGCTGGCAGTGATGCGGGCGCCTTTCTGGACCAGCGTGGTGCCGGCGTTGCGCACCCGGCCCGAAACGAATCTGTCGCCCGCGACGGCGCCGCCATGCTTGTCGCCGCCGACAAGCACGATGCCGCCCTTGCGGCCGGAGGCGGAAATCTCGGCGCCCCTTGCGAGATTTGTGAAGCGGCCGGTCGCGATGACGGTGCCGCCGTCGCCGTTGGCCCGCTGCGCGGAGATGGTTCCGGAAATCTTTGTCTCTCCGGAAGCGATCACGTTCACGCGCGGTCCCGAAATCGATCCGCTGACCGTCGTGTTGCGTCCGCTCAGCCTGACGGTGCCGCCCGAACGGATCTGCCCGTCGTCGATCACGTCGCCGGCAGGCTTGCCGGTCAGGCGCAGGTGCCTTTTCCCGTCCGCGAACAGATCACCATCGGCCACCCGGCTGGTGGCGGCAAAGCTTCCCTGGGTGTTCACCCGGCCACTGCCGGTGATCACCACCCCTTGCGGATTGACGAGATAGACCGAGCCTGTGCTCCGGAGCTGTCCGGCGATGCGCGAAACATCGCCGCCGTTCACAAGGTTCAACGTGGCGCCATGCCCGTTGTCGAAGCTGACGCGGTTGGATTTGCCGATCGAAAAGCTGTTCCAGTTGATGATGCCGGTCTGGCTCGACTGGTCGATGACGAGCGCTCCGCCGCCGTGATGGCGGATCGTCCCCTGCCCGCTCGTGTAGTGGCCATGTCCCGGCAGACCGCCGGCCCAGGCAACCCCACCCAGCGCAACAGCCAGCGCAAGGCTGCTCGCGCCGTTCTTCAACAGCGAAAGACCAACGGATCGACACATTGCAAAAGCTCCCCGCCTCGGGCGCGCAAGCGCTCAAAAAGGGCCAGCCGGGGGTCGTTGCCTCCCGCAGGCCCGGTCAAAACTGGCCGGCGCTCGCGAATTTTCATAATTTGCCGCAGCAATTGCTGTCTTGGTCTAAAGCGACAAACTTGGCCAAAAACGACATCGGGAAATGATTATGTTAATGTCAGCTCCAAGAGGTGTCAGTTCGGAAGGTGTAAGGGATGGATTTGCCGCCCCCCGACTTCAGATTGCTGCATGTGCAAATGGCGCCGGTTCCCCCGCGTCAGCGGCTGGACTTCTGGCGCGACCTTCTCGCGCGCAAGTTGTTTGCGGTCGATATCCAGCCGCTAAAGGACGATGCCTACCGGGTCGAAGCATGCCTGCGCATGCTCCCCGAGCTTACGATCGGCTGGGGCTCGATCGATGCTTCGATCAACCGCCGAACGCAGCGTCTGGTGGCGGCGGACAACGATGATTTTTTCCTGACGGTCAATCTTGAAGGCAAGCTTGGGGCCGAACAGAACGGCCGCGAAATCTCACTGGGCGTGGGTCAGGGTTACATTCTCGCCTGCACCGAAAAGGGTTCGTTCCATCGTCCGATGCAAGGCCGTATCATGTGCCTGCGTCTGCCGGCCGCGGCGCTTTCGCTGCGCGTCCCCGACCTGTACGACAGGATCGCGCGTCCCATTGCGCAGGACAACGAAGCCCTGCAGCTGCTTTTGCATTATGCCCAGATGCTGCAGGCCAATTTGCCCCTGCAGTCGCCTGAGCTCCGGAATGTCATCGCGCGGCATATCTACGACCTTGTGGCGATGACGCTCACGACATCGCGCGAAACGCGGGCGTTCAGCGTCGGCGGCTTGCGGGCTGCCCGGTTCCACGCCATCAAGTCCTACATTGTCGCCAATCTTCATCGTCACGATCTCAACGTGAACATGGTGGCCGACCAGAACCGCCTTGGTCCGCGCCAGATCCAGCGCCTGTTCGAAAGCGAAGGCATGACTTTTTCGGAATATGTTCTGAAAAAACGGCTCGACAAGGTTCATGAGGCTCTGCTGAACCCCCACATGCGCCACCGCGGCATCAGCGATCTGGCCTATGAGTGCGGTTTTGGCGACGTCTCGCATTTCAATCGTGTTTTCCGCCGCCGGTTTGGCGCTTCTCCGTCAGAAGTCCGTAGCCGCCTTTGAAAGACAAGGGTATGGCCACGCCGGGCTTGACTATCTTCTGCGATATAGGTATATATACGGAGATGGTGATCGGTTTCCGTACGGGCTGACGTCTGAAACCGAAGCGACGGGGATGAAAAGCGAAATTTTTGAAAACGAGTCGTTGTAGCCGGGAGCCCATGTAGGCCCAAGATATGGATTTCCGTATAGGGCACTCTTGTATATTGCGAAGTTCATGCTAGATTGAACTTCGTAATAGTTGGGAGGCGGAAAACCGCGTGGTTGACGAATCCACCTACACGCGAAAATTCCGTAAGGAACTCATGGCCGGGCTATCCTCGCTCGTCCTCCTGGCCGTGCTCGCCCGCGCGGGCCGGGAGATGTATGGCTACGAAATCGCCAAGGAAGTGAAAGCCGAAGGCGAAGGCGGGCTGATCTTCAAACAAGGCGCCATTTATCCGGTCCTGCGCTCGCTGAACGCGCTCGGCCTGCTTGAAAGCCGGGTGGAAGCATCCGCGTTCGGCCCGCCCCGCCGTTACTACAGCATCACCGATGAAGGCCGCCGAGCGCTTGCCGAATGGCAATTCGCCTGGCGCGACATGCGTGAATTCGTGGACGACGCGCTCAAAGCCGGAACCGGAGCCACTTATGAATCCAGACCGTCAGCCTGAAACGGTCAAAGCCTATCTGGAGGCTCTGAGGCGCGCACTAAAAGGTGCGCCGGCCGGGCTCATCGCGGACGCGCTCGCTGACGCCGAAGAACACCTCGACAACGAGATGAGGCAGAACGAAAATCGCACCGAGCCGGAAGTCCTCGCTTCCGTCATCGAGACATACGGGACCCCCGAGGAAATCGCAGAGGAGTATCGCTCGATGGAAGCGTCAATCACGAGCCCCTTCCCGAAATCGGAGCAACCGGAAGAGCGCCGTTTCGGCTTTTTCAATGTGTTGTCCGATCCGCGCACCTACGGCGCGCTGCTTTACATGCTGCTGTCGATCGTGACCGGCACCTTCTATTTCACCTGGACGGTAACGGGACTTTCGCTCTCGGTCGGCTTTTTCATCCTGATCATCGGCATTCCGTTTGCCCTGCTCTTCATCGGCTCCGTGCGCGTGTTGTCCCTGATCGAAGGCCGCATTGTTGAAGGTCTTTTGGGCGTTCGCATGCCGCGGCGGCTGCCCCCGGCAACCGCGGCCGAAGAAACCATCGGCACCAAGATCAAGGATGCGCTGATCGACGTCCGCACCTGGTCTTCGATGCTTTATCTGCTCCTCATGCTGCCCCTTGGAGTCGTCTATTTCACGATCGCGGTCACCGGCATCGCTGTGCCGCTCGGGATTGCCGGCGGCGCAATCTATGGCCTTGTCACCAACGACGTCAGCCATGTCTTTCGCATGGACAGCGCGACCGACTATGAACTCTCCTGGTTCAACCATTTCGTGCATACGGCCCCCGGCCTGATCGTGCTGGCCCTCGGCGGCCTGATCGTGTTCTTCATCGTGCTGCACGTCGTTCGCGGCATCGGCTGGATCCACGGCCGCATCGCCGAGGCCCTCCTCGTCAGGCTCTAGACCCCCTCCTGCGAGTCTGAACGAGCGTTTGCGCCGCGGACCCCCTTCCGCGGCGCTCTTTTTTGGGACCGCGCACGGCCCGCAAATTGCGCTGAAATCGCTGAACAATCGCCGCTTGTGCCGCTTCGGGTCAAAACACTCTTAACGGACCGATAACGGTTGACGGCGTTAGGATAGGTTGGGCTATATGACGCGACGGCGCTTCGGAAAGCGCATTGCTGGGCTGGGAGTTTGCGTGAAGCGCCGGAACCAACCGACGATTGCGGATCAGATCGCGCAATGGCGGCGCAGCGCTGGCGCCGTCGCACAGACTCTCCTTTCGACTGATGGGCGCTGGGCTCTCGTCTCAACCTCCGTGACGGCGCTGGTGGCGGGTTCGATCGCCTGGCTGGCGGCCAGCACGATGCCCCCGGCGACCTCGAAATCCTTCATGGCGGGCCGCAACCACTCGATGATCCCCTACGAGCTTTACCTGCGGCTGGCCGGCAGAGGCGATGGCGCGACATTCGCCGCGATTGGGCCCGGAGGGGAATTCTCGGCCGCCCGCAGCGCCCTTGGGGCGAATTCTGGCGTGAACGCCGATAATGCGCTTGCCGCCGAACAGGCGGGAGATGACGGCGACAATGCCGGAGTCGACACACGCACCATAACGATGGATCCGGGCGATACGCTGAAAGGCGCGCTTACGGATGCGGGTGTTACCGATGATGATGCGAATGCCGCCGTGCTGGCCCTGGCCAAGGTTTACGATTTGCGCTCTTTGCGCGCGGGACAGTCGCTGACCCTGTCATTCGCCCCGATTCCGGAAAATCAGGCGGCGCAACAGTCAAATGTGACCGTTATTGCACCCTCAGCGGGAAGCGATGCGGGCGACGAAGATGATGGCAGCGACGACTCGAATGTGCAGCCCGCGGCTCCGACGCCGGCGGGCAAGCTGCTTTCGCTCGCGTTCTCGCCTTCGGTCGACCATGACATCACGGTTACGCGCGCCACCGATGGAAGTTTTGCGGCTGAGGACCAGAAGAAGGATCTGAAGGTCCAATACCACCGCGCAGGCGCGACGATCGATTCAAGCCTTTACCTCGCTGCCATGCAGGCCGGCATTCCCGCTGACGTCGTGGTCGAGATGATCCACATGTTCTCTTACAAGGTGGACTTTCAGCGCGACATGCACCCGGGCGACCGCTTCGAAGTGCTTTACAGCTACTACTACACGCCCGAGGGACAGGCGGCCAAAGAGGGCAACATCGTTTACGCCAGCATGGATCTCGGCGGCCGGAACGTGACCCTCTATCGCTACCAGCCCGATCCGAATGAGCCTGCCGACTATTTCGATGCTAAGGGTGTCAGCGCCAAGGGCATGCTGATGAAGACGCCGGTGGACGGTGCGCGCATCACCTCAGGCTTTGGCATGCGCTTCCACCCCGTGCTCGGCTACACGCGGATGCACAAGGGAATCGATTTCGGAGTTCCGGTAGGAACCCCGGTCATGGCCGCCGGCAGCGGAACCGTCGTGATCGAGGGGCGCCTGGGCGGTTACGGCAACTTTCTGAAAATCAGCCACGGCAACGGCTATGCGACCGGTTATGGCCACCTTTCGCGCTTTGCGCCGGGCATTCACATGGGTTCCCATGTGCGGCAAGGCCAGGTGGTCGCCTACAGCGGAAATACGGGCCTGACCACCGGGCCTCACCTGCACTACGAGATTTTCGTGAACAACAAGCAGGTCAATCCGCTGAAGGTGAAAGTTGCGACCGGACGCAGGCTGGCCGGCCGCCAGTTGCGGGACTTCCTCGTGGAGCGGCTTCACATCGATTCCGAACTGGCATCGATGCCGCTTGAAACAAAGCTTGCGGATTCCGCGGGCGATCTCCGCGCCGCCAAACCCTAACTCAATGCACGGCCCGGCTTGGTGTGTATTCCGGCATCAATTCGTCGTCGGTTGAGGCGAATTCCTTGCCGTCGATCACGAGCCCGCTTTTTGCGGCACTCACCTTCACCTTCGCGCCGTCGCTGATCTTGCCTTCGAGCAGAAGCTGCGCCAGCGGGTCCTGCAAGCGCCTCTGGATCACGCGTTTGAGCGGCCGGGCGCCATAGACCGGGTCATATCCGGCCTGGGCCAACCAATCGCGCGCCTTGGCATCAAGCGTGATCACGATCTTCCGGTCGGCCAGCAACTTGTCGAGGCGGCCGATCTGGATATCCACGATGCGATCCATGTCCTTTCGCGTCAGCCGGTGGAACAGGATGATCTCGTCCAGCCGATTCAGGAATTCGGGCCGGAAATGCGCGCGCACCGCCTGCATGACCTGATTTTTCGCCTGTGCGCCCTCGCCACCCTCGACGGAAAGAAACTCGGTGCCCAGGTTTGAGGTCAGGATGATGACGGTGTTTCGGAAATCGACCGTGCGGCCCTGGCCATCGGTCAGCCGGCCATCGTCCAGCACCTGCAGCAGCACGTTGAAGACATCGGCGTGTGCTTTTTCCACCTCATCGAACAGAATCACCTGATAGGGCCTGCGCCGCACGGCTTCCGTGAGGACTCCTCCCTCTTCATAGCCGACATAGCCGGGCGGTGCGCCGATGAGCCGCGCCACAGAATGTTTCTCCATGAACTCGCTCATGTCGATCCGCACCATCGCCGTGTCGTCATCAAAGAGGAATTCGGCGAGAGCCTTGGTCAACTCCGTCTTGCCGACGCCGGTGGGGCCAAGAAACAGAAACGAGCCGATGGGTCGGTTCGGGTCCTGCAGCCCGGCCCGCGCGCGCCGCACGGCATTGGAAACCGCGCGAACAGCCTCGTTTTGGCCGACCACGCGCTTTTCAAGCGATGTCTCCATGTGCAGAAGCTTTTCGCGCTCACCCTCCAGCATCTTGTCGATCGGAATACCGGTCCAGCGCGAGACAACGGCGGCGATGCTTTCCGCCGTCACGGATTCGTTGACCAGCGCTGTGCTCTTCTTTTCTTCAACAGCCTTGAGCTTGCGCTCAAGATCGGGAATTACGCTATAGGTCAACTCGCCGGCACGCGTGTAATCGCCCCGGCGCTGAGCGATGTCCACTTCCATGCGCGCCTGATCGAGCTTTTCCTTCAGGACCTGAACGTCGGACAGCGACTTCTTCTCGTCCCGCCAGCGCGCGGCAAGCGCGGCGGACTTTTCTTCCAGGTCCCCAAGTTCGCTTTCAAGCGTTCCCAGCCGTTCTTTTGAGGCCTTGTCGTTTTCCTTCTTGAGCGCCTCCCGTTCGATTTTGAGCTGGATGATGCGGCGGTCGAGTTCGTCCAGTTCTTCCGGCTTCGAATCAACCTGCATGCGCAAACGCGCGGCAGCCTCATCCATCAGGTCGATGGCCTTGTCTGGCAGGAACCGGTCCGTGATGTAGCGGTTGGACAGAGTGGCTGCCGCGACAATCGCCCCGTCGGTGATGCGAACGCCGTGATGAACCTCGTATTTTTCCTTCAGACCGCGAAGGATGGAAATTGTGTCTTCCACCGTCGGCTCGGTCACAAATACCGGCTGAAAGCGCCGCGCCAGGGCCGCGTCCTTTTCCACATGCTTCCGGAATTCGTCGAGGGTCGTGGCGCCAACGCAATGCAGCTCGCCACGCGCCAGCGCCGGCTTAAGCAGATTGGAGGCATCCATTGCCCCCTCGGCCGCGCCAGCGCCGACCAGCACATGCATTTCGTCGATGAAAAGGATGATTTTGCCTTGGGCAGCCGTGATTTCGGTAAGCACGGCCTTCAGGCGTTCTTCGAACTCGCCCCGGAATTTGGCGCCGGCAATCAGCGCACCCATGTCGAGCGCCATCAGCCGTTTGTCGCGAAGGCTCTCCGGCACGTCCCCGTTGACGATGCGCAACGCCAGCCCTTCGACGATCGCGGTCTTGCCGACGCCCGGTTCTCCGATCAACACCGGATTGTTCTTTGTCCGGCGCGACAACACCTGGATCGTGCGGCGAATTTCTTCATCGCGGCCGATCACCGGATCGAGCTTGCCGGTGCGCGCAAGATCCGTGAGATCCCGCGTGTATTTCCTGAGGGCGTCGTACTGGTTTTCCGCGGTGGCACTATCGGCCGTGCGCCCTTGCCGCAAACCGGCAATCGCCTTGTTGAGGCTCTGCGGCGTGACACCCGCGTCCTTGAGAATGCGCGCGGGATCGGTTCCCTGCGCCATGGAAAGCGCGAGCAGGAGGTATTCTGCGGTGACGAAACTGTCGCCGGCCTTCTTGGCCGCCTCCTGTGCCGCATCCAGCACGCGCGCGGTCTCAGGAGCGAGGTAAACCTGTCCGGAGCCACCTTGCACCTTCGGCAGTTTGGCAAGCGCGATCACGGTTTCGCGCAAGGCATCTTCGGGCCGGCCGCCGGCGGAGCGAATCAGCCGCGCGGCCAATCCTTCTTCATCGTCCAGAAGAACTTTGAGTAAGTGCGCGGGTGTCAGCTGCTGGTTGTTATCACGCAGCGCAAGCGATTGCGCGGATTGAATGAAGCCCCGGGCCCGCTCGGTAAATTTCTCGATGTCCATTTCGGCCTCTCAAGCACACGCCCGAAGGCCCGAAAGCGCGGCCTTTGGGTGGTCCCATAAAATAGGATACGGCCCCATATGGGCGCCGCATCCAGTTCTTATGTGGGATTTTAGGCCGCTGGCCGCAAGAGGGCGAACTACTCCGGTCCGGCTTCGTCCGTGTCGCCGCCCTCTTCGCTCTCATTCAGCGAGAACGCGGGCCCGCTCTGTCCCCCGTTCTGGACATAGGGCTGCTCGCCCTGTCCTTGGCGCGCCTGGCCGTTGCCATTGCCACCGCCCTGGTAGGCCTGCTGCTGTTGCTGCTGGTACTGCTGCATCTGGGCTTGCTGGGCGGCCATGATCCGATAGTAGTGCTCGGCGTGCTGGAGATAGTTCTCCGCCATCACCCTATCGCCTGAAGAATTGGCATCGCGCGCAAGCTGCAGGTATTTTTCATAAACATGCGATGCTGAGCCTCTGATCTTGATCTCCGGCCCGTTGGAATCAAAGGTGCGGTTGGGATTAAATCCACCGCCGCCATTGTTGTTATTGTTATGCGGCCTGCGGCCGCGTCCGCGTGATCGTTTCACATTTTCCCCGTGGTTTGAGCATCCAGGCCCTCGCAACAACTGCGGGGCAGTTTTCCATCAGTCTTCGCAGCGTCTCAAAGGCGCATCCGCGCGTTGCCGTCTTCCAAAGCGACTTCGCTGTTGTCTGACTTGGGACCGGTCCCCGCTCTCGCGGGGTCACTCCCAGCTGCCATAGCCCCCTGCCGAATGGCGCCGGTTTGTCCCCTGTTCGGCCCGGAACCTAGCGACTTGACTGTCCCTTTCCAACTGTTTTTTGCGGGCCGGACGCGGTTTTACCCGCCCTTGCGGCGACGATGCAACGTGCGATTCCGGCCAAATCCGTTACGATCCGCACCGTTTCGAGACCGGCTGATCGCAAAATCCCACTAACCTTTTCCTCCTGGCCCGCCCCCACCTCCAGAAACGCTTTCCCATGCGGTCTCAGACACGCAGCGATCCTCGGAGCCAGCTCGCGATAGGCCGCCAGCCCATCGCTTCCTGCCATCAACGCCGGTCTGGGTTCATAACGCGCAATAGTCGCCGGCAGTTTCGCCATCTCGCGATTCGATACATAAGGCGGATTGCTGAAGACCGCATCAAACTCGCCTGCGGATTCGTATCGCCAGTCGCCATGCATAACAGCACAGCGGTTCGACAGGCCATGTTTGTCGATGTTTCTCTGTAGCCACATAATCGCATCCGCAGAACGTTCAAGGGCAACACCGCAGGCTTCTGGAAATTCGCTCAAGGCCGCAATCAGGATGCAGCCGCTTCCGGCGCCAAGATCGAGTAGGCGGAGCGGAGCACTTCGGGTAGGAAATTCCTTCAGGGCTTCTTCGATCAGCGTCTCGGTCTCTGGCCGGGGGATCAGCACGCCGGGACCAACCTCGAAGTCCAGGCTCCAGAATTCCTTGTGACCCGTTATGTAGGCCACGGGTTCCAGCTGTTCGCGGCGGGCGAGAAAGCCTTCGAACAGCATTTCATCGCCCTGGGCATGCGCAAGCAGAATCCTCGCGTCGGCGCGCGCGGACTCGATCCCGGCGGCTTTCAGCCGCTCGGCGCCCCGCGTTGCAGCCGCGCGACAGCCGCTCACGCTTCGTGTTCCAGGGCGGCGAGACGATTTGCCTGGTCTTCCGTAACCAGCGCGTCAATAATCTCGGAAAGCTCGTCACCCGAAAGGATGCGATCGAGCTTGTATAGCGTCAGGTTGATCCGGTGGTCGGTCACCCGCCCTTGGGGGAAGTTGTACGTTCGTATGCGTTCGCTTCGGTCCCCCGACCCGACCATGCCTCTTCTTTCGCTGGCGCGCGCGCGCTCAACCCTTTCTCTCTCCATTTCAAACAGCTTGGCTTTTAGCAGTTTCATGGCTTGCGCCTTGTTCTTGTGCTGCGATTTTTCCGTCTGCTGCGCGACGGCAATGCCGGTTGGCAGATGGGTGATTCGCACGGCGCTTTCTGTCTTGTTGACGTGTTGGCCACCGGCGCCCTGCGCGCGATACACATCGATGCGCAGGTCCTTGTCGTCGATCTGCACGTCGACGTCTTCCGGCTCCGGCAATACGGCGACTGTCGCCGCGGAGGTGTGGATACGCCCGCCAGCTTCGGTGACGGGCACACGTTGTACCCGGTGAACGCCACTTTCAAATTTGAGCTTCGCATAGGCGCCCAGTCCCGCCACCTCCAGCACAGCTTCCTTTACGCCGCCAAGATCGGTTTCACTCAAATCCATCAGTTCCGTCTTCCAGCCTTGAAGTTGGGCATAGCGCTCGTACATGCGAAGCAAGTCGCCCGCGAAAAGCGCCGCTTCCTCGCCGCCCGTACCTGCGCGGATTTCTACGATGGCAGATGAGGAGTCTGCCGTATCCTTCGGCAAAAGTTGAACTTTCAGGGCGTGTTCCAGCGCCGAAACAGTCTTCCTCAGCTGCACGCGTTCTTCTTCCGCAAGTTTCCGCATCTCGGCGTCGGTCGCGGGGTCCGCAATCAGGGTTTCGACCCCGGCTAGCTGTTTTTCGGCCTCCCGATAGGCGGCTGCCGCGGACACGACGGGCGCGAGCTCAGCGTGTTCCCGGGACAGCTTGGCAAAACTGCCCCCAGTCCGGCCGGAAGAGAGTTCGGCTTCAATCGCATGAAAGCGGTCAATCAGCCGTGAGAGTTTGGTTTCCGGAATCATGGCAAGGACAATGTGGTCCGCCGCCGCGCGGGCTCAAGGGGCACTATCGCTCGCGCGACTTACTCATGAGACCCGCCGAGCCGATCCATGATGTCCTGCGGATCCAGCGACATCGCGTCGGTGCTTTCGTTCGGGTTTCCGGCATATCCGAGCGACTGGCCATCAAGCTGGACTTCGACCGCTCCACCGTTCGGGGTGCTCAGGGTCAGGCCCACACGATTTGGAACCAGGTACGAATCACCCGGCTTCAGGACGCGGTTGATGTAAATCATTCCATCATTGCCCTCGACGAGCACCTTGGTTGCCTGATGGACGCGCAGGAGAACGCGTGAGTCCCGGTTCTGCTCGCCATAAACTTGCCCTGGGGGAAGTGCCGCCAGTTGTACAGGTGACGCTTGGGCCGTGTTTTCCGAGGTTGGTGGGGTGCTCTGTGGGGTGGTCGTTTCAGGCCCGTTTGCGACCGTACCGGATGCGCCACTCAGGCCGGGCACCGTTTGTCCGGGAGTTGCAGCCGTTTGGACCGCCGGCCGCTTGGCTGGCACATTGCGAACGGTCGCTGTGGGCTTGGGCGGTGGCGTCGGCCCGGACATGTCGGGCTGGGTCAACATTGTGTCGGCCGAAATCGCGAGGCGGTACGCGCCGAAAATCACAAGGCCCAGAAGCACAATACCGATGATCACCCACCCGTGCGGCAGACGGCGTTCTTCATCGGAGGTGGCGAAAGGCACCGGCTGCGGATGGTCGTCGCGGCCGGCGATTTCAGCCTTGAACCGTTCGACGAGCTGTACCCCGTCCAGACCCAGATAGTCCGCATAGGAACGGACGAACCCGATGGCATAGGTGCGCCCCGGGAGGGCCTCCAGCCTGTCCTCTTCCAAAGCTTCAAGGTGGTCCTTCCGGATCTTCAGGGCCCTGGATACCGTTGCCAGGTCGTCCCCGCGCCTCAGGCGGGCGGCGCGCAGATCCTGGCCCACGGTCTCCAGCGGCGAATCGGCATCCCCAGAAATCTCGCGCAGATGGATGCGGCGGCGTTCCAGCCCGCCACCCTGATCCAGCGTCAATCGCGTGACTTTGGTCATTCCGGAAGATGTCCTGCTTTCGCCTTGCAAGCCATGCCGGCGACAAGCTGGAATCTATAGGAACTTTGAGCCTTTACACAATGCTAAGCCCGCCGTCGGCCACGGATTTTTCTGCCGGGTCAGCAGCCCCCGGACGTGCAGCCCTTGTTTATCTGCTGCCGCGTCAATTCCTGTTGCTGCTCATGCATCCTGCGGTCCCATTCCCGCTGGGTATGGCATTCACGGCCGGTGCCGATGCGCGTGCCTGTCGGCGGCGGGCCGGATTTGCATACGATCCGGTCGAGATCGCTTGATTGCGTGTCGCTGGCCGCGGGCGATGTCGTGGCGGCCGACGGCCCGGTCCCGGACGTTACATTGCCCGTTTGCGCCCCGGCGATACTGCCGAACGCCCAGAAACAGGCAGCGGCCGCCGGTACAAGAATTCGATTGTCCATGGAAGCCCCTCCGAACAAGTCCATACAAGCATAGAATGGAACTTTTTCGGCAAGTCTCAATAAAATTCTTGGGCCAGTCCACTCCCACAAACAAATATGGCCGGCTTGCGCCGGCCATATTGCACATGATTGCTCGCACGCTGTCAGGGGCCGCCGGTAATACCCCGGTTGATCTGCTGGCGCGTCAGCTCTTGCTGCTGTTCCTGTTGGCGCAGGTCCCATTCCCGCTGGGTGTGGCACTCGCGCGTGCTGCCAAGGCGGCTGCCGGTTGGCGGCGGTCCTGACTTGCACACAATGCGATCCAGATCTTCGGATGTCGAAGCACTGGCGGCCGGCGTGGCCGTCGTAACGGCTGGCGCGGGCTGTGTCTGCGCCGGGGTTGATGTATTCGCGGACTGGTCGGAAGGCGTGGAACCTGTTGGATCGGCCGATGCGATCCCCCCGAAAGCCACGAGTGCAGCTCCCCCCAAAATAGCTACAATGAACTTGTGCACGGTCATGTCCTCACAATTGCGACACATGAGCAGTGTGGCCGCCCGTTCCGAGGAAAAGCAAGGCGCGCACATCAGGTCGGAGTTGATGTTTTGATTGCATCAGCGCGATTTTCGCGCTTCTCACGATTAATTGATCGCAATTCCCCGTTCGGCCGCGAATGCGGAGAGGCGTGTCCTTAACGAATGATCTGTGCGACCGCACTGTCGCAGCACGAAGGGCGATACATCCCGCGTATCGAGGCTTCGGATCATCATCTTTACCGGCCCAATATTGGCCGGCTGCATCGAAAGGGTTCGCAATCCGAGCCCGACCAGCGCCATTGCCTCGAGAGGACGACCGGCCATCTCGCCGCAGAGCGACACCTCGCCGCCCGCCTCTGAAGCCGCAACGACGATATGGTGAATCATTGTCAGCATGGCGGGATTGAGGGAATCGTAACGGCGGGCCACGCGCGGATTTGTACGATCCATCGCGAAAGCGAATTGGATAAGGTCATTTGAGCCGATGGATACGAAGTCGGCGCTTCGCAGAACCTGGGGCAGCATGAAGACCAGGGCCGGAACCTCGACCATGGCGCCCACCTGTATTTGCCTGGGTTGCGGCTTGCCGAGCCGTCGAGCCCGCTCGATCTCACGATCGATGAGCGCACGCGCCATGTTGAATTCGGCGACGTCACTGACCATGGGCAGGAGGAGGCGAAGCGTGCGATCTCGCGCAGCCGTCAACAGCGCCCTGACCTGATAGCGCATCAGTGCAGGCCGATCGAGAGCAATGCGAAGTGCCCGCCA
Organism: Alphaproteobacteria bacterium; assembly: GCA_021324545.1. Taxonomy (GTDB): domain Bacteria; phylum Pseudomonadota; class Alphaproteobacteria; order Micropepsales; family Micropepsaceae; genus Rhizomicrobium. Next base: position 31,681 of record JAJPIX010000062.1, read on the forward strand.
GCCCAAAGACGGATTGGCTTCCCGTTCCCATCGGCCATAGGGCAGCACCTTGTCGCCGCCCAGATCGAGCGTACGAAACACAACCGGCTTGTCGCCGGCGGCGTCGAGCACCTGTCGGTAAAACTGAATCTGATCGTCCAGAGTGGGCATGGTTTCACCGATCATGAACTGCAGCTCGGTACGAAACAGTCCCACGCCGTCGGCACCCGACTCCTTCAGATGAGGCATGTCAATCAGCAGGCCCGCGTTCATCATCAGCCGGATATGCACCCCATCCTTTGTGACCGCGGGCAAGTCCCGAACCTGGGCCAATCTCGCCACGCGCTGTTCGCGGAGCGCCCGCCGCGCAGAAAACACGGACAATATCTCGGCTGGAGGGCGCAAATGGGCCTCCCCGGTCTCGCCGTCGATCACGATATCATCGCCTGCGCGCGCAGCGTCGCTGATGCCATCCGCCGAGCCGACGAGCGGTACGCCCATGGCACGGGCCACGATCGCCACATGCGAGGTGGATGCCGCATCTTCGAGCACCAGCCCTTTGAGCTTGTCACGGCCGTAGTCAAGCAATTCCGCCGGCCCCATGGCCCGTGCCAGCAAGATGGCATCGTCTGGCAGGTCGGGAACGTTGGCGCCATCCCCACCGAGGTGGCGTAGCAATCGCCTGGCCAGATCATCGAAATCGTGACGCTTTTCTCGCAGAAAGGGATCTCCAGCGCGGGTCATGCGCAGCCGCATCTCGTCATGCACGCGCTCAACGGCGGCTTCGGACGTAAGACCCGCGCGCACGGCATCGCGGAGGCGCTCGCGCCATCCCTGATCGTGTACCAGCAGTCGGTATGCTTCGATGACTTCACGGCTTTCGCCCGTAAGATCGAGCTCCGTGGAATCGAGCATTTCGTCCACTTCGGAGGCGAGCTTCTCGAGTGCCGCATCGAGCCGCTGCAGCTCGGCGACCGGATCGTCGGCGATCAGCTTGTCCACCTTGACGCGCGGTTCATGGAGGACCACGCGGCCGATCGCGACGCCTTCGCTTAACCCCTCGCCCCGAAATGCCAGCGGCTTGTCTGCGCGCAACGCCGGCTCATCGAGTTCGGCGATGTCGAACAACCCTCCTTGCGCGACAACCTCCGCCAGCACCATCGCGATCGTCTGCAGTGCTTCGATCTCTTCCTCGTCATATTGACGCGCCGCCTTGTTCTGCACGGTCAGCACGCCGAATACCTGGCCACCGCGCAGGATCGGCACGCCGAGGAAGGAATGAAATGGGTCTTCACCCGTTTCGGGCCGATAGGAAAAATGCGGATGCAGCCGGGCATCGCTGAGGTTCAGCGGCTCCGCCGTCTCGGCCACCAAGCCGACAAGGCCTTCACCGCGCTTCATGCGCGTATTGTGGACGGCAGAGCGGTTCAGGCCTTCGGTTGCAAACAGCTCAAGGATGTTCCCTGCGCGGCGCAGATAGATCGAACAAACTTCGGCTACCATGTTGGCAGCGATGACGCCCACAAGCTTGTCAAGGCGCGCCTGCGCGCTTCCCGGCTCCGTCATGATCTCGCGAAGGCGCCGCAACAATGTTCTGGGACCGCCCGCGGCCAGCGGCATGGGTGTCTCCCTTTAGCCTGCGTCAAGTTCGTACGCCGAATGCAGGGCGCGTACGGCGAGTTCCACATATTCCTCGGCAATGAGTACGCTGACCTTGATTTCGGAAGTCGAAATCACCTGAATGTTGATGCCCTTCTCGGCAAGCGTCCGGAACATGGTCTGCGCAACCCCCGAATGTGTCCGCATGCCGATTCCGATGATGGACACCTTGGCCACGCTTGCGTCGGAGGTAATGTCTCGATAGCCAATCGCCGATTGGGCCGCCTGGATCGTTTCAAGCGCCCGGGCGAGATCGCCCCGGCTGACGGTGAACGTGAGGTTAGTCTTGGCTTTGTCGGCAGACACATCCTGCACGATCATGTCCACATTGATCCCGGCGTCCGCGAGCGGCCCGAAAATCGCCGCCGCCACACCGGGCTGATCGGGTATCCGCAGGAGCGTGATTTTCGCTTCATCGCGCGAGTAAGCGATGCCGGAGACAGGTCTCTTTTCCACGATATCATCCTCGTCGCAGAGAAGCGTGCCGCCATTTTCAGGCGCAAAAGTTGAAAGCACCCTGACCGGCACACGGTGTAGCATGGCGATTTCCACGGAACGTGTCTGGAGGACTTTGGCGCCCTGCGAGGCAAGTTCCAGCATCTCCTCATAGGTAATCTTGTCCAGGCGCCGGGCCTTGGGAACGATACGGGGATCCGTCGTGTAGACACCGTCCACATCGGTGTAGATGTCGCAACGGTCAGCGCTTATGGCGGCTGCCACAGCGACGGCGCTGGTGTCGGAGCCCCCTCGCCCAAGTGTCGATATCCGATTGTCCGGCGCGACCCCCTGAAACCCGGCGATGACCGCCACCTGCCCGTCGGCCAGCCTCTGGTCCAACAGCGTCCTGTCTATGTTCTGGATACGGGCTGCCCCATGCATGGAGGAGGTCCGGATGGGAATTTGCCAGCCCATCCACGAGCGGGCCGGCACCCCAATGGCCGAAAGGGCCACGGCCGTCAGCCCGGCCGTGATCTGCTCGCCGGCCGCGACCACGACGTCATATTCGCGTGCGTCATGAAGGGGGGAAAGCTCGCGCGTCCATCCAACCAGCTTGTTGGTCTCGCCGGCCATGGCCGAAACCACCACGGCAACCTGATTTCCGCGCTCCACTTCCTGCTTTACCAGTCCGGCCGCATGCCGGATGCGATCGAGGTCGGCAACCGAAGTGCCCCCGAACTTCATCACGATCTTGGCCATCTGGCACGTCCCAGCCCGCCGGTAGATCCTGCCGTCCAATGCCGGCGAAGTTGCGGCGTTGCAGCATTCTTAGACGGCGGTTGCGAGGCGCTCAATGGATTCCTTTGCCCCGCGAACCTGTTAGGCTGCGGCCATGGCGCCAAAACCCGACCGCAAATCCGCCGCCTCCGTAAATCCGGCCGAGGTTGAGAAATTTGGCGCGCTCGCCGCCGAATGGTGGAATGCTTCGGGCAAATTCGCGCCACTGCACAAATTCAATCCGGTCAGGCTTGCCTTCATTCGCGAAACATCTGCCGACCATTTCGGGCGCCACGGTCACTCTCTCCGTCCTTTCGCTGGGCTCACGCTGCTCGACATAGGCTGCGGCGGCGGCTTGCTGTCTGAGCCTATGAGCCGGCTCGGCTTTGACGTCCTGGGTGCCGACGCGTCCGAAAGGAACATCGGAATTGCCGTAGCCCATGCGCGTGAAACTGCAACAACCGTAAGCTATCGTTGTACAACCGCCGAAGAGCTTGCCGACGAAGGAAGGCGATTCGATGTGGTCCTCAACATGGAGGTGGTGGAACACGTCGCCGACCTGCCTGCATATCTGGAAGCCTGTGCAAAGCTCGTGGCGCCCGGCGGACTGATGTTTGTCGCCACGATCAACAGGACGCTGAAATCACTTGCGCTTGCCAAGATCGGCGCTGAATTCGTTCTTCGCTGGGTCCCCGTCGGCACGCATGACTGGAACCGTTTCGTCGAGCCGACGAGACTGCGCGCGATCCTCGAAGCGGCGGGATTGAAAATCTTGAAACTTCAAGGTGTTATTTTCGACCCGCTCATTTGGACATGGCGCCTTTCCAGCGATACGGACGTCAATTACATGCTGGTAGCCAGCATGTCCTGAACCATCTCGACCGCAATCCGGCGTTGGGATAGGTTCTTGCGACAGGGGCACCACCTTTCGGGGATAACACATGCGTATTCTTACTGCAGTCGCCGCGGCAGCGGCGCTTATCGTCGCGCCCGCTTTGGCGGCAAAACCTGTTCACCATCATCGCAAGCCGCCGGCCCATCCGGCCGTCTGTTCGCTCAACATTGCGCCGCAGACCACTGCTACGCTGGTTCGCAACGCCACTTCGACCTTGTACGATTTTGAGGGCAGCAGCGCGTCATATTTGCTGAAAAGCGCCAAGGCCGTTCTTATCGTGCCGAACCTGGTGAAGGTCGGCTTCATCATCGGGGGGCAGGGCGGCGATGGCGTACTGCTCCGCCGCAACGGAAAGGTATGGAGCTATCCGGCATTTTATTCGATGGGCTCGCCCTCCCTCGGTCTGCAGGCCGGTGTCAACAGCGCCGAGGTCGTCCTGCTTATCATGACCGACAGAGCCCTTGCCGCAATCGAAGAAAACGAGTTCCGCATCGGAACAGAAGCGGGCATTGCCGTGCTTATGGTGGGAGGCAACGCCGGCGCAACCAGCTACAATTCCGATATCGTCGGCTGGGCCACCGCCAAAGGCGTATATATCGGGCTCACGATCAACGATTCAACGATCCGTCAGCGCCCGGAATGGAACGCGGAATACTATGACCATGCGGTGCCGATTGACGACGTTTATTCGGCTCGCGTGTGCAACCGCGATGCCGACAATCTGCGAGCCGCCCTGTTGCGCTGATCAGTTTGCTTCGTCGAGATCCGGTGGAAGAGGCGCAACGTCGATGCCCTCTTCCACCAGCTCTCTTGCTTCCCTTAGCGTGGCTTCGCCGTAGATCTGGCGTCGTTCGGCGTCGCCGTAATGAATTTTGCGCGCTTCCTCCGGAAATCGCCGTCCGACGTTTTCGGCGTTTTGCAGAACATGCTGCCGCAATCCCGTCATGAATTGCCGCATTTTTCGCAGCTCGTCCGGCGCTGCGTTTCGATCGCCGCCCCGCGCCGGCAAGGCTGGTGCCATGGGCGCCTTTGCGACATTGCGCGAATTGCAGATCGGGCAGACGAGCTTTCGCTCGGCCGCCTGCTCCTCATAGGCCGCGCTTGAAGCAAACCACGCTTCAAACTGATGCTCGTTCTGACACTGAAGACTGTAAACAATCACGCGAATTGCTCGCCAGTGCAACGATCTCTCATACAAATGCGCACGATTTGTGCGCTCCGCAAGGGTGGTTACTCCACATCAAAGTCTCGATCATGTCGGAGGCTTGGTATTTTTGCGCGCGCATTTGCCGAAAGTGCCGGATCGATCTCCGCCACAATGATGCCAGGGGCCGTGCCGGCTTCAGCCAGGATTTCCCCCCACGGCGAAACGATCAGCGAGTGGCCGTAGGTTTTGCGCCCGTTTGCATGAGTGCCCCCTTGCGCCGGCGCGAACACGAATGCGCCGTTCTCGATGGCGCGCGCGCGCAACAGCACATGCCAGTGCGCCTTGCCGGTTGTTTCAGTGAAGGCGCTGGGCGCCGTCAGCAGAAAACATCCCGCCCTGCCGTAAGCGCGATAGAGCTGCGGAAAACGAATATCGTAGCAAATTGAAAGCCCGATCGTCCCCCAGGGCGTTTTTGCTGTTACCGCGCGCAGCCCGCCGGCCACCGTATTGCTCTCCCGATATGTCTCACCGCCCGGCAGATCGACATCGAAGAGATGGATCTTGTCATAGCGCGCCGCGATCAGGCCCTTCGGATCGATCAGGTAGGATCGGTTTGCGGTCTTTGCATCGCTCACCCTGATTGCCAAGGACCCGATTAGAAGCCAGATGCCCAGTTCTTCCGCCAACGCCCGGAATTTCGGCAAGGACGGGTCCCGCTCTTCCGTAAAACTTTTCTCCAGTTTTGCGCCTCCATCCGGTGCCATCAGGGTCGTATTTTCCGGCGTGCCCACAAATTGCGCACCCTTGCCTGCGGCTTCACGGATCAGACCAGATGTTATGCGGACGTTCTCGGCCGGATCGTCTGACGAGCAAATCTGCACACAGGCGGCACGGAAACTCATGTATCGGCCCTCAGCAACCGGTCGAGCTTTCCCTCGCGTTCCAGCTCATACAGATCATCACACCCGCCCACATGTATCTGGCCGATGAAAATTTGCGGAACCGTCTGCGCACCTCCCGATTTTGCTTCCATGTCGGCGCGCGCCTTGGCGTCCATGAATACATCAATCTCTTCGTAAGAGACGCCCTTCTTTTTCAAAAGATGCTTGGCCCGCACGCAATAGGGGCAGATCGGGGTGACGTAAATCGTGACCTTTGCCATGAACGCAACCGGACTCGGACGGTTATCTTATACAGCATTCGCTCGCACCACGCGCGCCAAGGTGAGAACAAAAACCTTCCTGGCGCCGGCTCGTTTGAGGACGCGGGCACAGGCCTCGACCGTGGCACCGGTGGTCATGACATCATCGATCAGCAATACGGCCCTTCCCCGGATCCGCCCGGCGCTCGCGCCGCCGACTCGGAAGGCGCCCATCACATTGCGGCGTCTGGCCTTTGACGATGGCATTTCGCCCTGGCTGGGCGTGGGCCGCGAGCGCCGTAACACAAGCGGATCAAAGGGCTTGTCCGTCTCGTATGCGAACGCCTTTGCCAAGAGGGCCGCCTGGTTGTAGCGGCGCGCCCACAAGCGCCGCCGATGCAGCGGCACAGGCACCACAACATCGCTCTCGGCCACGAACTCGCTCCCGGCGCGGGCCAGCCACCGGCCAAAAATCGGGGCCAGATCCAGCCGATCGCCGCGTTTCAACGCCAAGATGGGCCTCTTGCTTGCCTCCTCGTAGCGCATCACGGAACGTGCCGCATCGTAGGCTGGCGGACGGGTATGGCAGGCGGCACACAGCGCGCCGCTCCCAGGATCGGTCTCGAATGGCACGCCGCAACGGGCGCACACAGGCCCATCCAGAAAAACAATCGCGCCCCAGCAGCTCGCGCACAGGTCGCCGGCACTTCCCACGGACTTTCGGCACAGGACGCAAAGCGGCGGGTAAAGAAAGTCCAGCACCGCCCGCAAACCTTGGCTCGGCCAATTTCCCGCAAGCACATTCATGGCCGAACAGCATATATTGCGCCATAGGATTGTCAGCTACCCATGTCCAAGGCCCCTCCCCGGATATTCGATCGCCAACTCTACGCGCAAAGAAGGGCGCGGGCGGCAAATTCAGATGGCGAACCCATTCTTGTGCGCGAAATCGCCGAGCACATGGCGGAGCGGCTGGCGGGGTTTGGCAAGCGTTTCGAGAAAGCGCTGGACCTCAGCTCCCGGGACGAAAGCTATCGCGTGCTGAAACCGTCGGCGGAGGCGTGGGTCAGAACGACGCCCTATCCATCCTGTCTCGAATATACGGACGAAGAGAAGCTTCCATTTCCGCCCCAGAGTTTCGATCTCATTGTCAGCGTATTGGCGCTTCATGCCGTTAACGATTTGCCCGGAGCCCTGATCCAGATTCGCCGGACATTGAGGCCGGGCGGTGCATTTCTCGGTGCACTTTTTGCTGGTTCCACGCTAGCCGAGCTTCGGCAATGCCTCGCAGCAGTCGAGACCGAGCTTAGCGGCGGCGCCCATCCGCGTGTCGCTCCATTTGCGGATGTGCGGGACCTGGGCGCCCTCCTTCAGCGTGCGGGGTTTGGCGGACCCGTAGCCGATATCGAGCGGACCACGGTCCGATACAAAGACATCAGCAGGTTGGTTGCCGATCTTCGCAGATTGGGTGAAACAAATTCGCTCGCCGCGCGCGGTACGATGCCACTGACGCGCCGATTCGTTGACGCCATGCGCGACTATTACGTTGCAAATTATGCCGTTGATGGCGGTCGTCTGAAGGCAACTTTCGATGTCGCCTATCTTACCGGGTGGGCCTAAAAGCCGGTAAGCACCTGGTTGAACATGCCGTTTACCGCCGTGCCGATGGTGTTGACCGCCGTAATGATAACCAGCGCGATGCCGCCCGCCAGCAGGGCGTATTCGATGGCCGTCGCGCCGGAACGGCTGTCCAGGAATTTCACAGCAAATCGCGCAGCATGGGAATAAGCGGCAAGTCGGCCGGCGGCATGGGATAGGAACCTAAATCCCGCGGCCTGACCCATTTGAGCGCGCTGTGCTCCAGCTGCTGAACGCTCCCCTCCCACCGGCGACAGAGATAGAGCGGCATCAGGAGATGGAAGTCCGTATAGCTGTGCGAGGCGAAGGCAAAAGGCGCCAGACACGGCTCCTTCACCGTGATCCCCAGTTCTTCCTTCAATTCGCGGATCAGAGTGTCTTCCGGACGCTCGCCCGGTTCCACCTTTCCCCCAGGAAACTCCCATAGGCCCGCCATCACCTTTCCGGATGGCCGCTGCGCGATCAGGATGCGTCCGTCGCTGTCGACGAGCGCGCACGCGGCGACCAGAACCAGCTTCACCTTTGTCATGATGGCGGCTCCGTCCTAACAGCCGTTTAAGAAATGCTTCAAAACAGCTGGTATTTTTCCCGAGCCCTTTGATTTTGTTCAAAGAAGCGGTCCAACCAGGCCAGATCAGCTTCGATAGCTCCCGTTGATGTCGATATAGCCGTGGGTCAGATCGCAGGTCCACACGCGCGCTCTGCCCTTGCCGAGGGCAAGATCAACAGCGATGCAAACCTCCGGCCCTGCAACCGCCTTGCCGGCCATGCTTTCATTGTAGCTCACCGCCCTAGCCCCCCGTTCCGCAACGACAAGATCTCCGAAGGATATCTTCAGCCTGTCACGATCGGCCATTTCACCGCTCTTGCCCACTGCCATGACCACACGGCCCCAATTGGCGTCGCCTCCGGCTATGGCTGTTTTCACGAGCGGAGAATTTGCGATGGACAGCGCAACACGTTTGGCTGCGTCATCAGTCTTGGCGCCGGTCACGTCCACGCGTATGAGCTTCTGCGCGCCCTCGCCGTCCTTGACCACCTGGAGCGCGAGATCAAGCAATAGCGCGTTCAGTTTCGCCTGGAACTCGCCGAGCCGCCGGTCGCCGGCTTTTAAAATCGCCGGATGTTTGGCGCCTTTTCCGGTCGCAAACAGGAGCAACGTGTCGCTGGTCGATGTATCGCTGTCCACCGTGATCGAATTGAAGGAATCCCTGACACCGGCACTCAGCAATTCCTGTAGGATGTCCGAAGACAAGGACGCATCCGTGAACACGAAGGCCAACATCGTTGCCATGTCGGGTGCAATCATTCCGGATCCCTTGCAGATTCCGTTGATCGTTACCCGTCGGCCATCGATGAAGGCGGTTGCCGTGGCCATTTTCGGATAGGTGTCGGTGGTCATGATGGCTTCAGCGGCGGAACGCCACCCGCTGGCCGAAGCGTCGAGCGCAAGCTTGTCCAAAATGCTTGTAATGCGGTTGAAAGGAAGCGGTTCGCCGATGACGCCCGTCGAGGCCAGAAAAACCTCATGCGCTCGGCAGCCTACTGCCGCGGCTGCTGATTCCGCTATTGCGCGCGCAGCTTCAACGCCAGATTTTCCAGTAAAGGCGTTGGCGTTGCCGCTGTTGACCACCAGGGCACGCGCTTCGCCGCGCCTCAACTGCGCGCGGCACCAGTCCACCGGCGCGGAGGCAGTCTTCGATTTGGTAAAGACGCCGGCGACCTGTGTTCCCTGCGCCAGGATTGCAAAAAGCACGTCGGCGCGGTCTTGGTAACGCACACCCGCTTTGCCTGTAGCCAACCTTACGCCCGCCAGCGGCGGCAGACTGGCAAGGGATTTTGGGGCCAGTGGCGAGATGGCGTGTGCGTGCTTGGCCCCTGACACGGCCTTGCGCAAGCTGCCTAGCCCCTTTGGCATGGTTATCCGGCCTTCCTGCTTCGCCAGGCCCGCGAGCAAAACGATCCGGGCCGACCGTCGCCCCTGAGCTTGCGGGGTGAAACGTCAAAAACCGGGCGGGGGGTGTAACGGAACTGCTTTATTTGACAAGGGGGTGCCCTGTTCTTATCTCTCCGCCACGGCCAAAGCGCGGAAAACCCGCGAAGTCCGCCGGTTTTGGCTGTTTCACGAGGATCTACATGCTCGGCGCCCTCGCCACCCGTTTTTTCGGTTCATCCAACGAACGCAAACTTCGCCCCATGTTCAAGCGCGTGGAGGAAATCAACGCGCTCGAGCCCCAATTTGCCGCCCTGTCCGACGATGCCCTCAAGGCCATGACGCCGGCGTTCAAGGAGCGGCTGGCAAAAGGGGAGAACCTCGACGACATTCTGCCGGAAGCCTTTGCCGTCGTGCGCGAAGCTGCCAAGCGCACGCTCGGTCAGCGCCATTTTGACGTTCAGCTGGTCGGCGGCATGGTGCTTCATCAGGGCCGCATCGCCGAGATGAAAACCGGCGAAGGCAAGACGCTTGTTGCCACCCTGCCCGTCTATCTCAATGCACTCACCGGCAAGGGCGTTCATGTGGTTACGGTGAACGATTATCTGGCCAAGCGCGATGCCGAATGGATGGGCCAGATCTACAAGTTCCTTGGCCTCACCGTGGGGTGCATCGTTCACAATCTGACCGACGATGAGCGCAAGCAGGCCTATGCCGCCGATGTGACCTACGGCACGAACAACGAGTTTGGCTTCGATTACCTGCGCGACAACATGAAGTATTCGATCAACACGATGGTCCAGCGTGGGCATGCCTACGCCATTGTGGATGAGGTCGACTCGATTCTGATCGATGAAGCGCGCACGCCCCTGATTATCTCAGGCCCGACCGAAGACCAGACCGAAGTCTACCGCAGCGTCGACAAGCTGATTCCGCAGCTCACGAAAGAAGACTACGAGCTCGACGAAAAGCAGAAGACCGTCACGCTGACCGAGGCCGGCAACGAAAAGATGGCGAATCTTTTGCGTGAAGCCGGCCTTTTGCCGGAAGGCGATCTTTACGATCTCAACAACATCAACATTGTCCATCACGTCAATCAGGCGCTGAAAGCGCACACGATCTTTCAGAAGGACCGCGACTACATCGTCAAGGACCGGAAGGTCATCATTATTGACGAGTTCACAGGTCGCATGATGGAGGGCCGCCGTTATTCCGACGGTCTGCACCAGGCGCTGGAAGCCAAGGAGGATTGCGCAATCCAGCCGGAAAACGTGACCCTCGCCTCCATCACGTTCCAGAATTACTTCCGGCTCTACGAGAAGCTCGCGGGCATGACCGGCACGGCCATGACGGAAGCCGCCGAGTTCATGGATATCTACAACCTCGACGTGGCGGAAATTCCGACCAACCGTCCGATGGTGCGCAAAGACGAGGACGATGAGGTCTATCGCACGGTCGAAGAAAAGAACGAAGCCATCATCAAGCTGATTGAGGATTGCCAGAAACGCGGCCAGCCCGTGCTGGTCGGCACGACCTCGATTGAAAAATCCGAACAGCTTTCAGCCCTCCTGAAAAAGCGCAAGATCAAACACAACGTGCTCAACGCGCGGTATCACGAACAGGAAGCCAACATAGTCGCCCAGGCGGGCGTCACCGGCACGGTAACAATCGCGACCAACATGGCCGGCCGCGGAACCGACATCCAGCTTGGCGGCAACGCAGACATGCGCATCCGCAATGAGCTCGGCGGCATTCTGGATGAGAAGGAGCGCGAGGCACGGGCCGCGCAAATCCGCGCGGAAGTCGCCGCAGACAAAGAGCGCGCGTTGGCGGCCGGAGGCCTCTATATCGTCGGTAAGGAACGGCACGAGAGCCGACGCATCGACAACCAGCTGCGCGGCCGGTCCGGACGCCAGGGCGACCCGGGCGCGTCGAAATTCTTCCTGTCCCTGCAGGATGATCTGATGCGCATTTTCGGTTCCGAGCGCATGGACAGCGTGCTGACAAAACTCGGTCTCGAAAAAGGCGAAGCCATCGCCCATCCCTGGGTGAACAAGGCGCTGGAAAAAGCGCAGCAGAAGGTCGAAGCGCGCAATTTCGAAATCCGCAAAAATATCCTGAAATACGACAACGTGCTCAACGACCAGCGCAAGGTCGTGTTCGAGCAGCGCAAGGAGATCATGTCGTCCGACGACGTATCGGACCAGATCGCCGATTTTCGTGAAGAAGTCGTGGGAGATCTGGTCGAGCGCCATATTCCGCCCAAAGCTTATGCCGAACAGTGGGACGCCGCGGGCCTCCACGACGAAGTCCTCGACATTTTTGGTGTTGATCTGCCAATTCTGGACTGGACAAAGGAAGAAGGGATCGCCGACGAGGAAGTCCGCGAGCGCATAATAAAGGCGGTGGAAGCGCGCGCTGCCGAGCGTGCGGCCAATGCCGGCCCGGATGTGATGCGCTATGTTGAAAAGGCCGTGCTGCTCCAGACACTGGACCACGACTGGCGCGAGCACATTGTCAATCTCGATCACTTGCGTCAGTACGTTGGCCTGCGGGGCTATGGTCAGCGCGACCCGCTGAACGAATACAAGAGCGAAGCATTCGAACTGTTTCAGAATTTGCTATCGACCATGCGCGTCAATGTCGTGCGCCAGCTGATGCATCTGCAGGTCAACGTCGAGCGGGCTCCGCCGCCGATGCCGGCCGATCCGGATACGCGTCTGCTGCAAGCGCATCATCTCGACCCGCTGACCGGCGAAGACGAGGCGGCGCCGCCGCCCCCCGATGGAATGGCCACGGTGCGCGTCCGCCGCGCGGGACCGGACATTCCTGTGGACCCCAATGACCCCTCGACCTGGGGCAAGGTTCAGCGCAACGCGCCCTGCCCTTGCGGCTCGGGCCGCAAGTTCAAGCACTGCCACGGCGCGCTGGTTTGAGTCGACGCAATCCCGTCATTTCGTTCCCGTCTGCCGCGGCACGATCTGGCCGTTCTGCTTGTAGATCACCCCGCCCTTCATCACGAACTGCACGCGCTGAAGGATGGTGATGTCTTTCAGCGGGTCGCCGTTCACCGCCACGATGTCGGCGTAACGGCCCGGCTGCACACTTCCGATATCGGCCGTGTCGCCGATCAGATCGGCGGCGGAGCCGGTGGCGGCGATGATCGCATCCATCGGCTTCATGCCGTATTTCACCATCAGCGCAAATTCCTTCGCATTCTGTCCGTGCGGCACGAGCGATTCATCGGTCCCAAACGCGATTTTCACGCCGGCGAGATAGGCATTGTGGAAATTGCGCTGAATGATCGGGGCAACCTGCAACGCCTTTTGTGCCGATGAGGGGTTGAGCTGTTCGGGGTGGCTCTTGGCCAGATCGTAAACCGCCTGTGCGATGAGCAGCGTGGGCACCAGATACGTTCCGTGCTGCTTCATCAATTGATAGCTTTGCGCGTCAGCGAAGGTGCCGTGTTCAATGGAGTCCACGCCGAGCCTGACGGCGGCATCGATCGCGGCCTTGCCGTGCGCATGCGCCGCCACCTTCAGGCCAAGCGAATGCGCCGTCTGGATGACGGCGGCGATTTCGTCATCCATCATCAGTTGCCGGTTGGGATCATCACCGATGGAAAGCACGCCCCCGCTCGGCATGATCTTGATCAGATCGACGCCTTCCTGTTTCAGTTTGCGCACGATGCGGCGGGCATCTTCGGCGCTGTTGACAATGTTGTCCGTCCAGCCGGGGTGCGAGAGTTCGGGGTCCAGCCCGTTTGCCTGATCGCTGTGCCCGCCCGTAGGGCCAAGCGGCGGCCCCGCCACCCACATGCGCGGGCCCGGCACAATGCCTTTTGCAATCGCCCGCTTTAGCGCAATGACAACGCCCGTGTTCGCCCCGACGTCGCGGACGCTGGTGAATCCCGCCAGCAGCGTGTTGCGGGCATAGGCTGTGGACCTGACGGCGGAATCGTAGCTCGTCTCTGTCACATGCTCGACGATCGGATTGCCGCCATCGAACTGGTCCGTGATGTGAACATGACAGTCAATCAGGCCCGGCAGAACAGTCGCCTTTGACAGATCGATCACTTGTGCGCCCTTGGGGCCGTCCACAAATCCATTCTGAACGCCGGCTATGCGGTCGTTGTGGATCAGGATGGAAACATTTGGTCGCGGACTTCTGGTCACGCCGTCGATAAGCGACCCTGCATGGATCACGATATCGTTGGCCCACGCCGCTGTGGCAGCCAGGCCCAGCGCGGCCGCCAACAGAATCGTGCAATACGCTTTCGCTTTCATGTGCCCCCCTGAATTTCCGATCGCCGCGGACGTTAGTCTCGTGAACAGACACGGGCAACCCGCGAAAACCCGCTGGCGGCGTCCGGAATTTTCGGTCATAGGTGTCCGGACCGATTCCAACCCGTCCACGAGCGGCCATTCATGCTCAGAATATTTCCGCAAACCGCCGAACGTTGCAGCAAAGCCTTATGGGTTGATCTCCTCAACCCGACCCCGGACGAATCCCGGAAGGTTGCGCACGAGCTTGGCGTCGAAATCCCTTTCAGGCCCCAACTGGAAGAGATCGAATCATCGAGCCGCCTTCAGGTCGATGGTGACAGCCTGCGCATGAGCATGCCTGTCTCGGCCCATGGCGAAGATGCCAGGTCATCGCCGCTCGGCTTTGTCTTCACGCAGGAAGTCCTGGTCACGCTCAGATTCTCGGAGTTGCGTTCGTTCGACGATACCTATGCAGCGCTCGGCAAGAACGGCGCCCAGGCTTCCAGCAGCACGATCTTCGCGACGCTCGCCGAAGGCATGGTCGATTTTGCTGCCGATACGCTCGAAAAAATTGCTTCAGACATGAACGAAGTGTCGCACGCCACGTTCCGCCACTATGGCGAAAAGAGAATTCGCAACGTGGCGCGGCTCAATCGCCGCCTCAAAGAGAGTCTCATCATGCTCGGCGGCGCCGGGGAGCGGTTGTCGCAGATTCGCGAAAGCCTTCTGAGCCTCCAGCGCATTGTCACATTTGCGACCGACAAAGGCGGGCCGTGGATCTCGTCCGACGTGCAGGCGCGGCTGAAAACTGCAAGCCAGGACCTTCAGTCGCTCGCCGATTTCGAAATTCACCTCTCCAACAAGGTGCAGTTTCTTCTTGATGCCGTGCTCGGTTTCATCAATACCGAGCAGAACGACATCTTCAAGGTTCTGACAATCGTCTCGGTCGTGGGGATTCCGCCGACCCTTATCGCGAGCATGTACGGCATGAACTTCGTCAACACGCCTGAGTACCATTGGCATTACGGCTACGCGTGGGGGCTGTTTGTGATCGCACTTTCCACGGTCGTTCCGATCATCTGGTTCAAGTGGCGCGGCTGGTGGTGATCAGCTGCCGGCATAGGCCAGCGTTACGAGTGCGCCGTTGTAGAAAGCGTGGGTCAGGAAGGCCGGCCAAAGCGAGCGGGCCCGCGTGAACCAATAGACATTGAGCAGGCCGACAAATGCGACCATGACGGTCAATATCCAGCCCTCCAGCCCCGGATGATTGACATAGCGTCCATGGACAAGCCCGAAAACGGACGCGTCCGTTATCGCTGCGGCCGGCAACCACAGCCACCGGCGCAGCCAGGCCAGCAGCAGGCCGCGAAAATAGAGCTCCTCCGTGAAGGGAGCTATTACGGCGATAACGGCAAGCGAGACCGCAAATTCCAGAGGGTTGTGCGCGACCAGAAGCTTCTCCTCACTTCTGGTGGCCCGAAAGGTCACATCGGTGTGCGAACCAAGCCACCAGATGGCCGTGAGAACCAGGGCGGCCATGCCGACGCCAGCCAGGATGCTCCAGACAACCGTGTGCCTCGGCACATGCGAGAAATAACCCGCGACGGTCGCGGGCCCATGGCGACGTGCCACCAGCCAGATTCCGGACAGCATGGCCAGGTAAATCAGGGCCATGAAAAGTTGCGCCGCGATGAAGTTGGTGCTTAGGCCGCTGATAAGCGCGCGCGAATTTTCCTCATTTCCGTGACCGAACGCGTAACCGACCATTGCGGCGATGGCGACGGCCACAAAGACAATTATGGCAACAAGCGGCAGGAGAAGGTCCAATATCCGAACGGGCCGGCGCTCGCCGGCTGTTTCCGTCTGGGCGGCGGGATGAGCATCGTTCATGACGGCGAGTTTATGCATGGCCGGCAAATAAAGAACGTCACACCGCCGCCACAGTTCTTGGAAATCGCGCTAGGCCAGAAGATTGCGGCCCATCGAGAGATACTTGTCGCGCCGCTGTTTCTTGAGTTCGTCGCGGGATAGGGCGTTCAGTTCGGACAGCGCGCGCGCAACGGTCTCGCCGACGTTCCGGATCGTTTCGTCCGGCGCACGATGCGCGCCGCCGAGCGGTTCCGGCACGATGCCGTCGATCACCTTCAGTTCGAGCAGATCCTGCGCGGTGGTCTTCATGGCCGCCGCAGCTTCCTGCGCTTTGTCGGAATTGCGCCAAAGAATGGAAGCGCAGCCTTCCGGCGAGATGACCGAATAGACCGAGTGTTCCAGCATGTACACCCGGTTGGCGGTTGCGATAGCCAGCGCCCCGCCCGATCCGCCTTCTCCGATGATCACGGACACAAACGGCACCCCGATTTCGAGGCAGGCTTGCGTGGAACGGGCGATGGCTTCCGCCTGCCCACGTTCTTCGGCACTTACGCCGGGATAGGCTCCGGACGTATCCACCAAAGAGATCACGGGAAGTCCGAAGCGATCGGCCAGGTCGAACAACCGCTGCGCCTTCCGATAGCCTTCCGGCATGGCCATGCCGAAGTTGTGCTTGAGCCGCGTCTTGGTGTCGTTGCCCTTTTCGTGCCCGATGATCGCTACGGCGCGTCCGCGAAACCGGCCCATCCCGGCGAGGATGGCCCGATCCTCGCCGAAGAGCCGGTCGCCCGCCAATGGCGTGAATTCGTCAATCAGGTGGCTCACATAGTCGGAAAAATGCGGCCGCCCGGGATGTCGCGCCACGAGCGACTTTTGCCAGGGCGTCAGCCTCGCATAGGTCTCGATCGTGAGCTGGGAAACCTTCGCTTCCAGCCGGCCAACCTCGTCCGAAATGTCCATGTTAGGGTCTTGCGCCGCAAGCTGGCGCAATTCCACGATCTTGCCTTCCAGTTCGGCAATAGGGCGTTCGAAATCGAGATAGGCGTGCATGTCACATATGAGGAGGCGGTATGAAGGGGGCCGGAAAGTGGCAATCGGCACGTCCCCTGTCAATAAAATGGGCCTGTCGCGTCACAAATGCCAGTGGTCATTCGTCATTGGGCATAAGAGGTTAAGGAGGCAAGGGCCGTGATCGTTCGCATCCTTCTCGTCATTATCGGCCTCATTCACCTTTTCGGAGGCCTCTGGATGCTGGCCGACCCCATGGCGTGGTACGGTGCCGTTCCCGGCGTGGCGCTGACGGGCCCGGCGAACCATCACTTCATTTCCGACATCGGCCTGGCTTTCGTCGCGAGCGGGGCTGGCCTCTGCTGTGCCGCCGGAAGCGGCCTGCGCAATGCCTCGCTCGCATTGGCAGGCAGCATATGGCCGGTGCTGCACGCCTTGCTGCACGTCTATGGCTGGTTTGTGCGCGGCGCACCCTCGACCCCCGCGACAGCTTTCACGGAGATAGTCGGTGTCGTGTTGATTGGCGCTCTCGGATTTGGCCTGGCGTGGATCAACGCCAGGAAAGAAGGAGTCCTCTGATGCTCAAGTGGCTCGCCCATCGATTTCTTCGCCGGATGGAACGCCGGTTTGATTATGACGCGTCCTATGCGCACGAACTGCTCGATGCTTCGTTCCCGGCATTCCGGCGCTTCATGAAAATGCAGATGACGGGTGGTGGCTGGCGAGCCGATGCCCCACGCGATGCCTGGCTTGCGGCGGGCATCGCGGGCGCGCTCGTTGAAGATTGCGGACCCTGCGTTCAGATCGCATCCGACATGGCCGTCGAATCGGGAATGTCGGGCGAAATCATCAAGGCGCTGCTCTCCGGCGCCCCGACCGATCCCGATGCCCAGCTCGGTTTCGACTACGGGCGGGCACTTCTGCACGGTTCGACCAACCTAAACCAGTTGCGCGAGCAGATTGAAACCAGATGGGGCAAACGCGCCTTGATCGCACTTTCGTTGCGCGCGATTAGCGGGCGCAATTTCCCGATAATGAAGCGCGCCATGGGTCATGCCAAGACGTGCCAACGCGTCCGCATCGGCAATATCCATGTGGCGGTCAGTCAGATGCTGAAGTCAGCATAGGCAGCAGACAATCGCCTTGGCGCCGGCGTACTACGTCCGCTCCCGAATCAACTGCATCTGGCGCACGATCACTTCTGCCTGCCGGATCGAGGCCGCATCGATCAGCACGCCGTTAAGCGCCGCCGCACCCAGCCCCTTTGCCTGCGCGTCCTTCATGGCGGCCAAAATGGCTTCGGCGCGTTCCACCTCTTTGGCCGGCGGCGTGTAGATCTCGTTGGCGAGCGCCACCTGGTTCGGATGAATGGCCCACTTGCCTTCGCAGCCGAGCACCGCCGTTCGCATGGCCTGCACGCGGAAACCGTCCGGGTCGGAATAATCGCCGAACGGTCCGTCGATCGGCACAAGCCCGTGCGCCCGCGCCGCCTGCACCATGCGGAACAGCGGATAGTGCCAGAGATCGTTCCAGTGCCGCTCACGGGCAGCATTCGGATGCTTGTCGGTCAGCATCACATAGTCGGCGTTGCCGCCCCCGATGTTAGTGGTCCGCATGCCGGCTGAGGCTGCGTAATCGGCCGCGCCGAAATGCAGGCTCTCAAGCCGCCTGGAGGCGCCGGCAATTGCATTGATGTTTGTGAGGCCCATCGTCGTTTCGATGATGACCTCTAGCCCGATTTGCTTCTTGCGCTTCGCCGCAAGGCTCGCCTGCGTGACCAGCATGTCGATGGCGTAAACATCGCTCGCATTGCCGATCTTGGGGATCATGACGGCATCGAGCCGCTCGCCGCCTTTTTCCACCAGCGCGATCACGTCGCGGTAGCACCAATGGGTGTCGAGCCCGTTGACGCGCACGGTGACGAGCTTTTGCTTCCAGTCCACATCGTTTAGCGCCGCCACGATATTGTCGCGCGCCTTGTCCTTGTCCGGCGGCGCCACCGCGTCTTCCAGGTCAAGGCACACCACATCCGCAGCGCTCGCCGCCGCCTTGGCGAACAATTCCGTGCGCGATCCGGGCACGAATAATTTGGAACGATAAAGCCTGGGTGGCACACGCCGCGATATCTGGGTGAAGCTCACATCAGTCCCCGTTTCGTGCGAAAATCGCGCCTGCGGCCTCAGCCGTCAACTGCGCCGGCGCTTTGCCAGCGGATGGGCGCTTTCCACCACCTTCTTCAGCCGATCGCGCGCGACATGCGTGTAAATTTGCGTGGTGGCGATGTCTGCGTGGCCCAGCAGGGTCTGCACACTCCGCAGGTCCGCCCCGCCCTCGACCAGATGCGTCGCAAAAGCATGCCGAATTACATGAGGCGAAAGCTTCGCGGGGTCCAGGCCGGCCCGCGCCGCCAATGCCTTCAGCATCTGATGACAACGCCGCCGCGTCAGATGCGCTTGCCGCCCACGCGAAGGAAAGAGATACCGCTCGGCCCTGGCGCGCGCGGCACCATTGGGCAGGAATTTGTCGCGCACAGCGCGATAGTCGATCATCGCGTCGCGCGCCGCCCTGTTGAGCGGCACGACCCTTTCCTTGCCTCCCTTCCCCCTGACCAGAAGAAAACCATTCCTGTCGCCCGCAGCGGAAAGCGGCAGCGTGACCAGTTCCGTAATCCTCAGTCCGGATGCATAAAGCAGCTCCAGCATGCACCGGAGCCGAATCGCTTCTGCGGACTTCCTGCTTTCGATAGCTTCCAAACCCTTGCCAGCAGTTTCTATGAGCCGCGCAAGATCGGCTTGGGTAAGAACCTTCGGCAGCGGCCTTGCCTGCTTCGGGGAGTCCACGGCGATCGTTGGATCGTCGTGGCGGACACCGTCGGTATAAAGAAAGGCGAAGAATTGCCGGAGCGCCGACAGTTTTCGCGCTTGCGAAGATGCCGCTGTTCCGCTCTTGGCCAAACTCGAAAGATACGCCCTCACATCGTCCCTGCTCGCAGTGCGAAGCGTTTCGCCCCGCTTGCAAACGCTTGCCTCAAAGTCGAGGAGGTCACGACGATAGGCGGCGAGCGTGTTGGCGGAGGCGCCGCGTTCGGCGCTCATCATGTCGAGAAAAGTCTCGATCAGGGACACATCGCCACTCCCGGTCTGGCGTTTTTGTTCGCTCATTTGGCGGCGGCCTGCGAAGGCCGCATCCGGAACGTCAACAGCGCTTCGATGCCGAGCCTGCGCGCCACATCAGTCAACCCTTCGCGCCGAAGCGCCTGCAGCAGCCTGACGGTCACGTCGGGCGCAAGATCGCCCAGACCTTTCGCACCCATGATATCGAGAACCGTCAGGATCGCTTCGCCGGACCGTTCAGGATCATTCAGCGCGGCATCAAGCCGCTGCAATTCAGTCGGCGCCGGCCTGCGGCCGGGCCACGCCTGCGCCGCAAGCTTCAACGCGGCGGAATGTGCTTCGGGCGGCATAGGCGAATCCGTCACATGATATACGCCCAACACTAATGCGGCCCACTCGTCGTGCTGTCCGGCAAGCCAATGCAGCGCGGCCTGCGCCTGGGCATCGCGCGCAGGTTCAGTCGCGATCAGATCGAGTGTCGCAGCCAGGGCGGCCGAAACCGGGTTGTCCTGGTCGGAGTCGAGGGTGGCAATCCAGCCCGCGGCCCGATCAGGTTTCCCGATCAGCATTGCGGCCCGCGCCATCAAGGGCGCCGCATCCTTCAGCGTCTTGTCCGGCGGGATCGAAGCGATCGTATCGGCGTTGATATTGGCTGCCACGCCGAGCAGACCGTGGCTTTCCCCAATGGTCAATGCGGCCTTCAGCAAGCGCGCGCGTGCCGTTGCGTCCTTTTCGCTACTCATCGCCTGATAAAGGAGCGCTTCGGCTGCGAGGAAAGGCATCTTCCCGGCAGCTTCCACCGGGTGAGCCAGCTGATCGCCCGCGAACTTCTGCGCCTTTGCTATTTCGATCAGGTCATAAGCGGTTGCCGATCCGCCCTTCAAGGCGCGCGCAGCCGCCGCAAGCCGCACATCGGGCGGATTACGCTTCTCCCTCATGGCGAAAATTTCGGCCGGCAAACCCAGCCTGTCAGCAACTGCCCCGCTGACCGGCACATTTGCACCCAGCATGAGGAACACATCCAGCGACGTCGGGTTTTCGATCTCTCCGGGGTTTCTTGCCTTGCCTCCGATGGCATCGCCGAGCAGTACGTCAAATGCCTTGTCGTCAAGGTTTTGCGCGGCCATGGCGGCGCGCGTCAGCTCCAGCGCGGGGTCATTGCCGTCCATCGCATAACAATAGGCGCGCAACTCCATCCAGAATGGCGCGTCGCTCGAAAGACGCGTGACCGTGCGCGGCCCGCAAACATCTTCCTTGCGCTGTGCATAGAGAAGCGCATCGGCCTGCACACGGGAGAAATCCGGATCGTCCTTGAGGGTTGCCATCGCCGCCAGCGCCCCAGCCTCTGCCAACATGCCCGCATCAAGCAGTTCTTCAAGCCGGATGGTCAGCAGGGAGCGGTGCTTTTCGCCAATTGGCGAATCCGCAGTGGTGAGCAAGAGCCGCCGCGACAGGTTTCGTACTGGGGGCGAATTGCTGCCTGCGGGGATCCGAGCCAACATGTCTTCGATCACCCGGTGATCCGACCCGGCCCACATCTCCCGGCCCAGACCGCCGTTCGTGTCGTCGAGGAGGCCTATCGCGGGCCCGTCAATATCGCCCAGGGATTTGACAACGACGCCCGCCGTCCCGCGCGTGCTGCGAACCAGAGGTTGTGCGGGTTTCTCGGCAGTGGGCGCCGGGCCAGGCAAAAGCATACTCGGCGGACCGCTCGCGGCCGGCGGTCCCGCCGCCGCTGTCTCGGCCGCAAGACAGGCGATCAAGCCAAAAACCGCAGCTTCAGCCCTGAAGCCGCTCATTGGGAACGACCTCTTCATAGACGCGATGTGGCGGCTTGAGCGTACTGCCGTAGATCGCAAGCCCGACTGCCCCGAGAATCAGGATCACAACCACAGCTATTCCGATACGTGCCGTCCAGCCCATCTTAACTCACATCTTAACTCACCTGCCTGCGCCGGTCCTTAAGGATGCTTTGTGCGGAAATCATGGCGGCCGCGCAAGGCGTCTGGCAGAGTTTTCATGGGCAGTGTTATTCCTTTGAAAATGGCCGGGCTGAAGCGAACGGTGGCGCTGGTCGGGATGATGGGCGCCGGCAAGAGCACGGTGGGTCGCAGGCTCGCCGAGCGGCTCGGCGTCGCCTTTCGCGATGCGGATGCCGAGATCGAGATTGCGGCGGGTTGTGCCATCACGGAAATCTTCGATCGTTTCGGCGAGCCGGCGTTTCGCGAAGGGGAACGTCGCGTGATCGCAAGACTGTTAAAGGCTCCCCCGCATGTGCTGTCAACTGGCGGAGGGGCGTTCATGGCCGCGGAAACCCGTGCCGCAATGAAGGACAGCGCGGTGACTGTGTGGATCCGCGCGCCGTTGTGGATTCTGGAGGATCGTGTGCTGCGGCGGAAAAACCGTCCTCTTCTTCGTGAAGGCAACTTGCGGGAAACGCTGAGGCGGCTGCTCGACGAGCGCACGCCGTTTTATGAGCAAGCCGATATTCATGTGGACAGCGACGACGGCCCGCATCAGTTCGCGGTGGACCGCATTGTCACCGAGCTGCAGGCGCGAGACCTGATAGAGGCGGCATGACAGAGCTCATACACATCGGCCTTGGACCCCGCAGCTATAATGTCCACGTTGCCCCCGGTATCGCGGCACAGGCGGGCGCGCTTCTGAAGCCATTTGCGCGCGGCGTTGTGCCGGTTGTTACAGACAACAACGTCGCGAAATTCCATGCAGCCGGCGTGATCGGATCGCTTCGCGCGGCGGGTCTTGAGCCCCGTCTGGTGACGCTTGAGCCGGGAGAGCAGATCAAGAGCTTTGCAGGCCTTGAGAAACTGTGCTCCCTTCTGATCGACAGCGGCGTGGAACGCGGCGGCCTAATCGTGGCCCTGGGCGGCGGTGTAATCGGTGATCTTGCAGGGCTGGCCGCAGGGCTCGTCAAACGGGGGCTGGATTTCGCGCAGATTCCAACGACTCTCCTGGCACAGGTTGATTCATCGGTCGGCGGAAAAACGGCGATCGATATGCCGCAGGGCAAGAATCTTGTCGGGCTCTTCCATCAGCCGAAGGCCGTTATCGCCGATACGTCGTTGCTGGCTACGCTTCCACGCCGGGAATTGCTCTCGGGCTATGCCGAAGTCGTAAAATATGGCGCGCTTGGCGATCTGCAGTTCTTTGCATGGCTGGAGGCCAACGCCCCAAAACTGTTGGGCGGGCAGTCTGACGCCGTGGTACGCGCGGTTGCGCATTGCGTGCGCATGAAAGCCGCAATTGTGGCGCGCGATGAGCGGGAGGCCGGCGACCGTGCCCTGCTCAATCTCGGGCATACCTTCGGTCATGCGCTGGAAACGGCAATCGGATATTCCGGGGTCTTGCTGCATGGGGAAGCCGTCGCCATCGGCATGGTGATGGCATTTCGTCTGTCGGCCAAACTCGGGCTATGTCCGCACGCAGATGGTGACCGTGTTGGACATCATCTGCAAGCCGTCGGGCTGCCAGTCTCGCTTGACAGCGTTTCGCCGCGCCCATCAACGGATGAACTGCTGGCTCACATGATGCATGACAAAAAGGCCACCGGCGGCAAACTGACCTTCGTTCTGGTGCGGGGACTCGGAAAAGCGGTTGTGTCTGACGACGTGCCGCTCGCTGCGGTTCGCGAAATTCTGAGCGCGTGAGTTTTGCCGAAAAAATGCCGCCACGGGGTCTGTTATTGGGGGCAACTGCCCCGTGGCGGCACACCCACCAAACCTGCTGTCATCCTGCGCCGGACAGCTCGTTCCTGGTAGTCAGGAATTCTACGGTCGGTGTTCGCCCTTACGGCAGATTTTGTCCGGTCCTGGAGCCATTTCGTCCCAAACGGAGGTTTTCTGTTCTTGGACCGTTCCGCGGGCTGCTCGGGGTATTCCGTGAGGCTGCCCTCCGACCGGTCAGCCCCAGCCGCAAACCGGTGCTCTGTCGGGGTCGCAAGGTTGCCTTAAGATGGCGCCATCGGCTCCGGACGAATCCCATGGACACCACGCTGATCCTCCTCATTGTCGCGATCGCCATCCTGCTCGTGATTTCCGGCTTTTTCTCGGGCTCGGAAACGGCCCTCACCGCCGTCTCGCGCGCCCGGATGCATCACCTGGAGCGGGAAGGAAACAAGGCGGCGGCGCTCGTGAACGCGCTTACCTCAGACCGCGAGCGCATGATCGGGGCGCTGCTTCTGGGCAACACCTTTGTCAACATCCTCGCCTCATCGCTGGCCACTGACGTTCTGGCGGCCCGTTACGGCACCCAGGCCATCGCCATCGCCACTTTTGCCATGACGGCGGTCGTCCTGGTTTTCGCGGAGGTCCTGCCAAAAACTCTCGCAATCGCCCGGACGGATCGCTTTGCGCTCAATGTTGTCGGGCTCGCACGCCTGTTCGTGGCCCTGCTGGCACCGATTGTGGCTGCAGTTCAGTGGCTTGTCTGGCGCCTCCTTGCGCTCTTCGGCGTGCGCGAAGAAGAGAGCGGCGAACTCGTGGAGCCGCATGAGGAAATCCGCGGAGCTGTCGCGCTGCACCACAAGGAAGGTTCCGTCGAGCGTGAGCATCGTGACATGATCGGAGGCGTTCTGGATCTGAGCGAGCTCACCGTTGCCGACGCAATGGTCCATCGCAAGAACATGATCACCGTCGAAGCGACGTTGTCGCCGCAAGAACTGTTCGATGCCGTCCTCGCAGCAAACCACACGCGCGTGCCGATCTGGAAGGACAGCCCCGAAAACATTGTGGGCGTCCTGAATGTCCGGGAAGTCGTGCGCGAATATGCCGAGCGGCGTGGCGTGATGACCGGATTCGATATTCGCGCCTTGGCGAGCGAGCCCTGGTTTGTCCCAGATACCACGATGCTGGAAGATCAGATTCGCGCCTTCCGCAAGCGCAGGGCCCGTTTTGCGCTTGTGGTGGACGAATATGGCGCGCTTCAGGGCCTGATTACACTCGACGATATCCTGGACGAAATTCTGGGCGATTTCCCCGAAGAGCATGACGCAGTCAACCGCGGCAGCATTCGGCGACAGCCGGACGGCTCCTATATTGTTGATGGCGCCACACCGGTCCGAGAACTCAACCGCGAACTCGACTGGAACCTGCCGGACGAGGAAGCCACCACAATTGCCGGCCTGGTGATACATGAAGCGGCGACCATTCCGGAAGCCCGGCAGCGTTTCGCGTTCTACGGCTACAAGTTTGAAATCCTTCGCCGCCAGCGCAATCAGATCACGGCCTTACGCATCACGCCGCCCAGGGAAGCGCCTACGGCGCCGGTTCAGACCGCAGCTCCGCCGGCGTGATCGCCGACAGCGACAAGGCGTGAATTTGCGTCCGCAATTCCTCACCCAGCGCGGCATGGATCCGCCGCTGCCGCTCAACTCGCGACAGGCCGCAAAACGCCTCGGAAACGATGCGCACGCGAAAATGCGTACCGCCGCCGGGCCTTGCGCCGGCGTGTCCTTCGTGCCGGGCGCTTTCGTCTTCGACAGTCAATTCCGCGGGCGAAAATTCGGCGAGCAGCTTCTCGCGGATTGTGTCGGTCATCGACATGTGGATCACCCTTCGACCCTCTAATGCGTTAATGTCAAGCAATACGTTTTCTTGTTTTTTCACGAACCCTCACCATAATTCTCCTATGACTTCATCGCGTGCGCGAACGTCCCGTTTTGCCGAAACCATCCGGATCAAGCCGGATGTGCAGGCCGCCGCGCGTCCGCGTTTGCGCGCCTGCGCACGTCCGGACTGCCCCAACGAGGGGACACACCCCGTTCCGAAGAGTCGTGAGCGGTTGAACGAATATATCTGGTTCTGCCTGGACCATGCTCGTGCACATAACGAGACGTGGGACTATTTCGCCGGCATGAGCGAAAGCCAGATCGAGGCTTTCCAGAACGATGCGGTGGTCGGCCATCGGCCCACCTGGCCGTTGGGCAAGCGGTCGGCCCGGGTCCGCCACGGCTATCACCAGTTTGAGGACAGTTATGCCGTTTTTGGGGATGTTGCCGAAAAAGCAGCGCCAAGCGGCCCTCAGCGGCCTTTGTCCCGGCCACAAATCGTCGCTCTGGAAGTGCTGAATCTTGACGCTGGCGCCACATTGCACCAGATAAAGACGCGGTACAAGGAGCTAGTGAAGCGGTTCCATCCCGACGCCAATGGCGGCGACAGGGGCGCCGAAGAGCGTCTGAAGCGGGTCATCCAAGCCTATGGCGTGTTGCGCGCTTCCGGGTTGGCCTGAAAAGCGCGAAAACGCCCACCCTTGCGGCGGAACGCTGCACCCGAGCATTGAATCAAGATGAACGCGATGACGACAGAGCCCAAAGGCGGCCTCGATCCGGCTGCCATGCCGGACACGACAGTTGATGTGAAAAAGTTGTTCGGCTTCGAATCAAAGATGAAGGTGCCCGCCTTCTCGAAGCCGAACGAATACGTGCCGGATTTCGACAGCGCATACCGTTTCGACCGCGAGACCACGCTGGCCATACTCGCCGGTTTCGCCTTCAACCGCCGCGTAATGATCCAGGGCTATCACGGCACCGGAAAGTCCACGCACATCGAACAGGTTGCCGCGCGCCTGAATTGGCCCTGTATCCGCATCAATCTCGACAGTCACATCAGCCGCATCGATCTTATCGGCAAGGATGCCATTGTGCTGAAGGACGGCCAGCAGGTGACGGAATTCCGCGAGGGGCTCTTGCCATGGGCCCTGCAGCGCCCCGTCGCGCTTGTGTTCGACGAATACGACGCCGGCCGGCCGGACGTCATGTTCGTGATCCAGCGTGTGCTCGAGGTTCAGGGCAAGCTCACGCTGCTGGATCAGAATCGCGTGATCCGGCCGCATCCGGCTTTCCGCCTGTTTTCGACGACCAATACGATCGGTCTCGGCGATACGACCGGCCTCTATCACGGAACGCAGCAGATCAATCAGGGCCAGATGGACCGCTGGAACATCGTGGCCACGCTCAACTACCTGCCGCATGACAATGAAGTGGACATCGTCCTGGCCAAGGTGCCCTCGTACAACAACGCCGAAGGCAAGAAGACCATCTCCGCCATGGTTCGCGTGGCGGACATGACGCGCAACGCTTTCATCAATGGCGATCTGTCCACGGTGATGAGCCCGCGCACTGTCATGACATGGGCCGAAAACGCAGAGATCTTCGGCGACATCGGCTTTGCCTTCAGGCTCACCTTCCTCAACAAATGCGACGAGCTCGAACGCGCCAGCGTCGCGGAGTTCTATCAGCGGGCCTTTGGCGCCGAGCTTCCGGAATCTGCGGCCAAAGTTCTTGTGGCATGAAGCCGGAAAATTCCGCTGAGCCATTCAAGCGCGCCGTTGGAACCGCCGTACGCGCCCTGGCGGGAGAGCCGGAGCTGGAAGTCAATTTCAGCGCGGAACAGCCGGGGCTGCGCGGGCTCAAGGCGCGTCTGCCACTGCCTTCACGGAATTTGCCGCCTGAAGAAATCGCCATCGTGCGCGGGGCGGGCGATGCGCAGGCGCTGAGACTCGCCTACCATGAGGAAGCGGTCCACAACCAGTTCAAGCCGCGGTCGGCCGAGGCTTCCGCCATATTTGACGCGGCAGAACAGGCACGGGTTGAAGCGATCGGAACGCTGACCATGAAAGGCGTGGCCGGAAACCTTGCCGCGCAGCTTGAATCGCGCGCCAGCACGCGCCATCTGGCCAAGGCCCGCACACGGGACGAAGCCCCCATCGCCGACGTGGTGGGCATGATTGTGCGCGAGAAGCTGACGGGGGTTGCACCGCCAGAAAGCGTTCGCGCGGCCGTGGACCTTTGGCGGCCGTGGATCGAACAGAAGGCCGGCGCCGATCTTGCCAAGCTCGAAGGAGCCCTTCGGGATCAGAAAGCTTTTGCGAAGCTTACGCGCACCATCATCAAGGATTTCGAGATGGGCGATGATCTTGCCGACGAGGCGGAGGCCGAAGGCGAAGACCAGTCGGGCGAAGCCGAGCCGCAGGCCGAGGAAGGCGGCGAAACGACCGAGAGCCAGCAGACGGAAACAAGCGAGCTCTCCGAGAGCGAAGAGACGACCGACAGCGAGGCCGAAGGCGAAATCCGGGGCGAACAGACACAGGACCTCTCGGACGCACATGAGCCGGATGAAAGCCTGCGCCCATGGCGGCCGGAGTTGCCATTCTCCAACCAGGACTCCTGGGGCTACCGGATCTACACGACGCAGTTCGATGAGATCGTCGAGGCGACGGACCTTTGCGACCCGGAGGAGCTGACGCGCCTTCGCAATTTTCTGGATCAGCAGCTTGCATCCATGCAGGGCGTGGTCGCGAGGCTCGCAAACAGGCTGCAACGCTTCCTGATGGCGCAGCAGAACAGAAGCTGGGAGTTCGACCTCGAAGAAGGATTGCTGGATACCGCGCGCCTGCCGCGCATCATCATCGACCCGATGCATCCGCTCTCCTTCAAACGGGAGACCGATTTGCAGTTCCGCGACACCGTTGTCACGCTCCTTCTCGACAATTCCGGTTCCATGCGGGGCCGGCCGATCATGGTGGCCGCGATGTGCGCGGATATCCTTGCGCGCACGTTGGAACGCTGCGGGGTAAAGACAGAAATCCTCGGGTTCACAACCCGCGCCTGGAAAGGCGGACAAAGCCGCGAGAAATGGATCGCGGACGGCAAGCCGGCCCAGCCCGGCCGGCTGAACGATTTGCGGCATATCATCTACAAGTCGGCGGACGATCCCTGGCGGCATGCGCGCAGGAACCTCGGCCTGATGATGCGCGAAGGGCTTCTCAAGGAAAACATCGACGGCGAGGCATTGATGTGGGCGCACCAGCGGCTGGCTGGGCGGCCCGAACAGCGGCGCGTGCTGATGGTGATTTCCGACGGCGCGCCGGTGGACGATTCAACGCTGTCGGTAAATTCCGGGAACTATCTCGAACGGCACCTGAGGCATGTGATCGAGGACATCGAAAGCAAATCTTCGGTGGAGCTTGTCGCGATCGGCATCGGCCATGACGTGACCCGCTATTACCGCCGCGCCGTGACAATTGTCGATGCTGAACAGCTTGGCGGTGCGATGACCGACCAGCTCATTTCCCTGTTTGTGGAAGAGAAAGCCCACCTGGCGCATCCGGGACACCACCGGATGGCGCCGCGCAGGCGCCGCAAGGCAGCGGCCTAGTATCCGCCGTAGCCGGGCAGCGGACGGACCAGGGGCCGCAGCAGCCAGTAAGGAAGCATCAGCACGATGCCCATGCCGGCCATGAGCCCAAGGTCAATCAGCATGTCGTTGAGCCACAGGCCCGACCTGCCAAGAAAGGCGGCCGGAAAGAAAATGCCGCAAAACACGATGGCGCCCCATAGCGAGCTGAACAGCGGCGCCGACCACCAGCGGGGACCGCGCGTGCCATCAAAAACAATGATTGCGGTTATCTGAGCGAGAAACAGGCCCGCCGCGAAGGCCACAAGAACCCGGCCATCGGGAAACGGGTTCGGCAAATCAAGGTCCGGCACGTAAATTCGCGCCAGGACAAGGCCGGCAATCGCAATCACCCAGCTCGCCACAAGCTGGGCAAAGGCATAGGCCGGCCCGTACCGCCGGTTCGTGAGCTGGATGGCGAAAAACGTCGTCGGCAGCAGAAGATAGCCAAGCGTGAGCCCGTCCGCCGGGATGCCAAGCGCCGCGAGCCTGGTGTCGTTGTAAAGATACGAAGCCACAAAGGTCGTCAGCAGAAGGACGACAGGTACGACAAGCCGGATGGCGGCGACCGCCACAGCGGCAATCCCGGTCCGCTCGACCCGTTCGGGCCGCGCAGGCTGCGGCGTGCCGCGGCTGTACGGAATATCGTCCGGAAAATCCGCGTCCGTCCCGACGATGCTGGAATAACGACGCCCCGCGGGAATGCCCGCCTCGTAAGCCCCAACCATAGTCCCACACCCGCACCCGCCGCATGCGTGCGGCTTTGGCACATGCCCAAACATTACAGGATAAATTATGCACAGGCTATGCCTGTGTTTTGGCGGGCGAAAAGTTAACCGGCGGCCCGTTCGGCCTTGCGGGCGATCTGGCGCTTCAACCTGAGCGCCCGCGTCGAAAGGGCGCTGTCGCGCGCCTTGAGCAGGAAGGCGTCGAGCCCCCCGGCCCGGTCAACCGACCGCAAGGCATTCATGCTGATCCTGAGGCGGACATTCTGCTTCAGGGTGTCGCTGGCCAGCGTGATCGTCTGAAGATTGGGGCGGAAGGTCCGCTTGGTCTTGTTGTTGGCGTGGCTGACGTGATGGCCAACCAGAAGTCCCTTGCCCGTGAGTTCGCAACGCCGCGACATGGTCTGTCTCTTTGAAATGCCAGAAAGAGCGGCCCTATTAAGGGCGGGGACCGGGAAGGTCAAGCGGCGTCAGCCAATGGCGCCGGTCGGCTCCCAGCAGGTGTAATGGAAGACGAAGGTCCGCGGAGCGACCGCTTCCTGGGAGGTTGCCGTGCAGTGCCGGCCGTGGGTCAGAAACCAGCCCTGGACGGCCGCCGAGAATACCGGCGCGGGGGGATCGGCCGTGTTGAAGCGATAGACGGCCGCCGTCCCGATTCCGGCGACCTGGGGGTTGGTGGCCGCGATCTGCAGGGCGCCGAGGTCGGGCCTGTCGGCCACAGACCATTGGCTGGCGTTCCAGCTGAACGCCTCGCCGGGCCCGAAGGGAGACTCGTCGGCGCAGGAGGCAAGCCCCGCCGCCAACAACCCCGCCGCAAGCAGCTTTCCGACGCCGGCCATGCGAATCCCCAATGAACCTTCCAAGATTGTCACGCGTGCGCGCGGATTGCACGGGCGCCGGGGCGCGGCCGCCGTCATAATTGGACCAAACTGCTTGGCAAATTGTGGCGTCCGATGCCGGAGGAAACGATGCGGACCGGACTTGCCGCCCTCTTGTTCCTCGCGTTCGGGCTGGTTCAGCCGGCCGGGGCGGCGGGAAAGGACACGCTCGATGCCGGCTACACGATCGCCTTCTGGACGATCGCGTTCGGGCATACCGACTACCATGGCACGTTCAGGGATGGCGGCTATTCCGCGGCGTCGCACTTCGAGACCACCGGCATCATCAGCGCGTTCTGGAAATCGATCATCGATGCGACCGTCAGCGGACGATTCGAGAGCCACGGCGTAAAGCCGCTCGTCTATGACTCCTACAACCGGCGCAGCTCGAAGAAGGTGCAGCAGGTCAAGGTCTCGTTCACGTCGCCGGTGCCGGAGACCTACGCGAACCCGCCGTACAACACGACGAAATATCCGGTGAGCGACCAGCTCAAGAAGGAAGCCGTCGATCCGATGAGCGCGATCACGATGATCCTCGCCGGATTGCGCGCGAGCGATTCCAATCCGTGCGGCAGCGGCGTGCAGGTTTTTGACGGGCGCCGCAGGTATGACGTGACCTTCACCTATCTGCGCGACGAGCCGGCCAAACTCGACAATGGAATGTTCAGCGGCGTCGCGCATCTCTGCCAAATCCACTACAGGCAGATCGCGGGCTACAAGCAGAAGATCCTGAAGGAAGGCGAAGCCCTGCCGCCGATGTTCGCCTGGTGCGCCGATGTGCCAAGCGCGTCCGCGCCCAACGGACATCTTGTCGTTCCGCTGAAGCTCTGGTCCACGCTGACCTGGGGCACCGTATCGGCCACGCTCGACAGCCTGAAGGTGGACGGGAGCGCACCCGACTTTTCCGCGCGCGCGGCACATTGACGGGGATCATTCCGCGGCGCGGTGCACCACCCGCCCGCGCAGGAGCGCAAGCAGCTTGCGCGCGGCTTCGGGGATGTTCGTGCCCGGCCCGAAGATTGCCGCGACACCGGCGCTCTGGAGGAAGGGATAATCCTGCGCCGGGATGACACCCCCCACCAGAATCAGGATGTCGGAACGTTTGTGCTTTTTCAGCGCGCCGATCAGCTGCGGCACGAGCGTCTTGTGGCCGGCGGCCTGGCTCGAGACGCCGATGGCCTGCACGTTCTGTGCGATCGCCTCGCTGGCGACTTCTTCCGGCGTCTGGAACAGGGCGCCAATCTTCACATCGAAGCCCAGATCGCCAAGCGCAGTGGCAATCACCTTTGCGCCCCGGTCGTGACCGTCCTGCCCCACCTTGGCGACCAGAATGCGCGGGCTGGCGCCCTGCTCTTTCGCAAACGCCCGGACGTCTTCCCGCAGCTTCGCAAACGACTCGTCATCCTTGCATTCGGCGCCATAGACGCCGGAAATCGAGCGGATGTGGGCCTGGTGGCGCCCGAACACCTTTTCCAGCGCGTCGGAAATTTCCCCGACGGTGGCGCGCAGGCGCGCAGCCTTCACGGCCAGTTCCAGAAGATTTGCGCCATCCTGTGCGCCGCGGGTCAACGCATCGAGGGCGGACTTCACCGACTTGGCGTCGCGCTTTTCCCTGACGGCCTTCAGCCGCGCGATCTGCAGGTCGCGCACGGCCGTGTTGTCAATCTCGCGCGCATCGATCGGGGCTTCCTGTTTGGGCACAAACCTGTTGACCCCGACGATCACATCTTCGCCGCGATCCACGCGCGCCTGGCGGCGGGCGGCCGATTCCTCGACATGGAGCTTTGCGGTTTCGACATATTTCGTCATGCCGCCCATCTTTTCCACATCGCCGATGATGGCGCGCGCATGCGTGGCCAGCGCGTGCGTGAGGGCCTCCACGTAATAGGACCCGCCCAGGGGGTCCACGACATGCGCAACCTGGCTCTCGTGCTGAAGGATAAGCTGCGTGTTGCGCGCGATGCGCGCGGCGAATTCCGACGGAAGCGCAACGGCCTCGTCGAAGGAATTGGTGTGCAGCGATTGCGTGCCGCCAAGCACCGCGGCCAGCGCCTCGATCGTGGTGCGCACGATGTTGTTGTAGGCATCCTGCTCGGTGAGTGAGACGCCGCTGGTCTGGCAATGCGTGCGCAGCATCCGGCTTTCGGGATTTTTCGCGCCGAATTCGGCCATGATCTTCGACCACAGAAGGCGCGCCGCCCTGAGCTTCGCCACTTCCATGAAGAAGTTCATGCCGATGCCGAAGAAGAACGACAGCCGCGGCGCAAAGGCATCGACATCAAGCCCTTTGCCCTTCGCCGCGCGGACATATTCCATCCCGTCGGCCAGCGTGTAGGCCAGCTCCTGCACCGCCGTCGCGCCCGCTTCGTGCATGTGATAGCCGCTGATCGAAATCGAATTGAACTTCGGCATGTTCTTCGCCGTGTATTCGATCACATCGGCCACGATGCGCATGGAAGGCTCGGGCGGATAGATGTAGGTGTTGCGCACCATGAATTCCTTGAGGATGTCGTTCTGGATGGTCCCGGACAGTTTTTCCGGCGGCACACCCTGCTCCTCCCCCGCCACGATGAAGCAGGCCATGATCGGAATGACTGCGCCGTTCATCGTCATGGATACGCTCATCCGGTCGAGCGGAATTCCGTCGAACAGGATTTTCAT
Organism: Alphaproteobacteria bacterium; assembly: GCA_021324545.1. Lineage (GTDB taxonomy): Bacteria > Pseudomonadota > Alphaproteobacteria > Micropepsales > Micropepsaceae > Rhizomicrobium. The sequence goes on from JAJPIX010000062.1 coordinate 64,998, forward strand.
GTCTTCGACGGAGTCGATGGCCACGCCGGCCTTTCCGACATCGCCGGCGACACGCGGATGATCGCTGTCGTAGCCGCGATGCGTGGCCAGGTCGAACGCCACCGAAAGCCCCATCTGGCCGGCGGCAAGATTGGCCCGGTAGAAGGCGTTGGATTCCTCGGCCGTCGAGAAGCCCGCGTATTGGCGGATGGTCCACGGCCGGCCGGCATACATCGTCGCGCGCACGCCGCGCATGAAGGGCGCAAGGCCCGGCAGCGAATTGACGGCCTCGATCCCTTCAAGATCGGCAGCCGTGTACAGCGGCTTCACATCGAAGCCCTCCGGCGTGTGCCAGATGAGGTCTTCGAGCTTGCCGCCCTTCAGCTCCCGGGCGGCCAGGGCCGCCCATTCCGCGGGTGTGCTGTTCCTGCTCGTCATGCGGGATGGCTTAAACCCAATGCCCGGGCGACGGAAGGAAGCAAATTCCGCGGAATTCCGGGGCAATTGTTTTCAGGATTCTGCTACCCCCTCCCCCCTCTTCTCTTCCCCGTGTCATGTCCATTTGGTCCTACATCTCCGTCATTCATAGCCATTATAGGAATAAATATGGATGGTGTCAAGCTGTTTGCGTTTGCAACAGTTTTTCTGCACAAGGAGGAATGCTGACGACCCCCGAACCCTCGCACTTATCCCCATATCTTGGGGTTCCTGACCATTGACATATCGCTAATTGTATGAGAACGAAGGATGATACGGAGTCGGTTAGTGATTCGCGCCTGATTCGTTCAGCAGCCGTTCATGCGAATTAACCGGGTATCCACAGGCCCTTGTGCCGCGTGGCGACGCGCTTGATAGCGCAGCCCAAAACCATGATCTTGCGGACACAATGAACGCCAAGCGCGTGAGGACTGGCGTACCCCGGCCGGCCGGCGAGAGCCGGGTCAATGCCGTTCTGGGCCCCACAAACACCGGCAAGACCCATTTTGCGATCGAACGGATGCTCGCGCATCCGTCGGGCATGATCGGACTGCCGTTGCGGCTTCTGGCGCGGGAGGTTTACGACCGCGTCGTGCGCGCCAAGGGCGCAGCGCAGGCGGCGCTCATCACCGGCGAAGAGAAGATCGTCCCGCCCGAAGCGCGCTATTTCGTCTGCACGGTGGAATCCATGCCGGTGGATATCGGCGTTTCCTTCCTCGCGGTGGACGAAATCCAGCTTTGTGCCGACCCGGAACGGGGCCATATCTTCACCGACCGCCTCCTTCATGCGCGCGGCGAAGACGAAACCGTTTTCATGGGCGCGGAAACGATGCGCGGGGCCATCCAGCGATTCATTCCGCGCGCCTATTTCATCACCCGCCCGCGTTTTTCCGATCTCGCCCATACGGGCCACAAGAAGCTCACGCGCCTGCCGCGGCGTTCGGCCATCGTGGCGTTTTCCGCCGAGGATGTTTACGGCATCGCCGAGCTTGTGCGGCGCCAGCGGGGCGGCGCGGCCGTGGTTCTGGGCGCCTTGTCCCCACGCACGCGCAATGCGCAGGTGGGCCTTTACCAATCGGGCGATGTGGATTTCCTGGTGGCGACCGACGCCATCGGCATGGGCCTCAACATGGACGTGGATCACGTCGCCTTTGCCGCGCTCGAAAAGTTCGACGGGGTGGGCATCCGGCCGCTGAAGCCCGAGGAAGTGGGCCAGATCGCAGGACGCGCGGGCCGGCACATGAACGACGGGACGTTCGGCACCACGGCGGAATCCGAGCCGCTGGACGAGGAAACCGTGAGCCGTGTCGAAGCCCATCGCTACGATCCCGTGCGCGTGCTGCAATGGCGCAATTCGGCGCTCGATTTTTCTTCGCTCGAAGCCCTGATTGCCTCGCTCGACGAATTGCCGCCCACCCGCGGGCTGACCCGGGCGCGCCCGGCGATGGATTTCGCCGCGCTGCGCGCGCTTGCCGGCGACGAAAAGCTCCGCGAGCGCGTGCGCGCGCCGGCCGCGTTGCGCCGCCTGTGGGAAGCCTGCCAGCTTCCCGACTTCCGCAAGCTCACGCCGGATGAGCATGTGAAGCTGGTGCGCAACATCTTCGATCACCTGACGAGCGACGCCGGGCGGCTTCCCGACGACTGGCTCCAACGCCAGATCGCGCGGCTAGATGTGACCGAAGGCGATGTCGCCACGCTGAGCGGCAGGCTCGCCCAAATCCGCACATGGGCCTACGCCGCGCACCGCCCCGGATGGGTGAACGATGCGCCCCGCTGGCAGGGCTATACCCGCGAGGTCGAGGACCGCCTGTCGGATGCGCTGCACGAAAGGCTGACGCAACGGTTCATTGACCGGCGCACGTCGGTTCTGATGCAGAAATTGCGCAGCGACGACCTGAACGATGTCGCGATTGACGAAGCGGGGACCGTCGCCATCGGCGGCGAGCCGGTGGGCAAGCTGGAAGGATTCCGCTTCACCCCCGACGAAGACGCCGAAGGAATTCACGGCAAGACCCTGCGCGCCGCCGCGCTGCGCGGGCTGGAGCCGGAATTCCTGGCGCGGGCGCAGCGGCTTGCGCATGCGCCGGACAGCGAAATCGCACTCAGCGAACATGGCCGGCTGTGGTGGGACGGCGCCATCGTGGCCAGGCTTTCGGCCGGAGCCGGCGCCCTGCAGCCCAACGTGACGCTTATCGCCGACGAGCAGTTGCGCGGGCCGGTGCGCGAGAAAATCCGCAAACGCCTGGAAGACTGGCTGGCGGCCCGGATCGCGGCGCGCCTTCAACCGCTGCTGGCGCTGCGCAAGGCCGCCGACGCGCGGCCGGGCACAGCCGATGCCCTGCCCGCGGAAGCCCGCGGACTGGCCCATCAGCTGTGCGAAAATTTCGGGTCCCTCAATCGCCTGAGCGCGACGCTTCCGCCCGACGAACGCGCGGCCATGCGCGCGCTGCGCGGCTTTGGCGTGCGGTTTGCGCGCCGCTCCATCTTCATGCCGCAGCTGTTGCGGCCCGATGCGGCGGCGCTGATGGCGCTGCTATGGGGCGTGCAGCACAGGCTGGAGCAGATTCCCCCGCCGCCGCAGCCGGGGCTGACATCGTTTGAATTCAATCGCGCAACGCCGCTCGGCTTTCTTGCGGCCGCCGGATTCCATGTCTATGGGCTGCGCGCCATCCGGCTGGACATGCTGGAGCGGCTGGAAAACGAGCTCGCCGCGGCGGCGGCGAAAGGCGAAAGCGCCGGCGCGGTGATGCCGCGGCTGGTTTCGCTGCTGGGCTCGGACAATGCCGGGCTGGAGTCCGTGCTCGCCGCGTTGGGCTGGCTGCGGACCGGCGGGACCGCAGATGCTCCCGTTGCGGTGTGGCGGCAGGCGCACGCACCCGCCCGCACAAAGCGCGCCCGCAAGTCCGGGCCGCGGCACAAGCCCGCGCGGCCGGATTCGCCCTTTGCCGGATTGAAAGCCCTGATGGCGGCCGGAAAATGACCGAACGGATTCGCATCGACAAATGGCTGTGGTGCGCCCGTTTCTACAGGACGCGCGCACTGGCCAGCGCGGCCGCATCGTCCGGCCTGATCCGCCTGAACGGCGCCAGAGTGCAAAAGCCCGGCACGGGCGTGAAGATGGGCGACGTGGTAACGCTGCCCGGGCGCGATGAGGTGACCGTGGTGCGGGTGACCGGCTTTGCCCCGCGCCGCGGGCCCGCGCGCGCGGCCAGATCACTTTACGAGACGGTCGGCAACAGCGACCTTGAACCCCGCCTGCCCCCCGCTTAAGAGAATCCGAGAGCCGCCGTGAGACACAAATGACATATGTCGTCGTCGAAGCCTGCATAAAATGCAAATACATGGATTGCGTGGAAGTCTGCCCCGTGGACTGCTTCTACGAGGGCGAGAACATGCTCGTCATTCATCCCGACGAATGCATCGATTGCGGGGTATGTGAGCCGGAATGCCCCGTGGAGGCCATCAAGCCCGATACGGAGCCGGGGCTGGAGAACTGGCTCACGCTGAACGCCGATTATGCCAAGCAGTGGCCCAACATCACGCGCAAGGGCGACCCTCCCGCAGATGCGAAGGAGTGGGATACCGTCACCGACAAGGCCAAGCTGTTCAGTCCCAAACCCGGGACCGGCTCGTGAAACATGCGTGCGGATGCCTCCGCGCGACACAATATTTCGCTCGCGCCCGACAGAGTTAACCGCTTTGGGCGCATGGGCCCCGCGGAACCCTATGATTCTGATAAAGTTTGATGATTCAAAGCCTTGGCGTCATTTGCTGCTTCCCTTTTTCACCTTGTTGTGCTAATTTTATGACGCTCTGGAATTGGTAGAGGCTGTCCCGATCGCGTTCACGTTTGCCTGTTGTTGGCGCCGGAGCGATCCGGGCCTTGCGTGGCGTTTGACGCCCAGGTTTTGGCAAACCGCAAAATTCTAGCGCCGCCCCGTCGTGAGCGGGCCGCGGTCTTTTGCAGCGCAAAACGGGCCGGCCTCGAAAAGTTGAGACTGCGGCCGTCCCTTTCTCCGCAGTCAGGGAAGTGGGAAGAAGATGACAACGGCAGTGAAGAAGAAAGTGCCGGAGAAGATCGAGAAGACTCCGGCCAATTCGAACAAGAAGCATGAGTTCAAGGCAAACGACCATGTGGTCTATCCGACCCATGGTGTGGGCCGCATCCTGAAGGTCGAGGAACAGGAAGTGGCCGGCATGAAGCTGGAGCTTTTCGTAATCCAGTTCGAAAAGGACAAGATGACCCTGCGCGTGCCGGTGACCAAGGCAAAGTCGGTGGGCATGCGCAAGCTTTCCTCGCCCGACGTGGTGGCGAGCGCGCTCAACACGCTCAAGGGCCGCGCACGCATCAAGCGCACCATGTGGTCACGCCGGGCGCAGGAATACGAAGCCAAGATCAACTCGGGCGATCTGGTGTCGATCGCCGAGGTCGTGCGCGATCTGCATCGCGCGTCGGGCCAGCCCGAGCAGTCCTATTCCGAGCGGCAGCTCTATGAAGCCGCCCTTGCCCGCATGGCCCGCGAAGTCGCGGCCGTGGAACGCACGGACGAACCCACCGCCATCAAGCGCGTAGAAACCATGCTGACCAAGAAGGCCGCCTGACGGGACCCGGACAATCCGCTAAAAGCAAAGGCCCGGACGCACTCCGGGCCTTTCATTTTCGGGGACGATCATGACGCCGCGGGTGCGTTACCAGGTCGCCGTCAGCATTGACGGCTTTCTTGCGCCGGAAGATGGAAGCATCGGCTGGCTCGAAGGCACCGCCGGCGAGGCTGAGCTTCTGGAATTCCTCAAGACGATCGGCGGAATCGTCATGGGCCGCGCGTCGTTCGAGCTCAGCCTGAGCCTTGGCCCATGGGACTGGCGGCAGCCGACAACCGTCATGACTTCTCGGCCCTTCGCGGACCCGCTTCCCGAAGGCGTGGAAGCCTTCAATGGCGAGCCCTCGGCCGCGCTGGAACGCCTGCGCTCCAGAATGACGGGCGGAGACATTTGGCTGTTCGGCGGCGGCGTGACTGCGGGCCGTTTCCTGGAAGCCGGTCTCGTTGACCGCCTGGAACTTGCCGTCGTTCCCGTCGTGCTTGGCCGGGGCATGCCGCTTTTCGGCAACGCCAAAGGCGGCATCTACAATTTCCGGCTGGCGAAAAGCACGCCTTCCGCCAGCGGTCTCCTGTTCCAGGAATTCGAGCGCGCCTAACGCCGCACATCCCTTGCGTCGGGCAGGATCGCAATTGCCGCCGGGGTGCCGATTTCGATTTCCGGGCCGTTCAGGCGGTCCACAAAGCCGCGCACGCGGACGGTCTTGCCCGCATAATCGCGCGGATCGATGTTCGCGGCGCGGAAACGCGCCATGTCGTCGGGCGCGATGGTGACGGTGAAATCGGTCTTCCAGTCGGTTCCGAAATTGAGATAGGCCCGGCCGCCCTTCACGCTGGCGTTTTCCACCCGGCCCTCTACGATCTGGAAGGTGCCAAGATCAGCGTTGGAGATCGTGTCCGGTGTGCGCAGGGCATAGGCGCCAGCCGCCCACAGACCCAGGCGCGCGGTGCGCGCCGAATTTTCCGCAGCATCGAATGTGCGGGCACATTCGCCGCGGGCCGGGGCCGGCGCCGCGCGCGCAAAGCCCTCGCGCAGAAGCGCTAGCTGGACCCATGTGTCGTCCACATAGACCTGCGCGCGAAGCCGGCCGTAGCGGTCTTCCTTGGGATCGCGCAACGCCAGCGTGACAACCCTGTTGACGGCAAGACCCGACAGGGCGTTCAGCGCCTGCGCAGCCAGAAACTGCGGCGCGCGATCGGCGCCGCCTTTCGGCAGGCGAATGCCTTCCAGCACCGCGGCGCGGCCGTCATCCAGAATCAGCGCGCCGTTAACCTCGACCCGCACGACGTGGCCGGTGATGCGCTCCGACGGCGCGATACAGGGATCGAGCGGGGCGCCATGCGCGGGCCGCAGCAGCCCAATGCCCAGCGCGCAAACCAGAAAAACCGTTCTCAATCAATATCCCCGGCGAGCACAATCACGCCATAATCCCCTCACCGCGTCGTGAAGGATACGGTTTTGCTCCTACATGGTATAGTTGCGCCGTCGATGGAGGCGAACATGCATCGGCATTACTACCTGCTCAAGGCCGCCGTGGTTGTGCTGGCACTGGTCACCGTCGGGATGAACAGCGGCGCGGGCACGCAGCAGATCGCAGGCGAGATCTCGCAGGCGCATGCCACGACCCTGCATTTCGTGAGTGTGATGGCCGCCAGCATCCGCTGCGGCGCCAGCGCGGCGCTTTCGCATATTCTGCACGTCGGCCACTGATCATCTGCTCGCCGCCTTGAGGCTGACGCCCGGCGGCGGCGGCATCCAGTCCGGCACGAAGAAATCGGGCATCAGGTCTTTGCCGGGATCGACGCGGTATCGGTCGAAATCCTTCACACCGTTCTGCGCCAGGAACGTGTCGTCGATCAGGAAATTGCCCGTGAATTCGCGCGCGGGCTTTTCGAAGATCATGTGCGCGGCATCGGCCAGAATGTCCGCCGTGCGGCAATGCTTCATGCCTTCATCGCCGGCGAGCGCAAAGCGGATGGCGGCGGTTGCGATGCCGGTGCGCGGCCACAGCGCGTTGAAGGCGATTCCCGCATCCTTGAACTCGGCCGCCATGCCGAGCACGCACATGCTCATGCCGTATTTCGCCATGGTGTAGGCGGTATGGCCGGCAAACCAGCGCGCGTTCATGTCCAGCGGCGGCGACAGCATCAGCACATGCGGATTGGCGGCGCGCTTCAGATGGGGAATGCAGTATTTCGTGGTGACGAAGGTGCCGCGCGCATTGACGCCCTGCATCAGGTCGTATCGCTTCATGTCGGTTTCGAGCGTGCCGGTGAGCTGGATGGCGCTGGCATTGTTCACGCAGATGTCGATGCCGCCGAATTTGGCCGCGCATTGCTCAACCGCGGAGGCGACCTGCGCTTCATCGCGGATGTCGCAGACGACGGGCAGCGCCCGGCCGCCGGCATTCTCGATCTCTTCCGCCGCCGTGTAGATCGTGCCCGGCAGCTTGGGGTGGGGCTGCGCGGTTTTCGCCGCGATGGCGATGTTGGCGCCATCTTTTGCGGCCCTGAGCGCGATGGCGAGCCCGATGCCGCGCGAGGCGCCCGTGATGAAGAGGGTTTTGCCTTTCAAGCTCATGGTCACACCGTTTCGTACCAATCGACGCCACTCTCATCGCGATGCTTCGCAATTTGCCCCCGCGCGATGAGGCAGTTGAGATGCGCAAGGCTTTCGCCGGTCGCCATGCCGTAATTGCCGCTGGTGATGCGGCTTCTGAACAGCGCGGGGAACACATCCACCGCGCGTTTCGGCGTCCGGCACAGCTCGATCAGCTTGTCCATGCCGTCTTCGTGGCCGTCCATCAGCTCCTGCAGGCGGTTGTGGCAGCCGCGAAACGGCTCGTTGTGCGACGGCAGGATGAGAATGTCCTTGGGCAGCAGCGCTTTCAGCCGCGCGCAGGAATCGAGCCAGTCCTGAAGCGGGTTCGCTTCGGGTTCGGTGGGAAAGAGGCTGACGTTTGAGGAAATGCGCGGCAGGATCTGATCGCCGGAGATCATCAGATTTTCGGCCTCGCACCACAGGCAGGCATGTTCCGGCGCGTGCCCGCGGCCGACCACGACCTTCCAGCTGCGCTTGCCGATGACGATTTCGTCGCCTTCCTGTATGCGGCGATAGGATTGCGGCAGGCGCGACACGCCTTTGCCGAAAAAGCCGAAGCGCGCCTTGTATTGCTCGATCGCGTCTTCGGGAAATCCGGCAGCGCGATAGAAGCGGATGCCCTCTTCCGGTGCCGGCTGGCCGGTATCGGCAACCAGCGTGCGGCAGAGGAAGTAATCGGTGCGCGACATCCACAGCATCACGCCGAACTTGTGCGTGAGCCATCCGGCGAGTCCCACATGATCGGGATGAAGATGGGTCACGATCACGCGGCGGACGGGCCTGTTCGCCATCGGGCCTGCGAACAGCATCTTCCACGCCTCCTTGGTGGCTGTATCGAAGATGCCGGTGTCCACGATCGTCCAGCCGCCCTCGTCTTCCAGCAGCCAGAGATTGATGTGGTTGAGCTGCATGGGAAGGCGCATGCGCACCCAATGTATGCCGGGCGCGATCTCGATGCTGTGGCCGAGCTCAGGGCGCGCTTCGCCGAAGGGATAATCGAGGTTGCGGCCCGGCCTTGGCGGGGCTTGCGTCTCACTCAAAGCACGGCCTTTCGCGAATGACGGTTGTCCGGACTATACCTGCCGGCGGGGGTCAGCCCAATGCCGGCAATTTATCCAGCACTTCATCGCCGCCTTCCGTTACGGCAGTCTTGAGGCCCGAAACGGCCGGCAGAATGTTGCATGCGAAGAAATGCGCAAGCGCAATGCGCTGTTCGGCAAAGGCGCGGTCATCCCGGAGCCCGGCCGCTTTCGCTGCGCCCAGGCCCAAGAAATGCGCACCGGCCACGCAGCCGAACATGTCGAGATAGGGCGAGGCGCCGGCCAGCGCGCGCGACGGATCGTTGCCTTTCAGGATGTCTTGCAGCCACAGGGTCGTCTCGCGCAGCGTTCCCGCCGCCTGCGCGAGCAACGCGCCGGTCGCGCCAAGCGCGCCGTCTTTCGCGGAAAGCGCTTGGGCATTGGCCTCGATCTCGCCGATGAAGGACAACGCCGCGTTTCCGCCGTCGAGCGGGAGCTTGCGGGTGACAAGATCGATCGCCTGGATGCCGTTGGTGCCTTCGTAGATCGGCAGGATGCGCGCATCGCGATAATACTGCGCGGCGCCCGTTTCCTCGATGAAACCCATGCCGCCATGCACCTGCACGCCGAGCGAGGCGACGGTCACGCCTATGCCGGTGGACCACGCCTTGGAGACGGGCGTGAGAAGTTCATCGCGCAGCTTCGCGCGGGCGCGCGCATCGCCATCGGCGGCGCTCTCGGCCAAGTCGCTGGCGGCGGCGTTCGCATAACAGATGGCGCGCGCGGCTTCGGTCAGCGCCTTCATGGTCAGCAGCATGCGCCGTACGTCGGGATGCTCGGCAATGGCCACCGAATCCGCAGCCGCCATGCCGGGGGTGCGGCCCTGGCGGCGCTCGCGCGCATAGGCCAGCGCCTTCTGGAACGCAGCCTCCGCAACGCCCACGCCCTGAAGGCCCACGCCGAGGCGGGCGGCATTCATCATGGTGAACATGGCCGCCATGCCCCTGTTCTCGGCGCTGACCAGATAGCCCACCGCCCCGCCCTTTTCGCCGTAGGACATCGCGCAGGTGGGGCTGCCGTGGATTCCCAGCTTGTGCTCGAGCCCCGTGCAGACGAGATCGTTGCGCGCGCCAGGCGAACCGTCGGCGTTCACCAGAAACTTCGGAACCAGAAACAGCGAAACGCCGCGCGTGCCGGGCGGGGCATCGGGAAGCCGCGCCAGCACGAGATGGATGATGTTGGCGGCGCAATCATGCTCGCCCCAGGTGATGAAGATTTTCGTGCCGGTGATGCGATAGGTACCGTCCGGCTGCCTCACGGCGCGGGTCTTCAGCGCCCCGACATCGGAGCCCGCCTGCGGCTCCGTCAGATTCATGGTGCCGGTCCATTCGCCCGAAATGAGTTTGGGCAGATAGAGGCGCTTCTGCTCGCCGGTGCCGTGAATCGTGAGCGCGTGAATGACGCCCTGCGTGAGCAGCGGACACAGGCCGAAGGATAGACATGCGCCCTGCCACATCTCGTTGACGGCGGCGGCCAGCAGTTGCGGCAAGCCCTGCCCGCCGAAACCGGCCGGCGCGGAAATGCCGTTCCAGCCGGCTTCGACGAATTTTCCGTAAGCTTCCCGAAATCCCGGCGACGCGCGGACGCTGCCATTCTCCAGCCGCACGGGCGACAGATCCCCCTGCCGGTCAAGCGGCGCCAGAATGTCGCGCGCAAAGCGGGCGGCTTCCCCGAGCACCGCCTGGGCGGTGTCGTCTGCCGGAAGGCCGGCAAGCGACAATGCAAATCCGATATCCTTCAGCGGCGGGGCATATGTCATGACGGGCCCGGAAAAATCCGGCTATATTGCAGGAAAGACAGGGGTGTTTTCATGAGTCGCATTCTAGCCGTCCTTGCCCTTCTTTTGGGAAGCTTTACGGCCGCCCTTGCCGACGACGTGTCTCCCGACCCCGCCAAGGCGCCCTCCGGCACCTATGCGCTGGAGACGCGGCACAGCCAGGTTCTTTTCGCGATTCCGCATCTGGAGCTGACGGATTTCTGGGGCCGCTTCGACGGGCTGTCCGGCAG
>JAJPIX010000058.1 GCA_021324545.1 Alphaproteobacteria bacterium
AAGCGGTCCGCATCGCCGTTCATGTCGTCGCGGATATCCTGCATCAGAAGCCCGCGTTTGGCGGAAAGCATGGCGGCAAACGTCTGCGAGCCGAGCACGCGCCGCACGTCGGATGAAAGAATCGGCGCAAGGCGCACAAGCGCCGTGTTCTGGTCGTAAAGCGTCTGATAGAAGCGCAGGGGATCGACGATCCGCCAGCGGGCGAAAGCATCCACCACCAGCCGCTTCTTGTCTTGCGCGATCACTTCTTCGGCCGGGGCGTCGAGATTGAGCAGGCGCTTGTCGAAGTAGTTGACGCTTTGCCAGGGCAGTTTCGTGTGCAGCCCGGGCTCGGAAACGACTTCGACCGGCGCGCCAAACTGCACGACAAGCGCCTGCGACATCTGGCTGACCGTGAAGAAGCACGAGAATGCCACGGCTATCGCGAAGATGGCCGCCAGCGCGGCGGTGAATCCGAAAGCGCGGCTCATCGGGGGCCTCCCGCAGCGGCGGCACTCGCGGAATCGCTCGCGCCGCCGGAATTTTCGGCCGATGCGCCGGGCAAAGCCTTGAGCGCCGGAAGCGGCAGATAGGGAATCACGCCCCTGGCTTCCCCGTCCACCACCACCTTGTTCGCGCCGCCCAATACGCCGGAGAGCGTTTCGAGATACATCCGACGCCGCGTCACGTCGGGCGCCTTCTTGTACTCGTCGTAGACAGAGAGGAAGCGCTTGGCTTCGCCGTCGGCTTCCGCAATCACCTGCTGTTTGTAGGCCTGCGCGTCCTGGACGATGCGCGCCGCGTTGCCGCGCGCCTCGGGGATGATCTTGTTGGCATAGGCTTCGGCCTGATTGCGCATGCTTTCCTGGTCGGAGCGCGCGGCCTGCACGTCGCGATAGGCGTCGATCACTTCCGATGGCGGATCGGCCTTCTGCATCTGCACGGACGTGATGGTGACGCCCGCGCCATAGGAATCGAGCGTCTTCTGCATCAGCTCCCGCACCTGGTCCTGCACGGGGCCGCGGTCCTGCGTGAGAATGGGCTCGATCTGGTTCTGGCCCACCACCTCCCGCATGGCGCTTTCGGCGACCGCCTTGATCGTGGCATCCGGATGATCCGGCGGGTTCTGGACGTTGAAGAGGAAGGCCGCGGCATCCTTGATAACCCAGAACACGGTGAAGTTGATGTCCACGATGTTTTCATCGCCGGTGAGCATCAGGCTTTCTTCGGGAACGTCGCCGGCCTGGGCTTCGGTGTCGGTATCCTCGTCGTTCGTGCGGTATCCGATGTTGATCTGGTTCTGCCGGGTGACGTTGGGCGTGTAAACGACCTCGATCGGCCATGGCAGGTGATAATTGATGCCCGATCCGGTTCGCGCGACGAATTTGCCGAAGCGCAGCACGACGCCCTGCTCGCTGGGGCTGACGATATAGATTCCGCTTGCCAGCCATACGGCGGCAATGGCCAGAAGAATGACCGCGATGGCGCCACGGCCCAGGCCCCCGGGCAGCGCCATTTTCAGCCGTTCCTGGCTGCGGCGAAGAAGCTCTTCAAGATCGGGCGGCTGCGGGCCGCCGCCGCCACGCCCGGAAGGACCGCGGCCCCAGGGCCCGCCTGGGCCCTGCCCGTTGGAATCGTTGCCACCCGGCTTGTTTGTCCAAGGCATTTTGCGGTCCGCGACGCGTTCGACACCGGCCGCCGCGTTTCTTGGTTTCCCAGAGTCAGGCGGTTATATGTGCATCCATCTGATCGCGCAACGAAGACGGAACCCGGCGCATGGGCCGGCATTCAGGTACGGCATGACAACGCAAGCACAGGTGATCGAGGCGCTGAAACGCGTGAACGATCCGGCGAGCGGCAGAAATGTGGTCGAGGCCGGACTGATTCAGGGCCTTGCCGTGCGCGACGGGCATGTGAGCTTTTCCATCGAAGTTCCGGCCGAACGCGGGCGCGCGGCCGAGCCTGTGCGCAAGGCCTGCGAGGATGCCGTTCGCGCCATGCCGGGCGTTCTGTCGGTGATGGCGGTGCTGACGGCCCATCGCGGCCCGAAGCCGCATGTCCATCGCCATGCGCGAGCCGGCGCCGATGGCGTCGCCGGGGTGCAGTCCATCATCGCGGTGGCCAGCGGCAAAGGCGGGGTCGGAAAATCCACGGTCGCCGCCAACCTGGCGCTCGCGCTGGCAAAGCTGGGTCTTAAGACCGGGCTGCTCGATGCCGACATTTACGGGCCATCCGTGCCGCGGCTGCTGGATATCCGCGAAAAGCCCGAGGCCGACGGAAAGACCATCAAGCCGGTCGAGAAATACGGCATCAAGACAATGTCCATCGGTTTCCTGGTGAACGAAGACACGCCGGCGATCTGGCGCGGGCCCATGGTGCAAAGCGCGCTCACGCAGATGCTGGATGACGTGGCATGGGCGCCGCTGGACGTTCTGGTGGTGGACATGCCGCCGGGAACGGGCGATGCGCAGCTCACCATGGCGCAGCGCGTTCCGCTGAAGGGTGCGATCATCGTTTCCACGCCGCAGGACCTGGCGCTGGTCGATGCGCGCAAGGGGCTTGCGATGTTCCGCAAGACGCATGTTCCCATTCTCGGCATCGTGGAAAACATGAGCACCTTCGTCTGTCCGCATTGCGGAACGGAGAGCCAGATTTTCGGGCATGGTGGCGCGCGCGCTACAGCGCAGCAACTGGACGCGCCGTTTCTCGGCGAAATTCCGCTCGTGCCGTCCATTCGTGAAACATCCGATGCCGGCACGCCGATCGTGGTGGCCGCGCCTGCCTCAAAAGAGGCGCAATCTTTTCTTGCACTTGCAAGAGAGGTTGCGGATAAAATCGCAGCGCCCTCTCGCGCAGCGCCGAAAATCACTGTTGAATAAGCCTGATGGCAACGCCGAAACCGCAAATCCGCAGTCTGTTCGCCACGCCCGTCTGCGTGCATTTCCTGCCGGTCGCGCAGGAGGCGAATGCGGCGCTGCGCCCCCTGATCATCGACAAGATGCAGACCGATGGCGCCAACTCCACGCGCGGCCAGGGCTGGCGTTCGGCCAACGACCTGGATGGCTGGGGCGGCGCGCAGATCCAGACGCTGTTCCGCGTCCTGCGCGAGCTGGCCGACGGCGCAAGCGCCACGCGCGGCGGCGCGCGCGTCAATCTGGACTGGAAAATCACCGCCTCGGCGACTGTCCGCGCGAAAGGTGAATATCTGGAGTTGCGCGCGCGGCCCGGCGCCGTCTGGTCCGGCGTCTATTTCGTGGATGACGGGTACCAGAAATCGGATGACGAAAATCTCGGCGGCGAGGTCGAGCTGGGCGATCCGCGCGGTCCGCTGCCCGCCATGGTGGCGCCGAACCTTGCTTTCCGCATTCCCGGCGGGCTTACGGCCGGACAGTCCGAGACCATCCGGCCGCAAACGGGCATGATCATCCTTCATCCGTCATGGCTGCCCCGCGGGGAGCGCCTTTATGAGGGTGAAGGCCAACGCATCGCCATCGAGTTCGACCTGCTGGCGCCAGTCAACGGCCAGCCGTGATCGTGATCGTGTAGGCCTGGCCCTTCTCGTCGGTTTCCGTCCAGGTATCGCCCACCTTGTGATCGCCCTTGATTGTCTGGCAGCCGGTAGCCTTGGAAGGATCGCTGGGCACGGGATCGGTTTGCGCGAAACAGGCGGTCGTCGCATCTTTCCACACGAATGTGCCCTTCATGACCGAACCGTCGGCCTCGCGCTGCTCCCAGGTGCCGTCCTGATTGACGTAATTGATCTGCTTCTTGCCGTCGGGCGCCGTCACCGTGACGGTGTTGCCGTACGCTGACGAAAACGGATCAGCATGCGCCGCCGCAGCCGACAACAGGACCGCAACCGCGGCCGCTGCAAAATGCTTCATTGGATTGTCTCCCTCAACCAAACGGGATGAACCCCGCCGCAGGGATGTGGGTGCAGCCTCATGCACGGCAAGTGCCGCGCGGCCGCATGGCCTCCATGCGCGTCCCGCCGGATCGCGCATTAGCCTGAATCTGCTTCGTTATCGCCCCGGCTTGAGCGTGGCCGTCCAGTTCTGGCCGTTCTGCGAGATGGTCCAGCTGTCCCCGACCCGATGGGCCACCAGCGGGCGGCAGACGCGCGGCGCCGCCTGGCCCTGCGGCGGCGCGGGACTGGTGACCGTGTAGCAGATCTGCTTTGCGTCGGTTTCCCATACCCCGCGCACCGCCGTGCCGTCCGGCTGGTAGCTGACAAAGCTGTGATCGGGATTGATGAGCGTGCGCCCCATCTGTCCCTTGGCGTCGGTGATGACAACCGTGTTGCCGTAATAGGCCGCCAGCGGATCGGCGGCCAATGCCTCCGCCGGCATCAGAATGACAGCAACGCAGATGAGGACCTTGCACATGGCCGGCCTCACGCGTTGTAGGCCAGGCGAAGGCCTGGTTTCGGCCAGTCCATCGCGATCAGCTTCGAGGTGCCGGACATGGTGATATAGGCCGTCTTCATGTTTTTCCCGCCCCAGCAGATGTTGGTGACCAGCGGGTCGGGCAGCGGCGTATGTTTCACCTTCTTCGTGCCCGGCCAGAATGTCGTGATGCCGCCGGCCAGAATGGTTGCGACGCAGACGCCGCCATCGGCCTGCACGCCCAGCGAGTCGAAATAGGCGATGCCCGGATAGGCACCCACGAAAACTCCCGGCGTAAATCCTTCCACCCGTGCCGGCTTGCCGGGCTTTGAAAGTGGCAGCGACCACAGGCGCCCGGTGAAGGTCTCGGCGTAATAGACCGACTTGCCGTCGGGCGAGAGCCCCACGCCGTTGGGCGAGATCAGCTCGCGCAACGCCTGCATCATCATCGAGCCGTCAGCCTTGGCGTAATAGAGCGCGCCGTGGGTGCGGCCCGTGGCGGTCGTCTTGCCGTAGTCGGTGAACCAGAAGCCGCCCTGTTTGTCGAACACGATGTCGTTGGGGCCGATGAGCGGATGGCCGTCGCAGGAATCGTAGAGCACCTCCACCTTGCCCGTGGAAATGTTCACGCGTTCGATGCGGCCGCCCTTGTGGCTGTCCGGCGCATGACCGGGAATCGTAAGCCCCTGCCGCTTCACATATGAAAAACTGCCGCCGTTGTTGCAGATATAGAGCGCGCCGTCCGGACCAATGGCCGCGCCGTTGGGTCCCCCGCCGGTTTTTGCGATGGCCTGTTTCTTTCCGTCTTTCCGGATGCGCGTGATCTGGCCGGCGGCGATTTCGACAAGAATGACCGAACCGTCGTCCATGGCGACCGGTCCTTCGGGAAAACGAAGGCCGGTGGCGATTTCCTGAATTGCCATTGTGCTCCCCTACGGCGAATTGCGTTCCAGCGTCACGAAACTAAACGGAATGGGCCCGGCCTCGGAAGAGGCATGGGCTTCGCGCCGCACCTCTTTCCAGCCGCTGCGGTCAAAGCGGAAACGCGCGTCCCCTTCGAAGGCGCGCCCGATTTCCGTGAGATACATGCGGTTCGCATGCGGCAGCGCGGCTGCGTAGATTTCCGCGCCGCCGATCACGGCGATTTCTTCCGGTTTTTCGGCGGCGGCATCCGTGAGCGCCTCCGCAAGCGTGTGGACAACAGTTGCGCCCTCTGCGCGAAAACTCCGGTCGCGGGTGACGACAATGTTCTTGCGGCCGGGCAGCGGCCTTTTCGGCAGGCTCTCCCAGGTCTTGCGTCCCATGATGACCGGCTTGCCCATGGTGACGGCCTTGAAGTGACGCATGTCTTCGGGGATGCGCCAGGGGATTTTGCCATGCTGGCCGATTACGCCGTTGGCGGCGACGGCAACCACAAGGGCAACGCGGCTGTTCATTGTCGGCATCCTGTTCGCCGCGGAGGGCGGCGGCAAGCCGACTTTTTCACGCATTCGCGCGGCGGAACCCGAGACGCAGGCCGGGGTTACCGAACGGGGGCGCTCCTGGCAATGAGAGAGGAGAATCATGAAACTGTTGCTGATTCCCGCCCTGACGGCGGCCCTGATGCTGGGCCTGTCCGGATCAGCGCTCGCCGCACCCCGGCATCATCAAGATGGGCAAAGCCGGCATCACGTCCGGGCGCGCACGGTCGTGCACCGCAGCGTAACGGTTCGGCGCACCAACGGCAGGTTCCGCCACAGGACGGTGAGAACAGTCGTTACCCGGCGGCATCGCGGACACCGCACGATCGTGAACCGCCGGACCACGGTAAATGTCCGCCGCTTTCGCGGCAATTTCCACGCGCGGCGGCATTTTCATGTCGGCTTCTACTATCGTCCGCGCGGCTGGTATCCGCACCGCTGGGTCTATGGCGAGCGGCTTCCCCGTGCATGGTTCGTGAGCCGCTACTGGATTCCGAATTATGTCGTGTTCGGGCTTCTGGCTCCGCCCTATGGCTATCGCTGGGTGCGTGTCGGCAGCGATGCCCTGCTGATCAACATCTATTCGGGCACCATAATCCGCGTTGTGTACGGCGTGTTCATCTGAAGACGCGGGCGCCAGGGTTGGGCGGCCGGAAGCGGCTTCCGGCCGCCGGCCTATTCCTTTGCCGCTTGCGCGAGCGCTTCTCCGGAGAGCCGGAAAACCGTCCAGTCTTCCATCGGCTCGGCGCCCAGCGCCTTGTAGAAGGCAATGGCCGGCGCGTTCCAGTTCAGCACCCACCATTCCAGCCGCGGGCAGCCTTCTGCCACTGCGCGGCGCGCCAGATCGGCAAGCAGTGCCTTTCCAATTCCGTGGCCGCGGAACTTTGGCCGGACGAACAAATCTTCGAGATAGATGCCATGCCGGCCGCGCCAGGTGGAAAAGTTGTAAAACCAGATCGCAAAGCCCGCAGGCGCGCCGCCATATTCGGCGATATTGCAGAAGACGCGCGGTCTTTCCCCGAACAGGGCGGATGCAAGCATGTCCGGCCGGGCATCGACCTGGTCGAGGCCTTTTTCATAGTCGGCGAGCTCACGGATCAATGAAAGAATCAGTGGACCATCGGCCGGTTCGGCCTTGCGGATCAAAATCCCGTTCTTCAAACTTCCGCCACCTTCAGGTTTCCTCATGCATCCGCAATTTTATTGCACAGGCGGGCAAACCGCCACCGCGACAACCGGATTTTGTTGACAAAGCGCCAGGGCGTTTGTGTTGAAGACTGTTCTGACTGCACTGGCCATGACCGCGCTGCTTGGGCGGGCGGCTGCCATGGCAGGTCAGCCGCCACAGCATCATCCGCCAGCCCACCGCAGGCACCACGTGACGGTGCCTGTGTGGATTCCCAAACCCAAACCGCTGCCCAAAATCGAAACCGGCCCGCGCATTCCTGCCCGCATCCTGCGCTATGCGGGAAGCGCGGTGTCAACCCGGAAGTTTCACGCCGGACCTTATCTTTATCCGCGCGGCTGGTTCTATCACCGCTGGTCCTTTGGCGAGCGATTGCCAACCGCGTTCTTTCTCAGCCGCTACTGGATCGCCGAATACGGGCAGCTCGGCCTGATCGAGCCGCCGCGCGGATATGTCTGGGTGCGGGTCGATTCCGACGCCATGCTTGTCAACATGGATAATGGCGAAGTCCTGCGCAGCGTGCGCGATATCTTCTACTGACGGCCGCTTTGCGGGCCATTGATCCGCATCAATCCGCCGGGTTGCGGGACCTGCTAGTTGAAGCAGCATCGAGCTTCAAGGATTCCCCCAATGAAACACATTCTCATCGCCATTGCCGCGGTCGGCATTCTGGCCGCCATGCCGCCGGCTGTTGCGGCGACGCAAAGCCCATATGTGGTCGCGGCGAACGATCATCACAAGAAACGCGGCCAGCCCGCCGCGCACCGCAGGGGCCGGCGCGGCGGCAACACCAACGTCAATGTCAACGTCAATCGCAACGTCAACGTAAACCGCAACGTCAACGTCAACCGCAATGTGAACGTCAACCGGAATGTGGTTCGCGGCCGGCATTTCAATGTCCGCGTCTATCGCCGGAATTTCCGTTCGGCGCGTCGCTATCATTGGGGCATCTACCGCAGGCCCCCCGGCTGGTACTATCGCCGCTGGGTCTTCGGCGAACGGCTGCCGCGCGCGTGGATCGTGCGTGACTACTACATCACCAACTACGTCGTGTTCGGCCTGATCGCGCCGCCGCCGGGCTATGTGTGGGTCCGCGTCGGCAACGATGCGCTGCTGATCGATTCGGAAACCGGTGAGGTCCTGCGCGTGGTTTACGACGTTTATTACTGAAATCTTGCGTGCCTGAAGAAGCTCCGGACCGCAAAGTCCGGAGCTTCTTTTTCATACGGCCACTTCCGCCTTGATGTGCGGATGCGACTGATAGTTCTCCAGTTTGAAGTCCTCATATTTGAAACCGAAGATATCCTTCACGTCCGGATTGATCTTCATCGTGGGCAGCGGATAGGGCTTGCGCGAAAGCTGTTCGCGCGCCTGATCCAGATGATTGAGGTAAAGGTGCGCGTCGCCGAAGGTGTGCACGAATTCGCCCGCTTTCAGCCCCGTGACCTGCGCCATCATCATCGTCAGGAGCGCATAGGATGCGATGTTGAACGGCACGCCCAGGAAAATGTCGGCCGAACGCTGGTAGAGCTGGCAGCTCAGCTTTCCGTTCAGCACGTAGAACTGGAACAGGCAGTGGCAGGGCGGCAGCGCCATTTTCGGAATGTCGGCCGGATTCCAGGCAGTCACGATGAGCCTGCGGGAATCGGGATTGTGCCGGATTTCTTTCGCCACCCAGTCAATCTGGTCGATCGTGCCGGTATGGTCGCGCGGCCATGAGCGCCACTGATGGCCGTACACAGGCCCGAGCTCGCCGTTGTGATCGGCCCATTCGTCCCAGATCGTGACGCCGTGCTCCTGCAGCCAGCGCACATTGGTGTCGCCGCGCAGGAACCAGAGCAGCTCGTAAATGATGGCCTTGGTGTAAAGCTTCTTCGTGGTGACGAGCGGAAATCCCTCGGTCAGGTCGAAGCGCATCTGGTAGCCGAAAATCGAAATCGTGCCGGTGCCGGTGCGGTCACGCTTCTCCACGCCCTTCTTGAGCACGGTTTCCATGAGGTCGTGATACTGGCGCATACCCGGGATAACGCGTTTTGGCCGATTCCGTGGCCAGATTAGCCCATCCGCGCGCCGCCCAAGAGCCTATTGTTGCGGGGAACCTGTGAGCTTTCGGCCCCGCGCGGCGAGATAATCGTAAATCGCGTTCAGCTCGCCGTCCGAAAAGTGGCGGAACCGCACCCGGGCCACGGTTGACATGAGCGGCAATTCCCGATTGCCGGCCGCCTTGCCGGTGCGCCTGGTCATGATCGCAATGCCGGTCAAAGACGCCAGAGGCCACTTCGGCACTGGCTTGATGGGCCGTCCCCGCACGGCTGAGGGCGGGCGTCGCAGCCCGCCTATCTTTCACAACAGGAATGGGTGAAAATCTGCGCGCCGCAACCAATACGGCCTTCGGACGTCACTTTTCCTGTCCTCACGTTTGGAATCTGCATGAAGAAAGCCTTGATCCGAATGAGATTCTACCGCGTCCTGAACGGCATGGCCGATTCCATCGGGCTGCGTTCGCTCAAGCTCGACGCGGATGCGCTGGCGGCGCGCGCCCTGCGCGCGGCCGGCCGGACGCGCTTCCACGATGCCGCGTTCATGGGCCCCTTGCGTCTGCTTCTGCAATGTTATGAGCGCGAGGCGGACCTGAATGTCTTCGGACGTTATGCCGCCAAATGGGATGCGCTGCGCTGCCTTGCGAATGTCCTGCGGTTTGACATGGAAGAGGAGCGCAATCCGGCATTGCTGCAAGAGCGCATCGAAGAGCCGCTTTTCGTCACGGGCATGCCCCGGGCGGGCACGACGCTGCTCCATGCGCTGCTGGCCGAAGATCCGGCGGCGCTCGCGCCACGATGCTGGGAAACGATCTCGCCCTATCCCGATGCCGCAAACCGGCGCGACCGGCGCCAGCGGCTGGTGGAAAGCCAATTGCGCATGTTCCAGCGGCTGGCGCCGGAAATGGCGACGTTGCATCCGATCACCGCGGATGCGCCGCAGGAATGCACCGAAATCACCGCGCAGGTTTTCCAGAGCATCCGCTACGAAGCCACCCACCACGTGCCGAGCTACAAGAAATGGCTGGACGGGACGGGCCATCTGGCGGCCTATCGCTTCCACAAGCGCTTCCTCCAGCATTTGCAGCATCAGCGCGGGAAAGGGCGCTGGGTTCTGAAATGCCCCGATCATGTCCACGCGCTGGACGCGATCGATGCCGTCTATCCCGACAGCAGGCTCGTATTCGTGCATCGCGATCCGCTGCGCGTGATTGCATCCGCCGCGAAGCTCACGGAAGTCCTGCGGCGGCCGTTTTCGCGGGCGGTCAACAGGGCCGAAATCGGCAAACAGGTGCTTGGCCGCGTGGCCGAGGCCGCGGGCATCATGGAAAAGCGCGCCGACAATGATGCCGCGGGCCGGATTTTCCATCTGCACTATTCGAAATTTGCCGCGGACCCCTTCGGCGCCGTCGAAGCGCTCTACCGGCATTTCGGAATCGCCCTCTCGGCCGGGGCCGGGGCGCGCATGGGCGCCTACCTTGCGGGCCTCACGCGCCACAGGAACACGCACAACCTGGAAGAATTTGGCCTCGATCCGGAGAAAATCTGCGTGCAGTTCCGTTCCTACATGAATCGCTTCGAGATTCAGCCGGAGTTCGCGATTTGGAAGGACATGCAACTCCTGCACGCGCCAATCGCCGCCTGAAGATCGCTGGCGTTGCCGCGTTTCTTGCGGGCATTCTCCTGGGGTTCGGGCTGGTAATCTACGCCGGCCTTGGCGCCATCGGAGATGCGCTGGCTTCGCTCGGCGTATCGGGACTTCTGATTGCCGCGCTGGCCCATGTTGCGGTCGTGGTCTGCCTTGGCACCGCATGGTGGGCGATCGGGCGCGGCCAGCTGCGGCTGCACTATTGGGGCTTCGTGTGGGCGCGCGCCGTGCGCGAGGCGGCGGCCGATGCGCTTCCCTTTTCGCAGATCGGCGGATACGCGATCGGCGCGCGCGCGCTTGTGCTGGCGGGCGCAGACGCGGCCTTCGCGGGCGTGACCACGCTTCTGGACTTCACGCTCGAATTCGCCGGCAAGATTCCCTACATGCTTCTCGGGCTTGTGCTGCTGGAGCTCATGCAGCCCGGCCGGCCCGGCGTGTTGAGCGGGTTTGCGGTTCTGGCTTTCGCCGCGGCGGCGATTCTTCTCTTCCTTCCGCGCATCAAGGCTTTCTTTCGCCTGCTCGCAGAGCGCGCGTTTGCGCGCTGGCAGAATCTCGCGCGCTGGCGCGAGCGCATTGCTGAAGCATCGCGCCAGACCACGTCGCGCCGCGGGAATTTGTGGGCCGGAGGCATCCTGCATTTTGCCTGCTGGATGATGGGCGCGGGCGAAACCTGGCTGATCTTCCTTCTGATGGCCCATCCGGTCACCGCAAGCCAGGCCATCGTCATCGACAGCCTTGTGGGGGCCATCCGCGCTGCGCTGTTTTTCGTGCCGGGCTCTGCGGGCGTGCAGGAAGCAGCCTATGTGCTGCTGTGCGGGCTGTTCGGCCTGCCGCCGGGCACGGCGATCGCGTTTTCGCTGGTCCGGCGCGCGCGCGATCTTCTGATTGCGGCGCCCGTCTTCCTGTCGTGGCACTGGCGCGAGACGCGCCTGCTGTTTCCCCGCTGGGCGCGGCCGGAAAAGCCGGGCGATTGAGGACGCCTTCAAATCTTGACCGGCGGCGCCTATATTCATGACGTTCGGGCAACCGGACTATGGCGATAAACGGCTGCGTAATAAGCGGGCTGGACCCGGGGGCGGTACCCGGCGCCTCCACCACATGCTCATCGCGGTGGGCATCTGTGGGGGCGAAACAGGATCGACAGACGTGTAAAGGCAGATCCCTTCGCCCGGTATGGTATCCGCCGTTATCGGGCTAATCGTACAGGTGCCAACGATAACGAAATGGCCCTCGCTGCCTAATTAGGCAAGCGCGGTTTCGGGAGGGCACC
>JAJPIX010000029.1 GCA_021324545.1 Alphaproteobacteria bacterium
ATTGCGGGTCTGGCGTGCCTTATCCTCGATCGCCGCCGCCGTGTTTACGACGGCATGCTTGAAAACTTCCTTGCCCTGGATGCGCAGATTCCCCGTCGTTCCGGTGGTGGACGGACCGCCGTCAACATAAAGGATGTCGTGCAGCCGACCGTCGGAGTAGAGCGTGGTGGCAAGAACACCCCTGTCCGATGCGTCGCCCCGCCCCACGCCGGCCCGCAGCACCACCGCGCCCGCGCCGTCGCCGAACAGCACGCAGGTGGAGCGGTCGGTCCAATCCATCAGCCGCGACATGGTTTCGGCGCCGACCAGCAGAATTGTTTTGGCCGCACCCGTCCGGATGAAGCCATCGGCCACCGCAAGCGCATAGATGAAGCCCGAGCAGACGGCCTGCACGTCGAAGGCGGCGCCGCGCGTCATGCCCAGGCGCGCCTGCAGGCTGGTTGCGACCGACGGAAACGTTTCATCCGGCGTTGTGGTGGCAAGCACGATCAGGTCAATTTCGCGCGCCTCGATCTTCGCATCGGCAAGCGCCGCCTTCGCCGCCTCGAACGCGAGATCGGATGTCTTTTCGCCGTCGCGCGCAATGTGCCGCCGTTTGATGCCGGTGCGGTTGGTGATCCATTCGTCGCTTGTGTCCACGAGCCTGGCCAGCTCGTGGTTGGTCAGAATCTTCTGCGGCAGATACGAGCCGCAGCCTATGACCTGCGAACGGATAACGCTCACGATGCCGCCGCTCCTTCCAGACGCGACATCTTTCCGCTGACTCCGGCGAGATCGGAGACGATCCTGGAGACGACGCCCGCGCGCGCCATGTCGATCGCCATGTCGAGCGCGCTGGCAAACCCGAGCGCGTCGGCTCCGCCGTGGCTTTTCACCACGACGCCGTTGAGGCCCAGGAAAATGCCGCCGTTGGCCGCGCGCGGATCAAGCTTGCGCCGCAGCGTCCGGAACGCGCCGCTCGCGATCACCGCGCCGATGCGGCCAAGCAGCGACCGGCGCAGCGCGCTGCGCAGAAAATGCATGATCATGTTGGCCGTGCCTTCGGCCGTTTTCAGCGCGATGTTGCCCGTGAAGCCGTCTGTCACCACCACATCCACTTCGCCGCCCGAAATGTCATCCCCCTCGACAAAGCCCTTGAACTCCATGGGAAGCGTAACATCGCGCAGGATGCCCGCGGCGCCCTTGACGGCTTCATTGCCTTTCACATCTTCGGCACCGACGTTCAGCAGGCCGACCGTCGGCTTTTCCAGGCCCAGCACGGCGCGGGCGAACGCTTCGCCCATCACGGCAAAATCGACAAGCTGGGCTGCGCTGGTTCCCACATTGGCGCCGACATCGAGCACAACGCTCTGGCCGCGCCTGGTCGGCCAGAGCGCGGCAATCGCCGGCCGCTCGATCCCCGGCAGAACGCCAAGCTGGAACATGGACATCGCCATCAGCGCGCCCGTGTTGCCGGCGGAGATCGCAACCTCGGCCTCCTTCTTCTGCACAGATTGAATTGCGTGCCACATGCTTGTGTTGCGCCCGCGCCTGAGCGCGATGCTGGGCTTCTCGTCCATGCGCACCGCTTCTGCGGCGTGCCTGATCTCCACGCGCGCCAGCAGCTTCGCGCGCTTCGCAAACAGGGGCTTCAGCCTGGACTCGTCGCCATGCACCAGAAAGCGCACCGACGGATGGCGCAGCATGGAGCGGCCCAATGCGGCGACGACAACACCCGGTCCGGAATCGCCGCCCATGGCATCAATGGATACTGTCAGGTCTTGGGCCACCTTGCTCTCGCGGCACCGCAACAGAACCGGACCGGCCCGGTTTGCGGCTCAGCCTTTCGCCTTTGCGACTTCACGGCCATCATAATAACCGCAAGAGGCGCAAACATGATGCGGGCGTTTCTGCTCACCGCAATTTGGGCATTCATTGTGCGCGGCCGGGGCGAGCCTGTGATGGGAGCGGCGCATATTTCGCCGGGATGGTGATTTTTTTCGTTTTGGGACCGCCATGGCGGTGAAACTCCTTCAGATGGCCGGGCGGCCGAAACAGGGCGCGGAGTGAAGCCGAAACCGGCTGGCACTTCAAGGGCTTCCGTTCCCATATCTGGCGCAGCCCTACGACTTTCCCTTCAATTTCCCAAGGACCGCGAAAGGGCTTTCGGGAGGCGCCTCCGGCGAGGGCGGGCGCACAAATTCCACCCCCGGGGCCCGCGGATAAGGGTCTATGGCCAGAAGAAATTCCTCCAGCACGGGCGCCGCCAGGTCGAATCGCGTGCCTTCAATCTCTTCGGGACCCTCGTCCCCGGCCGTGGCGATCTCACCCCCTGCCGGCGCAAATTTGGGGGCGGCCGAGATGACATGGAGCTCGCGATGGATGTTGAGCCCGATGTGCGAACGGACGGGTTCCAGCGTCACCACGCAGCTCTGCTCGATGTCCGCGGCGAGCACCGCGTCATAGGCAAAGCGGCTTGCGGATCGCCGCCTGAGCGTGACCGTTGCCTCGAAACGGTCAACCGACGTGACGCCGGCCCACTGCGCCAGCTGCGATCGCTGTTGCGCCGAAGGACGTATCGCCATTTCGGCCCCGGCCTCCGACAGGTCGGCAAGGTCGTAGAAATGTTCGAAGGGCGGCTCCCGCGTTTTCATGGATGACCTTCCGGCAAGGAACCGAAATCCGTTTCGCCTTTGGCGAGATCCGCCGACAGCAGACAGGATTGTGCCGCCCGGCCATAGCGCGCAAGACTTGCGGCCGCATCCGCGCGTTGCGGCTGGCCACGAAAGACATTGCGGCGGATGGCCTCTGCCAGCGCGGCCTCGTCGGCCGCAGCCGTGTAGGCCTGGAGACGGCCGTAAAACGCATCGGCGATTTTTTTCATGCGCCGCCACATGCCGATGTCGCCCGCCCCCTGTTCGCGCAACCCTTCGTCGAAGCCGCCAAACAACGCATCGGTCAGCCGCTGCGCCAGCGGCCGCATGTTGCGCTTTCGTAATGCGTCGAGCACAAGCCATGCGTGCAGCACGACCAGATCGAAGCGGCCGTCCACCGTGTCGGGCACCTGCAGCCCGGCATAAAAACGGGGATCGCGGGCCCGGGCCACGATGCGCGCGTGCAGTTGCTCCGCAGCCTTTTTCGTTTCCGCCGCCCGCCTCAGCGCGTTTAGCATAATCGTCTCCGCACGCCGTTGCGGCCTTGCAACTCGCCAGCCGCGAGGCTAGCACAAGCGGCCTGTGCGGCCGCAGGGCCGGATACCGGGATTTGGCACATGAGAATAGCAGCGCTCGCCCTTGCCTGTCTTATGCTGATCGGCTGTACACCCGTCATCGCCACGCGCGGCTATGTTTCCGACCCGGCCACGGAAAGCTCCATCAAGGTTGGACAGGATACCAAAACGACCATTCTCGACCGGCTGGGCGATCCGTCCACGCAGGCAACCTTCGGCGGGGATGTCTGGTACTATGTCACCAGCAAGCAGAAAACCATCGCCTTCTTCAATCCCATCGTGACGGATCGCAGGATCCTCGCCGTGCACTTCGACAAGGACGGCAAGGTTGCCGACATCAAGCACTATGGCCTTCGCGACGGGCATGTGGTGGCGTTCGAAACGCGCACCACGCCCGCCAGAGGCCGCGAGCTGACATTCCTCGAACAGCTCTTCAACGCAACGCCCGGCGTGCCGCTGGGCAATGCCGGACAGAACCCATCTCCCGGCCAGCAGGGCCCGCCCGGCTATCCCTGATCAGCCGAGATGGGCCAGTGTGGCGAGCAGAAGCAGCGCCACGATGTTCGTGATCTTGATCATCGGATTGACGGCGGGACCGGCGGTGTCCTTGTAGGGATCGCCCACGGTGTCGCCCGTGACGGCGGCCTTGTGCGCATCCGAACCCTTGCCGCCGTAGTTGCCGTCTTCAATGAATTTCTTGGCGTTGTCCCAGGCGCCGCCGCCTGACGTCATCGAAATGGCGACAAACAGGCCCGTGACGATCACGCCGAGCAGCATGGCGCCCAGCGCCGCGAAAGCCTGCGTCTTGTCCGCCACCGCCTTCACGATGAAGAAGAAGACGATCGGAGACAGCACCGGCAGCAGCGACGGCACGATCATCTCGCGGATGGCCGCGCGCGTCAGCAGATCCACGGCCCGCGCGTAATTCGGCTTCTGCGTGCCCTTCATGATGCCGGGCATTTCCTTGAACTGCTTGCGCACTTCTTCCACCACGGCGCCAGCCGCGCGGCCCACCGCCGTCATGGCGATGCCGCCGAAGAGATAAGGCAGCAGGCCGCCGAGGAAGAGCCCGACCACCACCCACGGATTGGCGAGCGAGAAATCCAGATGCGTGATGTCGCGGAAATAGCTGTAAACGTCGGCATGCGAAACAAAATAGCCGAGGTCGGAATTATAGGCCGCGAACAGCACCAGCGCGCCCAGCCCCGCCGAACCGATGGCGTAGCCCTTGGTCACGGCCTTGGTCGTGTTGCCCACCGCATCTAGCGCGTCGGTCGTCTTGCGCACCTCGCCTTCCAGGCCGCTCATCTCGGCAATGCCGCCGGCATTGTCGGTGACCGGGCCAAAGGCATCGAGCGCCACGATCATGCCGGCCAGCGACAGCATGGTGGAAACCGCAATCGCGATGCCGAACAGGCCCGCCAGCATGTAGGTCAGGATGATGCCGATGCAGATGACGATGGCCGGAAGCGCAGTGGCTTCCATCGAAATCGCCAGGCCCTGAATCACGTTCGTGCCGTGGCCCGTGACGGATGATTTTGCGATCACCTTCACGGGGCGGAATCCCGTGCCCGTGTAGTATTCGGTGATCCAGACGATCGCGCCGGTGATGGCAAGGCCCACCACGCCACATTCGAAAAGGCTCAAGCCCGTGAAGCTCGCTCCGGCGGAGGTCGAAAGCTGTGTGTGCAGGCCCACGAGCCAGTCGGTCAGCGGCCAAAGGCCGATGAGCGACAGGACGCCGGTCGCAACCACGCCCTTGTAGAGCGCGCCCATGATGGATTTGCCGCCGCCCAGCCGCACGAAGAACGTGCCGATGATGGACGTGAGGATGCACATGCCGTTGATCGCCAGCGGGTAAAGCATCAGCGCGGACTTGGTGGCGGCATCGGCGAAATAGATCGAAGCCAGCACCATCGTGGCCACGGTGGTCACGGCGTAGGTTTCGAACAGGTCGGCGGCCATGCCGGCGCAATCGCCCACGTTGTCGCCCACATTGTCGGCAATGGTGGCCGGATTGCGCGGATCGTCTTCCGGGATTCCGGCTTCGACCTTGCCCACCATGTCGCCGCCGACATCGGCACCCTTGGTGAAGATGCCGCCGCCAAGGCGTGCGAAGATCGAAATCAGCGAAGCCCCGAAGCCGAGCGCGACCAGCGCATTTGTCACCATGCGGCCTTGCGTTTCATCGGCGATGTCGAGGCCGAGGCCGTAACGGAGGAAGGCGTAGTAGCCGGCAACGCCCAGAAGACCCAGGCCCACCACAAGCAATCCTGTAACCGCGCCCGAGCGGAAGGCCACGGACAGACCTTTCGCCAGCCCGCTGCGCGCGGCTTCGGCCGTGCGCACGTTGGCGCGCACCGAGACGTTCATGCCGACGTAGCCCGCCGTTCCGGAGAACAGCGCGCCGATGAAATAGCCGAGCGCGACCTGCCAGCCGAAAATCCACAACGCCAGCGCGAAGATGACGGCGCCCACGATGGCGACGGTGGTGTACTGCCGGTTGAGATAGGCGCCGGCGCCTTCCTGGATTGCGGCGGCGATTTCTTTCATGCGGTCGGTGCCGGCGCTCAGGCCCAGGACCGAACTGATCGTCCAGGCGCCGTACACCAGCGCCAGCGCGGCGCAAACCAGTACGAGAATCAGCGGAAGGCTCATGATGTTCCCTCGTGCGAATTTTTTGGATACGGGGCAGACCCAAGGATACGCAGGCCACCCATCCCCATGGCCGGCCGGAAGAGACCCACCGCTTCAAGGGCGGCGGACATATGCCAAAAGCCTTACGCCGCTGCAACTTTTTCGGTTGTCGCAGGGCGGCTTCAGGGGTTGGGCCGCAACGGCGCGATCTGGATCTGGGTAAACCGGATGCCGGCCACCTTGTCGGCGCCTGCCGCGCGCCGGGCATCGGCCAGAAGGCGGGCCATCAGGGCGTCGCGATCCATCGTCTGCGGATCATCCGGCCTGGTGACAGGCCGCGCGTTCACATCGCGCACGAAGGCGTCCTGGATGAACGGCACCTTGAGCCGGATTTCGACGGCCGCGTTCGGCGAGACCGCGATGATCTGGCTGGAGATGTAGGCATAGGCGACCAGCTTCCCGTCCATCGTCACCGGCGCCATCAGATAGGGCATGTCCACATTCGTGCCCGGCTCCTGCTGTTTGGCCGCGAATGCAGACGACGGCGCAAGGAGCACAAGACAGGCCGCTGCAAGACGAAGGCGCATTGCCAAGATTCCCTTCGGCCAAGTGAAGCACGATTCGGGCTCAGAAATGGGTGTAGCCCTGGCGCGGCAGCGGAATCTCCCGGCCGGACGCATCCATGAGCGCAATCCCCTCGCCCTCTTCCACCCGGCCGATCTCGGTGACGGGCGTCGCAGACTGCCGCGCGGCTTCCAGAATCTGCGCACGGGCGGAAGCGGGCGCGGTGAATGCGATTTCGTAATCGTCGCCCGCGGTGACCGCCTTGGCGACCGCCTCGCCGGCCCACAGCTCTTTCAATCCCGCCACAAGCGGCACACGCGCCGCCTCCACCGCGATGTGGACGCCCGAAACTTCGGCGATGTGGCCAAGATCGGCGATAAGGCCGTCGGAAACGTCGAGCGCGGCGCTGGCAAGGCCGCGGAGCTTTGCTCCCAGCGCAAGCCGCGGTTCCGGCAAACGGTAACGGCGAACCAGCTCATCGGCGATTTCTGGCGGAATTCCGGGACGGTTGTTTTTCAGAATCTGCACCCCCCCTCCCCCGCCTCCTATCCCTCCGGAGACGAACGCGAGGTCACCGGGCCTGGCGCCGGCGCGCCGAAGCATCTGCCCCGCCGGCACCGTGCCGAAGGCCGTGACGGCAATGCAAAGCGGCCCGGGCGTTGCGGTGGTGTCGCCGCCATGGAGCACAAATCCATATTTCCTCTGATCTTCCGCCAACCCTTTCGCGAAAGCGGCGAGCCAATCGGTGCCGGGCCAATCGGGGAGCGCAAGCACCAGGAGATAGCCGAGCGGCTTTGCGCCCTTGGCCGCGAGGTCCGAGAGATTCACCCGCAGCGCCTTCCTTGCGACGGTCTCCGCCGGGTCATCGCGCAGGAAATGCACGCCTTCGACCAGCGCGTCGGCCGTGACAACGAGCTCCTCGCCCGCGGACGGCCGCAAAATGGCCGCGTCGTCGGTCAGCCCGAAGGCGCCGGGCGCCGCCTTTGCGAGCGGCGCAAAGAACCTTGCGATCAGTTCGAATTCAGATGGCCTGGACATCGATGTTGCGCTTTTCACCCTTGCGGGAAGGCGGATTGGCCGTGCGCCGCTTTGCCGGACGGCCGCAACTAGAATTCCAGTTCGCCGCCGGACGGCGCTTCGCCAAATTCCCGCGACCGCTTCTGGCGGGCCAAGCGGTCAAGCGCGGCATTCACAAAGGCCGGCTCCTGCGCCGAAAAGAACGCGTGCGCGACGTCCACATATTGGTCGATCACGACTTTTGCCGGAACATCCTTGCGGCCGATCAGCTCGAAAGCGCCGGCGCGCAGGATGGCCCGCAGGATGGAGTCGATGCGGTCAAGCTTCCAGTCCTCGGAAAGACAGCCGGCGATCGAACGGTCGATCTCGACCTGATGATGCGGGACCCCGCGCACGATGGCGGCAAAAAACGCCTCATCCGGCTTGCCGGAAGGCGCGATCTCGCGCTCGCTGGCAAAGCCATGCGCCAGGAATTCGCGCGCGGCGGTTTCGGCGTCCTTGCCCGTCAGCTCCATCTGGTAAAGCGTCTGAACGGCGGCCAGCCGCGCGGCCTGACGCGCCGCGGCTGCCTGCGCCGTTCCCGCCTGCCGTTCGGCCGCGATCATCGGCGCGCCCCGAGCTTCGCGCGCGCCTCGATCAGCGAAAGGCAGGCGCGCGCGGCATCGCCGCCCTTGTCCAGCCGGTCACGCTCGGCCCGGGCCAGCGCCTGATCCTCGTCATCTACGGTGAGAATGCCGTTGCCGATGCAAAGCCCGTGATAAAGGCTCAGGTCCATCAGTCCGCGCGCTGATTCATGGGCGACGATTTCGAAGTGATAGGTCTCTCCGCGGATCACGCAGCCCAGCGCGACGAAACCGTCATACTCCCTTCCGCCGCCCTCGCCCGCCTTCGCGGCAAACAGGATGGCCGGCGGAATTTCCAGCGCCCCGGGAACGGTGACGCGCTCAAATCGCGCGCCGGCCTTTTCAAGCGCCGCAGTCGCGCCATCGAGCAGCGCATCGGAAATATGCGGATAGAAGCGCGCCTCCACGATCAGGATGCTTGGCGTCATGGCCGTTCCTTGCGCACGCCGCGGATGGGCCGCGTGCCCACGATGTTGAGATCATAGCCTTCCAGCGCCACCACCTTCTTTTCCGGCGTGTCGGTGAGGAGAATCATGTCTTTCACGCCGAGATCGAGAAGGATTTGCGCGCCCACGCCATACTCCTTCACGCGCCTGCGGTCCACATCGTCCATCGTGCGGCGCAAGAGGAGATCGGTGACGAAAGTCGGTTTTGTCTGCCTCAGCAGCACGACGACGCCGCGGCCTTCCTCCCCGATGATGCGCATGGCCGCGCCCAGAACGTCGTGCTCGTATTGCGCCCAGTCCAGCACGTCGCTGAATACGTTGATGGCGTGCATGCGCACCAGCACAGGCTCCGGCGACCGGATGTCCCCCTTCACCAGCGCGATGTGCTCGGCATATTCCAGCGTGTTGATGTAAACCAGCATCTTCCATTCGCCGCCGTTGTGGCTGGCGAACGGCGTTTCCACCGAGCGCTGCACGAAGTGATCGTTCTTGCGGCGATAGGCGATGAGATCGGCGATCGTGCCGAGCTTGAGCCCGTGATGCTGCGCGAACTTCACGAGATCCGGCAGCCGCGCCATGGTGCCGTCGTCATTCATGATCTCGCAGATCACACCGGCGGGATTAAGGCCGGCGAGGCGCGCGATATCCACGGCCGCTTCGGTGTGGCCCGCGCGGACCAGCACGCCTCCCGGGCGTGCGACCAGCGGGAAGACATGGCCCGGCATCACGATGTCTGACGGGCCTTTGGTGGGATCGATCGCCACCGAAATGGTATGGGCCCGGTCATGCGCTGAAATGCCGGTGGAGATTCCCTCCCTTGCTTCGATGGAAACGGTGAACGCCGTCTGGTTCGGCGTGCCGTTGAATTGGGTCATCATCGGAATCTGAAGTGTGTTCGCGCGTTCCTGCGTCAGGGCAAGGCAGATGAGCCCGCGGCCGTGCTTGGCCATGAAATTGATCGCCTGCGGCGTGCACATCTGCGCGGGGATGACCAGATCGCCTTCGTTTTCGCGATCCTCCGCATCGGCCAGGATGAACATGCGGCCTTCGCGGGCTTCCTCGATGAGTTCGTCAATCGATGAAAGATAGCCGCGGAACATGATCAGGACTTCACAAGCCGGGCCACATAGCGCGCCATGAGGTCCACCTCGAGATTGACCTTCATGCCCGGCCTTGCGCGGCCGAATGTGGTGACGGCCTTTGTGTGCGGAATGATGTTCACGCCGAAGTGCGCACCGCCCCTCTCGTTCACCGTCAGCGATACGCCATCGAGCGCAATGGAGCCCTTGGGTGCGATGAAGGGCAGCAGGTTCTTCGGCGCCTGAAGGACGATGCGCGTGGATTCGCCTTCGGGCTCCACGCGCAGGATTTCGGCCACCCCGTCGATGTGTCCGGTGACGATGTGCCCGCCAAGCTCATCGCCCACGCGCAGGGGCCTCTCCAGGTTGACGGGATCATTCACCTTCCAGCCTGCCAGCGTCGTGCGCGAGAGGGTTTCGCCGGACGCCGTGACGGCGAACCAGCGATCCTTGCCGTTGCCCTTGTCCACCACCGTCAGACAGATGCCCGAACAGGCAATGGATGCGCCCACGCCGATCCCGTCCACGTCATAGCCGGTGGAAATGACGAGATGGGTGTCGCCCCGCTTTTCCACGTGGCGGACCTTGCCCATGTCGGTGACGATGCCGGTGAACATGACCGTATCTACGCCCCTGCCGCGAAGCTTTCCAACAGATCGTTGCCAAGGCTGCGCCGTTCAAGCGGGCGAAAGCGCGGCGCTTCGCCCAGCTCCAGTGCGGCCAGACCTTCGACGGCGGGCTTGCCGGCGCTGCCCAACAGCATGGGCGCGCGGAATATTTCCAGCCGGTCCGCGAACCCGCGATTGAGGAAGGTGGCGTGAACGGTGGGCCCGCCTTCGACCAGAAGGCGCGTGATGCCGCGCGCCGCCAGATCATGCAACACCGCTTCGATATCGGGCCGGCCGCGCGCATCCTTTGCCACGCGCACGACGTCCACGCCGCAGACGCGCAGCGGTCCCCCGCCTTCCGATACCGTATAGACGACGGTGGGCACCTCGCGCGCGGTCTGCGCGAGCTTCGACCACTCGCCGAGTTTCAGCTTGCCGTCCAGCACGACCCGGACGGGCGAATATTTCTCCAGCCCCGCGATGCGGCAGGTGAGCTGCGGATCGTCGGCAAGCGCGGTGCCGATGCCGATCAGGATGGCATCGTGCCGCGCCCGCATCAGATGCACATGGCGGCGCGATTCTTCGCCCGTGATCCACTTGCTCTCGCCGGACGCGGACGCAATGCGGCCATCCAGACTCTGCGCGATCTTGAGCGTGACAAGCGGACGGTTTTGCGTGACGCGCCTGATGAATCCTTCGTTCAGATGCGCAGCTTCCCTTTCCAGCACGCCAGCCGTGACTTCGATGCCGGCGGCGCGCAGCCGCTCGATGCCGCGGCCGTGCACGCGCGGGTCCGGGTCCTGCGTGGCCACGACGACGCGCGCCGGTTCCGCCTCGATGAGCGCATCGGCGCAGGGCGGCGTCTTGCCGTGATGGGCGCAAGGCTCGAAGCTGACATAGACGGTTGCGCCATGCGCCCCCGCACCGGCCGCCGCCAGCGCCACGGTCTCCGCATGCGGCCGGCCGCCATCCTGCGTGTGGGCGCGCGCGATCACCCGGCCCTGGGCCGAGACGATCACGCAGCCCACGGCCGGATTGGGCGCCACGCGGCCCAGCGCACGCTCGGCCAGCATGAGCGCATGGCGCATGTGGCGTTCGTCGTGGGGGTGGTGCTTCGTCATAGTTGCGAATCTATCTCAAAAGGGTGCGGGCGATATGGCTTTGGCCCGCGCAGCAAAGCCGCACGGCCAACAGGGCAGAATCGGGGAGATTTGGGAATAATACCACAGGAACGGGCCCTGTCAAGGGAAAATAAGGAGAAAATTACTCTCTCTAGGACCGTTTCGTACAGATTCGCGGTACCCGCCCCCTCCGCTTCGCTGCGCGAAGCACCTCCGCCCATAAACGGGGAGGAAAGGGATGCCGCAAAGTGCGCGCTCCACATCATTGCCCGCCTGTCCGGACAACCCGTTTTTGTCTCAGAAAAATCGGGTCGGGCACATGAGGCGGTCGATGACGACGCTTGGAGCGCCTAATCCTTCTCGCCGCCTTCCATTTCGCCGATCAGGGCTTCGAAGTCGCGCGTCTCGCGGAAGTTCTTGTAGACCGAGGCAAAGCGCACATAGGCCACCTTGTCGAGGCTGGAGAGCGCCTGCATCACAAGCTCGCCGATTACGGTGGACGGCACTTCGTTTTCGCCCATGCTTTCCAGCCGGCGCACGATGCCGGTGATCATGCGGTCCACACGCTCGGCTTCCACCGGCCGCTTGCGCAACGCGTGGGCCAGCGAACGCTCCAGCTTCTCGCGCTCGAACGGCTCGCGCCGGCCGTTCTTCTTCACCACGATCAGTTCGCGCAACTGCACGCGCTCAAAGGTGGTGAAGCGCCCGCCGCAGGCCGGGCAATGGCGGCGGCGGCGGATGGCGGAGTTGTCTTCGCTCGGCCGGCTGTCTTTGACTTGCGTGTCGTCGTGACCGCAGAACGGGCAGCGCATGAAATTGTTGTCCTACTGATAAATCGGGAATTTGTTGCAAAGTTCGGCCACGCGCGATCGCACGCTGGCCTCGACGGCGGGATCACCCTCTTCGCCTTTCACCGCGACCGCATCCACCACTTCCACGATCAGCTTGCCGATGGCGCGGAACTCGGCGGGGCCGAAACCGCGCGTGGTGCCGGCGGGCGAACCCAGACGGATGCCGGAGGTGATGGCGGGCTTTTCCGTATCGAACGGAATGGCGTTCTTGTTGCAGGTGATGTAGGCGCGGTCGAGCGATTTTTCGGCGGCGCGGCCGGTGGCCTTTTTCGGCCGCAAGTCCACCAGCATCAGATGCGTGTCGGTGCCGCCGGAAACGATGTCCAGGCCCGAGGCCGCCAGCGTTTCGGCGAGCACCCTGGCGTTCTCCACCACATTGCGGGCATAGATCTTGAAATCGGGCTTCAATGCTTCGCCAAACGCGACCGCCTTGGCCGCGATGACATGCATCAGCGGGCCGCCCTGAAGGCCGGGGAACACGGCGGAGTTGATTTTCTTGCCCAGGTCTTCGTCGTTGGAGAGGATCATGCCGCCGCGGGGGCCGCGCAACGTCTTGTGCGTGGTCGTTGTGACGATGTGCGCATGGTCGAGCGGATTGGGATGGACCCCGCCCGCCACCAGACCCGCAAAATGCGCCATGTCCACCATGAAATAGGCGCCGACCGAATCGGCGATTTCACGGAAGCGCTTGAAGTCTATGAAGCGCGGATAGGCCGAGCCCCCGGCGATGATCAGTTTGGGCCGGTGCTGCGCGGCCAGGTGCGCGACCTCGTCCATGTCGATGCGCTGGTCCTGGCGGCGCACAGTGTAGGACACCGGCTTGAACCATTTGCCCGACTGGTTGACGGGCGAGCCGTGGGTCAGATGCCCACCGGCGCTGAGGCTCAGGCCCATGAAGGTGTCGCCCGGCTGCATGAGCGCGAAGAACACGGCCTGATTGGCCTGCGCACCCGAATGCGGCTGGACATTGGCGAATTTGCAGTTGAACAGGCGCTTGGCCCGGTCGATCGCCAGCTCTTCGGCCACATCCACATATTCGCAGCCGCCGTAATAGCGGCGCCCGGGATAGCCTTCGGCGTATTTGTTCGTGAGAACGGAGCCCTGGGCCTCAAGCACCGCGCGGGAGACGATGTTCTCCGAGGCAATGAGTTCGATTTTCTCCTGCTGGCGTTTCAGCTCATCGGCGATGGCCGCCGCGACCTCCGGATCGGCGTCCCTGAGCCGCCGCGTGAAAAAGCCATCCGAATCCCTGCCGGTCATGTCTGCCGCCACCGCCATTTTCCGCCCTCGCTGGAGCCCGCGCGGCCGGAGCCAAGCCGCGTTCTAGGGGCTCTACGCCTACCCCTTTACCAAATCTAGCGCCAGCAGCGAGTCCCGCCATGCCGCAAACCGCCCGGGCGGTCAGCCATCCCCAATTTCCGAACCGGTATGCATGGTTTGCAGATCGTTCCCGCAAAAATGTTCATACATACATCAATCGAAGTATAGACGATGTATAGCGCCAAAGAAGATGAACGACGAAAAACTCAAAGTCGAGATTACACCGTTTCAAGCAAATATTCGAGTAAACAATCGTGACGTTTTTTTCTTCGGAGACGCTTGCTTTCGGCTATAGCCTCCGCATTAATCGCGGCGTCCAAGGAATCCCTGATGGAGCAAGAGGTCAGACATGG
The DNA here is from genome assembly GCA_021324545.1 of Alphaproteobacteria bacterium. Taxonomy (GTDB): domain Bacteria; phylum Pseudomonadota; class Alphaproteobacteria; order Micropepsales; family Micropepsaceae; genus Rhizomicrobium. Next base: position 13,828 of record JAJPIX010000029.1, read on the forward strand.
CCGACAAAAACGATGAAAGCACGTCGAGGTCCGACGAGCTGCTGAAACTGGCGAGCGAAATCGTCGCCGCCTATGTGAGCAACAATCCCGTGCCAGTGGCCGAACTGCCCGGCATGATCAAGAGCGTGCATGCAACGCTGGGCGGGCTTTCGGGCGCCGGCCATGGCGAGGCGATGACGAGCCAGAAGCCGGCCGTGCCGATCAAGAAATCGGTCACGCCGGAATACATCGTCTGCCTGGAGGATGGCAAAAAACTGAAGATGCTGAAGCGGTACCTGCGGTCGAACTACAACATGACGCCGGAGGAATATCGCGCGAAGTGGGGCCTGCCGGCGGATTATCCGATGGTGGCGCCCAATTACGCGGCCCAGCGCAGCGAGTTTGCCAAGAAGATCGGGCTTGGCCGCAATGCCCCGCCGCATAAGGGGCGCAAGCGCAGCTGATCCGGAATCCTCACCCGGCAATCCCGGAGCGAGGAAATTGCCTAACGCTCACGCTGTTTTTTTAGCAGATATTCGAGCTTGCGCACGGCCGCGGCTTCCAGCGCGGCGCGGCCCGCGCCGGCCGGACCCACGATGGTGGCCTCAAGCCCCGTTTTGGCGTGGATGGCCGTTGCCTTGACGACGTTGCCCTGCACGATCAGCTCGACATAGACCTCCGGCTTTTCGCCGCCGGGCATCAGGCCGCGCGGGCCAGCTTGTGCGCCGTCCATACGCGGTCGAGCGCAATCACCAGCGCGTCCATCATGGCGTCGGTGTGGGCGGGCGACGCGGTGAAGCGCAAACGTTCCTGCCCCCGCGGCACCGTGGGATAGTTGATCGGCTGCACATAGATCGCATGGTCGGCCAGAAGCATGTCCGATACCGACTTGCAGAGCGCTGCATCGCCCACGAAGACCGGCACGATATGGCTGGGCGACGGCATGACCGGCAGCCCCGCTTCGCGAAACACCCGTTTCAGCCGCGCCGCGCGCTCATGCACGGCCTGGCGCTCCACGTCGCTTTGCCGCAGGTGGCGGATGCTGGCCAGCGCGCCGGCGGCCAGCACCGGCGCAAGCGAGGTCGTGAAGATGAAGGCCGGCGCGAAGGAGCGCACGCAATCCACGATTTCGGCGCTGCCCGCGATGTAACCGCCCATCACGCCGAAGGCCTTGGCGAGCGTGCCCTCGATGATGTCCACGCGGTGCATTGCGCCGTCGCGCGCCGCAACGCCGGCCCCGCCGGGCCCGTAAAGACCCACGCCATGCACCTCGTCGAGATAGGTCAGCGCGCCGTATTTTGCGGCCAGGTCGCATATGGCAGCGACGGGCCCGAAATCGCCATCCATCGAATAGACGGACTCGAAGGCGATCAGCTTGGGCGCCGACGGTTCGGCGGCACGCAGCAATTCTTCAAGATGGGCGAGATCGTTGTGCCGGAAGATCTTCTTTTCCGCGCCGGAATGGCGGATGCCCTCGATCATGGAGGCATGATTGAGCGCATCGGAGAAAATGATCACGCCCGGCAGGAATTTGGCGAAGGTGGACAGCGTGGTTTCGTTGGAATTGTAGCCCGATGTGAAGAGAAGCGCGCCCTGCTTGCCGTGGAGATCGGCCAGCTCGCGCTCCAGCTCCACATGATAATGCGTGGTGCCGGAAATGTTGCGCGTGCCGCCCGCGCCGGCGCCCGCCGAATCCAGCGCCGCATGCATGGCTGCGATCACCTTCGGATGCTGGCCCATGCAGAGATAGTCGTTGCTGCACCACACGGTCACCGGCCGCTTACCGGCGGCGGCAAAATGATCCGCCTGCGGAAAGCTGCCGCGCCGGCGCAGGAGATCGGCAAAGACCCGATAGCGGCCTTCCGCCTTCAGGCTGGCCAAGGCCTCGCGAAATCGGGATAGATAGGGGTATGCCATCGCTCGCCGGATTTTGAAGGACAGTGAGGCGCCGCTCAACCGGGCGGTGCCAAAATAGCGCACGACCCCCAGCAACACCCAAGCGAATTGTCACATGCCAGCCCCGTTTTTAACACTCATTCTCCTGCTTGCGGCGGAGGCCGCACTTTGGGCAGCAAGCCGGCGGCTGAAGGATGTAACCATCGCGGACATCTTCTGGGGGCCCGGTTTCATTCTGGCGGCAGCCGTGAGCGCCACCGCCGCGCCTCCCACGGATGCACGCAATCTGCTGCTTCTCGCGCTCGTAGCCATTTGGGCCATGCGGCTAACGGGCCACCTGTTTTTCCGCTGGCGGCACGCAGGACAGGAAGATCGCCGCTACGCCGCAATGCGCGCGACGTACGGAAGCGCATTCGAACAGCGAAGCCTGTTCATCGTTTTTCTGGCGCAGGGGATTGCGGTGTGGATTGTTTCATGGCCGCTGCAGGCGGCTATGGCCGCGCCACCCGTCGCATTCGGCTGGCTTGACCTGACCGGCGCCCTGATTGCCGCCGCCGGATTTGCCCTGGAAGCAGTCGCCGACTGGCAGCTCGCGCACTTCCTGGAACGGCCGGACAATCGCGGCAAGGTCCTGGCGGGCGGCGTGTGGGCGTGGTCACGCCATCCCAATTATTTCGGTGACGTCGCATTCTGGTGGGGTATTTTCCTGATCGCGCTGGCCGGCAGCGGCGCCTGGTGGAGCGTGCTGGGCCCGCTTCTGATGACATTCGTGCTGCTGCGGGTATCGGGTGTGCCGCTGACGGAGAAGGATATCGTGCGGCGCAGGCCCGCCTATACGGACTATATGAGGCGGACCAGCGCCTTCATTCCACGGCGGCCCTTGCGCTGAAGAGCGGCGGCCGCAGACCCGCCCACAGACCCGTGTCCGGGCGCGGCGCGCCGCGCGCAATTCCTAGAGGCGGAAGCGAACCTGATCGATCCAGAAGCGCTCGACACGGCGAAGCGCCGCATTCAGCACCTCAAGTTCCGCCGCGCCCACATTGCCCACCGCCTCGAGCGAGCCCAGATGGCGGTTGAACAGTTCCGCCAGCATGTCGCGCACGTCCTGGCCCTTGCGCGTAAGGCGCACGAGCACCGAGCGGCGGTCGATTTCCGAACGCTCGTGATGGATGTAGCCGCTCTCGACCAGCTTCTTGAGATTGTACGAGACGTTCGAGCCCAGATAATGGCCGCGCGTCTTGAGCTCGCCGGCGGTCAGTTCCTGATCGCCGACGTTGAACAGAAGCAGCGCCTGAACGGAGTTGATCTCCCGTTCGTCGCGCCGGTCCAGTTCGTCCTTGATCACGTCGAGCAGCTGACGATGCAGCCGCTCAACCAGATTGAGCATCTCGAAATAGTATTTGCCGAGGGACTGTGATCCCTCGACGGCCGCAGCAACCTGCGGCTTCGTCGCCAACGCCGTCATCGACTTCCCGCCCGGCTTTCGGGCGCCCACCTGTTATTTGAAGCAAAGACTAAGCGTCAGTAATTAAAAGCGCGTAAAAC
>JAJPIX010000045.1 GCA_021324545.1 Alphaproteobacteria bacterium
GGTCTGACCCGCGAGCGCGCCGGCTTCGAGGTGCGCGACGTGCATCCGACGCATTACGGCCGCATCTGCCCGATCGAAACGCCGGAAGGCCCGAACATCGGTCTGATCAACTCGCTTGCGACCTATGCACGCGTGAACAAGTACGGCTTCATCGAGAGCCCGTATCGCAAGGTGAACAACAAGCACGTCACGGACGAAGTGATCTATCTCTCGGCAATGGAAGAGGCGAAATACACGATCGCCCAGGCCAACGCGACGATCGACTCCAGGGGCCGCATCACCGACGAGCTCGTCTCCTGCCGCAAGGGCGGCAACTTCATGATGACGACGCCCGACCAGGTGGAATTCATCGACGTTTCGCCGAAGCAGCTTGTGTCGGTGGCCGCGGCGCTTGTGCCGTTTCTTGAGAACGACGACGCCAACCGCGCGCTCATGGGCTCGAACATGCAGCGCCAGGCCGTCCCGCTGCTCCAGCCGGAAGCGCCGCTGGTCGGCACCGGCCTGGAAGATGTTGTGGCGCGCGACTCCGGCTCCGCCATTGCGGCGCGCCGTCCGGGAATCGTCGACCAGATCGACGCCACCCGCATCGTCATCCGGGCGACGGAAGAAACCGATCCCACCAAGCCGGGCATCGACATTTACCGCCTGAAAAAGTTCCAGCGTTCGAACCAGTCCACCTGCATCAACCAGCGGCCGCTCGTGAAGGTGGGCGACCATGTGCAGAAGGGCGATATCATTGCCGACGGTCCGTCGACGCAGCTCGGAGAGCTTGCGCTCGGCAAGAATGTGCTCGTCGCCTTCATGCCGTGGAATGGCTACAACTTCGAAGACTCCATCCTTATTTCCGAGCGCATCGTGCGCGACGACGTCTTCACCTCGATCCATATCGAGGAATTCGAGACAATGGCGCGCGATACCAAACTGGGGCCTGAGGAAATCACGCGCGATATCCCGAACGTGGGCGAGGAGTCGCTCAAGAACCTCGACGAGGCGGGCATCGTCTATATCGGCGCCGAGGTCCAGGCAGGCGACATTCTGGTGGGCAAGGTGACGCCAAAGGGCGAAACGCCGATGACGCCGGAAGAAAAGCTCCTGCGCGCGATCTTCGGCGAAAAGGCCGCCGACGTGCGCGACACGTCTCTGCGCGTACCGCCGGGCGTCACGGGCACGATCGTGGAAGTGCGCGTGTTCAACCGGCACGGCGTGGACAAGGATCAGCGCGCGCTTGCGATCGAGAAGGCCGAAGAAGAGCGTCTGGCGGAAGACCGCGACGACGAGCTTGCGATTCTGGAACGCAACATCTTCTCCCGCCTGTCCGAGATTCTGCTGCACAAGACCGTGGCTCATGGGCCCAAGGGCCTTGCCGCCGACAGCAAGATCACGAACGCCGTGCTGGAAACGATTCCGCGCCATCAGTGGTGGCAGATCGGCCTGCGCAACGAAAAGGCGATGGCCGAAATCGAAGCGCTGAAAAAGCAGTACGACGAATCCAAGAACCGCCTCGACAAGCGCTTCGCGGACAAGGTCGAAAAATTGCGCCGCGGCGACGAACTCGCGCCCGGCGTGATGAAGATGGTCAAGGTGTTCGTTGCCGTGAAGCGCAAGCTCCAGCCGGGCGACAAGATGGCCGGCCGCCACGGCAACAAGGGCGTGATTAGCCGCATCGTTCCGATGGAGGACATGCCGCATCTGGACGACGGCACGCCGGTCGATATCGTGCTCAATCCGCTGGGCGTGCCCAGCCGCATGAACGTCGGGCAGATTCTGGAAACGCATCTCGGTTGGGCCTGCGCGGGCCTCGGCCGCCAGATCGGCGACGTGGTGGACAAGGTGAAGCGCGACGGGAAGTATGAATCCCTTCGGCGCACCCTGAAGCACATCTACGGGGATGACGACCGGCTCAAGGAACTGAACGAGCAGGGGCTCATCGAGCTTGGCGAGAACCTGCGCGTTGGCGTTCCGGTTGCCACGCCGGTGTTCGACGGCGCCAAGGAACCGGACATCGTGAAGATGCTCGAGGAAGCCGGCCTGTCGAAATCCGGACAGGTCACGCTTTACGACGGCCGCACGGGCGAAGCATTCAAGCGGCCGGTGACCGTGGGCTACATCTACATGCTGAAGCTGCACCACCTGGTGGACGACAAGATCCACGCCCGTTCCATCGGTCCATACTCGCTCGTCACCCAGCAGCCGCTGGGCGGCAAGGCGCAGTTCGGCGGACAGCGTTTCGGCGAGATGGAGGTGTGGGCGCTGGAAGCCTATGGCGCCGCATACACGCTGCAGGAAATCCTGACGGTGAAATCCGACGACGTGGCGGGCCGCACCAAGGTGTACGAAGCCATCGTCCGTGGTGAAGACACGTTCGAAGCCGGCATTCCGGAATCCTTCAACGTGCTCGTCAAGGAAATGCGCTCGCTTGGGCTGAATGTGGAGTTGATGAACGGGTGACCGAATGAGACCACCTCATGCTTCGGCAGGCTCGGCATGAGGAGAACGGAATGATTGTCCTCACCCTGAGCCGGTCGAAGGGTGGGGGCGCCACAAACGGATTGCTGCACGAACTCGAAAGAGAGTCGAAATGAATCAGGAACTGATGAACGTCTTCAAGCCGGTGAGTGAACAGCCGCAGTTCGACCGGATTCGCATTTCCCTTGCGAGCCCGGATCAGATTCTGCGCTGGAGCCACGGCGAGATCAAGAAGCCGGAGACGATCAACTATCGCACGTTCAAGCCGGAGCGCGACGGCCTGTTCTGCGCGCGCATCTTCGGCCCCGTCAAGGACTACGAATGCCTGTGCGGCAAGTACAAGCGCATGAAGTACAAGGGCATCGTCTGCGAAAAGTGCGGTGTCGAAGTAACGGTGCAGAAGGTGCGCCGCGAGCGCATGGGTCATATCGAGCTGGCTTCGCCGGTTGCGCATATCTGGTTCCTGAAGTCGCTGCCGTCGCGCATCGGCCTGATGCTCGACATGAAGCTGAAGGAACTGGAGCAGGTCCTCTGTTTCGAGAAATACATCGTCGTGGAGCCCGGCCTGACGCCGCTCAAGGACCGCCAGCTGCTGACGGAAGACGAGTACTACAAGGCCCAGGACGAATACGGCAACGATGCCTTCACCGCGCTGATCGGCGCGGAGGCTGTGCGCCAGCTGCTGCAGGCGATTGATCTGGTGAAGTTGCGCGATCAGCTGCGCGCCGACATCGCGGCCAGCAATGGCGGCGAGAAGCCCAAGCAGATGGTCAAGCGGCTGAAGCTCGTGGAAGCCTTCATCGATTCCGGCAATCGTCCGGAATGGATGATTCTGACGGTGGTCCCGGTCATCCCGCCGGAGCTGCGTCCGCTGGTTCCGCTGGATGGCGGCCGCTTCGCAACGTCCGACCTGAACGATCTTTACCGCCGCGTCATCAACCGCAATAACCGCCTGAAGCGGCTCATGGAGCTCAAGGCGCCCGACATCATCGTGCGCAACGAAAAGCGCATGCTGCAGGAAGCGGTGGATGCGCTGTTCGATAACGGCCGCCGCGGCCGCGTCATCACGGGCGCCAACAAGCGTCCGCTGAAGTCGCTTGCCGACATGCTGAAGGGCAAGCAGGGCCGGTTCCGCCAGAATCTGCTCGGCAAGCGCGTGGATTATTCGGGCCGCTCCGTGATTGTGGTTGGGCCCGAGCTCAAGCTGCATCAGTGCGGCCTGCCGAAAAAGATGGCGCTCGAACTTTTCAAGCCGTTCATCTATTCGCGGCTGGAAGCCAAGGGCTTCAGCCAGACGGTCAAGCAGTCCAAGAAGCTGGTGGAAAAGGAAAAGCCCGAAGTCTGGGACATCCTCGAAGAAGTCATCCGCGAGCATCCCGTCCTGCTCAACCGCGCCCCCACGCTGCACCGGCTCGGAATCCAGGCGTTCGAACCCGTGCTGATCGAAGGCAAGGCGATCCAGCTTCATCCGCTGGTCTGCACCGCCTTCAATGCCGATTTCGACGGCGACCAGATGGCGGTGCATGTTCCGCTGTCGCTGGAAGCGCAGCTGGAAGCGCGCGTGCTGATGATGTCCACCAACAACATCCTCAGCCCTGCGAACGGCAAGCCGATCATCGTGCCGACGCAGGATATCGTGCTCGGCCTCTATTATCTGTCGCAGGAGCGCGAAAACGAGCCCGGCCAGGGCATGGTGTTCAACGACATCGGCGAGATCGAGCACGCGCTCTTCTCCGGCGCGGTCACGCTGCATGCCAGAATCGAGGCGCGCTACAACACGGTTGACGAAAACGGGAAACCGATCGTCCGCCGCGTGAAATCAACGCCCGGCCGCATGATGATCGCGGAGCTTCTGCCGCGTCATCCCAAAATTCCGTTTGAGCTGGTGAACCGCCTTCTGCGCAAGCAGGAAATCAGCCACATCATCGACGAGGTCTATCGTCACTGCGGCCAGAAGGAAACCGTTCTGTTCGCGGATGCGATCATGGGGCTTGGCTTCCGCGAAGCCTGCAAGGCCGGCATTTCCTTCGGCAAGGACGACATGGTCGTGCCCGCGACCAAGGAGAAGCTGATCGACGAAACGCGCCATCGCGTGCGCGAATACGAACAGCAATATCTCGACGGCCTAACCACCGACAAGGAGAAGTACAACCTTGTCGTGGACGCATGGTCGAAGTGCACGGATCAGGTGGCCGCCGAAATGATGAAGGAAATCTCCGAACCCAAGATCGACCCCAAGTCGGGCCGCATCGAGGAGATGAATTCCATCTACATGATGAGCCATTCCGGCGCCCGCGGCTCGCCGCAGCAGATGAAGCAGCTGGCCGGCATGCGCGGCCTCATGGCGCGCCCCGACGGGTCGATCATCGAAACCCCGATCCTGTCGAACTTCAAGGAAGGGCTCACGGTGCTGGAGTACTTCAACTCCACGCACGGCGCGCGCAAGGGCCTGGCCGACACCGCGCTCAAGACGGCGAATTCGGGTTACCTCACGCGCCGTCTGGTGGACGTGGCGAACGACTGCATCATCACGGCCGAAGACTGCGGCACCAAGAAAGGCATCACCGTGCAGGCCGAAATCGACGGCGGCCAGGTGGTGTCGTCGCTGTCCGAGCGCATCCTGGGCCGCACCACGGCGGAGGATGTGAAGCATCCGGAAACGGGTGAAATCATTCTGCGGCGCGGCAAGGAAGTGACGGAGGACATCGCGGAAAAGATCGAGAATGCGCATGTCCAGAAAGTGCGTGTGCGCTCGGTGCTGGCCTGCGAATTGACCGACGGCGTCTGCGGCAAGTGCTACGGGCGCGATCTGGCCCGCGGCACGCCGGTAAACATCGGCGAGGCCGTGGGCGTGATTGCCGCCCAGTCGATCGGCGAACCGGGCACGCAGCTCACCATGCGCACCTTCCACATCGGCGGCGCGGCGCAGGTTGCGGGCCAGTCCAAGATCGAGGCGAGCTACGACGGCAAGATCAAGATCGTCAACCGCAACGTCGTGAAGAATTCCGACGGCGAAACGGTGGCGATGGGCCGCAACATGCAGATCGCCATCGTGGATGCCAAGGGCACGGAACGGGCCAGCTATCGCATCACCTATGGCGCAAGGCTGAAGGTGGACGACGGCGCCAACGTGAAGCGCGGCGACCGCCTGGCCGAATGGAATCCGAACGCGCTTCCGGTGCTGACCGAAGTCAACGGCGTGGTGAAGTTCGAAGATCTCGTGCCCGGCATTTCCGTGAAGGAAGTGGCCGACGAAAAAACGGGCGTCACCAATCGCGTCGTCATTGATACGCGCGGCACGGGCTCGAAATCCCAGGATCTTCGTCCGGCGGTCGTGATCTGCGACAAGAAGGGCAAGGTCCTGACGGTGCCCGGCGTCGGCGAAGCCCGCTATCCGCTGTCGGTGGACGCCATTCTTTCGGTGGAAGACGGCGCGGAGGTGAAAGCCGGCGACGTTCTGGCCCGCATCCCGACGGAAGGCGCCAAGACGCGCGACATCACGGGCGGCCTGCCGCGCATGGCGGAGCTGTTCGAGGCGCGCAAGCCGAAGGAGGCGGCGGTCCTGGCCGAAATCGACGGATTCATCGAATTCGGCAAGGACTACAAGAACAAGCGCCGCGTCATCATCAGGCCGAAAAACGACAAGCTGGATCCGGCCGAATATCTGATCCCCAAGGGCAAGCACATCAGCGTGCGCGAGGGCGATTATGTCGAGAAGGGCGATTACATCGTCGAGGGCAATCCCAGCCCGCACGACATCCTGCGCATCAAGGGCGTGGAGGAACTGGCGATCTATCTCGTGAAGGAAATCCAGGACGTCTATCGCCTGCAGGGTGTGAAGATCAACGACAAGCACATCGAAGTGATCGTCCGCCAGATGATGCAGAAAATGGAGATCGAGGACGGCGGCGATACCACCCTTCTGGCCGGCGAACAGGTCGATCTTCTGGAAATGCAGGAGGCCAACCGAAAGGCGGAAGCCGAAGGGCTGAAGCCGGCCAAGGGCCGGCCCGTATTGCTGGGCATCACCAAGGCGTCGTTGCAGACGCGTTCGGTGTTCTCGGCTGCGTCGTTCCAGGAAACCACCCGCGTGCTGACCGAAGCCGCCGTTCAGGGCAAGGTGGACACGCTGGAAGGGCTCAAGGAAAACGTGATTGTCGGGCGTCTGATCCCGGCAGGCACGGGCGGCGCCATTGCGCGGCTCAGGCACGTCGCCCAGGAACGCGACAAGGCGATTCAGGCAGAAACGGCCCAGCAATCCGCGCAGCTCGAACCGCCACAGGCTGCGGCTGAATAGTCCGCCTGCGAATCGGAAAAGAAGGGCCGGTGGAAGCACCGGCCCTTTTTATCTTCAGCAATATCCAACGGCAGAATTGAGAGGCGGCCGCGCCAGGCAAGCCCTATATTCCGCTCATGACAACGCTCAAGCCATTCTCCTGGGATCGCGCGGCCGCCCGCGCCGGCAAATTTGACGGGAAATTCCTGATCGGTGTGCTGACGACAGGGATTTATTGCCTGCCGTCCTGCACGGCCCGCCAGCCGAAGCCGGAAAACGTGCGCATCGTGAAGACCGAAGCGGAGGCGCAGGCGCTCGGCTTGCGGGCCTGCAAGCGCTGCCGACCCGACCTTTTTTACCGCGGCGAAAGCGAAGACATTGCGCTGTTCGAAGGCCTTGCCGGCCGGGTGCGGGCCGCCCCGCAGGAATTTGCCGATGCCCCGGCGCTGGCGCGGGCCTGCGGCGTCAGCCAGACCAAGCTTGGCGATCTCTTCCGCGAACATGCGCATCTTGCGCCGGCTTCATGGCTCAGGCGGGAGCGTGTGCGCACGGCCTATGCAAAGCTGCTCGGCACCGACGAGAAGGTCGTGGATATCGGCTATGACGTCGGCTTCGAGAGCGAGTCGGTATTTCATCGCCAGTTCCTCGGGATCGCGCGCATGACGCCGGGCGCCTATCGCGGACTGAAAGGCTCGTCCGTTTTCCTGTTGCACTTGCCGGCCGGCTACCGCGCGCAGGAAATCCTCGCCTATCACGGCCGCGATCCGGAAAGCCCGTGCGAGAAAAGCGAAGGCAACCGGCTCTGGAAGGCGCTTGTCACCCATGACGGCACGGCGGTTCTGGAAGTGTCGTTCGAAAGCGAAGGCGCCTGGTGCCGCGTCCATGCCGAAAAGAAGCAGGGCCGCGAAAGCATGGCGCTGTTGCACGCCGCCGCCTTGCGCATGCTCGGCCTCAACAGCGAAACGGCGCAGTTCGAGTCGCGCATGGCGAAAGACCCGAAGATGGCGCTGTTCATGCGCCGCAAGGGCCTGCGCGTGCCCACGATCCCGACCGGTTTCGACGGGCTGTGCTGGGCCATCATCGGCCAGCAGATCAACGTGAAGTTTGCGGCCGCCCTGCGGCGCGAGATCATCCATCTGGCCGGCCAGCCGGCCGGCGGCGGCATGATCGCTCATCCATCGCCCGCGCGCGTCGCCGATATCGGCGCGAACGCGCTTGCCAGGCGCCGTTACTCGCGTTCCAAGGCAGACTATCTGGTTGGCGCGGCGAAAGACGTGGCCGAAGGCCGTCTCGATATCGAAGGTCTGCCGGAAGGATCGGCCGTCGCCGCGGAAAAGAAACTCACCAGCCTGCATGGCATTGGCACATGGACGGCGCGCTATGTGATGCTTCGCGGCGGCTTTGCCGACAGTGCGCCGGTTGGCGACAGCGCGCTCGCGACCGCGCTCCAGCGCCTGCACAGGCGCGAAGAGCGACCTGAACGTGAAGAAGTGGAAAACATGATGAAGGAATTTGCCCCGCACCGCAGCCTCGCAACGATGCACCTGTGGTCCAGCCTGAAGGATGCCGCATGATGAAGAACGCAAGAACCTATTGGGACCGCATCGAAACGCCCTTCGGCATTTTCGCCGCCTGGGTGGATGAGGATGGCCGCCTGGTCCGCTTCAACCTGCGTGCCGGCAATGCCGAGCGCGTGGATCGCAGCGCCGAGCACAATCCGGAGAAGCTGTCGGATGTGAAGAGACAGGTTGCAGAATATGCCGGCGGCAAGCGGCAGCATTTCGATCTCGCACTCGAAATGGACGGCCCTGAGTTCCACAGGCAGGTCTGGGAGGCGCTTCTCGAGATCCCCTTCGGCACGACCACAAGCTACGGCGCCATCGCAAAGAAGGTCGGGCAGCCGCATGCGGCCCGCGCCGTGGGCGTGGCCAACGGCGCCAATCCGATTGCGCTGATCGTGCCATGCCACCGCGTCATCGGCAGCGATGGCTCGCTCACCGGCTATGGCGGCGGACTCCCGCTCAAGCGCAAGCTTCTGGAACATGAAGCGCGCGTGGCGGGGCGGCCGTTCGACCTGTTTGCGGCCTAAAGGTCCATCTTGAGGCGCAGGCCCAGGCGTGTGCGCTCGGCATCGGTGAAATAGCCCCCGCGAACGGCGCCGGGGGCGCCGTTGCCGGCGCTCGCCCAGGGCAACTGCATCTGGCCGCCGAGCGTCACGGTGAACGGCATGGCGACATACTGGATCGTGGGCCCGGCATAATAGACATTGGAATGGGCATGCGCCGCGCCCTCGCCCTCGAAATCGTTCTCGTTGTTGAATTCCACGCCGAGCGAGAATTCCGGCGTGATGTTGTAGGAAGCGCCTGCGAAGAATTCCAGCGCATCTTCCTTCTGCCAGTCGCCATCCTCGCGGTTCCATTCGCGTTCGAAATTGACATTCGCGGCCAGCCGGAGGCGGTCGTTGAAGAAGTTTTTCTGCAGCAGGATCTTGCCCTCCAGCTCGCGCGTGCTGTCGCCGTAGGTCGGTTCGAAATAGAAGGCCAGGCCCAACGGGTCGAAATAGACGTTCAGGACGCGGTAGATCGCTTCCGCCGAAACGCTGGTGGCTTGATCGATGTCGGCAGGCCCGGGCGGCAGATGCGGCCGCGATTTTTCCCAGTCGTAATTCAGATAGATCGATGTCTGAAAATTGTCGGTCACGCCGTATTCGAATTCGGTGCGGGACTGGAAGCTGTTGAACGCCTGATGCGGCTTCTGCGTGGCCCAGTAGAAGGATTGCTCGATCTCCTTTTCGTACTGGGTGTCGATGTCGGTGGTGTAGAGGGTCAGAAACGGCTGGTCATCGGCCCTCGCCATGCCGCCGGCTCCGGCCGCGGCAAAAACCGCCATGAGGCTCACCACCAACCACTTGGTATTGCGCACTTTTCCCCTCTTTGAAAGTGATAATCGTTCGCAACTATAGCAAATATGACGCCACCGTCAATAAGGACCTTCCGCAATTGTGGAGATCAGAATCGAATGCCGCCGCGGAATACGATTTCGTGGCGTTCCTGGGCGCGCAGATAAATGTTGTCGCCGGTGACGGTGCTTGCGGGTTCAGTGGAGGGCGCGGAGCGATAGACCTGCGCCATGTAGCCAACCGTGGACCAGAAGCGCTCATTGCCGAAATGCAGCGCGGGCCCGACCCAGATGAACGACTGTCCGTGCTTGCCGGGCTCGGCATTGTCATTGCGAAGCTCAAGGCCTGCCGCCCAAAGCCGCGCAAAGCGATAGGTCACGCCGAGATCGTTCTCCACATCGAACGTGCCTTCATATTTTTGCGGGGCGCCGGGCGCGGAATAGCGGACGGAAGCCGCGTCCAATGCCAGATTGTATAGGAAAATCAGGCGATTCCGCAGGGCGTCGCGTTGCACCAGCGTGCGGTATTCCACGCCATATCCGCCGCCGTAATTGCGCGCATTGAAAGGGTCGGCCCTTTTCCATTCCGGCGCGATGCTGAAGGCAAGGCCCCATCCGCCCTTGTCAGGATCCAGGGGCCGATAGGTAAAGCTCGTGCCCACGCTCTGGAAATACCAGATGTTGCGGGGAAAATTTGCCGAACCGCCCGTGGCATCGGCGCTTGCATTGGCATGCAGATAGCCGCTGCTCACCAGCAATCCGATCTGAAAGTCATTGGTCAGGCCATAGGTCAGCGCGTTGGCGAAATCCACCGCGTCATAGCGGGGAAAGCCATTGTCGAAGCGGCCGGCCGTGTCCCGGTCAAACTCGAAAAGGCCCTTGGGCAGGGTCTGGGCCGGCACCGCATGAATGAACGGGTCTTCCGTCGCCCCGGAGGCCGGGGCCCACAGCGCCGCAAGCCCAACGGCGGCAAAAATGCCTTTTCGCATGGCGGCACCCCAGCAAGCCCGGCACTTGATAACACAGCTTTTTGGCTTGCCCTTCATGGGCCAAATGCCTGCGCGAAATATCCTTTCGCCGCACTTGACCGGCAAAACCCGCACTTCTATATAGCCCCACTCGCGGGCAGGCCGTCCGGGCTGCGATAAGCGCCTGAAAACGCTGCCGGCAAGCAAGTTTAGAGCGTAGGCGTGCGCGACCTGGGGCAGGGCCCTCGGTCCTCCGCATACACGGGGCAGGCCGTTTATGGCCGCGCCCCAAAAAATTTGTTTTCGGCCCATCGGCCAAAAAGGTGAACGGAAGAACGAATGCCGACAGTCAACCAGCTCATCCGCAAGCCGCGCGGCGAGAAAGCCAAGCGCAGCAAGGTTCCGGCGCTCAGGGAGTGTCCGCAGAAGCGCGGCGTCTGCACGCGCGTCTACACGACCACGCCCAAGAAGCCGAATTCGGCCCTTCGCAAGGTTGCGAAGGTGCGCCTGACCAACGGCTATGAGGTCGTGAGCTACATCCCCGGCGAAGGACACAATCTCCAGGAACATTCCGTCGTTCTCATCCGCGGCGGCCGCGTGAAGGATCTTCCCGGCGTCCGCTATCACATCATTCGCGGCGTGCTGGACACGCAGGGCGTGAAGGACCGCAAGCAGCGCCGTTCGCTTTATGGCGCCAAGCGGCCGAAATAAGGAGAGGGCCCATGTCCCGCCGCCACCGCGCCGAAAAGCGCCAGATCAACCCGGACGCGAAATATGGCGATCTCGTCGTCGCCAAATTCATGAACAGCCTGATGTACGACGGCAAGAAATCGGTCGCCGAAAGCACGGTTTACGGCGCGTTCGACACAATCCAGCAAAAGACCAAGCAGGATCCGCTGGCCGTGTTTCACGAGGCGCTTCGCAATGTTTCGCCGGCGCTCGAGGTGCGTTCACGCCGCGTGGGCGGCGCCACTTACCAGGTGCCGGTGGAAGTGCGCACCGATCGTTCCCGCGCGCTCGCCATCCGCTGGATCATCACGGCCGCGCGCGGCCGCGGCGAGCCCACCATGACGGCCCGCCTGTCCGGCGAGATCATGGATGCCGCCAACAACCGCGGCAACGCCGTGAAGAAGCGCGAAGACACGCACAAGATGGCCGACGCGAACCGCGCGTTCTCCCACTATCGTTGGTAAAGGCGTAAGAAAGAAATGGCCCGCACGACTCCGCTCGAACGCTATCGCAATATCGGCATTGCCGCGCATATCGATGCCGGCAAGACGACGACGACCGAGCGCATCCTTTATTACACGGGCAAGAGCCACAAGATCGGCGAAGTGCACGACGGCGCCGCCACCATGGACTTCATGGAGCAGGAGCAGGAGCGCGGCATCACGATTACTTCGGCCGCCACGACCTGTTTCTGGCGCGACCACCGCATCAACATCATCGATACGCCGGGCCATGTGGATTTCACCATCGAGGTCGAGCGGTCCATGCGCGTGCTGGACGGCGCGGTGGCGGTCTTCGACGCGGTAGCCGGAGTCGAGCCTCAATCCGAGACGGTCTGGCGCCAGGCCGACAAATACCGCGTTCCGCGCATCTGTTTCGTCAACAAGATGGACCGCATGGGCGCGGATTTTGGCCGCTGCGTGCAGATGATGATCGACCGCCTCGGCACCAAGCCGATGGTCATCACCTGGCCGGTCGGCGTGGAAGCCGATTTCAAGGGCATCGTGGACCTCGTGCAGATGAAGGCGATCATCTGGCGCGACGAGCAGCTCGGCGCGATGTTCGACATCGTCGAAATTCCGGCGGAGCTGAAGGACAAGGCGAACGAGCTGCACACCCAGCTCGTGGAAATGGCCGTGGAGCAGGACGAAAAGCTGCTCGAAGCCTACCTCGACGGCAAGGCGCCGAGCGTGGACGACCTCAAGCGCTGCATCCGCAAGGGCACCACGAGCTTTCAGTTCGTGCCCGTGCTCTGCGGTTCGGCATTCAAAAACAAGGGCGTGCAGCCGCTGCTCGATGCGGTGGTGGATTACCTGCCGTCGCCGCTCGACATTCCGCCGGTCAAGGGAACCGATTTCAAGGGCAACGAGATCGAGCGCAAGGCCGACGACAAGGCGCCGTTCGCTGGCCTGGCATTCAAGATCATGGACGACCCGTTCGTCGGCTCCATCACCTTCGTGCGCATCTATTCGGGCACGGTGACGAGCGGCTCGAGCGTGCTCAATTCCGTGAAGGACAAAAACGAGCGCGTGGGCCGCATGCTCCTGATGCACGCGAACTCCCGCGAAGACATCAAGGAAGCCAATGCCGGCGACATCGTGGCCTTTGCCGGCCTCAAGCTCACGACCACGGGCGAAACGCTCTGCGATCCCAACAACCCGATCATCCTGGAGCGCATGGAATTCCCCGACCCGGTGATCGAGGTTGCGATCGAGCCCAAGACGAAGGCCGACCAGGAAAAGATGGGCGTGGCGCTCAACCGCCTCGCGCAGGAAGATCCGTCGTTCCGCGTTTCCACCGACCAGGAATCCGGCCAGACCATCCTCAAGGGCATGGGCGAGCTGCACCTTGAGATCAAGGTGGACATCCTGAAGCGCACCTACAAGGTGGATGCCAATGTCGGCGCGCCGCAGGTCGCCTATCGCGAAACGCTGTCGCGTCCGGTCACGATCAACTACACGCACAAGAAGCAGACGGGCGGCGCAGGGCAATTCGCCGAAGTGAAGATCGAGTTTGAACCTCTGCCGCCAGGATCGGGGTTCGTGTTCGAGAACGCCGTTGTCGGCGGTTCCGTGCCCAAAGAATACATCCCGGCGGTCGAAAAGGGCCTCAAGAACCAGAAGGAGTCCGGGCTGCTCGCCGGATTTCCGGTGATCGATTTCAAGGCCAGGCTTGTGGACGGCAAATACCACGAAGTGGATTCCAACGCGCTCACCTTCGATATCGCAGCGCGCGCGGCGTTCCGGGAGCTCGCGTCCAAGGGCGTGGCCAAGCTGCTTGAACCGATCATGAAGGTCGAAGTGGTGACGCCCGATGAATTTCTGGGCGGCGTGATCGGCGATCTCAACAGCCGCCGGGGCCAGGTGCAGGGCACCGACTCCAGGGGCAACGCGCAGGTCATCACCGCGATGGTGCCGCTTGCCAACATGTTCGGCTACATCAACAACCTGCGTTCCATGACACAGGGGCGCGCGCAATACACCATGCAGTTCGATCACTACGAGCAGGTGCCGCAGGCGATCGCAGACGAAGTCAAAGCAAAATACGCATCCTGAGAAGAGAGCATACGGAGACCACACAATGGCCAAGGCGAAGTTTGAGCGGACGAAGCCGCACTGCAACATTGGGACGATCGGTCATGTGGACCATGGCAAGACGTCGTTGACGGCTGCGA
>JAJPIX010000036.1 GCA_021324545.1 Alphaproteobacteria bacterium
CTCCCATGGCCGCCATTCCGTCACGCAAGCCGAGATCGTTCGGCATGGCCGGCGGGAATGGGGGCCAGCCCGGCCATGACGGATGGAGCAAGCAGTTCAAAAAAAACGGCTGCCGCCCTCATTCAGGCGCGCTTCATCTTGCGCTATGATCGGCGCGATTTCGGGGGAGGGGATCTTGCGCAAATCGATCATGCGGGGCCGCCGCGCCGCCTTGCCGGCGCTTGCGGCATTCCTGTTTTCAACATCGGCTTATGCCGCGACCTACGGCGCCATCGGCTATTCGGCGCCGACCGACACGCTCACCATGCAGAGCCAATGCGACAGCCAGCAGGAATGCGAGGACGGCGTTCTGAAAAGCTGCCGCGAACAATCCAGCCAGCCGGACCAATGCCAGGTGCTGGTGTGGTTCCGCGATGCCTGCGGGTCGTTCGCCAAAGCGGGCAACGGCGCCTATGGCTCTGGCTGGGGTACCGATGAAACCATCGCCACCGAATGGGCGCTGAAGGTGTGCCGCGACGAAGGCGGCGACGATTGCAAGTCCGATGTCTATGTCTGTTCGACGGGCCGGGCCCGGATCGGCGGCGGGAACTAGATCGCGGCGCGAAGAAGCGCAGGCACAAGAACAACGATCGTCTGCCGCGCCCGCGGCGGATGAACGTGCGCTCCGTACGGTCTTGCGGCTGACGGTTGGGGGACAGCAGGCTAAGGTCTGCGGCCTGCGAGAGAGAAAAGGCCATGGGGCTGTACGACAGATACCTGCTGCCGCTTGTGCTGGGCGCGGCGATGGGCACAAAGCCCGTCCGCTATCAGCGCAAGAAGGTTGTTCCGCGCGCCCAGGGCCGCGTGCTGGAAATCGGATTCGGCGCGGGCCACAACCTTCCCTTCTACGACGCAGCCAGGGTTTCCCATCTGTGGGCGCTTGAGCCCTCGAAAGAGATGCGCGCGCGCGCCGCTTCGCGCATCGCGCAATCGGCGATCCCGATGGAATTTCTCGATCTGCCGTCGGAGCAGATTCCGCTGGACGACAGGCAGGCCGATACGGTGCTTGTCACCTATACGCTGTGCACCATTCCCGATGTGATGCGGGCGCTGTCCGAAATGCGCCGGGTGCTGAAGGACGACGGCCGGCTCATCTTCTGCGAGCATGGCGAAGCGCCCGACGAAAACGTGCGCAAATGGCAACGCCGCCTGACGCCGGCATGGAAGGCCATCGGCGGCGGCTGCCATCTGGGGCGGAAAATTCCGGCGCTGATACGCGACGGCGGATTCCGCATCGATGATCTGCAGACGATGTATCTTCCCGGAACGCCGCGTTTCGCCGGATTCAATTATTGGGGCGAGGCGCAGAAGCGCTAGGCGGCTGCGCGCAAAACGTCTGAATCAGGCAGGCACGTCAGCTCTCGAGCGGCGCGACAGCCTTGAACGGATCGTCGAGCGAGGGTTGCGGCTGCGTGAACCAGCGCGGGCCCGAATCCGTCATGTGGAAGTGATCTTCCAGCCGGATGCCGAATTTGCCCGGCACCACGATCATGGGCTCGTTGGAAAAGCACATGCCGGCGGCGAGCGGCGTCTTGTCGCCGCGCACAAGATTGGGCGCTTCATGCACATCGAGCCCGATGCCATGTCCCGTGCGGTGCGGCAGGCCGGGAAGCCTGTAATCGGGACCAAAGCCGTTTGAGCGCTGGCTGGCGCGCGCGGCATGATCCACGCTTTCGCAGGGCGCGCCCAATTTCGCGGCCTCGAAGGCGGCGGCCTGGGATTCCTTCTCCGCCGCCCACACGCTGCGGTATTCCGCCGAGGGTTCGCCGAACACATAAGAGCGCGTGATGTCGGAATTGTAGCCGTCATATTGCGTGCCGGTATCGATCAGCACCGCATCGTTTTCCTTCAGCACGCGGTCGGTTTCGCCGCCGTGCGGGAGCGCGGTGTCTTCGCCGAACGAGACGATGCAAAAGGTGTTCCCTGATCGGCGCCGAGCGCGCGATGCTCGCGGTCGATCAACTGCTCGACTTCGGAGGCACGGATGCCGGCGCGCAGCGATTTCCACGCGCGGCGCTGCACCTCCAGCGTGATGGTTTTCGCATATTGCATGAGCGCGATTTCGGCGGCCGATTTGGAGCGGCGCAGGCGATTGATGAGCGGGCCCGCATCGGCGAGGCGGGCGGGATCGATGGCGCGCGCAAGGCCGCGATAGGTGAAGAGCGCCACCTGGTCGTCCACCGCGATTCTGGCGCCCGGTCCGATGCGATCGGCGATCAGCGCATAGGGATTTTCCTCTTCCTGCCAGGTGAACACATCGCCCGGCAGGGCGATGAGCTGGCCTACCTTGTCGCGCTCGAACCCCGGGCAGACATATTCCAGCCTGCCATCCACATGCACCAGCGCGCCGGTGAACCGCTCGGAGGGATGCCACACGATGCCGGTGAAATAGCGAAGGCTGGTGGTGGGGCCGATGAGGACGGCGGCAAGGCCTTCCTTGTCCATCAGGTTGCGGAGCGCGTCCAGACGCTGCCTGCGTTCGTCGGTGCCGATGCGCGGCGGTGGCGTAAGACTGGTCATAAGCGACACCTCAAAAAGATTTCTCACGCGGAGACGCGGAGGATACTTTACTTGCT
Organism: Alphaproteobacteria bacterium; assembly: GCA_021324545.1. GTDB lineage: Bacteria > Pseudomonadota > Alphaproteobacteria > Micropepsales > Micropepsaceae > Rhizomicrobium. The sequence continues at coordinate 2,616 of JAJPIX010000036.1, forward strand.
CTCCTTACAAAGGGGAGGACAGCCGGACCCTTCTTTTGCCAGGGAGGGGCACTCCGCGCCTCCGCGTCTCCGCGTGTAAAAATTACCGGCTCATCAGCTGGTAGGGGCCGCCTTTCTCGAGCGCGGCCCTGTAGGCAGGGCGGGCATGAATGGCATCGCGATAGCGCATCAGGTTGCGATAGGGCTCAAGCCGCCGGCCGGCCGCTTCGCAGACAAAGATCAGCATGATGTCCACGCCGCTGAGGCTGTTGCCGACAAAGAAGTCGTTCCTGCCGAGCGCGCCATCCATGTAGAGCAGATGGTTGGCGATTTCGCTGTCGATGCGGGGCTTGAGCGGCGCCGCCGCGTCGCCCAGCATGGAGGCATAAAGCGCCAGCAGGAGCGGCAGCATCGCCGAGCCTTCGGCGAAATGCATCCATTCCACATATTTCCAGTAATCGGCGCTGCCCGGCCCGGGCTTGAGCCGGCCCTTGCCATAGGTATCGATCAGATATTCGACGATGGCGCCGGATTCGGCGATGGTCCTGCCGTTGTCTTCGATCACCGGCGACTTGCCCAGCGGATGCACATTCTTCAGTTCCGGCGGCGCCAGCGGGATGGGACTCATCCGCTGGTATTTCGCAATCTCATAGGGCACGCCCAGCTCTTCGAGCAGCCACAGGATGCGCTGCGAGCGGGAATTGTTGAGGTGATGGAGTTTGATCATCGTGGCCTCCGCCACATGGGCCAGATTTTGGGACCGCCGGGGACCGCGATCTCGCCCGTCACTTCGAAGCCGAAAGAACGGTAGATCGGGATGTTGGTTTCCTTGCTCGATTCCAGATAGCAGGGCAGGCGTTTGGCATCCACATCCGCCAGCCGGTCGCGCATGATGGCGCTGCCGAACCCCTTGCCCTGAAGCGCGGGATCGGTGCCGATGGTCTGCAGATACCAGTGCGGCTCTTTGGGATGGATTTTCTCCATCATGTCCATGGTGGCCATCACGCGCAACACGCCGAGGCCGAAAATCGAGAGCAGTTGGGGGGCGTTGGTGAGATAGGCCGTGAACGGCACATGCCACCGGTTGGGCGGCCGCCACAGCGTGACCGATTCGCAGGCGCCGGTGACGAAGCAGGATTTGTGCGGCATCCCGAGCTTCAGCAGGATGCGGAACACGCGCGCAAGCCGGGCGGTGCGCGTGGCGCCGTCGGGCAGGAAATGCGTCATCACCGGGTCGTCATGGAACGCCCGCCCCAGCGTCTGCGCCGCCGGTTCGACATCGGCCGCGGACACGGCGCGCACGCTTGCGTTCTTCCCCCGGGCTTCCGCTTGCGGCATCAGCGGTTCAGCTCCCGCATTGCGGCGTCGAGGCCGCCCAAGGTGAGCGGGAACATGCGGCCCGACAGGATCTGCTGGATGAGGCCGATGGACGGCGTGTACTCCCAGTGCTTTTCGGCCACGGGATTGAGCCAGACGATGTGCTCGTAAATCTGCGCCACGCGGTCCAGCCACACCGCGCCGGCTTCCTCGTTCCAGTGCTCGACCGAGCCGCCGGGATAGGTGATTTCGTATGGCGACATGGTGCCATCGCCCACGAATATGATTTTGTAGTCGTGCGGATATTTGTGCAGCACGTCCCAGGTCGGGATCTTTTCGTTATGGCGGCGGCGGTTGTCTTTCCACACCGCCTCGTAAAGGCAGTTGTGGAAGTAGAAGAAATCCATGTGCTTGAATTCGGTTCTGGCGGCGCTGAACAGCTCTTCGCACAGCTTGACATGCGCATCCATCGAGCCGCCGATATCGAAGAAGAGCAGCACCTTCACCGTGTTGTGGCGCTCGGGAATGAGCCTGAGGTCCAGATAACCCTTGTTGGCCGTGTCCTTGATGGTGCCGGGCAGATCGAGCTCGGTTTCCGCCCCTTCGCGCGCCCATTTGCGCAGGCGCCTGAGCGCCACCTTGATGTTGCGCGTGCCGAGCTCGACCGAATCGTCCAGGTTTTTGTATTCGCGCCTGTCCCACACCTTGACCGCGCGGCCATGGCGGGATTTGTCCTGCCCGATGCGCACGCCTTCCGGATTGTAGCCATAGGCGCCGAAGGGCGAGGTGCCGGCGGTGCCGATCCATTTGCTGCCGCCTTCATGGCGCTTTTTCTGTTCCTCGAGGCGCTGCTTGAGCGTCTCCATCAGCTTTTCCCAGCCGCCCAGCGCCTCGATCTGCTTCTTTTCTTCTTCGGTCAGGTATTTTTCGGTGAGCGCCTTGAGCCAGTCTTCGGGGATTTGCGCGAGCAGCGAGGCATCGAGCCCTTCCAGCCCCTTGAACACATGGCCGAAGACGCGGTCGAACTTGTCGAGATTGCGCTCGTCCTTCACCAGCGCCGCGCGCGAAAGATAATAGAAGTCATCGATCTTCATCCCGATGACGTTCTTGTCCAGCGCATCCATCAGCGCCAGATATTCCTTCAGCGTGACGGGAATGCGCGCCGAACGAAGCTCGTCGAAGAACCGGAAGAACATGGCAGGCGCCCGATAGCGGTTGGCGCCAGTCTAGGGCCGTTGCGCCGCAATTGCGAGCGCAGCGGACGGGACAGGGGTTTTTCAGCCGTTGGTCAGCGTGGAGCAATAAAGCGCAAAGGCGCGGTCGGGCATTTCATGGCCCAATTGGGTGACGCTGCAATCCACCAGATAGCCGTTTCGATCCACCGTCACCGTCACGCGGCCGCCGCCCGTGCGCCGGCTGATGCCCGTGCGCATCAGCATGGGCGGGGCGGAGCCATCGGTTGCCATCAGCTTCTTGTCGTTTTCCGCGGTGGCTTCGTCGTCGCCCCAGCCTTCGAGATATCTGCGCACGCGGATGGCGCCGGTGCGGCCGGCGCCGTCGGTGTACACGCAGACGCCCAGGACATTGGGCCGGTCGGGCGAAGGCCCGATCAGGTTGTCCATGGTGTAGCCCTGGAAGGATTTGGGGCAGAGCACGCCGGAATCGGCCTGCTTGAAGGACCCGTCGAGATTGCGCGACCAGCCCGCGGGAATGCTGTTGCCGGCAAGATTGGACATGAGCGTGGACAGCGGAAACTGGTTGTCCTGCGCGCACACCGCCGATGAAAACGCCATCGCGGCCGCGGCCGCGCCAACAAGCGCCAAACGCATGAAACGCCCCTCCCGAAATTGCCCTTGGGCGCAAATCCTAACCGGGGCGGCGGCAACAGGGAAGAAGGACGCCAAAGCCTGCTTAGCGGGACGCTAACAGGCGCTTGCGGCGCCCCGCCTATCGCGCCGCAATCCCGGTTTGCGCGGCGGTATAGACATTTTTCAGAAATTCGCGCTCAACGGGGGCATCGCGCGGATCGGCGAATTCGATCGTCGTCTCCACCGCCCAGCCGTTGACGGCGGCGCCCGTGAACAAAACCCGGTAGCTCAGATCTTCGAGCGTCGCGGTCTGATAGGTGCGCGTGTAGATGACAAGCGGCGAGGATTTGTCGAGCCTGACCGTCGCTTCGCCGATCTTCTTGCCGCCGGTGCCTTCCTGCTCGCTGAACTCGGCGGCAAAGGCGGACAGCGGATCATAGGGGCCCGCAAGCCTGGCGATGGTGATGGTGCCATAGACCCCGTCCAGCGCAGAATAGGCGCAGAAGGCCGTGCCGGATTCCGGATCGGACTCGCCCACCGCGTCGCGTTCGAACAGCCCGATGTGCAGCGGGCAGACCAGGCCGGACGCCACATGAACCTTCGCGCCATCCTTGCCGTCGGCGAACACGTCAGGTGCGGTGTTCTGGGCCTGCGCGGGAAGCGCAAGCGCCAGGGCAACAAGGCAAAGAACGCGGCGCATCAGCTTCTGCTCTCGCGCCGCGCCAGAAACGCCAGCCGCTCGAACAGATGCACGTCCTGCTCGTTCTTCAGCAGCGCGCCATGCAGGGGCGGAATGAGCCGGGTGGGATCCTTCTCGCGCAGGGCTTCGGGCGGAATGTCTTCGTTGAGGAGCAGCTTCAGCCAGTCCAGCAATTCGCTGGTGGACGGCTTCTTCTTGAGCCCGGGCACGTCGCGCAGCTGATAGAAGACGTTGAGCGCTTCGCTCACCAGCTTCTGCTTGATGTCGGGATAATGCACGTCCACGATCTTCTGCATCGTCTCCCGGTCCGGAAACTTGATGTAATGGAAGAAGCAGCGGCGCAGGAACGCGTCGGGCAGTTCCTTTTCGTTGTTGGAGGTGATCATCACGATCGGCCGCTGGCGCGCCTTGACCGTTTCGCCCGTCTCGTAAACGAAGAATTCCATCCGGTCGAGCTCGAGCAGAAGGTCGTTGGGAAATTCGATGTCGGCCTTGTCGATCTCGTCGATCAGGAGCACGGGGCGCGCGGGCGAATCGAACGCGTCCCACAGCTTGCCGCGCTTGATGTAGTTCTTCACGTCCTTGACGCGCTCATCGCCCAGCTGGCTGTCGCGCAGGCGCGTCACCGCGTCATATTCGTAAAGGCCCTGCTGGGCCTTGGTGGTGGACTTGATGTGCCAGGTGATGAGCGGGGCCTTCAGCGCATCGGCCACCTCGTAGGCGAGCTGGGTCTTGCCGGTGCCCGGCTCGCCCTTGATGAGGAGCGGCCGCTCCAGCGTGATGGACGCGTTGACCGCGATCCTGAGATCGTCGGTTGCGACATAACGGTCGGTGCCTTCAAAACGCATGAAATTCTATTTTCCGGATGGCGGTTGCGGCAAGGCTATGGGCAGGCTACCGGCTTCGCAAGAGCGGCAATCTTTTGCTAGATTTGGGCCCATGCAGACAATCGCACCGGAAACGCTCTCCGCGAGCCTTTATCGCGACCCCGCGGTGTTCGAAACCGAGCGCCGCCATATCTTTGCGCGCACCTGGCTTCTGTTCGCCCATGAATGCCAGCTGCCGGAGCCCGGCTCCTATCTTGCCCAAACCGTGGCCGGCTATCCCCTGATCGCCGTGCGCGGCGAAGACGGGCAGGTCCGCGCCTTCCACAACGTCTGCCGCCACCGGGCGGGGCCTTTGGCAAGGGACGGGCAGGGCAAATGCGAGCATCAGCTTGTGTGCCTTTATCACGGCTGGCGCTATGCCCTGGACGGGCGGCTTGCGAGCGCCCGCGACTTCGGGCCCGCCGCCGGCTTCGACCCGCGCGACTATGCGCTGGTGCCGCTCAAATGCGAGAACTGGCGCGGCTTCATTTTCGTGAACATGGACCAGGACGCCGAACCGTTCACCCAGGTTGCCGCCTCGCTGGAAATGCGCATGAAGCATCTGCCGATCGCCAGGTTCACGAAAGTGCGCACCTCCACCCACGACATGAAGTGCAACTGGAAGACCTATGTCGAAAATTATCTGGAGGGCTATCACATTCCGGTGCTGCACCCTTCGCTTTCGGCATCGCTGGCCAGGGACTACGGCACCGAGCTCGATCCGCCCGCCATCTTCTATCGCGCAACGCCGCAGAAGGGCGCCGCCGTGGCCGGGCTTTGGGCATGGCTGTGGCCCTGCCTTGGCGTGAATGTCTATGCCGACGGCATCCTGATGGAGCGGATGTGGCCGCTCGACTATCAGCACACGCGCCTCGATTACCTCTATCTCTTCGCCGAGGACGCAAGCGAGGCGGAAATCGCCCGTCAGGTGCAGCAATCGCTGGTGACGACCGCGGAAGACATTTTCATCTGCGAGGCCGTGCAGCGCAATCTGGATGCCGGCATATACGACACCGGCCGGCTTTCGCCCCGCCATGAATCGGGAATCGCCTGGTTCCAGCGCGAAGTCGCCCGGGCGCTCGGCAATTGACGCCGTCAACCATGGCAGAGCCTGTCCTTGTGCGCCTGCAGGCGATTGGCGATAAGCTTGCCGGATGAGCGACGCCGCCACAGCCCAGACAAGCCCGCAGATCCGCTCGCTGTTGCAGCAGGCGCTCGATCACCTGAACAGGAACGAGCTCACCCAGTGCGAAGCCGCGCTCAACCGCGTGATGGCGGAAAATCCGGACGAGCCCGATGCATTGCAGCTGATGGGCCTGGTGCGCCGCACGCAGGGCTTTCTGCCGGAAGCGGAAGACTATTACCGCCGCTCGCTGGCCGCCCGCCCCGAACAGCCGCATGTGCACAACAATCTGGGCAATCTCTATCGCGCGATGAACCGTTTCGAGGAGGCGGTGGCGGCCTACGATCAGGCGATCCGATACAAGCCGAATTTCGCGGAAGCCCATCTGAACCGCGGGCTTGCGCTGCACACGCTGGGACGCAGCGAAGAAGCCGAGAAAGCCTATCGCCAGGCGCTTCGCATCCAGCCCAATTACCTGTTTGCGATGCAAAGCCTGGGCGCGCTTCTGAACGATCTGAAGCGCCCGAAGGAAGCCGAACGGATTTTGCGCCAGGCCATCGCGGCCGGATCGAAAAATCCGCGGCAGGTCGCGGCGCTGGAGCATAATCTCGGCGTGTCGCTGAAGATGCAGCGCCGATACGATGAGGCGCTGGCGCTTTACGACAGCGCGCAGGCCCGCGTGCCCGACATGCCGGCGGTGGAATTCAACCGCGCGGCCACCCTGCAGCAGATGGGCCGTTATGACGAAGCCATCGCCGCCTATCGCCGGGCCCTGATGGCCGACCCTGTCAATCCCCGGATTCACGACGATCTGAACCAGCTGCTTTACCGGCTCAAGCGCGATGACGAATTCCTGAAGTCGTATGACGACGCCGAGGCGGTCTATCCGGGCGCGCCGGTGCTTTCGCTGGGCCGCGCCGACTTTCTTTTGCGCACGCAGCGTTACGAGGAAGCGCGCGCGGCTTACGGGCGGGTGGCGGAACAATTCCCCGATATCGTGTTCGCCTGGGACGGGCTGGCGCTTGCCGAAACCTATCTGCACAACTTCGGTGCGGCCATCGCCGCGCACGAGACTTCGCTCAAGCTCAATCCGGCCAATCCCGCCGCCTGGTGCAACTACGCGATGACCTTCATCGCCGCGGGCGAGCAGGAACGGGCGATCCGGGCCTGCGAGGAGGCGCTGAAGCGCGATCCGCATCACCAGAATTCGCTGGCGCTTCTGGGCACGGCCTGGCGGCTTTCGGGCGACGGGCGCGACGAAGCGCTGAACGATTATGAGAATTTCGTGCAGGTTTTCGAGATCGAGCCGCCGGCGGGATACAGCGACGTGGAATCCTTCAACCGGGATCTCAACGCCTATCTGGACCGCCTGCACCGCGACAAGCGCGAAATGCTGGACCAGACGCTGCGCGGCGGCACCCAGACGCTGGACGACGTATTCGGTGCGGGCCACCAGCCCGTCGAAGCCCTGCGCGCGGAAATCGACAAGGCGGTCGGCGCCTATATCGCCCGGCTGAAGGAGATGGCCGATCACCCCCTGCTCGGGCGCAAGGCAAGAAGCTTCGCCTATTCCGGCTCGTGGTCCTCAAGGCTCTACGATTGCGGCTATCACACCAATCATGTGCATCCGAAAGGCTGGATCAGCTCGGCCTATTACGTGGCGCTGCCCGAAACGGTGAGCGATACGCAGGGCAGGCAGGGCTGGATCAAATTCGGCGAGCCGGGGGTGGAAACGCCGCCGATGAAAGACGCGATCCGGCGCGTCATCCAGCCGAAGGCCGGCCGGCTTGTGCTGTTTCCGTCCTACATGTGGCACGGCACCGTGCCGTTCCATTCGCAGAACGCGCGCACCACCATCGCCTTCGACGTGGTGCCGCGCTAGGCTTCCCCGCGCAACGGGCGCCCGGGGGATCGCCATGTCATGGATGCCGCTTGCCGCCATTCTTGTGGCGGGCACGCTTGCCACCTTCACGGACTGGCTGTTCATGGGCGTGCTGTTCCATGACCGCTACAACCGGTATCCGGAAGTCTGGCGGCCGGATTTCCGCGACAAGGGATCCGACCGGCGCGCCATTCTCTATTCCTCGCTTCTCGATTACGTGACGGCCGCGGGCATCGTTGTGCTGTGCCTGATGGTGCGGGCCGACGGCCTTAAAGATGCGCTTCTTGTTGCGGCCCTTGCCTGGCTGGCGGGGCCTTTGGTCGGCACGCTCACCCAGTTCATCTGGTTCAAGATTGACGGCCGGGTGACGGCCGCCCACGCGCTGGGATATCTCGCGCGCTTTCTGATTGCAGGCGCGGCCTATGCGCTGATCGGCTGACACCCAAAATTTCCCGGAAGCTTTCGCAGGCCCTTGCAGCCGCCAAACTTTGCGACAGCATCCGCGACAATCTTCGACAGAATCGCATTGCGCCGAAATGCGCGGCTTCGCCTAATTCCTCCCGCGTTCGGGGGACGATCATGTCGGTCGCGCATGTCTATACGGTGGCGTTCCAGGGGATCGAGGCGCGCGAAGTGGACGTGCAGGTCCACATCGGCGACGGCAGCCAGGGGCTGTTCAACATCGTGGGGCTTGCCGACAAGGCGGTGGCCGAAAGCCGCGAGCGCGTGCGCGCCGCGCTCTATGCCATCGGACTTGCGCTTCCCTATCAGCGGCTGACCGTCAATCTGGCGCCGGCCGATCTGCCCAAGGAAGGAAGCCATTACGATCTGCCCATCGCCATCGGGCTTCTTTCGGCGATGGGCGTTTTGCCGGCGAGCGAAATGGCAGGCTATACCGCCATGGGCGAGCTTTCGCTGGACGGCAAGATCGCCCCCGTCGCAGGCGTTCTGCCCGCCGCGATGGCCGCCGCCGAATCCGGCCGCGGACTGATTTGCCCCGCCGAATGCGGGCCGGAAGCGGCCTGGGCGGGGGAACTGGAAATCGTGGCGGCGCCTTCGCTGATCGGCCTTGTCAATCACGTGAAGGGCGCAGCTGTGCTCAATCCGCCCGCGCCGAAAATCGCCAACGATCACACGAACATTCCCGACCTGAAGGATGTGAAGGGCCAGGAAACCGCCAAGCGCGCGCTCGAGATCGCGGCCGCCGGCGGCCACAACATGCTGATGACGGGGCCGCCGGGATCGGGCAAGTCCATGCTGGCGCAGCGCCTGCCCGGCTTGCTTCCGCCGCTCGACGCGCGCGAGGCGCTGGAAATTTCCATGGTGCAATCGCTGGCCGGGGAATTGCGCGAAGGGGCGATCTCGCGCACGCGCCCTTTTCGCAGCCCGCATCATTCCGCCTCCATGGCGGCGCTGGTGGGCGGCGGCTTGCGCGTGAAGCCCGGCGAAGTGTCGCTGGCGCATCTGGGCGTTCTGTTTCTCGACGAGCTGCCGGAATTCCAGCGGCAGGTTCTGGATTCGCTGCGGCAGCCCATCGAAACCGGCGAAGCGGTGGTGGCGCGCGCCAATGCGCATGTGCGCTTTCCGGCGCGCTTTCAGCTGGTGGCGGCCATGAACCCCTGCCGCTGCGGACATCTGGGCGATCCGGCGCAGGCTTGCGGGCGGGCGCCCAAATGCGCCGCCGATTACCAGGCGCGAATCTCGGGCCCCCTGCTCGACCGCATCGACATTCATGTGGAGGTGGCCAGCGTTTCCGCGCAGGATCTGGCCTTGCCGCCGCCGGCCGAAGGATCGGCGGAGGTTGCGCGCCGCGTGGCGCGCGCGCGCGACATCCAGCGCAGGCGCTACGAAAAGGACGGCATCCGCACCAACGCCGAAGCCGAAGGCGAAGTGCTGGAGCGCGTGGCCAAACCGGACGCGGCGGGTGCCGCCCTGCTGATGAATGCGGCGGACGCGATGCGGCTGACCGCGCGGGGGTTTCATCGCGTGCTGAAAGTGGCGCGCAGCATTGCCGATCTGGCCGGGGCCGAAAGCGTGGGCCGCGCCCATATCGCAGAGGCGCTGAGCTACCGCAGGCTCCACGTGACGCCGTAGGTTCCAGCGGAACCTTGCGCGCCATCACCCGTTAAGCATCACTGCATCGCTTGCAATTCATGGACAATGGCGACACCCCGGTTGCGCACGACGCAAAGCGCCTCATCAGAGCAGAAGATCCAGCTTTCGCAGTTTGCGCGCTTCGCCAATGCGATTGCGCATCTGAGCGGACGGCCCGGCACATTCGTGCTCTGCTGTTTCATCATCGTCGTGTGGGCGGCAACCGGCCCCATCTTTCACTATTCGGACACCTGGCAGCTCATCATCAACACCGGAACCACCATCGTCACTTTCCTGATGGTGTTCCTGATCCAGAACACGCAGAACCGCGATGGCGCCGCCCTTCAGGCCAAGCTCGACGAACTCATCCTCGTCACGCAGGCCGCGCGCAACGACATCGTGGGCATCGAACGGATGCCGGAGAAGAAGCTCGAGACGGTTCGCGAACAGATTGTGGAGGAGGCGGCCGAAGCCGCCCCCTCGTCACGATCAAAGTGACCGGTTACGACTGGGCCGCGCGCGGCCTGACGATGGCCGCCGCCACAAGGCCCACCACGATCATGCCGACAAGCTCGATGACGATCTGCGCCAGCGTGTAATCGGCCGAAAACGCATACCAGATCCAGTACGACACGTTGGTCGCAATGGCGGTGCACACCCCGATCAGCGCGACGAATCCTGCGCGCGCCAGATAGCTTCCCAGCATTGTGAGAGACAGAAGAAAGGCCGCGATCAGCGCCTCGATAAACTCCTTGACGAATTCATGGGCCAGCATGAGCGTCATGTCGCCCTTGCCGCCCGGCCCCTGATAGACGAGCAGGCCCGACGGATTGGTCTTCATCAGCGCGGCGGATTTCTGCATCAGCTGCGGATCCTTGGGATCCACCCACGGAAAGAAATACATGCCCGCGTGATTGCCGAGCGAGGCCTGCATCGCGTCCAGCACCGGCCGTTCGTTGGGAATCTGGCTGAACCCCATCGACCCGAGCGGCGTCATCACATGCGCGATGGACACCCAGATGAACATGGCAATGGCGCCGGCCAGGCCGGCCAGGAGAACACGAATCATGAAAGCCCCCGAAATGACCCCGATGGACGGGAGCATAGGCGAATTCTAGGCGGTTGGCGATTGGGCCGCGCGGCGCCAGCCCGCTTTGATGGAATCGCTGGTTTCGCGGCTTCCGTCGGGCGACCAGCCGGGCGGGCCGAACACATATCCCGCCACATCGCGCACGGAACGCGCGCGCGACAGATCCGTGACAAGCCCCACCCATTCGTGCAGCGCAACCCTGACGGGGTTGAAGGTGCCCAGATTCCTCACGATGCCGTAGCGCGGCGGATCGGACGCCTCTTCCGCCACGAAGGTGCCGAACATCCTGTCCCACACGATGAAGACGCCGGCATAATTGGCATCGAGATAGCGCGCATTGGTGGCGTGATGCACGCGATGATGCGAAGGCGTGTTCATCACCGCTTCGAACAGCCGCGGGCATTTGCCGATGGCTTCGGTGTGAATCCAGAACTGATAGACGAGATTGAGCCCGTGCACGAAGGCCAGCATCGGCACGGGAAAGCCCAGTACGAACAGGGGGGCGCGGAACAGAAAGCCGGGCGTCAGCACGCCCGTCACCGGCTGCCGGAGAGCGGTGGACAGGTTGTAGTGCTGGCTGGAGTGATGCTGCACATGATCGGCCCACAGCCAGCGCACCCGATGGCTCGCCCGGTGCCACCAGTAATAGGCAAGGTCATCCAGAACGAAAGCGGCGGCCAGAACGGGCCATGCGAAACCGAGATCGGCGATGCGGAAGCGGGCGAAGAATTCCCCCGCGACGATGAACACCGACGCAAACAGCGCGCCGGAAAGCACGCTCAGAAATCCCATCGCAAGGCTGGTTGCCGTGTCGCGCGCTTCGAAGCGGGCGCGGCCGGTGAACCAGGCGAAGAGCATCTCCGCCACGATCAGGAAGATGAAGGCCGGAGTCGCCAGCTGCGTCGGGTTGAGCGAAAGAAACGGCATCATGCGGGCGCAAGCGGCTTGAGCCTGGCCTCCCAGCCTTTGGCCGGCGCCGGATCGCCAAAGAAAATCTGCGTTTCGGGGAAGGTGAAATCGCGCAAGGAAAGCGCAAGCGTGCCGCCGTCGCGCACCAGGCGTTTCAGCGCGCCGGGCGAAATCTTGCGCGTGATGAGCCCGTCGCCTTCCGCGCGCGCAAGATAGACCGAACCGTCGGCAGCATTTTCGACAAGGGCCGCCGCCTGATCGCGCGACAGCGCCTCATCGCCCGCCCGAAACCCCGGCACGTCCAGCGCAAGCCGCGCCCTGACCGCAGCCAGGTCGGTGCGCGCACGCACCCGCCCGAACAGGACGATGTTGAGGCCGACCAGCAGGGCGATGCCCGCAACCGAGCCGACAAGATAAAGAACATTCATCCGGCGATCCCTTGGCGGGCGATTTTATATGCCGTAATCAGGCACGGGGAAAAGCGGGCGGACCCTCATGAGCGGCAGGGGCGAAAAGCGCAGGTTCAGGCTCGCCTATCTTCTGCTGTTTCTGCCGTTCCTCGCCCTTGCGTGGGTGCCCTATTACAATCGCGCCGAGCCAAGCCTTGCCGGCGTTCCCTTCTTCTACTGGTACCAGCTTCTGTGGATCGTGATCGGCGCGATCCTGATCGGCCTTGTCTATCTTTTCACGGAACGGCGGGCGTCATGACGGGCGCCCCCGATGTCGTCGCCACCGCCGTTTTCGTGTTCCTGTTCGTGCTTGTGACGGCGCTCGGCTTCGTGGCGGCGCGCTGGCGCAAGGGCGATCTGTCCCAGCTGTCGGAATGGGGCCTGGGCGGGCGCAAGTTCGGCACCGCCGTCACCTGGTTTCTTTTGGGCGGCGATCTTTATACCGCCTACACCTTCGTGGCGGTGCCGGCGCTGATGTTCGGCGCCGGCGCGGTGGGCTTCTTCGCCGTGCCCTACACGATCTTCGTCTATCCGCTGGTTTACGCGATCTTCCCGCGGCTGTGGAGCGTGGCCAGAGCCAGGGGCTATGTGACGGCGGCCGATTTCGTGCGCGGCCGTTTCGGTTCGGGCGCGCTGGCGCTGGCCATCGCGGTGACGGGCATCATCGCCACCATGCCATACATCGCGCTTCAGCTTGTGGGCATGGAGGTGGTGATCGCGGGGCTTGGGCTCAAAGGCGAGCTTCCGCTCATCATCGCGTTCATCGTGCTGGCCGCCTACACCTATACGAGCGGGCTGCGCGCGCCCGCGCTGATCGCCATCGTGAAGGACATGCTGATCTATGCCACGGTTCTTGTGGCGGTGATCGCCATTCCGATGGAGCTCGGCGGCTTCGGAAAAATCTTCGCAAGCGTGAGCGCAGACAAGCTGCTGCTGCCGCAGGCGCCGGCCGGCAGCCTGGGATCGCCGGCCGCCTACATGACGCTGGCCCTTGGCTCGGCGCTGGCGCTGTTTCTTTATCCGCATGCCATCACCGGAACCCTGAGCGCCTCCACGCGGGCGGCGATTCCGCGCAATGCCGCAATCCTGCCCGCCTATTCGCTGGCGCTCGGCCTGATCGCGCTTCTGGGCTTCATGGCGATTGCGGCCAACGTCAAATCCGATCCGGCCTATGCGCAGGGCTTTGCCCAATACGGAAACAACTACGCGGTGCCCGCGCTGTTTCTGAAGATGTTTCCGTCGTGGTTCGTGGGCATCGCCTTTGGCGCGGTGGCGATCGGCGCGCTGGTGCCGGCCGCCATCATGTCGATCGCCTGCGCCAATCTTTTCACCCGCAACATCTGGCGCGAATATTTCGATCCCCATGCCAGCGCCGGGCGCGAATGCCAGGTGGCGAAAATCGCCTCGCTGGTGGTGAAGCTTGGCGCGCTGTTCTTCATCATCTTCCTGCCGCAGCAATATGCCATCCAGCTGCAGCTTCTGGGCGGGATCTGGATCATCCAGACGCTGCCGTCGGTGATCATCGGGCTTTATACGCGCAGGCTTCATCCTTACGCGCTGCTTGCGGGCTGGGCCTGCGGACTGATCGCCGGCACGGCGATGGCGGCAAGCCTGGATTTCAAGTCCTCCACCTATGTGCTGCATCTCTTCGGGCTGGCCGTGCCCTGCTATGCGGCGCTGTCTTCGCTTCTTCTCAACATCGCCGTGTCCGCCGTCCTGAGCGTCGTCCTCAACGCCTTCGGCGCGGCGCGGCAGGACGAAACGGCCGCGGAGGATTACGCATGAGGCATGCGCCATTCATTGCTGCCATCGTTTTTGCCCTGCTGGCGTTTCATGCGCGGGCCGCATCCGTTGACATGAGCGGCGCAACCAAATGCGACTTGCGGGGCTTTTCGACCGACACCGATCCCAAGGGCACCAACATCCGCTCGGCCCCCGATTCATCGGCCACCATCATCGGGCGCGTGCCGGCGGAACCCACCGCGCCCGGCGCGCAGGAGACCGTTGCATCGAGTTTCCACATCATCGGCTCGAAGAATGGCTGGCTTCTGATCGAAGCTGTGGAGCCCGGCGGCGTCGCCGGTCAGGACGCAGGCATATCCTTCAGGGGGCCGGGCTGGATTTCCGGCGCGCTCGCGGGCTTCACGGTCGGCAGCACGAAGCTGCGCGCCGCGCCGTCGCTTTCCGCGCCGGTGGTTGCAAGGCTGGGCGATGAAGCAAAAGGTTACGGGCCGGATTCTTATGCTGTGAAGCGCGTCAACGCCTGTTCGGGCACCTTCGCCGACATCACCGTGCAATTGCCGCAGGCGATCGACAGGCATGCCAGACCGGTCCGCGGCTGGGCGGCGGCGGTTTGCGACACGCAGCTGACAACCTGCGATCCCGGCGGCACCGACGGCCCCTAGCCGAAGCGGCCGGTGATATATTCTTCGGTGCGCTGGTTTTTGGGCGCGGTGAAAACCTGCTCGGTCAACCCGAACTCCACAAGCTCGCCCAGGAACATGAAAGCCGTGTAGTCGGAAGCGCGGCTCGCCTGCTGCATGTTGTGGGTGACGATCACGATCGTATATTCGTTCGACAGCTCGTCGATCAGCTCTTCGATCTTGGCGGTGGAAATGGGATCGAGCGCCGAACATGGCTCGTCCAGAAGGATCACCTCCGGCCGGGTGGCGACCGAGCGGGCAATGCAGAGTCGCTGCTGCTGGCCGCCCGACAGGCTGAGGCCGGAATCGTGCAGCTTGTCTTTCACCTCGTTCCACAGCGCCGCGCGCTTGAGGGCATGCTCCACCCGGTCATTCAGCACCGATCGCGGCAGCCGTTCGTAGAGTTTGATGCCGTAGGCGATGTTGTCATAGATCGTCATGGGAAAAGGCGTGGGCTTCTGGAACACCATGCCCACGCGCGCGCGCAGCAGATTCACGTCCTGGCCGGAATCCAGGATGTTTTCGCCGTCGAGCAGCACTTTGCCCCTGGCGTACTGATTGGGATAAAGCTCGTAGATCCGGTTGAGCACGCGCAGCAGCGTGGACTTGCCGCAGCCCGACGGGCCGATGAACGCGGTCACCTTGCGGTCGTAAAGCGGAAGCGAAATATCCTTCAGCGCCTGGAAGCGGCCGTAATAGAACGACAGGTTCTGGATGCTCACGCGGACATTCGGGGTGACGGGACGCATGTCGTTCATGGGCTAACTCCGCCTGGTCTCGAGCGTGCGCGCGAAAATGCTCAACGCCAGCACCGCAAAGGTGATCAGGAGGGCCCCCGCCCAGGCCAGCCTGTGCCAATCGTCATAGGGCGACATGGCGAACTGGAAAATCACCACGGGCAGGCTTGCCACCGGCGCGTTGAGGTTGGTGGACCAGAACTGGTTGTTGAGCGCGGTGAAAAGCAGCGGCGCGGTTTCGCCGGAGATGCGCGCCACCGCCAGAAGCACGCCGGTGACGATGCCGGCGCGCGCGGCCCGCCAGGTGACCGTGCGGATCACAAGGCTGCGCGGCGTGCCCAGCGCGGCCGCGGCTTCGCGCAGGCTGTTGGGGATGAGCAGAAGCATGTTTTCGGTGGTCCGCACCACCACCGGAATGACGATCGCAGCCAGCGCGGCTGCGCCCGCCCAGCCGGAGAAATGGCCCATCTGGAGCACGAGGATTTCGTAGATGAAAAGCCCCACGATGATGGACGGCGCGCTCAGGAGGATGTCGTTGACAAAGCGGACCACGAAAGCCGTCCAGCCATGCCGGCCGTATTCGGCAAGGTAGGTGCCGGCGAAAATGCCGATCGGCGTGCCCACCAGCACCGCAAGCGCGCTCATCAGCAGGCTTCCCACGATCGCATTGGCAAGGCCGCCGTTTGAACCGGGCGGCGGCGTCATCTGCGAGAACAGCGCAGGGGTGATTCCGGCAACGCCGTCGCGCACCAGCGCCCCCAGAATCAGCAGAAGCCAGCCCAGCCCGAAAACCGTGGCGCAGACCGACAGCGACAGAAGCAGGTAGTTCACGGCGCGTCGCCGGAAATAGCGGCTGCGATTCATGCGCGGCCTCCTGCGCGCCTTTCGAGAATGTAAAGCTGAAGCTGCGCGGCGGCGAGGACGATGAATGTGATGACGAAGAGGATCAGCCCGAGCGCGATCAGCGACGAGGTGTAAAGCGGGCCGACCGCTTCGGTAAACTCATTGGCGATGGCGGCGGAAATCGTTGTGCCCGGCGCAAAGAGCGATGAATCGATGCGCGTGGCATTGCCGATGACGAATGTGACGGCCATGGTTTCGCCCAGCGCGCGCCCCAGCGCCAGCATCGCGCCGCCCACGATTCCGGTGCGCGCAAAGGGAAGGATCACATGCCACAGCACTTCCCACTTTGTGCAGCCGAGGCTGTAGGCCGATTCCTTGAGCGCGGACGGCACGGTTTCGAACACATCGCGCGTCACCGCCGTGATGAAGGGCAGCACCATGATCGACAGGATGAGCGCGGCGGTAAAAATTCCGATGCCATAGGGCGGGCCGGCAAACAGATCCTGCAGCACCGGAACGCCGGCCAGGCGGTCGATCAGCCAGGGCTGGAGATTCTGCTGGAACCACGGCGCGAAGATGAACAGGCCCCAGATGCCGTAGATGATGCTGGGAATGCCGGCCAGCAGTTCGATCGCAATGCCGATCGGCCGCTTGAGCGGGCGCGGGCACAGCTCTGTCAGGAAGATCGCAATTCCGATGCCGACAGGCACGGCCACGATCATGGCAAGCGCGGAGGTGATCAGCGTGCCGTAGATCGCGGGCAGCGCGCCGAATTTTTCGGTGACGGGATTCCAGGTCGTCGATGTGAGAAATCCCCAGCCGAAGGCCGAAAGCGCCGGCCAGGCGCCGCGCAGGAGCGCCACCATGATCCCGATGAAGATCGCAACGACGAGAAGGGCCGCCAGAAAGGTGAGGGCGCGAAAGCGCGCGTCGCTGCGCCCGAAGCGGCGAAGCGAGGTAATCCTTGTGCGCGCCAGGCTTGTGTCTGTCACCGCGATGTCGGCCATGAAGTCCCTGAAGCCTGTCTTTTAGACGAAATGGGGGGCCGGTTAAGCCCCCCGATCCGTTCCCCGCCGGTTCCGGCTTACGGCAACGAGGCGGGCGTGATGTTGGCCTTCCAGCTCTGGAAGATCGCGTCCTTCGTGCTTTGCGGCAGCGGCACGTAATCGAGGCTCTCCGCAAGGCTGTCGCCGTTCTGATAGGCCCATTGGAAGAATTTCAGCGCTTCCTTCTGGGCGGCGGCATCGGGCGGATTCTTGTAAACCAGAATGAACGTCGCACCCGATATCGGCCAGGCGTCGTGGCCGGGCTGGTTGGTGAGGATCACGTAGAAATCCTTCGAATGCGCCCAGTCCGTCCGGGCGGATGCCGCCTGGAATGCCGCGGCGGTCGGCGAAACCGCCACGCCGTCGTGGTTGATCATGCGCACATAGGTCAGGCTGTTCTGCTTGGCGTAGGCGTATTCGACATAGCCCAGCGCGCCGGATGTCTGCTTCACGTTGCCGGCGACGCCTTCGTTGCCTTTGGCGCCGATGCCGGCCGGCCACTGCACCGACGTGGCGGCGCCCACCTGGCTTGCCCACTGCGGATTCATTTTCGACAGGTAGTCGGTGAAGATGAAATTGGTGCCCGATCCGTCGGAGCGATGCACGATGGCGATGGCCTGATGGGGAAGATTGAGTTGCGGATTGAGTCTTTTGATCGCCGCGTCGTCCCAGTATTTGATGTTGCCGAGACAGATGTCGGCAAGCGTCTTGCCGTCGAGCACCATGTCGCCGGGCTTGATGCCGGCAACATTGATCACCGGCACGACGCCGCCGATCACGGTCGGAAACTGGGTCAGGCCCGCCCCTTCCAGATCGCCCGGCGAAAGCGGCTTGTCGGACGCGCCGAAGGTGACCGTCTTGGCCTTGATCTGCGCAATGCCGCCGCCGGATCCGATCGACTGGTAATTCAGGCCGATCCCTGTCTTGGCCTTATAGGCTTCCGCCCATTTGGCGTAGATCGGATAGGGAAACGTGGCGCCGGCGCCGGATATGTCGGCGGCGAGCGCTGCGGGCGCCGCGCAGGCGAGCGTCAGGGCCGCCGCGGCGCTGGCGAGAATCTTGAAATGCGGTTTCATCAGCTACCTCATGCGAAAGGTGAAACGGCCGTCTGCGCCAAATTCGCAAGGAGCACCTGCCCCCACCCCCTCGGACGCCGGCCGCGCGCATAACGGGCCGTTTCGATTTAACGTCCATCACAGTTTTGCAAAGCTTTTGTGACACGGGGATACGGGCTTGAACCGCAAGGAAAAAGGCCATGGGCGATGGTTCGCCCATGGCCTTCTGAAGCAGGCCTTTTTCAGCGGCCGGCGCTGATCGAAACGTCGAAGGTTTCGCCCAGGCTGTTCGTCACCGTCCAGCTGTCGCCGACGTTGTGCTTTTCGAGCGGCGAGCAGCTTGTCTGCGGCGGCGGATTGGCGTTGGGAATATTGGGCGTAAGGCAGATCGTCTTGCCGCCGTCCTGGAGCGCCCATGTGCCGGAATAGGTGACGGGTTTTCCGTCCTTGTCGGTCGTATTGGCCGTGTAGGTGTTGTTCTGGTCAAACAGCAGCGTGCCCTGCACGCCGGTCGCTTTGTTGGTGGTGTGGACGGTGTTGCCATAGGTATTGGCCATCGGATCGTCGGCAAATGCCGATGCCGAGACAAAAACAAACGCGCTGGCCAGCGCCAAACTACGCCAATGCATGAAATTCCTCCCTTTCGAAGTCCCCATTGCGTTCAAAAACCCGATAGCGGGTCCGCGCATATTAACCATTTTTTTGCGGCGCGTCGCGGCATCGCTTAAGTCTTTCTAAATCCGCGCGAAAGCCTAATGCCGCCCCGGGGTGGGGGATGGTTTCGGGTATTTCGTGATCGCGCGCGTCGGCACCATATTGTTCGGCCTTGCCGCGGCTGCGATCGGCGCAGCCGCAATCGCCGATGTGTGGCTGCACGGGCGGCTGACGCTTTTTTCCCCCATCCTTCTGGCGCTGGTCGCCATGATCGGCGTGGCGCTTCTGTTCGCAAGCCTGAACGCCGCAAAGAAGCGCAATCGCGACCTGCAGCAGCGGACGGCCGAGCTTCACATGCTCGCCCAGCAGCTTGAACATTCGCTGCGCACCGTAAACGCCATCAATTCGCGCCTCAACGAAAGCGAAGCGCGATACAAGGGCCTTGTGGACGCGCAGGGCGACGCCATTTTCCGCCGCCTGCCCGACAGCCGGCTCACCTACGCCAATGACGCCTTCTTCAAGCTGTTCGGCATCCGGCCGCAGGACGCGATCGGCCGGCCCTTCGCGCCGGAACTCCATCCCGATTCCCGCGCGCCCCTGTTCGGCAGTTTCGGCGGAATCGAAACCGGCCATGCGCGCGTGCGCTATGACCAGCATGTGCGCACGGCGCATGGCTGGCGCTGGATCGCCTGGGAAGACTATGCGGTGCGCGACGCGTCGGGCCGGCTTGTGGAAATCCAGAGCGTGGGGCGCGACATTACCGAGCGCAAGGCGCTGGAAGAGGCGCTGACCGAAGCGCGCGACCGGGCCGAGGGCGCCTCGCGCGCCAAATCCGGCTTCCTCGCCACCATGAGCCATGAAATCCGCACGCCGATGAACGGCGTGCTTGGCATGGCGCGGCTGCTTCTGGAGACGCCGCTCAAGCCGGATCAGCGGGCCTATGCCGACGCCATCCGCCAGTCCGGCGAATCCCTGCTCAAGCTGATCGAGGACATTCTGGATTTCTCCAAGATCGAATCCGGCACCGTGACGCTGGATGAGGAAGACGTGGAGCTGCGGCCGCTGGTGGAAGGTGTTGCCGAACTTCTGGCGACGCGCGCCCATGCCAGGGACATCGAGCTTGTCTGCGTGTTCGCGCGCGATCTGCCGGGCACGGTGCGCACGGACGGCATGCGCCTGCGGCAGATCCTGACCAATCTGGCCGGCAACGCGGTGAAGTTCACCGAACAGGGCGGCGTGCGCATCGATGTGCGCATGACCGATGCGCATGACAGGCGCCGGCTCCGCTTCGAAGTGCGCGACACCGGCGTGGGCGTGCCGCCGGAAAAGCAGGCGGAAATCTTCAACGAATTCGTGCAGGCCGATTCGAGCCATGCGCGCAAATTCGGCGGCTCGGGCCTTGGCCTTGCCATCTCGCGCAGGCTCGTGGAAGCCATGGGCGGCAGCATCGGCGTTGAAGCGGCGGCAGGCCGCGGCAGCCTGTTCTGGTTCGAGATCCCGGCCATCGCTGCGCAGACAAGCGGCCCGGAGCTGGCGCAGACCGATCTGAACATCGCCATCGTGGCGCGCAACCAGATGTTGCGCGAAGGCCTTGCGGCGCAGATTGCCGCCTCCGGCGGCAGCGTGGTCCCCATGTCCGGCAGCCATGTCGATCTGTTGCTGGTCGATGCGGGCACGGGCGCAAAACCCGACCTGCCGGTCCGGCCGGACGGCCGCACGCCCGCGCTGGTGCTGATCGCCCCGGCCGCGCGCGGCGCGCTGGACGAACTGAAGCAACTGGGATTTGCGGGCTATCTGATCAAGCCGGTGCGTCAGGCCACGCTTGTGGAGCGCCTCAACCGCCATAATCTTCCGGATGGGCGCGCTTTGGCCCCGCAATCGCCTGCGGCCAATGAACCGCAAGATTTCGCCCCTGCCCCTCCGCCGGTCGCGACCGGCGCGCTGCATATCCTTCTTGCGGAGGACAACCCCGTGAACGCCATGCTGGTGCGCGAACTGCTGCGCCGGCGCGGCCACAGCATCGAGACGGTGGAATCCGGCCAGGGCGCCATCGCCGCCCTTGCGAGGGAGTTTTTCGATCTGGTCCTGACCGACATCCACATGCCGGGGCTCGACGGCATTGAGGCCGCCCGGCGAATCCGCGAGATGGAACGCCATGAAGGCCGGCCGCGCACGCCGATCGTGGCGTTGACCGCCGATGCGCTGGAAACCGGAAAACGCGCTTGCCAGGACGCGGGCATGGATGGTTTTCTGACCAAACCCGTGGACCCGGCGGAGCTTGACGCCATGCTGCAGCATCTTTTCCCGGCCAGTGCGGAACGCGGCCGCAGCGACGCCGCATGACCACAGCAACCGCGCCCGCGCACAAGCACGGCTTTGAGGACTATCTGAAACCGCGCACCCTGGTGATGCTGGTGCTGGGGTTTTCTTCGGGACTTCCCTTCCTGCTTGTCGGCAACACCTTCGGCTACTGGCTGCGCGACGAAGGCACCTCGCTCACGGCCATCGGCTTTCTCTCCTGGGTGGGGATCGCCTATTCGCTGAAATTTCTCTGGGCGCCGGTCATCGACCGCACGGACCTTCCGGTTTTCGGAAGGCTCGGCCATCGCAGGGGCTGGATTCTTTTTTCGCAGATCATCGTGGGTCTTTCGCTGATCGCAATGGCCCTTGCGGGAACCGCCGGCGGGCTTGCGCTGCTGGGCGCCTTTGCGCTGGCCACCGCGTTTGCCTCTTCCACGCAGGACATCGTGATCGATGCCTGGCGCATCGAGGCCGCCGAGGACGGCCGCGAGCTCGGGCTTCTGTCGTCGGCCTACCAGTTCGGCT
The DNA here is from genome assembly GCA_021324545.1 of Alphaproteobacteria bacterium. Taxonomy (GTDB): domain Bacteria; phylum Pseudomonadota; class Alphaproteobacteria; order Micropepsales; family Micropepsaceae; genus Rhizomicrobium. The sequence goes on from JAJPIX010000036.1 coordinate 24,417, forward strand.
ATCGCGTGGCGCTTCTTGCCACCGACGCGCTGATCCTGATCGTGGCGGCGGGGATCGGCTGGCGGCTTTCCTATGCGGTGTACGGGCTTCTGATGGCCGCGGGCGTTGCGGCAACCCTGTTCGCCGCAGAGCCTGCGCGCGCCAAAGCGGTGACGGATGCAAAGCTTCGCGAGGCGCCGCTCTGGAGCCTTCGCGGATTCTTCGACGCGGTTGTCGGCCCGTTCATCGCCTTCTTCCGCGCGCACGGGTGGCTTGCGTTCCTGATGCTTGGCGCCATCAGCCTTTACCGCCTTCCGGATTTCGTGATGGGGCCGATGGCCAATCCGTTCTATCACGACATCGGGCTGTCGAAGGAAATGGTGGGCGCGGTGCGCGGCTCGATCGGCCTTGTCGCGTCGCTTGCGGGAATCGCGGCGGGCGGATTCTGCGCGCTCAAGCTCGGCTACATGCGCGCGCTCATCATCGGGGGAATCGCGCAGGCGCTGTCGGTGGCGGCCTTCGCAAGCCTTGCCTATGCGGGGCCGAACTTTCCGCTGTTCGCCGCGGTGATGGCCGGCGACAATTTCGGAACAAGTTTCGCCGGCGTTGCCCTTGTCGCATATATGTCAAGCTTGACGAGCCTGGGCTACACGGCCACGCAATATGCGCTTCTGAGTTCGACCTATGCCTGGCTCGGCAAGATCCTCAAGGGATTTTCCGGCGCCACCGTCGAAGCGCTGGGCGCAACGCACGGGCTGGTGCATGCCTACGGCATCTTCTTTGTGGGCGCGGGCCTTATCGGGGTGCCCGCCATCATCCTGTTCGCCGCCCTTGGCCTGTGGCAGAGGCGCATGGGGCCAGCTGCCGTCGCGGCCTGAATCATGACTTTTGTTAGCCAATATGGCCGGGCCGGTTTGGCGCTCTCTGGCGCTTTATTGTAAAATGCCGTCTTCGCGCGGCTCTTGCGGGGCGCGGTTCCCTTTAAGGACACATGGTCAACATACACGAACCTGGCCCGCTGGAAGGGCAACTCGACCAATGGCCGGTGCTGGCGACATCGGCGTCGCTCGAAGTGCGGCTGGCCGAGACCGAGGCCGAGGTAGAGGCGGCCCAGCGGCTGCGCTATCGCGTCTTCTATGAAGAGATGAACGCCGTGCCCACGCCCGCCATGCGTGACGCGCGCCGCGATTTCGACCGCTTTGACGAGGTGTGCGATCACATGCTCGTGGTGGATCGCGAAGTGCTGGATGAGGACGGCCAGCCCGCGGTGGTGGGCACCTACCGGCTGATGCGCGACGAATATGCCAAGCGCGCGGGCGGCTTTTATACGGCGGGCGAATACGACATCGCCGGCATGCTCGCGGGCCTGCCCGGGGATTGCCGGCTTCTGGAGCTCGGCCGTTCCTGCATCCTGAAAAGCCACCGCGCCAGGCCCGCAACCATGCAGCTTCTGTGGCGCGGCGTGATGGTTTACGTGGTGCGCTTTTCCATCGACCTGATGTTCGGCTGCGCCTCTTTCGCGGGCACCGATCCGTCGGCGCTGAAACTTCCGCTATCCTATCTGCATCACTTTCATCCGATGCCCGACGGCGCGCGCGTTCGCGCCAGGCCCGAGCTTTATGTGGACATGAACCTGATGCCCAAAGAGGCGATCGATCCGAAAGAGGCCCTGCGCGCGGTGCCGCCCATCATCAAGGGCTATATCCGCGCGGGCGCCTCGATCGGCGACGGCGCGGTGATCGACCGGCAGTTCGCCACCACCGACGTGTTCATCTATTTCCCGGTCGCCAGGATCAACGCGCGCTACAGAAGCCGCTTCGGCAGGTCGGTGGCCTAGGCCATATCGAACAGCAGCAGTTCCGACGGCTTGAGCGCGTGCACATCCACCCGCGCCGCATCGGTGATGGCAGCGCCGTCGCCCGCCTTCAGAACCGTGTCATCGACCCGGATTTCGCCGGAGGCGAGCTGCAGCCAGATCATGCGGCCGGTGTCCACTTCGTGCAGCGCGCGCGCATCGGCATCGAGCCTGGCCGCCCAGATATGGGCGTCCTGCACGATGTGCACTTCATTCTCGCGCGGATCGGGGGCGGCAATGCGCCCGAAGCGGTTGTGAACGAGCAGGGGATCGATCGTCTTCTGCTCATAGCCGGGCGTGAGGTCGGCCTTGGCGGGCAGAACCCAGATCTGCAGCAAATGACAGGGCCGCTCCCGGCTGGCGTTGAACTCGCTGTGCACGATGCCGGTGCCCGCGCTCATTTTCTGGATTTCGCCGGGGCGGATGACGCCCTTGCCGCCGGTGGAATCCTGGTGCGCGAGCGCCCCCGACAGCACATAGGTGACGATTTCCATGTCGCGGTGGGGATGGGGCGGAAATCCCGCCCCGGCCGCCACGACGTCTTCGTTGATGACACGCAACGGGCCGAAATGCATATGGCCGGGATCGCGGTAATCGGCGAAGGAAAAGCTGTGCCGGCTGTCCAGCCAGCTCGTGCGGGTGATCCCGCGGTCTTCGGACTTTCGGATGGTGAGCATGATCTCTCCAGGGCCCGGATGTGGGACCCCATAGATAATCATTCTGTCAAGGGCCGGATGCAGCGGACCTGTTATTCCGTCATTTCAGCCGTTTTTCGATGGCGTCCCACAGAAGCACCGCGATGTCCGGGCCGCCGAACCGTTTGACCTCCCAGATGCCGGTGGGCGAGGTGACGTTGATCTCGGTCAGGTATTCGCCGATCACGTCGATCCCGGTGAACAAAAGGCCCCTCTTCTTCAGCTCCGGCCCCAGCGCCCTGCAGATCTCCTTCTCGCGGGCGGAAAGCGTGCTTGGCTCGGCCTTGCCGCCCACATGCAGGTTGGAACGCGCTTCGCCCGCCTGCGGCACGCGGTTGAAGGCGCCGGCGAATTCCCCGTCCACCAGGATGATGCGCTTGTCGCCCCTGCGCACCTCCGGCACGTAGCGCTGCACGATGATGGGCTCGCGATAGAAGGTGGTGAACATCTCCAGCATCGCGATCAGGTTTTCATCGTCCGGCTTGACGCGGAAAACGCCCGCGCCGCCGTTGCCGTAGAGCGGCTTGAGGATGATGTCCCTGTGCTGCTCGCGGAAAGACCTGATTTCGGCCCGGTCGGATGTGATGAGCGTGGGCGGCATCAAATCTTTGAACAGCGTGACGAACAGCTTTTCCGGCGCGTTGCGGACATGGAAGGGATCGTTCACCACCAGCGTCTTCGGCTGGATGCGCTCCAGAATATGGGTTGCCGTGATGTAGGCCATGTCGAAGGGCGGGTCCTGCCGCATCAGCACGACGTCGGCCTTCGACAGGTCAAGGCGCTGAACCTCGCCCAGCGAAAAATGGTCGCCCTTCACATTCTTCACCTTCAGCGGAAAGGCGCGTGCGGTGATGGCGCCGTCGCGGAAGGTGAGATCGCGCGGCCCATAGTAGAAAAGATCATGGCCGCGCGCCTGCGCTTCCATCGCCAGCGCGAAAGTGGAATCGGCGGTGATATCGATGCGCTCGATCGGGTCCATCTGGATCGCAACCGCAAGCGCCATGGGAATCTCCTAATTCAGGCGGCGCTTGAGGGCGCCCATGCCGAGGGCCGCATCGTTGTAAAGTGCAGTGCCGGATTTGGCGAGAGACAGGCAGGCCTCATAGGCCTTCTGCGCCGCGCCCAGGGCGCCGGCCTGCTCGTTCAGGCGCGCCAGGTCCAGCCACAGTTCGGCGCGGCGCGGCGCGATCAGCACCATCCGTTTGGCGACTTCCAGCGCCCGGGCGCGGGCGCCGGTTTGCAGCGCGCGCAGCTTGAGATTGTTCTGCAGGCGCAGAAGAACATCGGTGTCGCCGACGGCTTCGAACATTCCGGGATTGTCGGCGGCAGGCCCGCTCATGGCGGGCGGCCCGCCCAGGCGCTCCGGATCGACAGCCGCGCCGCCGTTGAAGGGATCGATCAGCGCTTCGCCGCCCTTGCCTTGGATGCGCAGCAGGAAATGGCCCGGCGAACTGAGGCCCGAGGCCTGCAGCCCGCCGGCGCGCGCGGCATGGAGATAGAGAATGCCCAGCGCCACGGGCAGCCCCCGGCGCCGGTCAATCACCGCGATCAGGTCGGCATTCTGCGGATCGTCATAGGCCATGCGGTCGCCTTCATAGCCGTAACGCCCCGCCATCAGGCGCGCGAGCGCGCGCGCGGTCTCCATGGCGCTGCGCGTAAAGCGCAACTCCGCGCCGGCCACTTCGGCGATTTCGGCCAGGTGCGCGCGATAGGGCTGAAGCGGCCGGGCGGAATGATCGAGCGCGGCGAGCATGAGCGCGGCCGTGGCAATATCGTGCGGGCCGTCGCCGGCTTCGCCCAGCGCGCGCAGATAATCGGCCGGATCCTTGTCCGCGCTCATGGGGCAAGCTTGCCTCAACCACCTTGGGGCCGCCAAGCGTCGGCGATATGCCGCGGCAGGCGCCCCCGCGCCACCGCGATCATGTCGAAGCGCACAGGCCGGCCCGAAAGCCGGGGCCGCAAGGCCAGAAACGCGCGGGCGGCGCGCGCAATCCGCTCCCGCTGGCGGGCCGAAAGCGATTCCACGGCGTTGCGCGCGGTGTCGCGCGCCTTGACCTCGACAAAGCAGACGGCACCCCGGGGCGACAGCGCCACCAGGTCGATTTCGCCCAGCGGCGTGCGCGCGCGCCGGGCGATGATGCGGTAGCCCTTCAGCATCAGAAGAACCACCGCGGCGGTTTCGCTGCGCCGCCCGTGCCGTTCGGCCTGGCGGCGCCTGTCAGAGGCGGCCTCAGCCAAGGGGCGTCTCCTTCTTCAGCGCAAGCGCGCGCGCATAAATCACCCGGCGCGGCAGCACAAGCGCCTCGGCCACAAGATCGGCGGCCGCACGCACGGGCATGAAGGCCAGCGCCTGTTCCAGAAGCCGCTCCGCGCGCGAAAAATCCGGCGCTGGATTTTCCGGCGGCGCGATGACAAGCGTCACCTCGCCCTTCGGGGCGCCGGTCCTGCCATAATGCGCGGCAAGGTCGGAAAGCCGGCCGCGCCGGACATCTTCGTAAAGCTTCGTCAGTTCGCGCGCCACCACCGCCTCGCGCGCGCCCAGAACCTCGGCCATGTCCGCGAGCGATTCCGCCAGCCGTTGCGGCGCCTCGTAGAAGACAAGCGTCGCCGGAACGGCTTTCAGCGATTGCAGGATGCGCCGCCTTTCGCCCGGCTTCGGCGCAAGGAAGCCGGTGAAGAGAAAGCGGTCGGTGGGCAAGCCCGCCTGCACAAGCGCGGCAAGAAGGGCCGAGGCGCCGGGCACCGCGTGCACCGCAAGGCCCGCCGACAAGGCTTCGCGCACGAGCTTGAATCCCGGGTCGGAGACAAGCGGGGTTCCGGCGTCGCTGACAAGCGCCACGCGCGCGCCCGCCTTCAGCTTTGCCAGAATTTTCGGCCTCTCGCGGGCCGCATTGTGGTCGTTGTAGGAAACCAGCCGCTTCGAAAGGCCATAAATCGCAAACAGCTTCGCCGTCACGCGGGTGTCTTCCGCCGCAACAAGATCGCAGGCCGAAAGCACATCGAGCGCCCGCAGGGAAAGATCGCGGGCGTTTCCGATGGGCGTTGCGACAACATAGAGGCCCGGTTCGAGCGCCACCGCTTGCGCTTTGACCGCGCCTTGAGAATGATGGGCCTCCCGCCGCGTCGAGAGGGTGGAAGCCGATGAATCCGGGCGTTGTGTCATTGCCGTCCCCGCGCCGGCGCGGAATGTGCGCCATCGCGGGCCTTGTGGCGATAGCCGCATTGGCCGGATGCACGACCACGCCGCCGCAGCCGCCGGCCCCGCCGCCGGTCCCATCGGGGCCGCCGGCGACGCATCCCTTGACGGCCAATCAGCCGGAATTCCTGACCCTGCCGAACATCGCGCCCAATGCGACGCCGGTGCGCATCGGCATTCTTCTGCCCTTCACCAACAGCGCGCCGGGCGTACGCGCGCTGGCGGACGCCATGATGAAATCGGCGGAGCTTGCGCTGTTCGACGCAAACAGGGCCGACGTGATCCTGATGTCGGCGGACGAGGGCAACACGCCCGAAGATGCCGCAGCCGCCGCCGGCAAGCTGCTCGATCAGGGCGCGGAAGTGATCGTGGGGCCGCTCTTCGCCCAGTCGGTTTCGGCGGTGGCGCCCATCGCGCATGATCACGCCGTGCCTGTGATCGCTTTTTCCAGCGACCGCACGGTGGGCGGCGACGGCGTTTATCTGCTGAGCTTCCAGCCGGAAAACGAAGTCAAGCGCATCGTCTCTTATGCCGTGTCCCAGGGCCATGCGAATTTCGCCGCGCTGATCCCGCAGACACCCTATGGCGAGCATGTGTCCAAGGTGTTTGCCGATGATGTGACGGCCGCGGGCGGCAAGGTGGTGGACGTGGAGCGGTTCGAGCCTACGCCGGACGGCGTGAGCGCGCCGTCAAAGGCCGTGGCCGCAACCGGCGCCGACGCGATTCTGATCGCGCAGGGCGGCACGCTTCTGCGCGCAATCGCGCCCACGCTGGCAACCGACGGCGTGGACGAGACGAAGGTGAAGCTTCTGGGCACCGGCGTGTGGGACGATGAATCCATCACCAAGGAACCGGCGGTGAGCGGCGGCTGGTTTGCAGCGCCCCAGAAGGATGACGACGCCGCCTTCGCCGCCAAGTACAAGAATGTCTATGGCCAGGCCCCGCCGCGGCTTGCGCCGCTTGCCTACGATGCCGTGTCGCTTGTGGAAACGCTGGCCACCGGTCCCGCCTATCACCGCTTTACGGCGCAGGCGCTGACCGATCCCAACGGGTTTGCCGGCGTGGACGGCATCTTCCGCTTCGAACCGGATGGCAGCGCCGAGCGCGGCCTTGCCGTGATGGAAGTGACGCCGGACGGATTTACGGTGGTTTCGCCCGCGCCAAAAACCTTCCAGGCGCAGGGATCGTGATTTCAGCCCGCGTCCTCATCCTGAGCCCGCCGAAGGTTGAGGCTTATGCCGCGAGCGCTTCGATCACGCGGTTGAGGACAAGCCGGCCGCGCGGGCTGGCGGCAATCACATCGCCCCGCCGCATGAGCAGGTCATCATCCTGCAACGATGCAAGCCGTTCCTCATCCGGCGCAAAGCCCCAGCGATCGCGGTAGGCGCGCAGGTCCAGGCCTTCGGTGAGGCGCAAATTCATGAGCAGGTGTTCGCGCGCCGCATCGCGCGGCGCAATGTCGGCCATCCCGGCCAGGCCGTTTCCTTCGCGTTCGACCTTCTGGCGCCAGCGTTCGGGAAGTTTCTCGTTGACGGTGGCGATGCGTTTGCCGCCAAGATCAAGCCGGCCGTGCGCGCCCGGACCGGATCCTGCATATTCGCCATAGCGCCAATAAAGAAGATTGTGACGGCATTGCGCGCCCGGACGCGCGTGATTGGAAATTTCATAGGGCGGAACGCCGGCCTTTTCCGTCATCTCCTGGGTGATTTCGTAAAGCGCGGCGGCGCGGTCTTCATCGGGAATTTTCAGCTTGCCGCTGCGATGAAGCGCGGCAAAGGGCGTGGCCGGCTCGATGGTGAGCTGATAGAGCGAAAGATGCTCCGTGCCGAAGGCAAGCGCCTCTTCGAGCTCCGCCCGCCATTGCGCAAGCGGCTGGTTCGGCCGCGCATAAATGAGATCGAGCGACACGCGCGCAAATGCGCCCATCGCCATGCGCAACGCGGCCTTCGCCTCTTCGGCATTGTGCAGGCGGCCCAGCATCTTGAGATCGGCGTCGTTCAGCGCCTGCACGCCGAGCGACAGGCGGTTGACGCCGGCGGCCGCATAATCGCGGAACCGGGCGGCATCGGCGCTGGCCGGGTTGGATTCGAGGGTGATTTCGGCATCGGGCTGCACCCTCCAGTGGCGCGCAATTTCGTCGAGCACCAGGCCCACCGTCCTTCCCTGCATGAGCGAGGGCGTGCCGCCGCCGAAGAACACCGTTTCGACCGCCGGCCGCTCTGCGCCCTGCAGGGCAGCGATATATGAAAGCTCCCGCGCAATCGCATCGGCCCAGCCCCGCTCGTCGATGGCGCTGCGCACATGGCTGTTGAAATCGCAGTAAGGACATTTGGCGGCGCAGAACGGCCAGTGGATGTAGATGCCAAAACTCATTTCGGCGCCATGGCGGCCGCGAATTTCGCAAAGGCCCGCGCCCGGTGGCTGACCGCATGTTTTTCGTGCGGATCGATTTCGCCGAAAGTGCGCGTCATGCCCTGCGGCACGAAGATGGGATCATAGCCGAAGCCTTTTTGCCCGCGCGGCGGAAATTCCAGATGGCCTTCGATTTCGCCTTCGAAGATTTCCGTTTCGCCCCCGGGCGAAGAAAGCGCCAGCGCGCAGACGAATTTCGCGGAGCGATCCCGCGCATCCCTTTCCTTCAGCATGCGCTCCACGCGCGCCATGGCGGGGCCAAAGTCCTTGCCCGGCCCCGCCCAGCGCGCCGAATGGACGCCCGGCGCCCCGCCCAGCGCCGCAACCACAAGGCCCGAATCGTCGGCCAGCGCATAAAGCCCGCTCGCCTTCGCCGCCGCGCGCGCCTTCAGCGCCGCATTGCCCGCAAATGTGCCTTCGGTTTCTTCCGGCTCGGGCAGGCCAAGTTCGCCCGCGCTTTTCACCGCAAGCCCCAGCGGCGCAAGCAGTTCGGCGATTTCGGCGCACTTGCCGGGATTGTGTGTTGCAACGACGATGGTCTGGCCGCGGCTGAGCTTCATCCCGTGATCTTCTTCTGGAGCTCGATCAGCTCGGCCACGCCCTTGCGCGCCAGATGCAAAAGCGCGGTGAGCTGTTCGTCGGTGAAAGGGGCGCCTTCGGCCGTGCCCTGGATTTCGACAAGCCCGCCCGCACCGGTGAGAACGAAATTGGCGTCCACTTCGGCGACAGAATCCTCCGAATAGTCGAGATCGAGCAGCGCCTCGCCCTTGAGAATTCCACACGACACCGCCGCCACATGATCCTTGAGGACGGGCTTGCTCACCATGCCCGTCTTCTTCATGAACGCGATGCACTGATGCAGGGCGATGAACCCGCCGGTGACGGAAGCCGTGCGCGTGCCGCCGTCGGCCTGAAGCACGTCGCAATCGATCACGATCTGCCGCTCGCCCAGCGCGGAAAGATCGGTGATGGCACGCAAGCTGCGGCCGACCAGCCGCTGGATTTCCAGCGTGCGGCCGGACTGCCGCCCCGTCGCCGCCTCGCGGCGCATGCGTTCGCCCGTGGAACGCGGCAGCATGCCGTATTCCGCCGTGACCCAGCCCTTGCCGCTGCCCTTCAGGAACGCCGGCGTGCCCTCCTGCAGGGACGCGCTCACGAACACATGGGTGTCGCCGAATTTCACCAGGCAGGAGCCTTCGGCGTGCTTGGCGATGTTCGGTTCCAGCGTGACGGGGCGCATCTGGTTGGCGGCGCGCGCATTCAGGCGCATGGCAATCCCTTGAAGTGCTAGGCTTCTGCCGCTACCTAGCCTTGCCGGGTGGACGAGCGCAACGCGCGCCCGAAGCCAGCCGGGAAACGGCAACAAAACGAACGGTTTTCACGTGTCGGGCATGAACACCGGTGTTCAGGATGTGGGCCAGCTGGGCGAGCGGCCGCGCGAGATTTTCCGACGGCTTGTGGAAGCTTATCTGTCGTCCGGCGAGCCGGTGGGATCGCGCACGCTTTCGCAAAAGCTGCCGATAACGCTGTCGCCCGCGTCGATCCGCAACGTCATGGCGGACCTTGAAGCCATGGGGCTTCTCTACGCGCCGCACACCAGTGCCGGCCGGGTGCCCACAGAGCGCGGTCTGCGGCTCTTCGTGGACGGGCTGCTGGAGGTGGGCGAGCTTGCCCCCAACGAGCGATTGGCGATCGAAGCGCGCATCTCCGAAACCGGCCGCGGGCTTGAAGACGTGCTCACCCAGGCGACCGTCATGCTGTCGGGGCTTTCGCGCTGCGCGGGCCTCGTGGTGGCGCCCAAGCAGGACGGCGCGGTCAAGCATGTGGAGTTTGTCGCCGTGTCGCCCGGCAAGGGACTGGTGGTCATCGTGGGCGAAGACGGCCAGGTGGAAAACCGCCTGATCGATCTGCCCAAGGGCCTGCCCGCATCGGCGCTGGCCGAAGCCTCCAACTACATCAGCGCGCGCCTGAGGGGGCGCACGCTGGAAGATGCGCGGGCGGAAATCATGGCCGAGCTCGAAACCGACCGCGCCGCGCTCGATGAACTGACGGCCAAGATCGTGTCGGAGGGGCTTGCCACACTTGCCTCGCAGCCCGGGCTTGCAAGGCAGGCCGAAGAGAAGGTGCTCATCGTGCGCGGCACGTCGCATCTTCTCGACAGCGTGGAAGCGCAAGGCGATCTGGAACGCATCCGCACGCTGTTCGAGGATATCGAGCGCAAGAACGATCTCATCCGGCTGCTCGAGCTCGCCAAGCAGGGCGACGGCGTGCGCATTTTCATCGGATCGGAAAACCGGCTGTTCAGCCTTTCGGGTTCATCCATCGTGGCTGCGCCCTATGCCAATGCCGCCGGCAAGATCGTGGGCGTGGTGGGCGTGCTTGGCCCCACGCGCCTGAACTACGCGCGGATCATTCCGATGGTGGATTACACCGCCCGCGTGGTGGGCCGATTGCTGGGCTGAGGCGTTTTCAGGGATCGAACATGAGCGACGACGAATTCGAGGATTCCGCGAGCGCCGAAACGCCGCCGCCTTCGGGCGGCGATCAGGACGCGGCGGCGCTGAAGGCCGAGCTTGCCGAGACGAGGGACAAGCTCCTGCGTGCGCTGGCCGAAGTGGAGAACACCCGCCGGCGCGCCGAGCGCGAGCGGCTGGACATTTCGCAATATGCCATCGCCGGTTTTGCGCGCGATATGCTGCAGATCGCCGACAACTTCGCGCGCGCCCTGGCCGCCTGCCCGAAGGACAGGCTCGAATCCGCCGACCCGCAGGTGAAAGCGGTGATCGAAGGCGTTGAGGCGACCGAGCGCCAGCTGCTTGCCACGCTCGAGCGCCACGGCGTGAAACCCATCGACACCTCCGATGGCAGATTCGACCCCAACCTGCACCAGGCCATCGCCGAAGTGCCCGGCGAGGGAAAGCCCGCGGGCTCGATCGTGCATGTCGTGCAGGCCGGTTACACGATCGGCGAGCGGCTGCTTCGGCCCGCGATGGTCACCGTGGCGCGCAAGGATGCCGCCGACGCCCCGCCCGCCGGCGGAAAGATCGACACCAAGGCCTGACGCCGGCTTGCGCTTTCGCGCTAGACTGGGCGCATGAGCGAAGCTGCCGCCGCAATCGCCGCCGATCTGGCCACATCGGACCGCAAGGCCTATTTCGAGCAGCGCATCTTCGTGTTCTCGCCGCTTGGCACGCTTGCGACCGCGTTTCTGATTTTCGCGCTGTTTGCGGGCGCCTATTGGCTTTGCGCCGCGCTCGATGGCGCGGCGATTTTTGCGCCCGGGCCGGCAAGCCTGTGGCTCTCAGCGCGCAGCCAGGTGGCGTTTTCGCTTTCGCTGATTGTGGCCACGATTCTGGGCGTCCAGCGCCATGCGCGCATCCGGGAGCGGCGCGATCTTCAGGCGCTGGCCGCCATCCTTGAGGGCGGCGCGGCAAGCGCAAGCTTCTTTGCGAAACTGACGCCGCAGGGCGCAAGGCTCTGGCAGGCGACAGCGGCGGGCGTGCTCATCGGCCTTGTGGCGGGCTGGTTCCTGCGCTTTCGCGGCGGCGACATGGGCCCGGCCGCGCAAGCCTGGTTTGCCTTTGTGACCGTGGTGCTTTTCGTTCTCTTCACGCGCGGATTTGAACTCACCCGGATATCGGGACAAAACGTGCGCGCGGTTTTCGAGCGCGAACTCATGATCGATCTTCTGCGCATCGAAAAACTGTCGGTCATCGGGCGCGCGGCGGCGCGCGTGGCGCTGATCTGGTTTGTGAGCACGGCGGCGTTCTGCCTTCTGTTTCTCAATATGGGGCTGACGCTGTTCACGGTCGGCTTTGTCGTGGCCTGCGCGGCGATGGGCGTGTGGATTTTCGTGTTCACGATGGAGCAGGTGCATCGCAGGATCTGCGCGGCAAAAGCCGAAGAGCTCGAACATATCCGCCGCGACATCGAAGCTGCGCGCCTGGGCGCAACCGCCGGCGCCGGTGCGGCCGCGCGGCTGCAGGGACTGGTCGCCTATGAAGAGCGCATCGCGCGCGTGCCGGAATGGCCGTCCGATCAGACGACGCTGATGCGCGTGGGCGCATCGGCGCTGATTCTGGCTCTGCCGTGGTTCGGCCAGGCCGTTGCAGCGTCGTTGATCGAGCATCTGGGGCATTGAACATGAGCGGGATCAGGATCGTGGTGGCCGGCGCGGCCGGGCGCATGGGAAAGGCCGTCATCGGGGCCATCGAACAGGCCGCCGATTGCACGCTGTCGGCTGCGATCAGGCGCGGCGAAGATCCGGCGCCCCTGCTGACGGGCGCCGATGTGTTGATCGAATTCACCGAACCGCGTGCCGCCGTGGCGCTGGCGCAGGCAGCCGTCCGCGCGCAGGTGCCGCTGGTCAGCGGCACGACGGGTCTTTCGCCGGAAGAGGACGCCAAAATCCGCGCGACGGCCAGATCCATTCCTGTGCTGCGCTCGGGGAACATGAGTGCGGGCGTTGCGCTTCTGGCTTCCTTCGCCAGACAGGCCGCCCGCGCGCTTCCCGGATTCGATATCGAAATTCTCGACATCCATCATCGCCACAAGAAGGACGCCCCATCCGGCACGGCCCTGCTTCTGGGCAAGGCCGCCGCGGAAGGACGCGGACTCGCGCCGGGCGAAGGCCGGCTGCGCGACGCGCAATCGCCCGCACGAAAGGACGGCGAGATCGGCTATGTCTCGCTGCGCGGCGGCAGCGTGGTGGGCGAGCATGAAGTGATCTTCGCCGGCCCCTCCGAACGGCTTGTGCTCCGGCACATCGCCGAAGATCGCGCCATCTTCGCAAACGGGGCGCTTTCCGCCGCGCGCTGGATCGTGGGCAAAAAACCCGGGCTCTATGCGATGACCGACGTGCTTGGCCTCTGATCAGGCCGGACGGAAGCTGCGCGCGTTGGACAGCGCGGTCCTGAGCGCGGCCGCGAAGCTCTTGCGAATGGCCGGCGCCAGAAAGCTTCCCACCTGCAGGCTCTTGCCGTGACTTCTGAGATAAAGCCGGTTGGAATGTTCGGTGATCTGTTCCAGCTCCACGCGCACCCAATAGGGATTGAAGCTGTGCTGGCGGGCGGTTCCTTTTGCCGGCTGGCTCAGCACCGTCAGATTCGCCGGCGTCAACGTGACCTGTTCGAACCGGTTTGCCGCCATGCGGCTTGTATGAAACGCCCAGGCCAGCAGCGCCACATCCGCGCCCATGAAGGGCGTCACCGGCCAGGCGCCGCGCGACAGGAAGTAGCCCGCAAACGCCAGATTCATCGCCGCCACAACCAGCAGCACGATCAGCAGCGCGCGCGGATGCATCGGCGGATTGGGCTTCAGGCAGGCATCGAGCAGAACGGGATCGTGGTCCGCGCGCATAGCGAAAATGTGGCCCCGGATTTTTCCCGGGGCAAGGGCGCCCGAGCGAAAACCCGCCATGGGGCGGGCTTTCGCATTCGCCGCGGTCTAGCCCGGAGGCTCGTGCCCGCAGCGCCGCTCATAAGCTTCGCGGCCGCCATGATCGCGCCAGACCGGATTGCCCAGATCAAGATCGCACGGATCGGTCGCCGCGCCGATGGCGGCACCCGACACCGCGCCAATGGCCGCGCCGGTGGCCGCGCTGCCTGTGGCCGCACCGATGGCCGCGCCGGCGCCCGCGCCGATCAGTCCGCCCGAAACCGCGCGATCGCCGGGCGTGGTGCCGCAGCCGGCCAATGCCAGCGCGGAAATCAGACATGCCCCAAATGCGTAAACACGCAGTCTCATTTGCTACCTCCTTGCGGACAACTTAGGCATAACGGCGGGAGCGGAGTGTCGTTCCTCGCGATTCGACATTCGGGCATTTTCGTGGCGGAGCGGTTCATCCATGGCGCGGGCATTCACCAAAAAGGACATCGAGACTTTTTTTGCGCGACTGGCGGCGCACATGCCCTCGCCGCGCACCGAGCTTGACTACATCAATCCCTACACGCTGCTTGTCGCGGTGGTGCTGTCGGCGCAGGCGACCGACAAAAGCGTGAACCGGGCGACGGAGCCGCTGTTCAGGATCGCCGACACGCCGGAAAAAATGATCCGGCTCGGCGAACGCAGGCTGATCGGCTTCATCAGGACGATCGGGCTTTACCGCACCAAGGCGAAAAACGTGATCGCGCTGTCCCGCGCGCTGATCGAACGTCACGGCGGGCAGGTGCCGCACAGCCGCGAGGACCTGCAGGCGCTGCCGGGCGTCGGCCGAAAGAGCGCAAATGTGGTTCTCAACGTGGCGTTCAATGAACCCACCATCGCGGTGGACACGCATGTCTTTCGCGTTGCCAACCGCACGGGGATCGCGCCGGGCAAGACGCCGCTGGATGTGGAACAGGGGCTTGAGAGGACGGTGCCGGAAAAATACCGGCTCAATGCGCATCACTGGCTCATCCTGCACGGCCGCTATACCTGCACGGCGCGAAAGCCGCTGTGTCCTGTCTGCGTGGTGCGCGACCTGTGCCGCTATCCGGACAAGACCCGCGAAGGCGGGCCCACGCCTAGCTCGTCTTCGGCGCGCGCGGCTGCAAAGCGGCAAGGCAGGCCGGGTCCGCGCTCGCCGCGGCCCCGTGCGGCAGCGTCTCGACGCGGCTCACGCTGAGCGCATTGCCGTTGGCATAGAGAAAGAAAAAGGCGCGGCAGCTTGCGCCGTCATAGCGCCAGATCTGCGCCGTGCCGTCCTTGCGCACGAAGGACGGCGTGCCGAACGCGGCTTTCACTTGTGCATCGCTCATCCCCGTGAGGCCGGATGTGTCCACGGGGCCGGGCCCGCGCGTTCCCGGCGCCGTACAGGCCGCAAGGACAAGGCAGGCAAGGGGAATCGAAAGGCGTTTCATGCCGGATGTTCCAGCCGCTGGCAGCGAATGAATTCATGCGCCATGAAGGCCGAGGCGAACAAGGGCGAAATGAGGTTGACAAGCGGAATGGCCGCCACAACCGAAATCAGGAGGCCCGCGCCAAAGACCTGCGGGCGCCGGCGCCGGCGCATTGCATCGGCGTCCCCGACAGCCATGTGCCGAAGCGCCGAGAGCTCGAAATATTCCCGGCCCAGAAGCCAGCCGTCCACCATCAGCGCGATCGCCGTGCCCATGACCGGCAGGAAAATGTGAAGCGGCAGAAGCAGCAGGCTGAAAAGAAAAATCCAGAAAGTCAGCCGCAAGCCGGCCCACAGCCCCTCGAAGAACGGAATGTTGTGGCCATGCAGACCGGGCGGATAGGATTTCCTCTCCACGGCCGAGGCGATTTCATCCAGGAAAAACGTGCCCATGAGCGCGGCCACCGGCGCGCCCAGAACGGCAAGAAGCAGCACGAACAGGACCGGCAGAAGCCATTCCAGAAGAACATTCACCCAATGCCAGCCGAGCGTGGGCAGATGCGCGATGGCTGTTTCGACGCCGGCAAAAAGCGCGGCGAAGAAAAAAAGCGTCAGCAACGCCGATTTCAGCAGCACGCCCCGGAAGGCCGGATCGAAGACAATCTTGAGCGCCGCCAGCGCGCTTGCGAACATCGGGATCGTCCTCTATCGAAAGCCGGGCCGAAGATCAGGGGCACCCCATGATTAGGTACGACGTCACGGGCATGGGCAATGCCATTGTGGATGTGATCGCAGGCGTTGACGACAAATTCCTGCTCGATCATGCCATCGCCAAGAATGTGATGACGCTGGTCGATGAATACCGCGCGGCCGAGCTCTATGCGAAGCTTCCGTCGCCGCGCGAGATCGCGGGCGGATCGGCGGCCAATACCATGGCGGCGCTGGCGTCGTTGGGCGGCAACGGTCTTTTCATCGGCAAGGTGAAACAGGATCGCCTGGGCCGCAGCTTTGCGCAAAGCATGAAGGATTCCCGGATCGATTTCGAAACCGCCATGGCGAAGGACGGGCCTTCCACCGCCTGTTGCCTGATTGCGGTGACGCCCGACGGCCACCGCAGCATGAACACCTATCTCGGCGCCAGCCGCGAGCTTGCGCCCGACGACATTGATGAGAAGAAAATCGCCGCCTCGGCGGTGCTTTACATCGAAGGCTACCTCTGGGATGCGCCGCAGGCGAAAGCGGCCATTACGAAGGCGATGAAGGCGGCCAGGCGCGCCGGCACGAAAGTGGCCTTCACGCTGTCGGATCCCTTCTGCGTGGGGCGTTATCGGGAAGAGTTCATGGCGCTGTTGCGCAACGATCTCGATATCCTGTTCGCCAACGAAGAAGAAGCCAAGGCGCTGTTCGAGGTGGAGGATTTCGACCGCGTGTTCCAGGCGCTGAGGCCATGGGCGGGCGTGGCGGCGCTGACCCGCAGCGAAAAGGGCTGCGTGGTGGTCAAGGACGAGGACGTGCATGTGCTGGACGCGGTGCCCGCCAGGGTGGTGGACACCACGGGCGCAGGCGATGCCTTCGCGGCCGGATTCCTGTTCGGGCTGACGCACGGAAAACATCTGGCCGATTGCGGACGGCTGGGCGCGCTTGCCGCCAGCGAAGTGATCTCGCATTACGGCGCCCGGCCGGAACTTTCGCTCCGCAAACTGGCATCCGAGGCGAATCTGCTTCCATAAGTGCCTCATATTGCAGGATGATTCTTTGGGCTGCACAAACTAAACCTAAATCAGCAGTTTTTTCCCTTATTTTGCCTTGACAGGGCCCATATTCCTGTTATACTGCCCAAATCTCCCGAATTGCGGCCTGATTTGCGCTACTCCCCGATCGCATGCAGCAGCACGCGGCGGCTGTGCGGCGCGTCGCGATGCTTCGAACAGATAGAGCGCCTGCCAGGTGCCGAGCGCGGGCGCCCCGCCGGCCACCGGAATCGAAAGCGACGTCTGGGTCAGCATGGAACGGATATGCGAGGGCATGTCGTCGGGGCCTTCCGCATCGTGGCGGTAAAGCCCGGGATCGCGCGACACCGCCCGCCGCAGGAAATCTTCCAGATCGGCCAGCACATCGGGATCGGCGTTTTCCTGAATCAGGAGCGATGCGGACGTATGCGGGATGAAACAGGTCAGAAGCCCGGTTGTGATGTTCGCCTCGCGCAGGAACTGTGCGGCCGCGGCGGTGAAATCGTAACAGCCCGGGCCCTTCGTCTTGATCTCCAGCGTGGTGGTGTGCTGCTTCATGGCCGCTTCTTCCGCACATAGACATATAACGCGCCGGCGCCGCCGTGGCGGCGATGGGCCTCATCCGTCCTGGCGACAAAGCGCGCCAGATCCGGTTCGGCGAGCCAGCGCGGCACAAGCGTGCGCAACACGCCGCGCGACCGGGCCACCAGCTCCAGGTCGAACGGCTTGTCGCCGGGCAAGGGCCTTCCCTTGCCGGTGACTACGAGCAGAAGCCGCAAGCCCCGCGCATGGGCGCCGCGCACGAAAGTGACAAGCGCGCGATAGGCCTGGGCTTCGGTCAGCCCGTGCAGATCGAGCCTGGCACCCGGCTCGAGCTTGCCGCGCTTCAGCCTGAGCGCGGTTGCGCCATCGACGCCGGTTGGCGCGGGCATCGCGGAAACGATGCGCTTTGCGGCTTTCTTTTCCGGCGCGGCAACGGGCTTTCTTTTCGCGAGTCTGGATTTGCGCGCGCCCACGGCCTGTTCGAACAGCGCGCGCTCTTCGTCGGTGGTCTGCCGGCGCGTCATTTTCCGTATCCCGGAAAATCCCGCGCCTTGCCCAGATGCGCGGCAACCGGCCGGGGCAACAGCACATAAAGCGTGCCGTCCGATTTCGTGCGGCCGGCGACGCGTTCTGCCTTCGCGCCGAAGCCGAAAAAGATGTCGCCGCGCACGGGCCCGCTGATCGCGCCCCCGGTGTCCTGGGCGATCAGCAGATGGCGGAACGGATGGTCCGGCCTGTTCATGTCGGCATCGGGCAGGCTGGCGGCCACAAAAAAGGGAGCGCCCAGCGCATGAAGACGTGCATCCACCGCAAGGCTTGCGCGCGGCGTAAGCGGCACGCCTTGCGCGCCTTTGGCGCCCAGCGCGGGATCGCCGATGGGTTCGGTTTTGAAGAATACGAAAGACTGATCGCGTTCCATCACTGCGCGCGCGTCCCCGGGATGCGCCAGCAGCCATTTGCGGATCGCCTGCATGGACATGCCCTCGCGCGAAAGGCCCCGCTCGATCAGCACCCGGCCGATGGGCGTGTAGGGCCGTCCGTTCTGGCCGGCATAGGCCACGCGCTCCATCGTGCCGTCATCGAGCCTCACACGGCCCGAACCCTGGATGTGCAGAAAGAACACCGCAATCGGATCGTCCGCATAAAAAAGGATCCTGGCGTGCGGCAGGCCGTTGGCATCGATGTCCGCGCGGGCCGGATAGGGCACGAGCGTGCTGCCGCGCAGAAGGCCGACCAGCGTCCTGTTCGCGACATCGATGTGAAAAAGGCCGAGATCCACCGTGATGAGATCATCCGGCAGGCCATAGACCGGCGTCTGGAATTTTCCGTGCCGCGTCGTGCTTCCGCTCAGCTCCGGTTCGTAATAGCCGGTGAACAGACCCTCCGTCCGGCCGCCTGCGCTCACCTGATAAGGGACAAAGCGGCGTTCGAAAAACGCCCGCGCCTGCGCCCTGTTGGCCGCGGCGGGCAGGGTTGCGCAGACATTGCGCCAGTCGGCGACGCTTCCTGCATAAACGCCGGTCATTTCCTGGGCCGGCGATTTTTCCTGAAGCGCGGCACAAGACCGGCGCAGGGCCGAAAGCGCATCGCGCGGATCATCATCCCTCCAGCCGGGCATGTCCGAAAAACGCACGGCGGAAAGCCGCAGCGGCCCCGCCGACGGACGCGTGAGGTAAATCCACAGGATGCCGCCCGCAAGCAGGACAAGCGCAGACAGAATCAGAACAAGCGGAAGGCCGGAACGGCGCCTGCTGGACAAGGCCTTAGGTTTCGCCGCCGCCGGAGGTGGCGATCAGGATCCAGTTGGGATCCTGCGCGCGAACATCGCGGCCGAAGGTCCATACATCGTTGACTTCGCGCACCGCTTTGGCGTCGCCTTCCACGACCTTGCCGTCTTGGCTGGTCGTGGCGGAGATGAACTGGGCGTCAAAGCTCACCGTGATTTCCGCCGTCTGGCCCTTGAGCGCCGCGTGCACGATGCGCGCGTCTTTCAGGCCGACAAATGTGTAGGACATGGATTGATGCTGCTGCTCGCGCGCGGCAATGCCGGATTCGAAGGCCGAAAAGACCTCTTCGCTCAGAAGGGGCTTGAGCGCCGAGCGGTCGCCCCTGGCAAATGCGGTCACGATCATCTCATAGGCCTTGCGCGCGCCCGACAGGAAGTGCGCGGTTTCGAATGTGCGGTCGGCGAGCTTGATATCGAGCAGCGCCCGGCCGACGGGATCGGACGGCGCATCCGCCCTGGCCGCACCGGCTGCGCGCGCGGGAAGGGGCACCACATTGCCGGCTTTTTCCGCGGGCCGCGCGCCTGAAGGCCCGCCGAAGCGCGACGAATCCTGCGGCGGCCGCTCATGGCCCGTGCGCCGGCCGAGCACCGAATAGAGCCGGAACAGGATGATCCCGGCCACCATGACGATGACCAGAATCTCAATCACTTGCGCATTCAACATGGCGAGCTGGAACCTTTGGCGCTTCGCCGCGCCCTGTTCCTAAGCTAATGCCTGAGGTCGCCTGAATCCAGTCACCGGCGCGCGGGTTTTTGCGCGGCTTGCCGCCTTGGGGCGGCATCCGGCTTGTCATGGCGACGCCATTCATGTTAGCCCGCGCGCTCTTTTCGCGAAGGACGGCCATGAGCGACCCGCAAAATCCCACCAACGGCATGGAGGGCGCGCCCCAGGCGCAGGTGCAGATTCTGGGTCAGTTCGTGAAGGACCTTTCCTTCGAAAACCCCGGCGCGATGAGCCCCATCACGTCGCGCCCGCAGATCGACATCAATGTGGACCTGCAGGCCAGACGGCTGGAATCGCCGCGCTATGAGGTGGACCTGAAGCTCAGGGTTCAGGCCAAAAGCGATGACAAGCCGCTCTTTCTGCTGGAGCTGGTCTATGCCGGAATCCTGGCGATCCAGAACGTTCCGGATGAATTCCTGCAGCAGGTGCTTCTGATTGACGTTCCGCACATGCTGTTTCCGTTTGCGCGGCGCATCATTGCCGATGTGGTGCGCGACGGCGGCCTGCCGCCCATCATGCTGGAGCCGATCGATTTCGCCGGCATGTTCCAGGCGCGCATGGCCGAGCTCCAGAAACAGCAGCAGGGCGCGCCCGGCCCCACCGTCGTCTAAAGCCAGTTCCACACGGGATTGTCGCCAAGCTCGCTTGCGACGAAGGCCGCATGCGCGTGCCGCTCGGATTCGAGAATTCGCGGCGCGAGCGGAACAGGACGCGCGCGCGCATGTCTTGCCTCGCCGGCCTCCATCCCCATGCCGTCGGCGGGGGCGAGCATCAGTCTGGTCTGGCGGCCGCCCACCAGCTCCAGATAGACCTGCGCCAGAAGATGGGCGTCCAGAAGCGCGCCATGCTTCTCGCGCGCCGCGAGATCAATGGCGAACCGCCGGCACAGTTCATCGAGCGAGTATTTGGCGCCGGGGATTTTCGCCTTGGCGATCTCGATCGTGTCGATCGCGCGGGAGAAGGGTATGAGCGCGCGGTCGAGCCTTGCCAGTTCCGCATTCAGGAAGCGGATGTCGAAGCCCGCGTTATGGATGACAAGCGGCGCATCGCCCAGGAATTCCAGGAATTCGTCCGCGATCGCCGAAAACAGGGGCTTGTCGGCTAGAAATTCATCGGTGAGGCCGTGAATGACATCGGAGCCCGCAACCGGCCGCTCGGGATTGATGTAGCGCTGGAAGGTCAGGCCCGTGGGAATGTGGTCGAACAGCTCCACGCAGCCGATTTCGACGATGCGGTGGCCGTCGCCGGGATCAAGGCCGGTGGTCTCGGTATCCAGGACGATCTCACGCATGATTCTTTTTTGCCGAGGCGCGGCGTTCATGCAAGGCCGCCACCACCTTCTTCACAGCTTCGAAGGCATGGTCGAGGCCCTTGTCGGTCTCGATGACGAAATGGGCCTTTGCGCGCTTTTCCGCATCGGGCATCTGGCGCGCCAGGATGTGATCGAGCTTGTCTTCGGTCATGCCTTCGCGGGCCAACACCCGCGCCCGCTGCACGTCATGGGGCGCCGACACGACCACCACTGCGTCCATGCGGGCATGGCCGCCGCTTTCGAAGAGAAGCGGGATGTCGAGCACCACCATCTCCGCGCCGGCGGCGGCGGATTTTTCGAGGAAGGCTTGCTGTTCGCGCGCCACCAGCGGATGGACAATGGCTTCCAGCCGCCGAAGGGCGGCCCTGTCCGCCGTGACCGCCTGCGAAAGCGCCGCGCGGTCCACGCGGCCCCCGCGCACGGCGCCCGGAAAGGCCGCCGCGATGGCTTCCACCGCCGCCCCGCCCGGCTCGTACAGCGCATGCACCGCCGCATCGGCGTCGTAAACGGGAATGCCAAGTCGGGCGAACATTTTCGCGGTTTCGGTTTTTCCCATGCCGATGGAGCCGGTGAGCCCCACCAGATATGGCCGCTCAGCCATGGCGCAGCGCCTTCTTGAGGGCATTGCGCAGCGCCGGCGTGACGGCAGGCGCCTCGCCGTAAAAAGCCGCGAACGCCGGCACGGCCTGATGCATCAGCATGTCGAGCCCTTCGATGGTGCGGTGGCCAAGCGCGCGCGCCCCGCGCAGAAGCTCGGTTTCCAGGGGATTGTAAACGAGGTCGCAGACCACCGCATTCAGCGGCAGCGGTTCGAAGGCAAGGTCAAGCTTCTGCGCGCCGCTCATGCCGCCGCTGGTGGCGTTGATGAGAAGCGCAATGTTTTTTGCAGCCTTCGGCCATTCGTCCCACGAAAAGCCTTCCGCCTTCGGGCCGCCGCCGGCAAAGATTTGCGCAACGGCGCGGGCCCGTGCGGCATCGCGCGCCACCAGGCGGATGTCGGCGGCACCCAGTTGCGCACAGGCAAGCGCGGCGGCGCGCGCCGCGCCGCCCGCACCCAGAATGGCGACGCTCCTGCCGGAAAGCCCGTTGCGGCCGAGATCGCGGGAAAGGCTTGCGGCCAGCCCCGGAACATCGGTATTGCGCGCTTCGATTCCGTCCTCGTGAAACAGCAGGAGGTTGGCCGCCCCGGTCAGGCGCGCGGCTTCATCCACGCGGGCGGCAAGCGCAAAGGCCGCTTCCTTGTGCGGCAGCGTGACATTGACGCCCCGAAATCCTGCAAGCTTCAGCGCCGGGAGCACGAAACCAAAATCTTCCCGCCGCACGGCAAGCGAAATGTAGGCGCCGTCTATGCCGTGCGCGGTGAGCCAGAAATTGTGCAACACCGGTGACAGCGAATGGGCAATCGGCCATCCGATCACGCCGGCAAGCCTGGCAGCGCCGCTGATCATGATGCGATGACACCCTGTTCGCGCAACGCCCCAAGCACCGGCAGAAGCGGAAGCCCAAGGATCGAGAAATAGTCGCCCTCGATGCGGTCGAACAGCTGCACGCCCGACCCTTCCAGCCGGTATCCGCCCACCGACGAAAGGAGCGTCTTTCCCTCGCGCGCAAGGTAATGCTCGAGAAACGCATCGCTGAAATGGCGCATGCAAAGGCTCGCTTCATCCCCATGGCGCCAGAGAATGCTGCCGCCGCGGGCCAAAGCGGCGGCTGTCGCCAGCTTGTGACGCCGCCCGCGAAGCTTTTGCAGAAGCGCGGACAGCTCGCTCATGTCGCGCGATTTGCTCACATTCTCGCCTTCGAATTCCAGCACCTGATCGGCGCCGAGCACAAGGGCATCCGGATGGCGCGCAGAAACGGCAAGCGCCTTCTGGCCGGCAAGCTCGGCCGAAAGTTCCAGGGCGGAGAGGCGGCCTGCCTTCGCGCGTTCTTCGTCAATCTGCGCCGGGTCAATGGCGAATGGAACACCGGCGGCCCGCAATAGGGCGGCCCGCGCCGCACTCGCCGATGCGAGAACGAGCGCTGTCACGCGCCTTCCCGCCGCTCGGTGAGCAGGTTCAGAACCGCGGCCGCCGTTTCCTCGATCGAGCGGCGGGAAACATCGATCGTGGGCCAGTCCTGTTGCTCAAACAGCTTGCGCGTATGGGCGATTTCGGCCCGCACGCTGTCGATATCCACATAGTCGGTTGAGCGAATTTCGCCCAGCGCCGTGAGCCGGTTGCGCCTGACCTGCACGAGGCGGTCGGGCGATGCCCACAGCCCCACCACCAGCGGCTTGCGCACGGCAATGAGCTGGGCCGGAACCGGAAGCCCGTGCATGATCGGCACATTGGCGGCGCGCACACCACGGATGGCAAGATAGACGCAAGTGGGCGTCTTGGAAGTGCGGCTTGCGCCAACCAGAACCACTTCCGCATCCTCGAGCGTATCGAGCGCCTGGCCGTCGTCATGGGCGATCGTGAAATTCAGCGCCTCGATGCGTTGCATGTAGCGCTGGTCCACGTCGTGCTGACCGCCGGGCTTGTGCGTTTCCGGAGCGCCCAGAAACCGTCCCATCGCCCTGACCGGAGCCTCCATCACGTCCAGACAGCCAACCTTGAGCGCGGCGCACCCCTTGATCAGGTTCGCGCGCAATTCGGGATTCACCATTGTGAACATCACAAGGCCGGGCTCGGCCCGCACATGATCGAGCACCCGCTCAAGCTGGCGATGGCTTCGCACAAGCGCGTAGAGATGATCGTGCACCTGCACACCCTCGAATTGCGCCAGCGCCGCCTTCGCCAGCGAATTCAGCGTTTCTCCCGTGGCATCGGACACCAGGTGAATATGAAATTCGCGATCCACAGTTCTCCTCAATTCATCCAGAATCAATCACGGCTTGAGGACATCCGCTGCTGACGCCCCACCTGGCCGGCAACTTATCCCTGCCAATCCCCAGAGCCATCCGCAAGCGCCCGCCGGCTCATTCCCACAGCCCCCGGCATCTTTTTGCATTGAATCCGGCCTGCCCAGGGCCTAGAGCATCGCCGCCCACGGTTTCTTCCACATTCCACAGGTACAACCACCTACTTTCATCATCCTATAGAGTCTTTATTTTGAGGAATGACTTGGGATCGAAGCTGACCGACGTCTTGAACCGAAAGGCGCAGAACCCGCCGCCGGTGTGGCTGATGCGGCAGGCAGGCCGCTACCTGCCGGAGTACAGGGCGCTGCGGGAGAATGCGGGTTCTTTCTGGAAGATGTGCGTGACGCCGCAACTGGCGGCGGAGATCACGCTTCAGCCGGTTCGCCGGTTCGGATTTGATGCAGCGATCATTTTTTCGGACATCATGCTGGTGCCCCATGCGCTGGGGCTTGATGTGGCATTCGAGGAGGGCCTGGGGCCGAAGCTTTCGCCCGTGGAAGATGTGCGCACGCTTGACCGGGATCGGGCCGCTTGGGGCAGGCGCCTTCTGCCCGTTTATGAGAGCCTGCGTCTGGTGCGGGAAAAACTGGGGACGGCGGCGCTTGTGGGTTTTGCCGGGGCGCCATGGACGCTTGCAACATATCTTGCGGAAGGGCGCGGCTCGCCGGACCAGCAGAAGGCACGGCTGTGGATGTACCGCGATCCGGCCGGGTTTTCCGAACTTGTGGGCGTTGTCTCGGAATGCGTAGCGTTCCATCTCATTGAGCAGCTGAAGGCCGGCGCCGACGCCGTGCAGCTTTTCGACAGCTGGGCAGGCGGGTTGCCGGCGGAAGAATTCGAGCGCTTTGTCGTGGCGCCGACGAAATCCATTGTGGACAAGGTGCGCGCGGAGAGGCCCGAGGCGAGAATTATCGGCTTTCCGCGGGGCGCCACGCTTCAAGGCTACGAGCAATATGCCGCCATGACCGGCGTGGATGCGGTCTCGCTGGACACGGCGGTACCCATTGGCTGGGCGGCCAGAACGCTTGGGCCCAAAATCGCCTTGCAGGGCAATCTTGACCCGCTGGCGTTGCTGGTCGGCGGCGATGCGCTGGCCAGGGCTGTGGACAGGATCCTGGCGGTCACCGCGAATGTGCCCTTCATCTTCAATCTGGGTCACGGGGTTCTGCCGAATACGCCGCCCGAGAATGTTGCCGCGCTGGTTGCGCGCGTGAGGGCAGCGTGAAAGTCGCCGTGGTGCTGTTCAATCTGGGCGGCCCCGACAGCCCCGAGGCGGTAGAGCCGTTTCTCTTCAATCTGTTCTCCGATCCGGCCATTCTCTCCCTTCCCGGGATTCTGCGCCGCCCGCTTGCAAGGCTGATCGCGCGGCGGCGCGCGCCGGTGGCCCGGGAGATTTACGCCAAAATCGGCGGCCGTTCGCCGATTCTGGAGCAGACGCAAGGCCAGGCGCACGCGCTGGAAATGGCGCTGGCGGCTTGCGGTCACGAGGCGAAAGCCTTCGTCGCCATGCGCTGCGCCAGACCATTCGCGGCAGAGGCAGTTGCCGCGGTGAAGGCCTGGATGCCGGAGAAGACGGTTCTTTTGCCGCTCTATCCGCAGTTTTCCACAACCACGACGGCATCGTCCTTCAGCGACTGGAACAGGGCCGCGCGCAAGGCACGGTTTGCCATGCCGCAGGCCAGTATCTGCTGTTATCCGACGGCCGGCGGCTTCATTGCGGCCCAGGCGCAGCTGATTCTCGAAGCGTTTGCGAAGGCAAAGACGGGTGTGGATTACCGGCTGTTGCTATCGGCGCACGGCCTTCCCAGACGCGTGATTGCAAAGGGCGATCCCTACCAGTGGCAGGTGGAAAAAACAGCCCGCGCGATTGTGGACAGCCTGGGGATCATGAATCTCGACTGGACCGTCTGCTACCAAAGCCGGGTGGGCCCGCTTCAATGGCTCCAACCGGCAACGGACGCCGAAGTCGCGCGCGCCGGCGCCGACGAAATGGGTGTGGTCGTGGCGCCCATCGCCTTTGTGTGCGAGCACTCCGAAACGCTGGTGGAGCTCGATATCGAATACGAAGCGCTTGCGCGCGAGACCGGCGCGGCCGATTACATTCGCGTGCCTGCTGTGGGCACGCATCCGGCGTTCATTGCAAGCCTGCGCGATCTTGTGTTGCAGGCGGCCCTCGCCGGCGGCACGGTGACGAGCGCGCCATCGCGCCTTTGCCCCGCCGGCTTTGCGTGCTGCGCTTACAGGTGAGGACGGAATGGGTGTTCTTCATTCGCAGGGTTTCTATCTCTGGATCAAGGCGTTGCACATCATTTCGATGGTGGCGTGGATGGCGGGCATGCTCTATCTGCCGCGGCTGTTCGTTTATCATTGCGAGGCCGCGCCCGGATCGGCCGAGTCCGAACGCTTCAAGGTGATGGAGAAGAGGCTTCTTCGCGTCATCACCAACCCGGCGATGGTCGCGACCTGGATTTTCGGCATCACGCTCGTCGTCATGACCCGCGCCGACCAGCAGCACTGGTTCCAGCTCAAGTTCCTGCTGGTCCTTGCGATGAGCGCCGTGCACGGGCTCTATTCACGCTGGCGCAGGGACTTTGCGAAGGACGCCAACAGGCACCCGGCCAGCTTCTACCGGCTGTGGAACGAGGTGCCGACGGTGCTTCTGATCGCGATCGTGATCCTTGTGGTCGTTAAACCTTTTTGACCCCTAAGGGATTGCATCGGCAACAAAACCGGCTATATTTGCGTTAGTTCCCCATTGACGCCTGAAGGACCCGCGCAAGGCTTGTTGCGTGCGGCCACCCGGCCAGAGCCGGGCAAAGACGTCAGATGCTTCCGGATGTGATCTGCAGTGGCGGCTTGCCGCTTCCGCGGACGTACGGACCCGACCCTCCCAAGTTCGAAGTTTTCTCAGGTGTAACCTTCCCATGACAGTGCAAAACGGCCTGCAGGCGATGAAGCTGCAGGAGCTGAAATCCAAATCTCCCACCGACCTGCTCGAATTCGCAGAGGAATTGGGCATCGAAAATGCCTCGTCCATGCGCAAGCAGGACATGATGTTCGCGATTCTGAAGGAGCTTGCCGAACGCAATGTGGAGATCACCGGCGCCGGGGTTCTCGAAACCCTGCCCGACGGCTTTGGCTTCCTGCGCAGCCCCGAATCCAATTACCTCGCGGGCCCCGACGACATCTACGTGTCGCCCTCGCAGATCCGCCGCTTCGGGCTTCGCACCGGCGACACGGTGGAAGGCCCCATCCGTAGCCCCAAGGACGGAGAACGCTATTTCGCGCTTCTCAAGGTCTCGACGATCAATTTCGAAGACCCCGAGAAGATGAAGCACAAGGTGCACTTCGACAATCTGACGCCGCTTTATCCGACCAAGTGGCTGAAGATGGAAATCGAAGACCCGACCATCAAGGACAAGACCGGCCGCGTGATCGACATCGTGGCGCCGCAAGGCATGGGCCAGCGCGCGCTCATCACCGCCCAGCCGCGCACCGGCAAGACGGTCATCCTGCAGAACATCGCCAAGGCCATCACCGCCAACCATCCGGAATGTTATCTGATCGTGCTTCTGATCGACGAGCGGCCGGAAGAAGTGACCGACATGCAGCGTTCGGTGAAGGGCGAAGTGATTTCCTCCACCTTCGACGAGCCGGCCTCCCGCCATGTGCAGGTCGCCGAAATGGTGATCGAGAAGGCCAAGCGCCTGGTCGAGCACAAGCGCGATGTCGTGATCCTGCTGGATTCCATCACGCGCCTTGGCCGCGCCTACAACACGGTTGTTCCGTCATCGGGCAAGGTGCTGACCGGCGGCGTGGACGCCAACGCGCTTCAGCGGCCCAAGCGCTTCTTCGGCGCGGCCCGCAACATCGAGGAAGGCGGATCGCTCACCATCATTGCAACCGCCCTCATCGATACGGGCAGCCGCATGGACGAAGTGATCTTCGAAGAGTTCAAGGGCACCGGCAATTCCGAAATCATCCTGGACCGCAAGGTGGCGGACAAGCGCGTGTTCCCGGCGATCGACATCCTGAAATCGGGCACCCGCAAGGACGAGCTGCTGGTGGACAAGGGGACGCTTGCGAAGATGTATGTGCTGCGCCGGATTCTGGCGCCCATGGGCACGATCGACGCCATCGAATTCCTGCTCGACAAGCTGCGTTCGTCCAAGAACAACGCCGACTTCTTCGACAGCATGAATACCTGAATCCGGCGGTTCGGCCATTTGCACGCAAAGCCGCGTGCTCGGAATCTCAGTGCCGGGCCTCAAGCGCCTTGGCGCGGGCGCTCACATAGTCCATGGCGGCAAGCAGAAGCCCCACGGCCACGATCGTCACCAGAATCCCGATCTGCCAGCCGAGCACGGCGATATCGAGCTTTTCGGGCCGCATGAAGGTTTCCAGCAGATGGATCGCCGAGATCGCTGCGATGGAGGAAATGAGCTTGAGCTTCATGCCGGAGAAATCGATTGTCCCCATCCAGCTGGGCCAGTCCCTGTGGTTTTCCGCCGTCATCCGCGAAACGAAATTCTCATAACCGGCCAGAATGACCGTGAACATCAGATTGGCCACAAGCGACAGATCCACGAGCAGCAGGACCCAGAGAATCACATCCGTCTCGTGCATGTTGATGAGTTCGGGAAGCCGCTCGATGAGCTCGCGCGCAAAAATCAGAAGCAGCGCAGCCAGCGCGACGACAAGGCCGAGATAAAACGGCGCCATCAGCCAGCGGCTTGCGAACAGCACGGCCTCCAGCGCCTGCTCGATCCGGTAAAGCCCGCCCTGTCCGCTCTGCTGCGCCTCGGCCATCGGTCTATTCCCCCGGCAGGGCCCTGTTCTCGGCGCCGCGCTCGCCCAGCCAATCCATCACCGCGAGCAGCACGCCGGAAATCAGGAATACGCCGTGCAGCGCGATCAGCCAGGTGAGGGTATTCTTGTCCACGCTCTCGATGGACATGAATGCCTTGAGCAGATGGATGACGGAGATCGCGATGATGGAGGCCACGAGTTTCAGCTTCATGTTGCTGAAATCCACCCGCCCCATCCAGTCGGGCCGGTCGGTGTTGTCTTCGAGGTCGAATTTGGAAACGAAGTTTTCATAGCCCGCAAAGACGACCATCAGGGTCAGATTGGCCGCGAGCGACATGTCGATCAGCGTCAGCAGCCAGACGACCACGGTGTTTTCTTCCAGATCGAAGGTGAGAAGCTTTGAGGTTTCCACCGCAAGCTCCTTGCCGAACGTGATGAGAAGGACAAACAGGCCGATGACGAGGCCGATGTAGAACGGCGCCATGATCCAGCGGCTGCGGAACAGCCCCTGTTCGAACAACTCCTCCAGCGATCGGCGCCCGTCCTGCGACATGAATTCCCCCGGTGATTCGCGCAGCCCACAGGGTAAGGCCAAACCCGGCTGCCGAAACGGGGTTCTTGGGGGCCGCCCGCCCGGTTGACCGCCAAAGCCCCTTGGGCGGACAATCCCGCAGGACCGGCTATCGAAAGGCAAAATCATGAGCGCCCATGGCGAACAGCGCGCCAAATTCCACGCCATGACGGAGGGAACACCGGACGACTGGCTGAAAATTGCCAGCGCTTCCGTGGAATTCAACCGGCAGCTGCCCGAGCGTGTCCTGTCTCACCTCAAGCTTCTGGAGGGCGATTGCGGGGGTTTTGCCGTGGACCGGCTTGAACATTCGCTGCAGGCGGCGACGCTGGCCCATCGCGACGGGATGGGCGAGGAATATGTGGTTTGTGCGCTGCTGCACGACATCGGCGACATTCTGGCGTCGGCCAACCATGCCGAGCTTGGCGCCACGATCCTCAAGCCGTTCGTTTCGGAGGAGAACTGGTGGATGCTGCAGCACCACGGCATCTTCCAGGGTTATTATTTTTTCCACTATCTGGGGCTGGACCGGAACATGCGCGAACAGTTCCGCGGCCATCCCTGCTTTGAACGGACGGCCGCCTTTTGCGCCCGCCACGACCAGAACGCTTTTGATCCGGACTATGACAGCATGCCGCTGGACGCATTCGTGCCGATGGTCCATCGGGTGATGGCGCGCCCCAAGCGTTCGATCTATCTGCGCAGCGACGGCACGACACCCATTGCCCAGGCGGCGGAATGACTCTTGCGGCCGCGGGCCGATCGCGACCTTGCATCAATCCCGGTTGATTGGAAGCATGTGGTTCCGCTAATCGGAATCGCATGTGCAGGCATGGGCGGGAACGATATCCGCAGCCCCGCCGTTCCCGCACCTGAGGCTTACCGCAACCACTGACTTCGAGGAGGGCAACATGGCTCGCAGGAAAACCGGATCGCGCAAGACGGCAGGCAAGACCAGGAAGCGCCGCAGCAGCGCCGCGCGCCGCATGCCGGCACGCAAGGCAAAGGCCGGAAAGGCCGCGGCCCGCAAGACAAAGGGCGTGCGTGCAAAAAAGGCCGGCCGTGCAAAGGCCGCCGCAAAACGGCCCGCGAAAAAAACCGGCGGCAAGACACGCGCGCGCAAGGAGATTTTCGGAGAGGGCAATTACACGGCCACCCGCAACTTCGACAGGGCCGAAAAAGCCTTCGTGAAGCGCAACCGAAGCCGCATTCCGGAGCTGGGAAAGGAAGCGGAAAAGGCGCTGGAAGGCCCTGAGGGCCCGCAACTTCAGGAAGCCGAACAGGAAGCCGCCGCCCCCGGCCGCGAGGACGAGGCGGCATAGCGGACGCTAAACCAGGCGACTTGCTTTCAACCAGAGTTCCGCAAGGTTCTCGAACCCGGCGCGGTCGGCTTCGTCGAAGCGGCCGCGCACGGGAGCATCGCAGTCCAGAACCCCGATCAGCCGGCCCTCATGGATGAGGGGCACGACGATTTCGGAGCGGGAATCCGCGTCGCATGCGATATGCCCCGGGAATTCGGCGACGTCCGGCACGATCAGGGTTTTGCGCCTTTCGGCGGCCGTACCGCACACGCCCTCGCCCATGGCAATTCGCACGCAGGCAGGCTTGCCCTGGAACGGGCCGAGCACAAGCTCGCCATCCTTGAGAAAATAGAAGCCGATCCAGTTGATGCCGGTCAGGCCGAGCCAGATGAGGGCGGCAAGGTTTGCGGCATTGGCGATCACGTCGCGCTCGCCCTCGAACAGCCCGCGCGCCTGGCGGGCCAGCTCGGCATAGATTTCGGGCTTTGTGCCCGCAGGCCTGGTTGCGGCGAACGTCATTTCTCGTCGGCCATGAACTTGAGCGCGCCGCCATTCATGCAGTAGCGCAGGCCCGTTGGCCGGGGCCCATCCGGGAAAACATGGCCCAGATGCCCGCCGCATCGGGCGCAAAGGACCTCTTCGCGCACCATCCCATGGCTTTTGTCGGTGCGGGTTTCCACCGCGCCGTCCTTTGGCCTGTAGAAGCTCGGCCAGCCCGAACCGCTTTCATATTTGGTGGCGGATTCATAGAGCGGCGCGCCGCAGCCGGCGCAGACATATTCGCCCTTGCGCTTTTCATGATTCAGGGGGCTGGACCCGGCGGGCTCGGTGCCGCACTGGCGCAGGATGCGGTATTGCTCCGGCGAGAGCTCACGTTTCCAGTCCACTTCCGATCGCGAGACGGGGTGGGTTTTCCGATCCATGTTTTTCTCCTCACACCTGCCGATTCGCGGCTGTCGGCCCCAAGGTTACGGCGTCTGCGGCTTTTTCGATTCCGAAATGGCCCAGTTCAACGCCTGGGTCAGCCGGCCCTTGTTGCCGAAATCAAAGCCTGCGCCATAGCCGACATCGTCTATCCGCCAGCCTTTGTCGGTGAGCAATAGATAGACCGTATCGGTCCATTTTACAGGCTTGGCCGGCGGTCCGGCATGGCGGTTGTCGGACTTGCTCTCATCGTAAACGAGGTCAACCTTGCAACTGCCCGACTTGCCGCTGGCCGTGCAGCTCTTCACGGCGTAGGACGTGGCGCCCTCGAAATTGGACGTAAACACATCGCCCTCCAGGAGCGGCGGCGAGTCGTTGTTGGTCGCCTTGGCATAGCGCGCTTCGGCCTGATCGCCTTCGATCAGGAGCCGGTCGAGCGCGGGCGTGATGAAAGGCTCGTATTTGGGCCGGACCTTGGCGTCTGGAATTCCGTCACTCACCTCCACCGTCCGGTAGGCGGCAAAGAAGCGGTTCACGACGTCGCTGATTGCGGCATTGCCGGCCGGCGCGGCCGAAGCGACGGATGCCAAAAGACCAAGCAGGATGCAGGTTCCCGTTGCGATTTTCATGATGCGTTCCCCGAATGGATACCGTTCATTTCTTCAAGGCATCGCGGATGTCCCGCAACAGCAGCACCTCCTCGCTGGGCTCTGCCGGAGTTTCCGGCGTGGGCGTTTTCAGCCGGTTGATGGCGCGGATCAGAATGAAAAGCGCGATTGCCACGACGATGAAGTTTATGATCGTATTGATGAAAAGCCCATAATTGATCGTTACGGCGCCTGCCTTTTGCGCATCCGCAAGCGTTGCCAGATGCGGGCCCTTGAGGACGAAAAAGAATTCCGAGAAATCGATGCCGCCCATCAGCCAGCCGATCGGCGGCATGATCACATCCTTCACAAGAGAGTTGACGATGCCCGTGAAGGCCGCTCCGATCACGACACCGACGGCAAGATCGATGACATTGCCCCGCATCGCGAATTTCTTGAATTCCTGCCACATCGTCCTTCAGCCCCGTTCTGTGGTTCCGCGCGCGGAACGTTCGAGCAGCCGCACGATAACCCACCCCAGCGCACAGCCGATAACCGCGCCCAGCGCGTTGGCGGCTTCGTCGCCCCATGATGCATCCCGACCGACAAGGCCCTGGGCGATCTCCAGCACCCCGCCCATGAGGATCAGAACGCCGGCCGCAACAGCTGCCCGGCGCCCCGGTGACAGCGCCAGAAGGGAAAGCCCCGACAGGCCAAAATAAGCTATAAAATGCAATAGCTTATCCCATATGAGGGCGGCGGTGGGCGGGGTGGGCGCCAGCTCGCCCCACACGACGATGGCGATTGCCGGAACGATCGCCCAGCGGGCGATCTTCTGGGAGAATTGGAGAAACCGGGCGGAAAATTTCATGTGCGGTGGAAGCGGAAAGATGCTCCGTCTCGATGCACCAAGAAAACTTGCAAAACCACAAGAGTTTCGTTTATGACCGCGCCTCTTTCGGGGCCGCCCGGCCCAAAGGGCATGCCGTGGCGACCCGCAGGGCAACCGGCCCGGACGGGCCAAGGAGATGCAAAATGCCCAAGCTCAAGACCAAATCGAGCGCCAAAAAGCGCTTCAAATTCACGGCAAGCGGCAAGATCAAGCACGGCCAGGTCGGCAAGCGCCATGGCATGATCAAGCGTTCCAATGAGCAAATCCGGGAACTGCGCGGGACGTCCACGCTCTCGCCATCCGAAACCCAGCGCGTGAAGCGCTGGATGCCGTACGGCTGAGGAGGCACAGATGTCCAGAGCTCCCCGCGCCGTTCCAAGCCATGCCCGCCGCAAGAAGGTTTTCAAGCAGGCCAAGGGCTTCTATGGCCGCCGCAAGAACAACATCACCTCGGCCAACGCCGCGGTGGACCGGTCGCTGCAGCACAATTACATCGGGCGCAAGCTGAAGAAGCGCAATTTCCGCGCCCTGTGGATCCAGCGCATCAACGCCGCCGTGCGCGAACACGGAATGACCTACAGCCGATTTATGAGCGGGCTTGCCAAGGCCGGCATCGAAATCGACCGCAAGGTGCTTTCCGATCTGGCCATCCGCGAGCCCGAAGCCTTCAAGGCCCTGGTGGACCAGGCTGGCGCGAACGCCTAAATCGCCACTCGCCTCGCATCCACCGTCTGTTCCAGATTAGAGGTGGATACGAATCATGAGCGACATTGCCAAGCTTGAACGTGACATCCTTGCCGCCGTGAAGGCGGCAAAGGACGAGGCGTCGCTGGAAGCCGCGCGCGTCGCCGCGCTGGGCAAAAAAGGTTCCATCAGCGAGCTTTTAAAAACGCTGGGCGCGATGAGCGCCGAAGAACGCAAGGCAAAAGGCCCGGCGTTCAATTCGCTGCGCGACCGGGTGGCCGGCGCGATCGCGGCACGCAGGGCCGAACTTGCCGACGCGTCGCTGAATTCGCGGCTGCAATCCGAAAAAATCGACGTGACCTTGCCTGCGCGCCCGGAGCCGCGCGGCACGGTGCACCCCGTATCGCAGGTGTTTGACGAGCTCACGGCCATCTTCGCCGATCTCGGCTTTGCCGTCGCCGAAGGGCCGGACGTCGAATACGACGACTACAATTTCACCAAACTCAACATCCCGCCCGATCACGCGGCGCGCCAGATGCACGACACCTTTTATGTGTCGAGGCAGGCCGACGGCGAGCGGCACGTGTTGCGCACACACACGTCGCCGGTGCAGGTGCGCACCATGCTCAAACAGAAGCCGCCCATCCGCATCATCGCGCCCGGGCGAACCTATCGCGTGGATTCGGACGCCACACATTCCCCGATGTTCCACCAGTTCGAAGGGCTTGTGGTCGACGACGCGACCAATCTTGGCCATCTCAAATGGACCTTGGAGGAATTCTGCAAAGCCTTCTTCGAGGTCGACAAGGTCGAGATGCGGGCACGCCCGAGCTACTTTCCCTTCACCGAGCCGTCGGTCGAATGGGATCTGCGCTGCGACCGGTCGGGCGGGCAGATCAAATTCGGCACCGGCAACGACTGGCTCGAGCTTGCCGGCTCCGGCATCGTGCATCCGCGCGTGCTTGCGATGTGCGGCATCGATCCGGAGAAATATCAGGGCTATGCCTTCGGCGGCGGAATCGACCGCCTTGCCATGCTGAAATACGGCATCCCCGACATCCGCAGCTTTTTCGAATCCGATCTCCGGTGGCTGCGCCATTACGGCTTTGCGGCGCTCGACATCCCCACCCTCGACGGAGGGCTGTCGCGATGAAATTCACGCTTTCCTGGCTCAAGAATCCGCTGGAGACCGACGCGGACGCCCAGGCCATTGCCGACAGGCTCACCAGCATCGGGCTTGAGGTGGAATCGGTCGAAGATGCGGGCGCGCGGCTGAAGGAATTCACGGTCGCATATGTCATCTCCGCCGAAAAACATCCCAATGCCGACAAGCTGAAGCTTTGCATGGTGGACACGGGCGGGCCCGCGCCCGTGCAGGTGGTGTGCGGCGCGCCCAATGCGCACACCGGCATGAAAGCGGTGTTCGCAAAACCCGGTGTTGTCATTCCTGCGTCGGGCGAAGTTCTGAAAGTGGGAACCATTCGCGGCGTGGAATCGCGCGGCATGTTGTGT
Source organism: Alphaproteobacteria bacterium (assembly GCA_021324545.1). Classification (GTDB taxonomy): domain Bacteria; phylum Pseudomonadota; class Alphaproteobacteria; order Micropepsales; family Micropepsaceae; genus Rhizomicrobium. The sequence continues at coordinate 59,651 of JAJPIX010000036.1, forward strand.
TCGGCGCGGGAGCTGATGCTGGGAGATGACCACACCGGCATCATCGAGCTCGGCGCCGATGCGAAAGTCGGCGAACCGGCGGCCAGGGCGCTGGGCCTGAACGATCCGGTGATTGATGTGGCGCTGACGCCCAATCGCGGCGATGCGGCGAGTGTTTACGGCATTGCGCGCGATCTGGCGGCCGCAGGGATGGGCCGGTTGCGCGAAGGCGATCTGTCGCCCGTGAAGGGCCAATTTGCCTCGCCCATCAGGACGGGGCTCGACTTTCCGGCCGGCGCCGAAAATGCCGCGCCGATGTTTGCCGGCCGCCTGATCCGCGGAGTGAAGAACGGCCCTTCGCCGCAATGGCTGCAGGACTGGCTGAAGGCTGTGGGCCTGCGCCCGATTTCGGCTCTGGTGGATGTCACCAATTTCATTGCGCTGGATCGCGGCAGGCCCTTGCATGTGTTTGACGCAGCAAAGCTCAAGGGAAACCTGCGCGCGCGTTTTGCCAGCGATGGCGAGCAGATTTTGGCGCTGGACGGCAAGACCTACACGCTCGATTCCGGAATGGTGGTGATCGCCGATGAAGCGCGTGCGGTGGGCATCGGCGGCGTGATGGGCGGCGAGGATACGGCCTGCACGGAATCAACGACCGACGTCTTCATCGAGTCGGCGCTGTTCGATCCGGTGCGCGTCGCCCGCGCGGGCCGGCTGCTCGGCATCCAGTCCGATGCGCGTTATCGCTTTGAGCGCGGCGTCGATCCGGAATTCGTGCTGCCGGGCCTTGAGCTCGCCACGAAGATGATCCTGAAATTCTGCGGCGGCGAGCCATCGGACGTGGTCGTTGCGGGAGCTGTGCCCCAATGGCGGCGCGAAATCGCATTTTCGCCCGAGACCGTGAAAAAGCTCGCCGGCATCGCGCTGCCGAAAGCGGAAATCGCCGACATTCTGAAGCGGCTTGGCTTTGACGTGACCGAAGGCGAACCGATGAAGGTTTCGCCGCCATCCTGGCGGGGCGACATCGAAGGCAAGGCCGATCTGGTGGAAGAAGTTGTGCGCATCTACGGCCTGGACAAGGTGCCATCGCTTGCGATGACGCGTCCGCAGGCCGTGGCCAGACCCACGCTGACGGCGGCGCAGGTGCGCATGCGCACCGTTCGCCGGGCGCTTGCGGCCCGCGGCTTCAACGAGTGCATCAGCTTTTCCTTCATCGCGCGCGCCCATGCGAGGCTTTTTGGCGGCGGCGACGATGCGCGCGAGCTGGAAAATCCCATTGCCGCCGATCTGGATGCCTTGCGGCCGAGCGTTCTGCCCTCGCTTCTGGCGGCAGCGCAGAAAAATGCCGCCCGCGGCTTTTCCGACCAGATGCTGTTTGAGATCGGCGCGCAATTCCAGAGCGGCATTCCCGGCGCGCAGGCCAATGTGGCCGCCGGCCTTCGCGCGGGCAACGGCGAGCGCAGCTGGACGAAAGCCAGCCACGCAGCGGACGCGTTTGACGCAAAGGCCGACATGCTGGCCGCGCTCGAGGCCGCCATGGGCGGGCCGATGACCGCGCCGGTGAAAGCGGGCGCTGCGGAATGGTATCACCCCGGCCGTTCCGGCACGCTGGCGCTTGGGCCCAAAGTGCTCGGCTATTTCGGCGAGCTGCATCCGAAGGTGCTTGATGCCTTCGATCTGAAAGGACCGGTTGCGGCCTTCGAAGTGTTTCTGGATGCGATTCCCGAACCGAAATCGAAATCGAGAGCGCGCTCGCAATTTGCGCCGTCGCCTTTCCAGGCCGTCGAGCGCGACTTTGCCTTTGTGCTGGACGCAAATGTTTCGGCAGAGGATGTGCTGAAGGCCGCGCGCGCCGCCGACCGCAATCTGATCGAGAGCGTGCAGCTGTTCGACCTATACGAAGGCAGGAATGTGCCCGACGGCAAGAAGTCGCTTGCGATTGCCGTTCGCCTTCAGCCGAAGGACCGGACGCTCACCGATGCGGAGATCGAAGCCGTCGCGGCAAAGATTGTGGACGCCGTGGCGAAAGCCACGGGCGGCAGCTTGCGGACGTGAGCGCGTGAACTGCTTCGGCGATCCGCCCTCCGCCCGTTTCGCGGGCATCTTCCCCGTAAACGGGGGAGGAAAACCCGCAAGGCACACCCCTCTTTTTCCTCCGCCGCATGCGGGGGAGGTGCGGAGCGAGCATTTCGCGAGCGAGGCGGAGGGGGGAGCGACCTGAACCCCAATGCAATCCTTCGACAAGCGCTCCGCCCTTGCCTTCATCATTGCCTTCGGCATCGTCAGCCTGTTTGCCGACATGGCGTACGAAGGCATGCGTTCGTCCACCGGGCCGTTTCTGGCCGAGCTTGGCGCAAGCGGCACGGCGGTGGGCATCATCGCGGGCACCGGCGAACTCTTCGGCTACCTTTTGCGCCTGGGCTCCGGCCGGCTTACCGAACGCACACGCGCCTATTGGGCGATCGCGATTGCCGGCTATGCGCTGCAGATGGCGGCGGTTCCGCTTCTGGCGTTCGCCGGCAACTGGTTCGTGGCGGCGCTTCTGATCGTGGCCGAACGCGCGGGCAAGGCGCTGCGCAATCCGGCCGCCAACACCATGATGTCCAAGGCCGGCGAACAGATCGGCCAGGGCTGGGCGTTCGGACTGCACGAGGCGCTGGATCAGACGGGCGCACTCGCCGGTCCTCTGATCGCCGCGCTTACGCTTGCGCTGCACGGAAGCTATCGCGCGGCCTTTCTCTGGCTGGGCGTGCCGGCGGCGCTCACCGTATTGAGCGTTGTTGTGGTCTCGCTCCGCTATCCCCATGCGGGTGAGATTCCGCCTGCGCCGCGCCATGAAACCGGCGTTGCCGGCTTTTCCCGCGCCTTCTGGCTTTATGCGCTGGCGTCGGCGCTGGTGGGTTTCGGCTTCGCGGACTGGCCCCTGATTGCCTATCACGACGCGAAAGCCGGCATCGCCCCCGCCGATTTGATTGCCGTGTTCTATGCCTGCGCGATGGGCGCAAGCGGCGCGGGATCGCTGATCTTTGGCCGTTGGTTCGACCGCAGGGGCCTGTTCGTGCTGGTTCCCGGAGTCCTGCTCGGCGCGGTTATGGCGCCTCTGGCCTTTTTCAGCAGCTTCTGGCCGGCCTTTGCGGGCGCGCTTCTTTGGGGCGTGTCCATGGGCGTGCACGATGCCGTCATGAATGCGGCGGTGGCGCACATGGTGCCGCAGGCGTTGCGCGCCCGCGCCTACGGAATCTTCACCGCGATCTATGGCATCGCCTGGTTTGCGGGCAGCTCCATTCTCGGAATCATCTACGATGTTTCGATTCCGGGACTTGTTGCGCTTTCGATCGTTGCCGAACTGGCCGCGCTTGTTCCGCTTCTGCGTTCAATTCGCGAAGCCGGGAAATAGAAAGGCCGGGATTTGGCCCGGCCTTTCCAAATCATTCATTCCGCGAGCCAGTATTGCATCGGCGGATTGGGCCGCGCCACGAAGCACTGCCGGTTCAGCCGGTAGGTCTGGATCACGGCCTGCGCCTGCAACGCCGCCGAATGGTCGGAGCCGAAATCGAGCACCCATTGCGGGCCATCCACGATTTTCCAGGCGCCGCCTGCAAAGGCTGCATGGGCGGTATCCGGATTGACGTGCACGCAATCCTGACCGGCCATGTTGCCGCGCGGGATTTGCCCGTTGCGCTTCCAATAGGTCATGGACGCGTTGGGCCGCACCACGAAGCATTGCTGGTCGAAACGATAGTGATGCACGATGTCGGCTGCGCGATGCGCTGCCGCGGCGTTGCCGCCGAAATCCAGAATCCAGTGACCGCCATCGGCAAGCTTCCATGCGCCGCCCTGGAACGAGGCATCGGTCGTGTCGGGATTGAAGCCCACGCAGTCTTCCGAAAGCGAAGGACCCGGCCCCGGCGGAGGCGGGTAAGGACCAGGCCCCGGGCCGGGACCTGGCGGCATGGGCGGCATGAAAGCACGGCGCAGACGGCCATTCATGTCGTAATCGCGCCGTCCCGAACCATCGGTGAAGTCTGTCAGCACTTCGAAGGCCAGCCTGTCGCCCACGATGTCGCGCAGGATGACGACGGTTTTGGCAAAGCCCGTGTCATAGCGCGCCATCACGCTGTGCACATGGTTGGAACCGACGCTGTCGAAATAGGAATGTCCGGGCACCGTTCCCCAGTCGCAATCGGTGGGGTGGCATTGCCCGAACACCTGCACGTTCACATGATTGCCGCCCGCGGGCGTCACCACCACGCGGGTGATGCCGGTGGTGTCGGGATCGGTGTTCACCCAGTTGCCCACCAGATCGGAAATGTCGGCCGACGCCGGCGCGGCAAGCGCCAAAATCGCGACCGCAATGGCGATGCCGCCATAGCGCAGCATTCTGCTCCTCATTTTCGCTACTCCCCGAATTGTTGCCGCGCGGGCCCATTCTTCCGGCGGCGGGCCATTTTGACTCTTTCGCAAGGCGGGGGATAGGCGGGCCCGCTGGACGGATGGGGAACGCGCCGCTATTACCGCGCCCCTGATGACCAGCCTTTCGCACATCCGCAATTTTTCCATCGTGGCCCATATCGACCACGGCAAGTCCACGCTGGCCGACCGGCTGATCCAGCAGACGGGCGGGCTTTCCCAGCGCGAGATGAAGGAACAGGTGCTCGATTCCATGGAGATCGAGCGGGAGCGCGGCATCACCATCAAGGCCCAGACGGTGCGCCTGAATTACAGGGCGAAGAACGGCGAAGACTATGTCCTGAACCTGATGGACACGCCGGGCCATGTGGACTTTGCCTATGAGGTTTCGCGCTGCCTTGCGGCCTGCGAAGGCGCGCTGCTTGTGGTGGACGCAAGCCAGGGCGTGGAAGCGCAGACGCTGGCCAATGTCTATCAGGCGATCGACGCCGGTCTCGAAATCGTGCCGGTGCTCAACAAGATCGATCTGCCCGCGGCCGAGCCCGATCGTGTGAAGCAGCAGATCGAGGATGTGATCGGGCTGGATGCATCGGAGGCCATTCCGATTTCCGCAAAAACCGGACTGAACATCGACCAGGTGCTGGAAGCGATCGTCCACCGGCTTCCCCCGCCGAAAGGCAACGCCGACGCGCCGCTGAAAGCCTTGCTGGTGGACAGCTGGTACGACGCCTATCTCGGGGTTGTGGTTCTTGTGCGCATCGTGGACGGCGAGATCCGGCGCGGCCAGAAAATCCGCATGATGGCATCCAACGCGGTGTATCAGGTCGAGCGCGTGGGCGTGTTCACGCCCAAGCAGGTGCTGGTGGAGGCGCTTGGCCCCGGCGAGGTGGGGTTCATCACCGCGGCGATCAAGGAAGTGGCCGACACGCAGGTCGGCGACACGCTGACCGACGAGCGCAGGGGCACGGCCACGCCGCTTCCCGGGTTCAAGCCGGCGCAGCAAGTGGTGTTTTGCGGATTGTTTCCGGTGGATGCCGCGCAGTTCGAGGATCTGCGCGACGCGCTGTCGAAGCTTCATCTCAACGATGCGAGCTTCACCTATGAAACCGAAACGAGCGCCGCGCTGGGTTTTGGCTTCCGCTGCGGATTTTTGGGCCTTCTGCATCTGGAAATCGTGCGCGAGCGGCTGGAGCGGGAATTCAATCTTGAGCTGATCGCCACCGCGCCCAGCGTGATCTACCGCGTGCATCTGACCGACGGCACGGTGAAGGAATTGCACAATCCGGCCGACATGCCCGACGTTACCCGCATCGCCTTCATCGAGGAGCCCTGGATCAAGGCCACCATCCTTGTGCCCGATGAGCATCTGGGGGCGGTGCTGAAGCTCTGCGAAGACCGGCGCGGACGGCAGGTGGAGCTGACCTATGCCGGCAACCGCGCGATGGTCATCTACAAGCTGCCGCTGAACGAAGTGGTGTTCGATTTCTACGACCGGTTGAAAAGCGTGAGCCGCGGCTATGCGAGCTTCGACTATCACATCGAAGGCTATGAGGAAGGCGATCTCGTCAAGATGTCCATCCTGGTGAACGGCGAGCCGGTGGATGCGCTCTCCATGATCGTCAACCGCCAGCGCGCAGAGGCGCGCGGGCGGGCAATGTGCGAAAAGCTGAAAGAGTTGATTCCGCGCCACCTGTTCCAGATTCCCATCCAGGCGGCGATCGGCGGCAAGATCATCGCGCGGGAAACCATCAGCGCGCTGCGCAAGGATGTGACGGCCAAATGCTACGGCGGCGACATCACCCGCAAACGCAAGCTTCTCGATAAGCAGAAGGAAGGCAAGAAGAAGATGCGCCAGTTCGGCAAGGTGGATATCCCGCAGGAAGCCTTCATCGCCGCGCTGAAGATGGATGCGGACTGATCATTCATGCAGAGAGTCTTATGAACGAACTTGATCTTCTCGATCTCGGCCGCGGGATTACGGGCACGGAAATCAGCCTTTTCACCCAAATCATCACCATCAGCTTCGCGATGATCGTGGCGATCTACTATTTCCTGCATCAGGCAAGTGTGCCGATGAAGCTGTTTGCCTTTCTGGTTTACGCCGTCGGCATGTTTCTGTTCTTTGGCGAAATGCTGCTGGAGAGCAACGTCAAGTTCTCCGTGATGGCAGCGTTGACGGCGCTGCCGCCCAAATCCGCCGTGGCGCAGGAATATGTCGGCATCGCGAAAAGCTGGGTGGGCGTCACCACCTCGATCCTGCTGACGGGATCGTTCTGGCTTCTCCTGATCGGAAACTTCTTCCTGCTTTTCTTCTGGAAAAAGAACGCAAGCCCGCGCTGAGCTCAAATCCCCGGCTTGGGATTGCTCAGCCTCCGGCAAACATCGTCCAGCTGTTCGAGCGTCTTGTAGAAAATGCGCACCTCGCCTGCCCCATTCGCCTTGTGCGCGATCTCAACTTTCAGCCCCAGCGCATTGGCAAGGTTCGATTCCAGCGCGCGGGTGTCGGCGTCCTTGTGATGGGGTTTTTTTGCCCTGGTGTGCTCGGCCTTGCGCGCTTCGGCCTGCCGGACATTCAATCCGCCGGATACGATCTCCTTCGCGCGCGCTTCCGGATCGGCCAAGCCGATCAGCGTGCGCGCGTGCCCGGCCGTGAGTTTTCCCTCGCGGATCATCGCCTTCACGCTTTCGGGCAGTTTCAAGAGCCGCAGCGTGTTGGCGATATGGCTTCGGCTTTTGCCGATTTCTTCGGCCAGCCGTTCCTGCGTGTAACCGAAGCGTTCCGAAAGTTCGTGATAGGCGGCGGCTTCCTCGATTGCGTTCAGATCTTCGCGCTGCACATTTTCGATGATGGCAAGCTCGAGCGCCTCGCCATCGGAAAGCTCGCGCACGACCACCGGAACGTCATGCAGTTTGGCCATTTGCGCCGCGCGCCAGCGGCGTTCGCCGGCGACGATCTCGTAGGCGTCGTGCTGGCCGGGGACAGGACGAACGAGAATGGGCTGCAGCAGGCCTTTTTCGCGAATGGAGACGGCAAGATCGCGCAGTTCCTCTTCGTGAAAGGTTTTGCGCGGCTGATGCGGATTGGGTTTCAGGAAGGCAAGCGGCAGGGTTCTCGCGCCGCGGGGTGGGGCGGCGGCATGCGCGGGCGCTTCGTCGCCGATCAGCGCCGACAGGCCCCGTCCCAATCCGCGCGGACGATCCTCTGCCATCATGCGGCCAGCGCCGCCCGCGCCCGCTCGCGCTGGATCAGCTCGCCCGCCAACTTGATGTAGGCCTGGGAGCCCGGGCATCGAAGATCATAGACGAGGGCGGGCAAGCCGTGACTCGGCGCCTCCGATATGCGGACATTTCGGGGAATGATGGTGTTGTAGACCTTCTCACCCAGGTGTCCGCGCACATCGGCTTCGACCTGTTCCGAAAGCCGGTTTCTGCGGTCGAACATGGTCAGGACAATGCCCTGGATTTCGAGCCGCGGATTGAGGTTTTGCCGAACCAGATCAATGGTTTTCATAAGCTGGCTCAAGCCCTCCAGCGCGAAGAATTCGCACTGCAGCGGCACCACGACGGCATCGGCCGCCGTCATGGCATTGATCGTCAGCAATGTGAGCGAGGGCGGACAATCGATCAGCACGTATGAAAATTGTGAGGAATCAGTTTTTTCAAAGGCTTCAAGCTCGTCTTTCAAGCGAAAGTTTCGCCGCGGGATATCAATAAGCTCAAGTTCGGCGCCACTTAAATCAACGGTTGAAGGAACAATCGCAAGCTTCGGGATTCTTGTGGATAAAATCGCTTCACCAAGGCCGCATTGACCGGTGAGAACGTCATAGATCGTGCGATGGCGTTCGGCCTGGCCAATGCCGAGCCCGGTGGAGGCATTTCCTTGCGGGTCGATGTCGAGGACCAGCGTCGGTTGGCCCACCGCTGCCAGCGCCGTGCCCAGATTGATGGCGGTCGTGGTTTTGCCAACCCCGCCTTTCTGGTTGGCGACCACCAGAACACGGGGCTTGACGGGTTCAGGCATGATGAAACTCCCGGACTTCGAGAATTGTCCCCGAAGGGTCCGAACGGCTTTGATGCCGAAGGGTTTTTATATTCCAAGATTTATGGGCCTCGGTCAATTCGGCCTCAAGATTTTGTCCCTTGAGGAACAGGCAAACAGTGTTCGGGCCGGCGAAATGCTGTGCATAGCCCAACAGGCGTTCGAGCGGCGCGCAGGCCCGCGCGGTAACGACGTCAAAATATTCGTTTGCAGCTTTTTCGATTCGCGCGTTGCGGATCTCGATGTTCAGGTCGAGCCGTTCGGCCGCGGCGCGGAGAAAGGTGCATTTCTTGGCTGTCGCTTCATAGAGCACCGTGCGGAAGTCCGGCCGTTCCCGAAGAAGAATGGCCAGTACGATTCCCGGGAACCCGGCTCCGCTGCCGAGGTCAACTAGGCTTCTTGCGCGCGGAGGAATGAAAGCCGACAGCTGCGCCGAATCCCAGACATGCCGCCGCCAGACATCTTCCAGCGATTTGGCGGAGACCAGATTGTGGCGGGTGTTCCAATCCGTCAGCAGTCCGACAAAGCGTTTGAGGCGTGCCAGGGTTTCACGTGAAACGCCGCTGAGTTTTGCAAAATCCTCCGGCCCGAATTCACCCATCGTCAGGCCGCGCGGCGGCGCGCCCGAACATAGGCGAGCACGAGCGTCAGAGCAGCCGGGGTCACGCCGTCAATCCGCGCTGCCTGACCCAGGGTCGCCGGCCGGATCATGGCGAGCTTTGTGCGCGCTTCGGTCGATAGGCCTGCGACCGCCGCATAATCGAGGTCCGCGGGCAGGGCGAGCGATTCGTCCTTCCGGAAGGCGAGAATGTCCGCTTCCTGCCGGTCCAGGTAGCCCGCATATTGCGCATCGATTTCGAGCTGCTCCACGATCTCCGAAGAAAGGCCGCCAAGCTCCGGCCAGATGCCGGCAAGCCGCAGGAAGCTGACATCGGGCAAGGCAAGAAGCTGGCTTGCGCTTCGCCGGACCCCGTCCTGCCGGAGGGAAATTCCGTAACGCTGCGCTTCGCTGGGGGTGAGGTTGAGACGGGCCATCAACGATCGGCCGCGGTGGAGTTCGACCGATTTGGCTGTGAAACGATCAGCTCGCGCAGTCCCAACGCAACCCCACCGCATGCCAATGGGTGTGAGGCGCTGATCGGCATTGTCCGCGCGCAGGCTGAGGCGGTATTCGGCGCGGGAGGTGAACATCCGATAGGGCTCTGTCACCCCTTTGGTGACGAGGTCGTCGATCAGGACGCCGATATAGGCCGAGGCCCGATCAAGCACCGCTTCTCCCTGTCCGGCCAGCTTGCGCGCGGCATTCAGGCCGGCCATGAGCCCTTGCGCTGCGGCCTCCTCATAGCCGGTGGTACCGTTGATCTGGCCGGCCAAAAACAGTCCCGGGACCCGCTTGACTTCAAGTGCCGGGGAGAGTTCCCGCGGGTCCACATAGTCATATTCGATGGCGTAGCCCGGCCGCTTGATGCGGGCCTTTTCCAGGCCCGGAATGGTCTTCACGAGGGCATGCTGGATGTCTTCCGGCAGCGACGTCGAGATGCCATTGGGATAGATCGTGTCGTCGTCGAGGCCCTCCGGCTCGAGGAAGATCTGGTGGGAATCGCGATGGCCAAAGCGCACCACTTTGTCCTCGATGGATGGGCAATAGCGCGGTCCCGTGCTTTCAATCTGGCCGGAATACATGGGCGCCCGATTGAGGTTCGCGCGGATGATGGCGTGGGTCTCAGCTGTCGTCCGGGTGATGTGACAGGGCACCTGCGACGTCGCGATGGCCTTCGTCAGGAACGAGAAGGGCGAGGGCGGATCATCGCCCTTTTGAACCTCCAGCTCTTCCCATGCGATCGTTTGGCCATCGAGCCGCGGCGGGGTTCCGGTCTTGAGTCGGCCCATCCGAAGGCCCAGCCCGTAAAGCGTTTTTGACAGGCCAATGGCGGGCGCCTCGCCCACACGACCGGCTGGAATTTTCCGCTCCCCGATGTGGATGAGACCGCGCAAAAATGTCCCGGTCGTCAGCACGACGGCCCCCGCAGGGATGGTCTCCCCGTCGGCCAGAACCACACCTGCGGCGCGACCATCGCGGATGATCAGGTTCTCGGCGGCCGCGGCCTGGATGACAAGATTGGGCTGGGCTGCAAGCGCAGCCTGGATGGCGTGCCGGTAGAGCTTGCGATCGGCCTGGGCGCGCGGTCCGCGGACAGCTGGCCCCTTTCGCCGATTCAACATCCGGAACTGGATGCCGGCGGCATCGGCGACCCGCCCCATCAGCCCGTCCAACGCGTCGATCTCGCGCACCAGGTGGCCCTTGCCCAAGCCGCCAATGGCCGGGTTGCAGCTCATCTCGCCGATCGTTTCGATCTTGTGCGTCAAGAGCAGCGTCCGGGCGCCAAGGCGCGCGGCGGCGGCGGCTGCCTCGCAGCCGGCATGGCCACCGCCGATCACAATCACGTCGAAACCATTCATGGGACCGGCTCTTACGCGCGCTCGACGCTGGCAGCAAGTTTCACGTGAAACAGACGGTGCGTCGGGCGCGCCGTTCATTTCCCAATGCAGAAATCGCGGAAAATAACGTCCAGCAAATCCTCGACATCCACCCTGCCGGTGATGCGGCCGATCTCGCGCAGGGCCAGGCGCAGATTTTCTGCCTTCAATTCGGATTCGCGCTCGGTCAAAGCCCCACTGAGCAACTTGACCGCCTGCTCCAGCGCATGGCGGTGACGCGCCCGGGTCAGCAAGGGGGCAGCGCCACTCTTATCAAGCTTTTCGCGGACTCGTTTCGAGATAGAATCGATCAGCTCCGGTATTCCTTGGCCCGTTTTCGTCGATATTGCCAACCCCTCGCGGGCGACAGGCCAGGAAAGATCGACCTTGTTCCAGACGAGCAGATCCGAACGCAAATCGGGCGGAAGCCCGGCCCGCGGATCGGTTGCACTGCCATCGAGCAACAAGAGAACGAGATCAGCGCTTTCGGCCCGCGCGAGGGCGCGGCGCACGCCCTCTGCCTCAATAGCTTCGGCCGCCGCGCGCAACCCGGCCGTATCGGCAACCGTCACCGCATAGCCGGCAAGGTCCAGCCGGACTTCGATGACATCGCGCGTGGTTCCCGCCGTTTCAGAGACAATTGCCACATCCCTTTGCGCAAGCACGTTTATCAATGACGACTTACCACTGTTCGGTGGACCGATCACCGTTAAATATATTCCTTCCCGCGTAAGCTCCCCGCGTCTTGCATCGGCAAGGTGGCTGCGAATTTCGCTCAAGACCTCATGGGTTATCTCATCGGCTTCCCCAGCGACAGTCGGCCGCAATTCCTCCTCGCTGAAATCAATGGCCGCTTCCGCCAATGCCGTTGCGCGGACAAGTTTCTGGCGCCAGCCCTCGTAGAGCGTCCGCAGCGCGCCGCCGTATTGTTCAAGCGCCTGTTTTCTTTGGGATTCCGTCTCGGCTGCGACCAGATCGGCGATCGCTTCGGCCTGGGTGAGATCAAGCTTGCCATTCTCGACGGCGCGGCGGGTGAATTCACCGGGTTCCGCAGGGCGAAGCCCTTCGATCCGCCCCAGCGCCGAGAGTACGCCATCCACGATCGCGCGCCCGCCATGCAGATGCAGTTCGACGACATCCTCTCCGGAAAAACTCGCAGGCCCTTTGAAATAAAGCACGATTGCATGGTCGATCAGTTCACCGTCCGGGGCCCTCAGCCGCCGCAAGCCCGCACGCCGCGGTTCCGGCGCGGGCCTGCCTGACAGGGCTTCCAGGGCCGGACGGGCGCGGGGTCCGGAAATGCGCACAACCGCCACGCCCGACCGGCCCGCCGCGCTCGACAGCGCGAAAATCGTATCCATCGCTTCAGCGCGGTTTCCCGCCTGCCAGGGCCGCGTCCTGCATGAAGCGCTGAAATTGCTCGAACTGCTCGTTGCCGAAATTGAGCCAGCTTCGCATCAGGCTCTGCGGGTCGGTCTTCAGCGCATCCATCATGCGCGCCTCCAGTTCCTTGAGCACGCGATCCTGCACAGGCGCCACATCGGGAAGGCCCAGAAACGCCCGTGCTTCCTGCGGGGTCATGTCGATATCCAAGTGCAATTTCATGAGGTTCACCCTGATAAAGCGGCCAGCTTGTGAGCCTTGGGACAGGCGCGCTAAGGAGAAGCTAGGGCCAACCGCCCCGATGCTTCAACAAGACCGCCATAACGGATCATCATGAGCAATCAACTCGGCAACGAAACCAGCCCCTATCTGCTTCTGCACAAGGACACCCCGGTTCGCTGGCGGCCCTGGGGCGCCGATGCGCTGGCCGAAGCCGAAAGCCAGAACAAGCCGATCCTGCTTTCCATCGGCTATACCGCCTGCCACTGGTGCCATGTGATGAATCACGAAAGCTTCGCCGATCAGGAAACGGCGGAGCTCGTCAATTCGCTATTCATTCCGGTCAAGGTGGATCGCGAAGAGCGGCCCGATATCGATCAGTTTTACCAGACCGCGGCCATCAACATGGGCGTTGCCGGCGGCTGGCCACTGACCATTTTCCTCACGCCCAAGGGCGATCCGTTTTTTGCCGGCACCTATTATCCGAAGGAGGACCGCTTCGGGCAGATCTCGTTCAAGAAAGTTCTGCAGGAAGTCTCACGCGTTTACAACGAACAGCCCGAACCGGTCGCCAATACCGTCAACCGCGTGACCGAGCAGCTCATGACGCTGTGGGGCCGCGACACGCGCGGTCAGCTCGACGGCGCCGTGCTCGACAATTGCGCAATTCATATCGGCCACCGCTTCGACATCTTCTTCGGCGGCCTTACCGGAAACATGAAGTTCCCGGCCGCGCCGCTGATCGAAACGCTTTGGCGCGCATTCCTGCGCTCGGGCGCGTTCCAGTTTCAGCAGCTTGCGCAAACCACGCTCGACGGCCTTTCCCGCGGCGGCATCTACGATCACATCGGCGGCGGCTGGATGCGCTATGCCGTGGACGAACGCTGGATCGTCCCGCACTTCGAGAAGATGCTTTACGACAACGCGCTGCTCATCGACGTTTTCACGCTTGTCTGGCAGCACACGCGCGCGCCGTTCTATCGCGAGCATATCGAACAGACGATCGGCTGGCTTCTGCGCGAAATGAAGGTCGAAAACGCGTTTGCTTCGAGCCTCGACGCCGACAGCGAAGGCGAAGAGGGCAAATATTACACCTGGTCGGAAGCGGAAATCGACGCGGTCCTGATGGGCACCTTCGTGCAAAGGTTCAAGGACGTTTACAACGTCACGCGCGACGGCAATTTCATGGGCAAAAACGTGCTGCACCGGTTGGGCGCCATTCCCCATCCGCTGCCCGACGCGGACGAAGCGCTCCTCAAGAAACAGCGCGAGCTTCTTCTGGCGGTGCGCCAGAAACGCACGCCGCCGCTGCGCGACGACAAGGTGCTGGCCGACTGGAACGGCATGGCCATCGCGGCGCTTGCAAATGCGGGCGCAGTTTTCCGCAAGACCGAATGGACGCAGGCCGCCGCGGCGGCGTTTGACTTCGTCGTCAAGGCGCTTGGCGACGGCGACCGGCTGCATCATTCCTGGCGCGCCGGAAAGCGCGGCGTCACGGGCGTCCTCGACGATTACGCGCAGATGGCGCGCGCGGCGCTGCTTTTGTGGGAAACCACGACCGACCGCAAATATCTCGAACATGCGCAGATCTGGGTCCGCACGCTCAATGACCATTTCTGGGACATGGCGAACGGCGGCTATTTCTATACGGCCGACGATGCCGAGCCGCTGCCGTTGCGCGCGCGCACCATTCTCGATCAGGCGGTGCCATCGGGCAATGCGGTGATGATCGGGGTTCTGGCCAGGCTCCATCTGGCCACGCAGGATCAGACCTATCGCGAGCGCTGCAACGCGATGATCCAGGCCTTTGCGGGCGAGGTTCCGCGCAGCTTCGTTTCCATGGCGACCTATCTCAACGCGCTTGAAACCGTGATCTCCGGCCTGCAGATCGTGATCGTGGGGCCGCTTTCAAACCAGAAGACGCATGAGCTGGCGAACGCCGTCTGGGGCAGAAGCCTGCCCAACCGGCTGCTGATCGTGGCCGATCCGGGCCAGCCGTTGCCGGAAGGCCACCCCGCTTTCGGCAAGACCATGCAAAACGGCCAGCCCACGGCCTACATTTGCCAGCGCATGACCTGTTCGGCGCCAATCGCCAATCCGGTGACGCTGTCGCAGGCGCTGCAGCTGCCCCCGCAGCGGGGCGGCGTCGCCTGAGCGGACGGCGCGCAATCTTGAGGAGGTTCCGATGAGCGGCAGGGACATCGCAATCAGGACGCCTGACGGCGACATGATGGGCTATCTGGCCAGCCCCGCCACCGGCCGCGGCGCGGGTATCGTCGTCATCCAGGAAATCTTCGGCGTCAACAAGGTGATGCGCGACATCGCCGACGGCCTGGCGGCGCGCGGCTATTTCGCGCTTTGCCCCGATCTTTTCTGGCGCGTCGAAAAGGGCGTGCAGCTGACCGACAAGACCGATGCGGAATGGAAGCGCGCCTTCGACCTGATGAACAAATTCAATCCCGATACGGGCGTAAAGGACATTCAGGCCGCGATCGGCCATCTGCGCGCGCTTTCCGGCGCATCCGGCAAGGTTGGCGCGGTCGGCTATTGTCTTGGCGGCCTTCTGGCTTACCTCACGGCCTGCCGCACCGACAGCGACGCTTCCGTCGGCTATTACGGCGTGAACATCGATTCCAGGCTCGATGAAGCAAAACACATCAAGAAGCCCCTGATGCTCCACATCGCGGGCAAGGATCAGTTCGTCAAACCGGAGGCGCAACACAGGATCATCGAGGCGCTCAAGCACAACCGGCATGTAACGATCCACACCTACCCGGAAATGGATCACGCTTTTGCGCGCGAAGGCGGAGCCCATTACGACAAGGCCTGCGCCGATCTTGCCAACGGCCGCACAGCGACGTTCTTTCGCCAGCATCTGGGCTGACGCGTGAAGAACAGCGCGCGCAAGACACCGCCGGAGCTCAAGCGGCTGCGTGACAGCATCGACAATATCGATGCCGCGCTCATCCATATTCTGGCGGAGCGTTTCAAATGCACGAAGGCGGTGGGCCGCTTCAAGGCGCAGGCCGGAATGCCGCCGGCCGATCCCGCCCGCGAACGCGTGCAGGTCAGGCGCCTGCGAAAGCTCGCGAAAGAAGCCAGACTCGATCCGGCCTTCGCCGAAAAATTCCTGGCTTTCATCGTGGCCGAAGTGATCCGCCATCACGAAAAGATCGCCCGTCCCGGAAAGAGGACAAAATCATGAAAGCGATTCGCATCTCAAAGACCGGCGGCCCGGATGTGCTCGAATGGACGGATGTGGACTTGCCGCCGCCCGCGCCCGGAGAGGCGCGTGTTCGCCACACCGCAGTGGGGGTGAACTTCATCGACATCTATCACCGCACCGGCCTCTACAAGGTACCTCTGCCCGCAATATTGGGCAGCGAAGCCGCCGGCGTGGTGGACACTGTCGGGGCCGGCGTGACGGCGGTAAAGCCCGGCGACCGCGTGGCATATTTCGGCAACAACGCATACGCCGAGGCGAATAATGTGCCTGCCGCCCGGCTCGTGAGATTGCCGGCGGAAATTTCCGACGAAGTGGCAGCCGCCGCCATGCTGAAAGGCATGACCGCGCAATATCTGCTGAAGCGTACCTATCCGGTGAAGAAGGGCCAGACCATCCTGTGGCACGCGGCTGCGGGCGGGGTGGGCCTTATCGCCTGCCAATGGGCGAGGCATCTGGGCGTGCATGTGATCGGAACGGTGGGCGCGGAATCCAAGATGGCGCTTGCAAGAAAACACGGCGCGGGCCACGTGCTGAGCACGCATGATCCCCATTGGCCGGGGAAGGTGCGCGAACTGACCGGCGGGGAAGGCGTGCCCGTCGTTTACGACTCCGTGGGCAAGGCGACATGGGAAGGTTCGCTGGATTGCCTGGCCATCCGCGGGATGATGGTGAGCTTCGGCAACGCCTCAGGCCCGGTGCCCGATATTTCCCCTGGCGTGCTTTCGGCCAAGGGCTCTCTCTATCTCACCCGGCCTTCGCTCTTCCACTACACGCGCACGGCTGAGGAGCTGCAACAAACCGCCGACGACCTGTTCGATGTGATCAGATCCGGCGCGGTGAAGATCGAAATCCACCAGCGCTTTCGGCTTTCCGATGCAGCCAAGGCGCATGAGGCGCTGCAATCGCGCGCAACCACCGGCGCCACCATTCTCCTGCCGTAAAAAAAGAGCCGGAAGATCGCTCTTCCGGCTCCCACGTCTGCAACGGGATCTTTTTATTGCCCCGGCGCGGCCGGCGCGCTGCCTGCGCCGCTGCTGGCGGCTGGGCTTCCGCCGCTGTTGGCCCGGATGAATTCGGCCGTGTTGTCGTGCAGCGCCTTCAGCGCGGGCTCATGCGCATAGACCATGTGGCCCGACTGATAGAACCTGAAGGAAATGTTCGCCTGAAGCTTCTGCGGCATGGGCAGATGCTGCATTTCATAAATGCCTTCGAAGAAGGGCGTGGCGAGATCGTAATAGCCCGCGTTCAGCAGCACTTTCAGGTTGGGATCGTATTTCATCGCATTCGCCAGATCGGGCATGACGTTGGGCGTCTGCTCGATCGAGAATTGGCTGTGCGGCTGCTGATGCTTGCGATCCCAGCTGCGGAAAACGTTGTTCGAGGGCTTGTAGGTTTTGTCCATTCCGTACTTCAGCGATTGCCGGACATAGGTATTGAAGGCCGACACATAAGCCGAACTGATGGCCGCGGCCTGCGGATCGTATTCGGCCCCTTCGCTCAGGGGATCAAGCGTGGGTCCGGCAAAGCGCGTGTCGAGGCGGCCGGTTGTTTCGTCGCTGTCGCCCAGCAGGTTCTTTTCGAATTCCCCGCCGTTCACGCGCATGTTCGCCTTGTTCAGATAATCCGGCGAAAGGCCCGTGTACTGCGCAAGCTTGGCGATCACCTGCTGGCGGCGGCCCGGATCGAGCGCGGCGCCCGCTTCCAGCGCCGGCAGATATTCGGTCATCGAAAACTGCTCGGCCTGCTTCAGGAAGGCCTCCAGATCGGCCGGCGCGCCGGCAACCTTGTGATGATACCAGGCGGTTGCGGCATAGGTCGGAAGGGCCAGCGCATAGGGGAGATCCACGCCCGGATTGCGCTGCGCGCCGTCCACGCTGAGGTCGAAATTCAGGATCTGGGACAGCAGAATGACGCCGTTGAGATCGGTGTCGTATTCGGTGGTCAGCAGGTTGGCGAGCAGGGCCGAGCGCGTGGTGCCGTAACTTTCGCCGAACAGGAATTTCGGCGAATTCCACCGGTTGTATTTCGACAGGAATTCCGTGATGAATTCGGCAAAGGCGTGCGCATCCTGGTCAACGCCATAAAACGCCTTGTCCTTTTCCTTTCCGGCGATGCGTGAAAAGCCCGTGCCCGGCGCATCGATGAACACAAGGTCGCTGGCGTCGAGCAGGCTGTAATCGTTGTTCACAAGGTCGTAAGGCGCGGGCGGGGTGTGCGTATCGTCGCTGGTCCTGATGCGCCGGGGCCCGAACGCGCCCATGTGCAGCCAGATCGTGGCCGATCCCGGGCCGCCGTTATAGAGAAAGGTGATCGGCCGGGTGGAAGGCGCGGCCCCCTTCTTGAAATAGGCGACATAGAACATCGAGGCTTCGGCAGTGGGATTGCCTTGAGGCTTTCCGGATTCTTCGCTTCCGGCGCCGGGTTGTGCGGGCGCCTGCTCGCTTTGGGTGGCGCCGGGCACGTCATCCCAGCCCTTCGGATGAACGACGAGCGTTCCGGCGACCGCGGTATAATCGACGCGGTTTCCTTCCACCGTCACCGAACCCTGGGTCGTGACCTGTTCGGGCTTGAAATACTGGCCGGGCGTCTTGGCCGCATGTTCGGCGTGGCTGCGTGTGGCGGCCTGCTGGTTGTTCTTTCCGGCATTGTCGTTGCAGGCCGAAAGGCAAAGGGCCGCGGCGGAAATGACGGCCAGGGCCAGTTTGTTGCTCTTCATGGTGGTTTCCTCAAAGCATCTCTTGAGGCGCTCCCGAACGGGGGCGGATCGTTTCAGAGCTTGGCGTTTCCGGCAAGCCGGATAACGGCGGTGTGAAAGGCCATACGGGCAGGGCTGCCTCCGCTTTCCGGCATGGCTTGCCAGCCGCCCAAGCTGATTGCCGAAACGCCCCGCCGGCCCTGACGCGCGATCCCGCGTGCCAGGGTGCAGCAATGCGCCCGGCTGCATGACCGCCACGTTGTCGCCGCACGGCAGGCAGCGTCATGGCTGACTGTGGACCGCGCGGGCGAAGCGAAGGGACCAACGCCATAGGCGTGGGGATGTTCGTTCCTGCTTCTCGGGCCGCTGGCGGGGGACGCCCGGACATTTTTCGGAATTGTAGTTTGCTGCATTGGGGAGCCCACTGAAGGGCAATTGCGGGAGGGCAAAGTGACTGAGGATCTTGATCTTGAAACGCGCGTCGCGCGGCAGTTTTCTGCACTCTATATGACGCTGGTCAGCGTCCTGGTCGGTCTTGTTCTCTCCGACCTGTTTTCCACAATCCACGCACGCGTGGTGCTCTTTCCTCTCACGCTTGAGACGGCGCGCACCTGGTGCCAGATATTCGGGAACATTCTCTCCGTACTTTCCGCGTGGGTGACCTATTCGCACCTGGGACTCCTGAAGAATCGGCTGCCGACCATTTGGGACACGGTCGATGCCGTACTTGTCCTCGTCACCATTCCACTAAATGCGGCTGTCGGACGTCATGACGCCGCAGACTGGTTCTTCTGGGCATCCGCCTATCTGTTCCTCGGCATCATGGCCGTAAAGATCAATCTTCGGCAGGCGACGCGAGAGCAAGCCCTGCGGCATCTGCCGCGTCTTGGCCGCTTCGGCGGCCCATACACGATCTGCTGGGTTGGCGCACCGGCGTACCTCGCAATCGCCCTGGCCTCCCGTTTTCACCTGATGCCGCCATGGCTGGAATTGGCCGCTGCCGCGAGCGCGCCTCCCGCCGCTGTCACGGTGACAATCCTCTTCATGCGGGAGTGGCGAGCAGCCGTGCGGCAAAGGCCCGAACCTGTTCTGCCGCCGGCTCCAACCTGATTGACTCTTGGTTGGGAATGGCGCGCCGGGGAGGATCGTGGCTGAACCTGCGCGCGCTGAATGAAATCTGATAGGCTGGAACATGGGACGCTCCAGGGGTGGCCGCCATGTTCGCGTTGCAATGGATTGGCTCGGTTCTGACCGAAATCTCGGCATCGCTCATACTGCTTGCGGCCGGTTATCTGATCGGCCGATATCGTGAGCAGAAACGTCAGCAGGGGCGCTCGCTGACCGAGTATGATTTCTACCCCTATGTGGCAACACCGGAAAAGTTCGCCGAATTCAGCCTCAAGGATTTTCGTCTCGGCATGCACCACTTTCTGCGCAACGTGGATGCACGGGCGGCAAGGCAGCTGATTTTCATCGGTGAGCAGAACAACGTGCGCCAGCTGTTGAGCGAAGCCGATGCGCGTTCCTACGATCGCCTGCGCGCCAAATATCAGACCAAAGAACTGGATGACGGCACCCAGGAATATCTGGAGAATTACCGCAACATCGTTCGGCTTCTGGGCCGAACATTTCGCCGGCTTGGCATAGAGGTGTTGCTTCACGATCTTTCAGATCCCAGCCATTCCGTGACCACCATCGAGAACGGCGAAATCTCCGGCCGTGTTGTGGGAATGGGAACGACAACGCTGCTCGTTGATCTGATGCGGCGCGTCAATTTGAAACAGGACAAGCTGAACTACGAAGTGAACATGGGAGCGCGCCGGTTCAAATGCACAACCATACCCATCGTGCGCCGCGACTTTGGCGTGGTCGGCGCGATCTGTCTAAACATCGATGTGAACTACATCAAGGAAGAGATTGCCCCCGATCCACAGAAGAGCGCCGATTTTTTCCAGGAGTTCTGTCACACCGACATGACTCTCGACGAAAATTTTCTGAGCAAAGACGAATATAAGAAGGCGCTGGACGGCAAGCGGCACTTCCGCGATTTCAGGGCGCATGCGCCAGCGTAGGCGCAGGCATGGGAACGCCCCGCGAGGGGCGCGACTTCGAGGGTGGCGCACCCGACAGGATTCGAACCTGTGACCTCTGCCTTCGGAGGGCAGCACTCTATCCAGCTGAGCTACGGGTGCCTTGCGCAAAGCTATAGCGCCGCCATCCCGAAGCGGCAATCCGCCCCCGGCCGCCGCATGCCCGATGATAGCGCAAGATCAGGCGCCACGACCTCTGATTTCAGCTTGCCGTGCTGAGCTTCTTCATCAGCCGGTAGGTGAACTCCACGGTCGAATAGAAATTGCCGATCTCCTGCCGCTCGTCGCGGCCGTGGGCCCGGATGTCGCTGATCACGCTCCAGCCGCCGCCCACGCCATATGAGGGAATTCCGGCCGCGCGCGTGAAGATGCTGTCGCTCGCGCCCGCCGCCATTTCCGGAAGCACGATCACGCCCGGCCACATGGAATGAACGACCTCTGCCACCGCCCCCATCACCTTCGGGTCCGGCACGGTTTCGGGCGCAGGCTGCACAGGCTCGAGCAGCGACACTTTGATGTCGGGATTGCCCGCCACCTTTTGCAGTGTGGCCAGCGTCTCAGCCTCTGTTTCCCCGGGGAATACGCGGCACTGAACGGTGGCATCCGCGCTGGAGGGCAGCGCATTCTCCTGCACGCCCGCCTTCAGCATGGTGGCCACGCAGGTGGTATGCAGAATGGCGTTCATCGCCACGTCGCTTTGCGCCACGCGCGCGGCAACCGCCGCGTCCAGCGGCTCTCTGGACAGCGCGACGAGATCGCTCTTCTTTTGGCCGCTTGCCATCTGCGCAATCGCCGCAAAATAGGCCCGCGTCGTGGCATTGGTCTTGTAGGGGAACTGGAAGCGCGAAAGATTCACAAGCCCGCCCGCAAGCTCATAGATTGCGTTGTCTGGCCGCGGCTCGGATGAATGACCGCCCCTGTTGGCGGTTTCCCACCTGAACGTCATGTAGGTCTTCTGAACGGTCTCCACGCTGAAATCCAGGCGCTTGCCGTCCACGATCTCGCCCGATCCGCCGTCGGGGTTCATCACAAGGCCCGCATCCACCAGATCGCGATTGTGTTTCAGAAGCCAGGCCGGGCCGTCCTGTTCGAGCCCCACCTCTTCATCGGCGGTAAAGGCGACGATGATGTCGCGGCCGGGAACGAACCCTTCCTTCTTCAGGCGGATGAGTGCGGCTGCAGCCGCCGCATCCTCGTCCTTCATGTCGGATGTGCCGCGGCCGTAAAAGTAGCCGTCCTTCTCCGTGAATTTGAACGGCGGCAAGCTCCAGTCCTGCGGCCGCGCATCCACCACGTCCATGTGGCAGATCCACATCACGGGCTTGCCTTTGCCCTTGCCCTTCAGGCGCACCACCAGATTGACCTGGTTAGGCCAGTTGGGCGTTTCCGGCACGAGATGCATTTCGGCGTCGGTGAAACCGGCCGCCTTGAAGCGCGCGTAAAGGGCTTGGGCCACCGCCCTGGTGCCGATGCTGTGGACGGAACGGATTTCGACGATCTGCTTGAAGATGTCATGCGCAAGCTGCTGGTTGTCGGCCGGCGGCATGGGGCCGGGCGCCGGCCAGCCGGGCGGCGCGGCGTTTGCGCTTGCACCAAGCAGAAGCGCGGCGGCGAGCGCCGCAAGTCTCGCGGAATGACTCATGGTTACCCCTCTGGTCGTGTGCCCACTCATATCTTCGGGATCGGCAGGCCCGCTTGCATCGTAGCGGCGATCAGCGTGTTGCGCATCAAATTCACGATGGTCATGGCACCCACGCCGCCGGGCACCGGCGTGATCGCGCCGGCAACCTGCGATGCCGCGGCGTAATCGACATCGCCCACGATCCTTGATTTTCCTCCGCCGGCGTCCACGCGATTGATGCCCACGTCAATCACGGTTGCGCCGGGCTT
Organism: Alphaproteobacteria bacterium; assembly: GCA_021324545.1. Taxonomy (GTDB): domain Bacteria; phylum Pseudomonadota; class Alphaproteobacteria; order Micropepsales; family Micropepsaceae; genus Rhizomicrobium. The sequence continues at coordinate 82,060 of JAJPIX010000036.1, forward strand.
CACCCAATCGCCCTTCACGAATTCGGGCTTGCCGATGGCCGCCACAAGAATATCGGCGCGGCGGCAGTGGCCCGGCAGGTCGCGGGTTTTGGAATGCGCCATGGTCACGGTGGCATTGGCGGCAAGCAGAAGTTGCGCCGCCGGTTTGCCGAACAGCAGCGAGCGGC
>JAJPIX010000032.1 GCA_021324545.1 Alphaproteobacteria bacterium
CTTGGCCCGGTGCTTCAACCCTTGCGTCCAGGCGAAGATCGAAGCGATGGAGTTGGTGGAGGTCGCTTCGCCGCGCTGGTGTTGGCGGTAGTGGCGCGTGACCGTGCCGTGCGCGGCTTCGGCTTCCACGGTCTTGCCGTCGGGCGACATCAGCACGCTTGTCATCAGGCCGAGCGACCCGAACCCCTGCGCCACGGAATCCGACTGCACGTCGCCGTCGTAATTCTTGCAGGCCCACACATAGCCGCCCGACCATTTGAGCGCGCTCGCCACCATGTCGTCGATCAGCCGGTGCTCATAGGTGATGCCGGCCTGCTTGAATTTGGACTCGAACTCGCTCTTGTAGATTTCGGCGAATATGTCCTTGAAGCGGCCGTCATAGGCCTTGAGGATCGTGTTCTTGGTGGAAAGATAAAGGGGGTATTTGCGCCCCAGCGCATAGTTCATGCTGGCGCGCGCGAAATCCCTGATCGAATTGTCGAGATTGTACATCGCAAGCGCCACGCCCGGCCCCGGAAAATCGAACACTTCATGTTCGACGGTTTTGCCATCCTTGCCCTCGAACACCATCTTGAGCTTGCCGGCGCCCGGAACCTTGAAATCGGTGGCGCGATACTGATCGCCGTAGGCGTGGCGGCCGATCACGATGGGCTTGGTCCAGCCGGGCACAAGGCGCGGCACGTTTTTGCAGATGATGGGTTCGCGGAAAATGGTGCCGCCCAGAATGTTGCGGATGGTGCCGTTGGGCGACTTCCACATCTTCTTGAGGTGAAACTCCTCGACGCGGGCTTCATCGGGCGTGATCGTGGCGCATTTCACGCCCACGCCGTATTTCTGGATGGCGTGCGCGGCGTCCACGGTCACCTGATCGTCGGTGGCATCCCTGTGCTCGATGCCCAGATCGTAATAATCAAGCTTGATATCGAGATAGGGCAGGATCAGCTTTTTCTTGATGAGGTCCCAGATGATGCGGGTCATCTCGTCGCCATCGAGCTCGACGACGGGGTTGGCCACCTTGATCTTGTCCATGGACACCTTCCGGAAATGAAGCGAGGCGCGGTATAGCCATCAGGCCATGCAGCGTCAAAGCCGGAAATCCTTGAGGCTTTCGTGCCTAGTGCCAGTCCTGGCGGCGCTATGCGGCCCCGCCGCTGGCGCGGGGCTGCCCTGGACGAAAGTTGCGGATGTCCCGCTTCCCGGAAGCACGGCCCGGTTCGACTATCAGGCCGTTGATCCTTCGTCGCACCGGCTCTTCATCTCGCACATGGGTGCAGGCACGGTGGTCGTGTTCGATCTGAACGGCAGGCATGTGACAGCCGCCCTCGACGGATTTCCCGGCGCCACGGGCATAACCGTTGACCCCGGCGCCCATCGCGCCTTCGTCAGCGTGACCGGTGGTTGGCTGGCAAGCCTGGCAGGCGGCGGCAAGCTGGCGGCGCTGGATACCGGGACGCTCAAAACCGTCTGGATGGTGCCCGCCGGCCGCTTTCCCGACGGCAGCGCGATTGCGCAGGGCAAGCTGTACGTTTCGGATGAGAGCGGAGAACAGGAGCTTGTGTTCGACGAAGCTTCCGGCCGCAAGATCGCGGCCATTCCGCTGGGCGGCGAAGCGGGCATGACCGCCTTCAACGCCCGTGACGGGCGCATCTATGTGAATGTGCAGACACGCCGCGAGCTTGCCGCCATCGATCCGCACAGCGACGGCATCGTTGCCGAATATCCGCTGCCGGCCGATTGCGACAACAACCATGGGCTTCTGATCGAGCCATCGGGCGGGCGGGCCTTTATCGCCTGCGACGGCAACGCGACGCTTCTCATTTTCGATGTGGCGGATAAAAAAATGATTGGCCATTTCAGCACAGGCGCAGAACCCGATGTTCTTGCCCTCGACTCCGGGCGCGGCCTGCTTTACGTGGCGGCCGAAAGCGGCGTGGTTTCCGTTTTCGACGTGTCGGCAGCCGGCGCCGGTTCGAAGATCGGGGAAGAATTTGCGGGCGGCAATGCCCATTCCATCGCCGTGGATGAGAATACCGGACTGGTCTATCTGCCGCTTCGCGATGCCGGTGGCCATCCCGTGCTTCGCATCATGCAGTTCAAAAAGCCATGACAGCGCCCGCGATCGTTCTGTCCCATCCCCAGCTCGGCGAGAATATCGGCGCGGCTGTCCGCGCCATGGCGAATTTCGGCCTTTCGGATTTGCGGCTGGTGAACCCCCGCGATGGATGGCCGAACAGGAAGGCCGAAGCGATGGCGGCCGGCGCAAGCGATGTTCTGAAGCAGGTGCGTGTCTTTGGAGATCTGCGCGAAGCCATCGGCGATCTCAATTATGTGCTCGCCACGACCGCGCGCGAACGCGGCACGACCAAGGAAGTCCTGATCCCGGCTGAAGCGGCCAAGAGGTTGCGCGTGGCCGCAAACCGCGGCGAGAAAACCGCCATCCTGTTCGGCAACGAACGCGCGGGGCTCGATAATGACGAAATTTCGCTCTGCGATGCAGTCATCACCATTCCCACCGCTGATTTTTCATCGCTGAACCTGGGCCAGGCGGTTCTGCTTTGCGCCTATGAATGGTTTCGCGCGGGCGACAGCACGGCCCCGTCCCGCATCGAGCATTCGCCGATCCATCGCAAGCCCACGCGCAGGGAGATGCTGGACCTGTTCGAGCATCTGGAGCGCGAGCTGACCGAGAGCGGCTTTCTTTATCCGCCCGACAAGCGCGATGCCATGATCCGCGCCACCCGCGCCACGCTTCACCGCGCGCGGCTGACCTATCAGGAAGTGCAGACGCTGCGCGGCATGATCGTGGCGCTCTCCAGGGGCAAGCACCGGGTGCCGCGGAAATAGCTGTAAAGCACGCTTGACACGGCCTGCTGCCCGTCCTATGTAAAGCTCACTTTACAGGAGGAAAGCCCGATGCAGGCCGCAACCGCACCGGTCAAATATGCCGGCCGCGACTACATTGTCGAAATGATCGTGGCATCCGCGCTTTACATCGGCGCGGCGCTCAGCCGCCATTGGCTGATCGCCATCGCAAGGCCGCACGGCCTGGAAATGGCGGCGGCGCTGGTTCCGGCCCTGCCCGTGTGGGCCATGCTCTGGGTCGTGTGGAGATACTATCGCCGCATCGACGAGTTCGAGAAAAAGCGATTTCTGGAAACGCTCGCCATATCGTTCGGAATCGGCTCCTGCCTGTTGTGCAGTTTTGCGTTCGCAGCCGACGCGGGCCTTTCCGAGCTCGACATCACCTGGGCCTGGCCCACGCTTGCGGTGACCTGGGCGCTTGCCGGCGGCATCATGCATGTCTTGCGCCGCTGATGAAAAACAGGCTTCCGCAACTCCGCGCAGAACGCGGGATGACGCAGGCCGATCTGGCCGACGCGCTGAACGTCTCACGGCAGACGGTGAATGCGCTGGAGACCGGCCGCTACGATCCAAGCCTGCCGCTGGCCTTTGCCATTGCCAAACTGTTCAAATGCCGGATCGAGGATATTTTTTCTCCCAGATAGGCGGACCCTTTGCGAAAGCGCCGAAGCGGCCTACATTCCGTGTGCGCAACCGTTAGGAAAGGAGGTGATCCAGTGTCTCATTGTCATCATCTGCGGCTTGGGAACTGGATTCTTGCCTCTGGCGAGGATCGCGCCTGAAGAAGGCGTTCATGCGGTTCCAGAACCGCAGCCGACAATGGAAAGGCCGCCCCGATAACGGGCGGCCTTTCGATTCCTCCGTCCCTCAGTTTGTCTGCGGCGCGGAATCGTAATGCGCGCGGAAATCCTTCATGAACTGCTGGAAGGTATCGACCGAGGCCACCTTGCCCGCAAGCTCGCGGAAGGCCACCCCATGCTTGTCAATGTCCTGCGTCATGAGCGCAAATGCGCTGGCGTCGGGCGTGCCATTCATCTTCGCGGCGAAATGTTCGCTCAGCCGGTTGAGGCTCTGCTGATCGCCTGCGAGCGAATAGGCGATGCCCGCACGCATCACAAGCTGGCGGTCGTGAAGCGAAAGCGCGGCCGGATCCCGCCAGCGGTCGCCAAGGAGCTCTTCGGCCTTTTGCGCGGCGATTTCCCAGTTGCCGCTTTCCCAGTAGATATCCGCGCGAAGCTGGCGCGAATCCGGCGCTTCGTCCACCGCGATCAGATCCAGCGCCTGATCCCACTGCTTGAGCGCCGCAAGCGCGCGCGCCTGAAGCAGCAACCGCTCGTGATTTACCTCGTTCGGCAGGCCCGTCATTTCGGTCGCCTTCAGCGTCGCCAGCGCCTCCTTCGGCTTGTCGTCGAGCAGCTGGATCATCGCGAGCCGGCCGGCGACCTGCGCGCGCGCCACCCCGTCGAGCCTCTTGTTGACCTGATAATCCAGAAGCTTGGCGGCCGGCGACAGCAGATCGACCGCCATCAGCCGGTTTGTCATGCGACGGATCATTTCATCGCCGTCGGGACCGATCGGTGTGAGATCGATGAAATCGTAGAACAGGCCCAGCGCCTGGATCGGCGGCATCGCGTCCGCCTTGCCTTTCAGGAACAGTTCCGCAAATTCGCGGCGCATGTCGTCTTGCGCCTGCCGCGCAAGATCGTTGTTGGGAAAGTTCTGCGATGCCGTGCGCAGGACCTCAAATCCGTTTCGCCACTTTTTTTGCGCGAAATAGAGCGCGCCAAGGCGGCGCAGCGTATCGAGCTCGAGAAGATCGCCACGCCAGCGATAGCGCAGGGCTTCCAGTTCGCCAGTGGCTTCCGCAGGTGTCATCGCTCCCGCGGAAAGCGCCGCATCCACGCGGTTGTAGATGGCCTCGGCCGCGGCCTGGCCGTCGCTGCCATTTTCGACGGCATGAAACAGCGGCATTGCATCGCGCAGGCGCCCTTCCTGCGCATAAAGACGCGCGCGGGCAAGCTCGGCCTCGTACATCAGGGGCGCCGGCAGATCGTGCGGGAGCTTTGAAAGCGCCGCGTCCGCCAGCTCCATGTTCTTCACGGCAAGAAAGGATTTCGCTTCGGCAATGCGGGCTTTCGCCTGCCACACGGCCGGATATCTGTGAAACACGGGCTCGGCTTCCGTAAGCGCCGCGCGCGCGCCATCCCAGTTTTCCAGCGCCGCTTCGATGAGGCCGCGCCAGAACGCGGCATGGCGGTCGCCGTCGAACGCGGTGCCGGCAATGTCGTTGTGGGCGTCGGCGTAGCGGCCCATCATGTAGTCGGCCGCGGCGCGCATGGTTTGCAGCTGCAGGTCGTTTTGCAGACGCGGGTCGCTCGCCTGGATCAGGTCGAGCATGCCGAGCGTCTCCGGCGCGAACCCGCTGGCGAGATAGAACCGGGCTAGCGTCAGCCGCGCCGCATTGGCGCCGTTGGGCGTGAGTCTGGCGATGTTTGCGCGCAACTTCTGCTGAATTGCCGCGAAGCTTCCCGTTTCGGGCCGCGCCCACGCCGCCAGATCCAGATAGCAGGGGCTCAGATCGCCGCCGGCCAGCGCGGCGGGAGAGGTTGCTGGCGGTTCGGGCGGAAGCGAAAGCTTCAGGCCGCCGGGCCGCGTGATGCGGACGTGGGAATCATTTGCGCTCACCTGAAGGTCATCGCTGAACGGCGTCAACACAAGGCCGGCCGCCGTTTGAAGGCTGGCGAAATCGATGAACCGGCGCGGCGCCGTTTGCGCGCGCCCGGCCAGCGCGGGAATGACGGTGAGCGTATCGCCCGCCACCGGATCGGAAAGCGCAAGCACGCGCATCGCTCCGGGAAGCAGCGTGGTCAGCGCCGCGCGCGACGGTTCGTCGGAATCGTGGGCAAACCCGATGGCTGTGGGCGATGCCGCGATATGTGGCGCGATCATGACTTTCAAATCCGCACCCTGGCTGAGCGCCTGGATCTGTTCGGGCTGCTTCAGGCCGATGCGCAGGATGGTTGCACCATCGCTGACGGACGCTTCAACGGAATCGGAAAACTGCGCGAGTGCGGCCTTCAGCTTTGCGGGATCGAGCCGAACTGCGCCGTCGATCACCACCCATGCCGTGAGCCCCCGCACGAACACAGCAACCGGGCGCGTGCCGGCATGTGCAAAAGTCAGCGATGCGTTGTTGTGCGACGTCGTTGCGCTGGCGGTATCTGCCGCGGGGGTCTGTTGCGCCGTCTGCCCCGTTTGCGCTTGTGCCTCTTGTTCTTGCGCCGCTGCCGGAGCGCCCGTCGGATCGGTTCCGGCCGCGGTCTTGGATGGCGCATTCGCCGCTGGCGCCTGGGATGGCTGAGCCGGCTGCGGAGCCTGTGACGGCGCGCCCGGCTTGCCGTTACCTTTCTGCGTGTCGGCAATCGCGCCTTTGAGCTGAGCGGCGACATTGGCCACGGCCTGGGCCTGCGCGCCGGCAAGGGCGGTATTGCCCGGGGTGGCCGAGAGTGCGATCGGTTTGGGCCTTACGCCGCCGGCGCCCGGTGGCTTGTAGGCCTGGGCGTCGGTCTTTGGCGCCAGGATGTCGAGCACGATCTTTGTGCCGTCGCGAAAGTCGTGATAGCCGGTGGACGCGTCGGTATCGAATTCAACGATCGTGCCCCTGTTCTCGATGCGCCATCCTGCCTGCGTGACCCAGGGCGGCGACACATGTTCGAAGGCGCTGAAATCGGGCTTTGCCATCGCTTCGAAGCGGATGGTCACCTTTCCGGCGCCAGCGAAAACGGCATAGGGAACAGGCCGCGGCCAATCGAATACAAGGCGCGTGAAGTTGGAATAGGCGCCGGCGCGCACCGCAAGGACCGGCAGCTTCGATATTTCAACGGCTGTCGGCACGGCGGGCGGCGGCGGCGGAAGATCGGGCGGCGTGCCGGTGTAGGTTGCCGGAACCAGATCAATCGCCGTCCGCAAGCCGCTTGAGCTTGTGTGCAACGAGAAATTCTCGGTCAGCGCAAAGCGAAGGGTTTTGCCGTCGGCATCGGCGTGCGCACGCGCGATGTAGGCCGAAAGCCCCTGCTGGATGCTTGCCGGATCGATCGCGACGTTGCGGTCAAACGAAATGGTCAGAACGCCTCCGGCGACCGAAGGCTGGACATGCGCCGGGGCCGACAACGAAAACACGATGCGGCCGAAGCCGTTTGCAGCCGACGTGCTGACGGAATCCGCCGGCGCGGCCACCGCGGCGGAAACAAGCCACACGGCCGCTGCAAACACACCCGCAACTGGCCAAACGGATTTCGCGCACATGCGGGTCATGTTCGGGCAGAGCCTCTTAACCTCGCGTAAACCCTGTGCGCCCGCCATTTTCGGGCGATTCGTCAAACAATCCTACTGTCCGGCTTTGGGGCCGGTTGCGCCCGATACGGCCTGGGCCGGCGCTGGCGCAGCCGCTGTGGGCGGGGCCGTTTCGGCGGCCGCGGATGACACCGGCGCCCCTGCCGGCGGCGTTGATCCGGCCGGCGGCGCGCCGGCAACGGACGCCTGTTGCTGCTGTGCCGGCGCGTTCGCCTGCTGAGCCTGCGGCGGCTGGACATCGGACGGATTGGGCAGCGACAACCGCTCGGCAAGCTTCACCGTGATGGCCTGCGCCGCGTCGGCCTGCATCTGCGCAAGTATGGCGGCCAGAACATCGGGCTTCATCGCCTGCGCCACCGCCAGCCGTACGTTTTCGTTCAGGGTGTTGAAGATGCGCGCGGCATCCTTGGGCTTCATGGCGGAATAGGTCTTCACAAGCGAATCCAGCTGCTTTTGCTCCGCGGCGTCGCGCTGCCCAAGCAACTGCTGGATTTGCGTCTGCAATGTTTTGAGCTCGGCGATTTTCGCATCCACCCGCTGTTCGGCCACCTTCAGCAGATTTTCCCGCGTCACCAGATCCTGTTCGCGCGCGTCCAGTTCGGCCCGGCGTTTGGAGAGGCTTGTCAGAACATCCATTTCCGACGCGCTGACATTGTCGGAATCGTCGTCGGCGACGGCATCGGCGGGCGCCGGCGCGGGAGCGGGCGCAACGGCAGCCGGCTGGGGTTTGGCGGCGCCTTCCTGTGCCTGCGCGTCATGGAAAAGGCCGGCGGCCTTCAACGCAAGCAGCGTCAGGCCGATGGCAAGCACGCCATGCAGAAGCCTTGGCCGGCCGAAAATGCGGTGCTTCACGATGCGCTCCTCAGCAATTCGAGCCTTCCCATGACGGACGCCGACGGCAGGTCCGGCAATTTCGTCCGCGAGGTGCCGCGTTCGATCCGCTCGGCGATGCGTTCGCCAGAGGCGGTGACAACCGAGAGTTCATCGGCAAGCGCCCGCGCGCGGGCAATGCGCCCATCCAGCGCCTCGGCGGCCCCCGCGGCCGACGCCTTGAGCGCCCGCATGGAATTGCCCGCCGTGAGAATCGCCTGATCGAGGTCGGCCAGGATGGTCTTGAGCCCGTCCTGGCCTTTGCGCAGCGCCGACAGCTTGCGTTCAAGGATCACGCAATAGATGAGCGTTGCGGCCAGCAGAACCGTGAGGGCAGATTCGATGGCGAGCGTGACGGACATGAGCGTCTCCTAAAGTGAGCGCGACGCGTCGGTGCGGCGAATCGCTTCGTCCACGCGCACCGCAATCGACTGGCCGACGCGACCCATCCGGCCCTTGAGCAGCGGAACGCCGCCGCATCGCAGTTCGATGTTGCTGTCGGGCCCGGCGTTGAGCATGACGGTCTCGCCCACCTGAAGATTCATGATCTTGTTGAGCGGCATCACCTGCTCATCCAGAATGGCGTCGATCTCCACGCGCGTGGACCACAGTTCCGTGGCCAGATGCCCTTCCCAGATCGAGTCGCGGCCGAATTTTTCGCCCATGAACTGCTGCAGGAGCAGCTTGCGGATCGGTTCCAGGGTCGCATAGGGCAACAGAAGCTCCGTGCGCCCGCCCCGGTCTTCCATGTCGATCCTGAGCTTGACCAGAATGGCCGCATTGGCAGGCCGCGCAATGGCGGCAAAACGCGGATTCGTTTCCAGACGATCGAGCTCGAAATGAACCGGCGCGAGCGGTTCGAACGCCTGGACCATGTCCTGCAGGATGACCTCGATCATGCGCTGAACGAGCGTGCGTTCGATGGTCGTATAGGGCCGGCCCTCGATACGCATCGACGCGGTCCCGCGCCGGCCGCCGAGCAGCACATCCACAATCGAGTAGATGAGGTTGGAGTCAACCGTGAATAGCCCGTAATTGTCGAGCTGTTCCGCGCGAAACACGGCCAGAATCGCCGGCAGCGGAATGGAGTTCAGATAATCGCCGAACCGGATGGACGTGATGTTGTCGAGGCTGACTTCAACGTTGTCGGACGTGAAATTCCGCAGACTTGTCGTCATCAGCCGCACCAGGCGGTCAAAGACGATTTCAAGCATCGGAAGGCGTTCATACGAAACCAGCGCCGAATTGATGATGGCGCGCACGCCGCTCTTGTCCTGATTCTGGTCGTCGTTGGCATCGAAGCCGAGAAGGCTGTCGATTTCTTCCTGGTTAAGAATGCGATCGGACGATCCGGCGGCGGCAGCGGCCGATGGCTGCGCCTCGCCTGGCTGCGGCGCGGCGGGGGCCGTTGCTACCGGAGCATCCGGTTGTGGTTTGTCGTTCTCTTCGGCCATGATTTCTCGCTTACTGGACGATCATTTCCTTGAGGAGCACGTCGCGAACGCGGTAGGGCGCGATGACGGCATTGACGCGCCTCAGCAGTTCTTCCTTGAGCCTGCTGATGCCGGCGCTGCCTTTCAGGTCGTCGAGCCTGAGCTCGCGCAGATAGTCCTGAAACTGGTCGACCACGCGCGGCATGTAGGCCTGTATGCCGGGTTTCTCCGCGGGGCTGTCGAGTTCCAGCGCCAGGCTCAGTTTCAGATAGGCTTGCGTGGAATCGGCGGTCTGAATGTTCACGACCAGATCGGGCATGCTGTAAAAAACCACCTGCGGCGGCGTCGCCGGCAAGGGCGGAAGCGCTTCGGCGTTTGCCGCGACTACGGGTTTCGGTTCGTCGGATCCCGAAAAAACGAAGAAGTAGAGTCCGCCGCCGGCTGCCAGAAGCAGCGCAAGCAGTCCGCCGCCGCCGATCAGTAGCAGCTTTTTGTTGCCGAGCAGCTTCTTAACGAAACCTTTCGGTTCGGCCTGCGCCTCTTCGGCGTTTTCACCCTCGGGCGTTTCGCCTTTTTCTTCGGATTCCTCGACCTTTTCCTTGGCCATGCCCCTCGCTCCGCCGCGCTTGCCTTTCGGAAGGCGCCCTCGGCCGAAAGGTAAGCGGACGTGGTTAAGGAGTGGTTCAAAACATCCGTCGAATGCATGCTTCGCCCGGCAAATCCTGCCGCGCGGCGCCCGCCTGCGCACGCAAAATCCAGCAAATCCGGGCATTTCCGTGTGGCATGCCGGCTGCACAAGACTTGCGCAGGCGATGGACCAGAAAGGATCCCTCGACGTGGATACGACGCTACTTGTCAGCCTTTCCCAGCAGCTTGCGGCCTACCGGTCGATGGATGTGATCGCCAACAATCTGGCGAACGTCTCCACTCCGGCATTCAAGCGCGAGCAGCTGAAGTTCGAGGAATATGTCACGCAGCCCCAGGATTCGGCCGGCGACCAGAGCGAGCCGGTCAGCTTTGTGCTGGACCGCGGCGTCATTCGCGATGCGAGCGAGGGCCGCCTGGAGCACACGGGAAACCCGCTCGATCTTGCCATCGACGGCAACGGCTATTTCGTCGTGCAGACAGACAACGGGCCCCGCTACACCCGCGACGGCCATTTCACGCTGGATTCCGAAGGGCGCATCGTCACCGAAGACGGCAACAGGCTTCAGGGCGAAGGCGGCGACATCACCATCACCCATGACGACGGCGAAATCCACATCGCCAGCGATGGCACGGTCAGCGGCATCAATGGCCAGCTGGGAAAACTGAGAATCGTGACCTTCGCGGATGACAACGCGCTGACGAAAGAGGGCGCCAATCTCTATTCCACCGACCAGCCGGCGCAGACGGCCGCGGGCAAGATCGAACAGGGCATGATCGAATCATCGAATGTGGAGCCGGTGATCGAGATCGCAAACATGATCCAGGTGATGCGGGCCTATCAGGCATCCACGAATCTGACCGAAGCAAACGACAATGTCGTGCGGCAGGCCATCGAAAAGCTCGGCGCCGTGCAGACGGGTTAAGGAGCAAAGACATGCGGGCCTTGAGCATCGCCGCCACCGGAATGCTGGCGCAGCAGACCAATGTCGAGGTGATCGCCAACAACCTGGCGAACATGAATACGACCGGTTTCAAGCAGCAGCGCGCCGAATTCGAGGATCTGCTGTATCAGAACGTGCAGCAGCCGGGCACGCAATCCTCCGATTCCGGGACCGTCATTCCGGCCGGCATCCAGCTTGGCGCGGGCGTGCGCACATCCGCCGTCTACCGCATCAACAGCCAGGGTGACCTGGCCACGACCTCCAATCCGTACGATGTCGCGATCCAGGGGCCTGGCTTCTTCCGCATCCAGATGCCGGACGGCACCGACGCCTATACCCGAGCCGGCAATTTCGCGCTGTCGCCGGAAGGCCAGATCGTCACCCAGGACGGCAATGTTGTCGCGCCGGGAATCGCCGTGCCGCAGAACACGCTGAGCCTCACCATCAATTCGCAAGGCCAGGTGCAAGCCTCGTTGCCCGGGCAGACGGCGCCGCAGACCCTGGGACAACTCGAGCTCGTCCGCTTTCCCAACGAAGCAGGACTTCAGGCTGTCGGCAAAAACCTTCTGATCGAGACGCAGGCTTCCGGTTCGCCGCAATCCGGCGTTCCCGGCTCGCCCGGCTATGGCACGATCCAGCAGGGATTTCTCGAGACATCCAATGTCAATCCCGTCGAGGAAATCACCTCCCTGATCACGGCGCAGCGCGCCTATGAGATGAATTCCAAGGTCATCACGGCCGCGGACAACATGATGCAGGAAACCGCACAGCTTGGCGGAGGTGCGTGATGAAAAACCTTCGTGATCTTGCGCTGGCGGCGGTCGCATTTGCGGCCTGCCCCGCATTCGCCGACCAGGTCCTGCCGACCGAGCAGATCGTCGTTCCGGCGCACGACATCCAGCGCGGCGAGATCATTGCCGATTCCGATCTGGCTTACCAGCAGGTGGCGGCGAATGCCGGCAACAGCGGCGCCGTCACCTCGATTGGCGAGCTTTCCGGCATGGAAGCGCGGCGCTTTCTTCACGCGGGCGAACCGGTTCGCGCCGACGACGTGCGCCGCCCCATCCTGGTGACCAAAGGCTCCACCGTGACGATGACGTTCGAGGCTCCCGGCATCGTGCTCACAGCCGTCGGCCGCGCAATGAGCGAAGGCGGCCTGGGCGAAAGCGTCGTGGTGCTCAATCCGGCATCCTACCGCCAGATCACCGGCGTAGTGACCGGACCGGGACAGGTTCGCGCCGGCGAAGGCGCCGCCGCTCCTGCCCAACAGATCGCGCAATCGAATTGATGGACAAGGCGATGACCATCCGCAAATACGCGTCTCTTCTTCTGTCTTCTTCCGTCGCCGGGCTGATGCTGGCCGGCTGCAGCGCCGCGGACCGCATTGCCGACATCGGCAGCCCACCCGCCCTTGCGCCGATCGCCAACCCCGTGGCGCAGCCCAATTATCAGCCCGTTTCCATGCCGACAGAGCAGAGCCAGACCGGACCGCGCTCGGCCAACTCGCTGTGGACGCCAGGCGCTCGCAGCTTCTTTCATGACCCGCGCGCAAGCCATGTTGGCGACATCATCACGATCAACATCTCGGTGGCCGACGCCGCCAAGCTGCAGGACACGACATCGCGCTCGCGGGCCAATTCGGACGACGCCAATCTGACCAATTTCTTCGGGCTGGAAAGCGAGCTGCAGAACGCGCTGCCGAACGCCGCCGATCCGTCGAGTCTGGTGAAGATGGGCTCCAACACCTCAAATGTGGGTTCCGGTTCGATCGACCGTTCCGAAGCGATCAACACTTCGCTCGCCGGGATTGTCACGCAGGTTCTGCCCAACGGCAATCTGGTAATCAGCGGCCATCAGCAGGTGCGCGTCAATTACGAGCTCCGCGACCTTCAGATTTCCGGCATCGTGCGCACCGAGGACATCACCTCCGACAACACGGTCAATCTGGACCAGATTGCGGAGGCGCGCGTTTCCTATGGCGGCGCGGGGCAGATCATGGATGTGCAGCAGCCGCGCTATGGCAGCCAGCTTTACGATATCCTGATGCCGTTCTGAGCCGCTTTCCGGCGCGCGGCCGGACAATGGCGCGGCAAATGCGAAGCGGCGCGAACCCGCAACGGAGCCCCGCCTCCGCCCCGAATTTCCGATTTCGGATTCCGGCTTCGGATTTCAGTCGTCGCGATAGACTTTTTCGCGCCGCTCGTGGCGTTCCTGCGCTTCCACCGACAGGGTGGCGATCGGGCGCGCATCCAGCCGCTTGAGCGAGATCGGCTCGCCGGTTTCCTCGCAGAAGCCGTACGACCCGTCTTCGATCCGCCGCAGCGCGGCATCGATTTTTGCGATCAGCTTGCGCTGCCTGTCGCGGGTTCTCAATTCCAGCTGGCGCTCGGCTTCGGTCGAAGCGCGGTCGGCCAGATCGGCGAAGGGCGTGGTTTCGCTTTGCAGGTTCTGGATCGTTTCGCGGCTTTCGCGAAGAATCTCTTCTTTCCAGGCAATGAGCTTGCGGCGGAAATATTCGCGCTGGCGCTCATTCATGAAGGGTTCGTTCTCCTGCGGCCGATAGCTGGCCGGAAGTTCAATACCCATGCGATACACCCCTAGATGATTAATCGCCCTTCACTTTGGCGGGCGGGTTATAGCGGCCGGAATTGCCCCCTTCAACCGCTAAACCTGTTTTCTCAGACCGCAAGCCGGTCGACCTGCTCCAGCTTGGCCAGCTCCACGCGGGCGCGAAGTTCAATCTCGTCGAGCACGTTCTGCAGCCGCGGATCGGAGAAATTTTCCTGGCGGCGGCTGACGGCGCTGGCGAGCCGATTCAATGTCGTGCGGGGGATCCCCCCCGCCAGAAGCCCGTCGCGCACATGATCCAGGAGGTCGAGAATCTGCTCGCCGCGGGCGGCGCCTTTCGAGCGGCCGTCGGTCGTATCCTCGATATTTTGCAGGGTCAGGATCGTTTCGACCGCCGCAAGCGGACCCGGCGCCGCGATGCTGGCGCGCGCCGATTCTCCGGAATCGGCGATTTTGAAACCGCCTTCGCTCGCGCTTGCGCCCTTGGAAGCGCGGCGCACGCTGGTCGTCTCGATCCGGCCGGTGCTCTTGATTTCCATGGGGTAAGGCCCCAGTGCGACAGAATACCATTGCCGAATATGGTTAAGTTTGGGTGAAGTGAGGCCCTGCCGCGCCCGCACGATTGTTCCTGCGATCGCGGTCGAGCGCCCGTTCCGGGCCTTCAGGCGTGCTCCAGGACAGGCAACCCCGCCCCGCCGACCGCGTTCTAGAGTTAAGAGTGCCTGCAGTCAGCGGGAGGCGTCTGGTGGCCGTACAAGCATCGGTAGATCGATCATGGCATGACGGAACCTCATTCGAACGCTTCGTCTTCGGTCTCGATCAATGGTTGCGGCACAGACAGAACATTTTCGAATATGCCCAAGACAGCGCCTGCGTTTTCCGTATCCAGCCCGACGTGGCAAATCTGCGCTGCCGCCTTTCCGACGGCACGCAGATCATGCCGGGCCGGGCCGTGCTGTGGCTCCACATCTGGAACGAGCACATCCCGCGCATGGGTCCGAACGGCCCGACTCTGGGCTGGGCCATACGTTTCAGGCGCGCGCTCGACAGGTCGCTTGAAAGCCTGGCGGCCCATCTTCTGGTGAGACCGGAACTGGATGAATTCTGCGCGATTTGCGGCAACATGGTTCTCGGGACCCCCGAACAGACCGGACAGCTTCTTCACCTGGCCGAACGGTTGGGTTTCGAGCAGGGATTGATCGAAAGGCAGAAGCCCTCGATCGGCGAGCAGCTGCATCGCAGAGGGGAAAACATGCTTGCGTTGTTGCTGGTCATGGCCGTAAACCCCACCTCCGCGCGCCTGGCGGTTTTGCGGCGGGAACGGACGCTCGTCTTCATGTCGCGGAACCGGCTGCTGCAGCTCTATGGGCCCGGACGACGGAAAGCCCGGCCGGCAGCGCGCTAATCCACATGTTTGCCATCATTGCCGCAGTCCGGCGACAGATTTATAGCACCGCCGGCCGCCCTTTTTGACGAACCGGCGCCGCGCTATCCTGAGGCCCACCGGAGCCAGGAATGACAGCTACACACTCGACACCCCAGCCGCGGCGCCACTCGGTCGCGGTGAATGTCGGCGGCGTGCCGGTGGGTGGCGGCGCGCCGATTGTCGTCCAGTCCATGACCAACACCGACACAGCGGATGTGGAGGCGACCGCAGCACAGGTGGCCGCCCTCGCGCGCGCCGGATCGGAGCTTGTGCGGATTACCGTGGACCGCGACGAATCGGCCGCCGCCGTTCCGAAAATCCGCGACCGTCTGCGCGCGCAGGGCTGCACGGTGCCGCTGGTGGGCGATTTTCACTACATCGGCCACAAGCTCCTGGCCGATCATCCGGCCTGCGCCGAAGCGCTGGACAAGTACCGCATCAACCCCGGCAATGTGGGATTCAAGGAGAAGAAGGACCGGCAGTTTTCCGCCATCGTCGAAACCGCCATCCGCCACGGCAAACCCGTACGCATCGGCGTGAACTGGGGATCGCTGGACAAGGACCTGCTTGGCCGGCTGATGGACGAGAATGCGAAAAGCAGCGAACCCATGGATGCGCGCCAGGTCACGCGTGAAGCGATGGTGCAATCGGCGCTTCTTTCGGCGGCGCGCGCCGAAGGGATCGGCCTTTCGCGCGACCGGATCGTGCTTTCTGCCAAAGTATCCGCCGTTCAGGATCTGATCGCGGTTTACAGCATGCTTGCGCAGCGCGCCGACTATGCGCTGCATCTCGGCCTGACGGAGGCCGGCATGGGATCAAAGGGAATCGTCGCCTCTTCGGCGGCGATGGGCGTGCTTCTGCAACAGGGCATCGGAGATACGATCCGGATTTCGCTGACGCCGGAGCCCGGCGGCGACCGCACGCTGGAGGTGAAGGTCGCCCAGGAGCTGTTGCAAACGATGGGCCTGCGCACTTTCGTTCCGCTGGTGGCCGCCTGTCCAGGCTGCGGCCGCACGACTTCGACCACATTCCAGAGCCTGGCGCGCGACATTCAGAATTACATTCGCGATTCCATGCCCGAATGGAAGGCGCGATATCCCGGCGTCGAGGCGCTGAATGTGGCCGTGATGGGATGCATCGTGAACGGGCCGGGCGAATCCAAGCATGCCGACATCGGAATTTCCCTTCCGGGCACGGGCGAGCAGCCGGCCGCGCCGGTGTTCATCGACGGCAAGAAGGTCAAGACGCTTCACGGACCGAACATCGCCCAGGAGTTCAAATCCATGGTGATGGACTATATCGAGGGACGGTTCGGGCAGGGCGCGCGATCAGCTGCGGCGCTTGGCGACGAAGCGCGCGGCCTCGGCAAGAAGCAGGGCGCGCTCGCCGAACAATGACAGCGCCGCCACGGCATCCTCGATCAGGCCGTTCAGGCGTTGCCTGGCCCTGTCTGGGCCCCAAAAGCCCACAAGCGTTGCCTTGCCCGCGGCATCATCCTTGTGTGCGGCTTTTCCAAGCGTTGCCGTATCGCCCGTGAGGTCCAGCAGGTCGTCGGCGATCTGGAAGGCTTCGCCAACCGCTGCGCCATAGGTTTCCACAGCTTCCCGTTGCGCGGGTTGGGCCCGGCCCAGAATGGCTCCGGCGACACAGGCAAACCGGATCAGCGCGCCCGTTTTCATGGCCTGCAGGGTTGCGATGGCGCCGGCATCCTTGGGCGGCGGAAAATCGGCAAAGCGGCCTTCGGCGGCGAGATCGAGCATTTGCCCGCCGACCATGCCGCCAAGCCCCGCCGCGCGCGCAAGCCCGAGAACCATTTCGCTGCGCACACCGGGGTCAGGATGGGTCTGCGGCCGCGCCAGGATATCGAACGCGAGGGTAAGAAGCGCATCGCCCGCCAGAATCGCCGTGGCCTCGTCGAACGCCTTGTGCGCGGTCGGCTGCCCACGCCGCAAATCGTCGTTGTCCATGGCCGGCAGATCGTCATGCACCAGCGAATAGCAATGGATGCACTCAATCGCCGCTCCCGCCATCAGCGATTGACCCCGCGGGACACCGAACAATGATGCGGTTTCGACCGTCAGGAAGGGACGCAGCCGCTTTCCCCCATTGAGCACCGCGTGACGCATGGCCGCGACCAGCCGGGCGGGCCGCATGCGCTCCTGCGGCAGGGCCTGTCCATCCAGCAACCCGGAGAGCAATTTCGCGATGTCGTTCGCCACGGCATGAAGCCGCGCGGAAAATTCCGGCGCATCCTGCGGCCGCGCATCTTGCCCTCGCGATCCGTCTGCAGACCGGTTCACGGCTGAACCTTCACGGCGCGGGACGGCGCAAGCGCCGCATGACGCGCGCCGATGTAGCCATGCTCGCCAAACCAGCGCACGGCGTCTTCCACAGCTTCCGAATAATGGCGCGCCACGATGCCGAGCTCCCGTTCGGCTTTCGCCGTTGTTGCAAACATCTTGTATTTTGCCATCCGAAGGCCGTCCACCGTCGCAAAAGGTTCCCGACCGGTCAGGCGGGCTGCTGCTTCCGCGGCATAAGCCACGGGAAAGACCGCAAGCCGCGGTATGCGCAGCCTTGGTGCGGGAACGCCGGCGCATCGGGCGATCACGCGCAGAAATTCCGAAAGAAAGACGTTCTGCCCGCCCAATATGTAGCGCTCGCCGGTGCGGCCCCGTTCCATCGCCGCCACGTGACCTTCGGCTACATCGTCCACATGCACGAGATTGAGGCCAGTATCGACATAGCCCGGCATGCGGCCCGAAGCGGCCTCCACGATGATGCGGCCCGTCGGGGTGGGACGGACATCGCACGGGCCGATGGGCGTTGTGGGGTTGACGATAACGACGGGCAGACCTTCGGCCGCCATCTGCTCCACGATCCGCTCGGCCATGACCTTGCTGCGCTTGTAGGCGCCCACGACATCATCGGGCCCTTGCGCGGTCGTTTCGTCCGCCAGGCCCTCCAGTTTTTTGCCGATCAGGGTTGCGATGCTGCTCGTATAAACGATGCGTTCCACGCCCGCGCGCCGGGCCGCCGCCATGACGTTGCGGGTTGTCTGGACATTGTTCTCGACGATCTGCCGCGGATCGCGCGCCCAGAGCCTGTAGTCGGCTGCGGCATGAAACAGATATCGAACGCCCTGCACGGCGCGTTCGGCCGACGGCATCTCGCGCAGATCGCCGACGGCATATTCGATCCGCAGGCCTTCCAGATGGGAACGCCGGCTCGACGGCCGCACCAAAGCGCGCACCTGGTGGCCCCGCTTGCAGAGCGCGCGCGCAATCGCCGAGCCCACGAAACCGCTGACGCCCGTGACGAGGATCTTGCCCGAAATATCCATGGCCCTACCCGCCCCACTGCCGCAGACAGAGAGGAACATTTAACATCGGCGGAGCGTTCCGTGGACGGGGCACCGGATGATCATGCACATGGCGGGCGACATTATCGCGGGCTTTTCCATCATTGCATGGCTGTACATTGTGATCGGCCGCGGCGGATTCTGGCTGGCCCGGGACCGGGACGATCGCGACCCATGCCCCGCCCCTGCGGTCATGCCGCGTGTCACGGCCGTGGTGCCCGCGCGTGACGAGGAAGCCTGTATTGGCGAATGCGTCACTTCGGTGCTTTCGCAGTCTCATGCGACCGGATTGAACATGATCATCGTGGACGATGGAAGCCGTGATGGCACCGCCGCCGCCGCGCGGGCCGCGGCAGAAGCCATCGGTGCCGCTGACCGGCTCACCATCCTGACAGGAGCGCCGCTGCCGCCCGGCTGGACCGGGAAACTGTGGGCCATGCATCAGGGCGTGGAACACGCGATGCGGCAGAAGGATGCGCCCGAATACCTGTTGCTGACCGATGCGGACATTCGCTATCGCCCCGATGTGCTCACCGGGCTTGTTGCCTGCGCGCAACGCGGCAGATTTGTGCTTGTGTCGTTGATGGCAAAGCTTCATTGCGAAAGCCTTGCCGAGCGCGCCTACATCCCGGCCTTCATCTTTTTCTTTCAGATGCTTTATCCATTTGCGTGGGTGAACAGGCCGCACGCGCGAACCGCCGCAGCGGCCGGCGGCTGCATGCTGGCGGATGCAGCGGCCTTGCATGACGCCGGCGGAATTTCCGCGATCCGCGACGCGCTCATCGACGATTGCGCCCTTGCAAAGCGCATGAAAGCGCGCGGGCCCATCCATCTGGCGCTGACACAGAGCGTCGAAAGCACCCGGTCCTACCCGCGCGCGGCTGACATCCGCGCGATGGTGGCGCGCACGGCCTATACGCAGCTCAACTATTCGCCGCTTCTTCTGGCCGGCATGGCGTTGGGCATGACGCTGACGTTCCTGGCGGGCCCCCTGCTTGCAATTTTTGCCGCAGGAGTTGCGCAAATCCTGGGCGCTGCGATCTGGTTGGTGATGGCGGCCGTCTATCAGCCGATCCTGCGCTTCTATCGCCTTTCGCCCTTGTGGGGTTTCGCGCTACCGTTGATTGCCTTCGGCTATCTGCTCTGGTCGTTCGATTCCGCCCTCATGTTTGCACGGGGCAAAGGTGGGGTATGGAAGGGCCGTGTTCAGGCGCAGCCGGGTATGCAGTCATGACACGCGCTTCGGATTACCGTTCGGGAAAATCGCATGGAAACGAGAATTTTCCGGTCGCCTCGCTGTTGATCGCGCGGCGTCACCGGCCCCTAATCCTTGCGTTTTATGCCTTTGCGCGCACGGCCGATGATGTTTCCGACCACCCCGGCCTTTCCGCAGACAAAAAGCTGAAGCTTCTGGACAGCCTGAAGCAGGCGCTGCTTGGCCAGGGCGACGATCAGCCCGAAGCCGTCGCGCTGCGCAAGGCGCTGCAGGATCGCAATATCGACAGCATCCATGCGCTCGATCTTCTGGAAGCTTTCCGCCGCGATGTGCTGAAACCGCGGTACCGGAGCTGGGGCGAACTCATGGATTACTGCCGCTATTCGGCAATGCCGGTGGGCCGTTTTGTACTCGAGGCGCACGGCGAAGACCGCGCGCTCTGGCCGGCGTCGGATGCGATCTGCACCGCCCTTCAGGTTATCAATCACCTTCAGGATTGCGGCGCGGATTATCGCAATCTCGACCGCGTCTATCTTCCGCTGGACGACCTGAAATCCGCCGGCGCGGAAGTTGGCATGCTGGGCGGCGGCCGCACGCCGCCCGAACTGCGCCGCTGTCTCGATGCGGTGCTTTTGCGCACAGCCAAGCTTCTCGACGAAGGCCGGCCACTTCCGCGGCAGGTGAAGGATTTCAGGCTCGCGCTGGAGCTTGAGGTCATCATCCGGCTGGCAGATCACCAGCTTGCGCGGCTGAAGACGGTCGATCCCTTGCGGGAGCGCGCGCGGCTGGGCCCGGCGGCTACGGCCGCAGCATCCGCGGGAGGAGTCCTGATGGCGCTCGGGTACCGGCTTGCGCGCAGGCAGAACAAGACTGCGCCGCGCGTACAGACGGTGTTGCCCGTGCAAAGCGCAGCCGGCAGTTCGTTCTATACGGCGATGCGGGTTTTGCCGCGCGAGCAGCGCAAGGCCATGTTGAACATCTACGCCTTTTGTCGTGCGGTCGATGACATTGCCGATTCCGGCGGAGCAAGGGAGCTTCGGCTGGACGCACTGGACGGCTGGCGGCGCAGGATTTCGCGTCTTTATCGCGGCGCGGATTCGGACGGGCTTGCCGACCTGGCCAGCTCTATCGCCCATTACGATCTTTCGGAACAGGATTTTCTGGCCGTGATCGACGGCATGGAAATGGATGTGCGAGAAGACATCCGGGCCCCTGACATGCGCAAGCTTGATCTTTATTGCGATCGCGTGGCATCGGCCGTCGGGCGCCTTTCGGTGCGCGTCTTCGGACTCAAGCGGCAGGACGGCGACGGGCTTGCCCACCATCTGGGGCGGGCGCTGCAACTGACCAACATCCTGCGCGATCTTGACGAGGACGCGGCGCTTGGCCGGCTGTATCTGCCGCGCGAGGCGCTGAGGGCTGCGGGCATCCGCACGACCGATCCGTTTGCGGTGCTCGCGCATCCGGGCCTGGACAAAGCCTGCCTCCTGCTCGCGGCACGCGCCTATCGCCACTACGACAGGGCCCAGGACATCATGCGCCGTGGTCCGCGCCATGCGGTGCGCGCGCCGCGCATCATGGCGGACGTTTACAGAAACGTGCTCGATCATCTGGTCGCGCGCGGATGGGAAAGACGCATCAAGATCCGGCTCCCGCGCGCGCGCCTTGCAACAATCGTCCTGCGCCACGCGTTCTTGTGATGGCGCAAACGGTTCATATCGCAGGCGCCGGCCTTGCCGGCCTGTCCGCGGCAGTGGCGCTTGCCGGCCGCGGCTGCCGCGTGCAGCTCCACGAGGCCGCCATGCGCGCCGGGGGGCGTTGCCGGTCGCACGAGGATCCTCGGATCGGCACGATCGACAACGGCAATCACCTGCTTCTTTCGGGCAATCGCGCGGCGCTCGGCTATCTGCGCGCCATCGGGGCCGAAACGCGATTGCGC
>JAJPIX010000057.1 GCA_021324545.1 Alphaproteobacteria bacterium
GCATGCCATTTTGCGCAAGGCTCAGCGCGGAGTTGGCGCTGGCCATCGCCGTGGTTCCGGCCGTGGCTGACGCCGCCACCTCCCAGCCGCCGCCGAATTTTGCTGTCGCGCCAAGCGTGGCCGCATCCGTATGGGCGCCGGGGAAGCTCAACACGCCGCCGCCCTGCGCGCCCAGAAGGCCGTCGTTCTCGTTGAGGGACGTATAGGACGCATTGATCGCAAAGCTTTCCGTGACGTTGTAGTCCATCCCGAGCATGGACGCCTCAGCCGAACTTGCCGGCAGGGCCATCGTCTGCATCGGTCCATAGACGGGATCGTAGTAGGTGTGGTTGTCCGATTTCTGGCTGAAGCCTGCGCTGAAATGCACGGCCCCGAGCGCAACGCTTCCCTGGGCGTAAGCGCCGCCCGACGCAAGCCCCAGGATCGGATTGATGCCGCCGGTCGCCGGATCGAAGTCTGTTGCAAGACTGAACGTATCGCTGTGTCCAAACCCTGCCACGATGCCGGTCATCAGGCCGTGTGCGCCGTTGCCTTCGCCCAGGCGGAAGCCGATTCCTGTGCCCGCATTGTTCAATTCGAATTCATAGTGTTCGCGCGCGATGCCGGTCTGCCGCACCTCTTCAGGCAGCGGATCGGTCGCCGAAAAGCCAAGGCTCCAGGCGCCGTCGCCCATCGTCGTGTTGCGCGATGCAAAATCCGAGAATTTGGAGCCGTGCGCCCAATCGATCATCCGCTGGTAGAGATAGGACTGGAACGGATTTTCCCCATAGGCCGTTTTCTGGTTTTTGCCCACCAGAAGACTGCTCAGCGGAATCGTGAAGTCGCGGAAGGTCGAGCCGATGGGCTCGAACGCCACAAGATAGGCCTTCTGGTTCTGCCAGAAATCAAGCTGGCCGGGATTGAGCACCGATTGCTTGAGCTGACGCGCCGACCAGTTGGGCAGCAACGTGGAAAGCGGATTGAGCGCGTTGCCGTCGTACGAGAACGGCTGGAAGACAACGAGATTGTCGAAATTTAGCGGCGACTGCGAGGCCTGGATGTCAAGCTCGCCCCAGCCGTAGATCGGGTCCACGCCCGGCGCGCCAAGGTCTTTTGCGGACTGCAGGATGATCTGCACGGTCTCCGGCGCATGTTGCTGCAGCCATGGCCAACGGTCCTGCAACAGGGCAATCGCGCCGGTCACCAGCGGCGCGGCGAACGATGTGCCGCTCATGCGCGTAACGCCGCCATGGCCGTCCGATACCAGCATGAGCTCGCCCGGCGCCACCAGGTAGCGGTATTTCAGCTTGTTCTGCTCGGTGCAAATCCCGAGAAGGGTCAGGCAGGCCTCGCCCGGCGTATTGGAGAATGAGGATATCTGCCCCGTTGGCCCGACCGATCCGACGATCAGCAGGTTCTGCGGCGGCGCAAGACTTGTGAGCCAAGGCACATTCTGCGATTGCACCATGCCTTCGTTGCCGGCCGCCTTGACGATGACAAGATCCTGGCGCCGGGTGCTCAGCAGCGGGCCCGTAAGGATATCGACCCACTCCTTCGACAGCGCGACTCCGGGCACGCCAAGCGACGCATTCACGACATGGGCGCCCCTCTGGTACAGCCTGTAGATGCCGTTCTGGACATCCTGCCAGTTTGCCGTGCCGGTCTGATCGAACGGGTTGTAAAGCAGCACATCCGAATTCGGCGCCACGCCCATGATCGCCTTGCCGTCGCGTTTGGCGGCAATAAGGCTCGCCACTGCGGCCCCGTGATCGTTCACATAAGCGGTATAACCGCCCACGAACGTCAGACTGTCCACGCCGGTGTCGGTTCCGGTGAATGTCGAGTCAAGTATTCCGACGACAGCCCGGCCGGCGGAGCCTTGCGTATCGGCCAGCGAAGGCGACCAGTTGACGGCCGACATCCACCAGTCCACATGATCGACGCCGGTGAACGACATCAGCCCGTCGTACCAGGCGAGGAAAAATGCCGATCTGGTCCTGGCGTCGGTGTTCGCGAGCGAAGACGGATCGTCGGGATTGATGCCGTATTTTGCCAGCAGCTGGTTTTCAAAACCGTCCGCGAAATCCTTGCCCGTGTAGTTGCGGACAGCGGCGCCCCAGAAGTCGGCGCTCTTGTTCAGGAATGCCTTCAGCTGCGTTTGCAGTCCTGAATAGTCGGTCGCGTTTGCGGACTGAAGGTTTGTCCAGGCACTGTTGATGGCGCCCCATTCGGGGCCTGCTTCTTTCCAGAAGGGCTGAATGCTGCTGTCGAAGGGGTTGATCGTGCCCCAGAACGGATTGATGGCCCCGTAGAACGGATCGATGTTGCCGTAAAACGGGTTGATGTCGCCCCAGAACGGGTCGATATCGCCCCAGAAGGGGCTGATGTCGCCGTAGAAGGGATTGATCCCGCCATAGAACGGGTTGATCGCGCCATAGAAGGGATTGATGTTGCCGTAGAACGGGTTGACGGAATTGCCGTCTCCGGTCGCGGGCGCATCAAGCTCAAGCCCGTGCGGCGTGATCGCCGCGTTGGTGAGGCCCGAAAAGAGCCCGGCCGAGGCATTTCCGCAAATCAGGCAGGTCAAGGCGGCGCCCGCCAGCAATATCCTGCGCATTTTTTGAAGACCCCGACATCCCGCGTTTATTTGCGTAAAACTTGAGGCAGAAGGTCTGAACTGCGGGTTAAAAATTGCCAGAGCGGCAACATTTCGCTAAGGCCCGGTAAATACCCGGTTTACAAATCCGTCGGGCGCTTCCGTTTTTAACCACGCGCGCCGGCGCAAAGGATCAGGAGGCGCGCGCGAGCGCGCCGGGCGCCCCCACCACGCGCGACAAAGGCAGATG
The DNA here is from genome assembly GCA_021324545.1 of Alphaproteobacteria bacterium. Lineage (GTDB taxonomy): Bacteria > Pseudomonadota > Alphaproteobacteria > Micropepsales > Micropepsaceae > Rhizomicrobium. The sequence goes on from JAJPIX010000057.1 coordinate 2,826, forward strand.
AACGCGCGCGGTTGTTCCCTTGCCCGGTTCGCTCACGAGCATGAACCGTCCGCCGTGAAGTTCGGCGAGCGATTTCACGATGGGCAGGCCCAAACCGATGCCGCCATGCATCCGGGCATAAACATTTTCCATCTGGCCAAAAGGCTCCAGCACCAGCGCGAGCTTTTCTCTGGGAATTCCGATCCCGTTGTCGCGAACGACGATATCAGCGCCGTCGGCCACCCTTTCGATGGCGATGTCGATCCACCCGTCGGGCGCCGTGAATTTCAGGGCATTTGACAGAAGATGGCCGATAACCTGCTTGAGCCTTGCCTCATCGGCGCGCACCCGCAATGTTCTGTTCGCGCCGTCAATCCGGATGGTCTTGCCGTGTTGCGGGAATTCCAGTTCCGCGGCGGCGGTCGTCCGTTCGACAAGATCCGCGAGGCAGAATTCGTCGTCGCTCAGCACAACGTCTCCGGCGTCGATCCGCGCCATGTCGAGAATGTCGTTCAGGATGACCAGGAGCTTGCGCCCGCTGGCGTGAATGTCGGACGCGTATTCCTGTGTCTTTGGCGTTGACAGCTTCCCCGACACCATGAGGTTCGAAAATCCGATGATGGCGTTCAGGGGCGTCCGCAACTCGTGGCTCATATTGGCCAGGAAGTGGCTCTTGGCGCGATTGGCCTGCTCGGCCGTCTCCATCGCAACGCGCAACTGCGCCTCAACTTCGATGCGCCGCTCGATTTCGAGGTTGCGTTCCCGCAGCGTCCTGGTCAGCTCGTTGCGATGCCGCCGCAACGTCATGTGGCGCCATCCGAACCACAGGATGATCAGGATACCCGCCAGCAGCGCTGCGCTGAATATGGCGCGCTGGGTTGCCGCCTCGGATTCGTGCAGGCGGATGTCGCGCTTCAGCTGTTCGGATTTCAGGTGCTCGATTTCCAGCTGCTGGTTGGCGAAATCGAATTGCGCCGCAAGCAGGGCGAGATTGGCCGATGCGGTCAGGGCCAGGCCTTCATCGTCCAGCCGCTTGAACGCTTCCAGATGCGCAAGCGCCAGCGGATAATTGGCGGCGGCGCTGTAGATTTTGTAGGCGATCTCATGCATGTCCCGGAAGGACGAAACGGTTTTTTTCAGTTCGATGCCGCGAAAGGCGCGGTCGATGTCCGCCACCGCGGCGCTGAGGGCGCCGCGCTCGAATTCTATCTCCGCCTTTACGCCCCAGACGAACGGCTCAAGCCCGCTGCCCTTCTGTCCGTTGATGAGCTTGAGCGCGCGGTTCGCGGCCCTTTCCGCGGCTGCAAAGCGGTGCGCTTTTGCATAAGCGACAGCCACATTGGTCAGGATGTTGGCCTGGAGAAACGGGCTGTTCAGCGTGCCTGCGATTTTCAGCGCGTGCTCGAAATGCGCGATGGCATCGTCGTAACGGCCGAGCTGCTGCAATCCGAAGCCGATATTGTTTGCCGCTGAAAGTTCAAGCGCCGGATCGGCGGAATAGACCTGGGAAGCCTTGCGATAGTATTCGATTTCGCGATTGAAATCGTGTGCCTTGTCGTAAATGCTTCCGAGCCCCTGCAGCGCGATCGATTGATAGCGCGGTATTCCAAGCCTGGAAAAAATGTCGTAGGCGCGATGATAGTTTCTGAGCGCGCCCGCAACATCGCCGGTCGCATCGGCCAGGCGCGCGTGGCTGAGCGCCAGATCGCCATCCAGCCGGGTCAACCTGCCGTTGTTGGCCGCCAGCGCACTTGCCCGGTCGAGAACCGTCCGTGCTTCATCAATCCGGTTGATGCGGGTGAGGGCTTCGCCTTCCAGCCACAGGCTGGTCGCTAGCGCTTCCGACCGACGCGGCGACGCCGGCTGGACGCGCGCGAATGCGTCCGCGCTGCGGGCCTTTGCGAGCGCAGCGTTGGGGTCGGCCATCATGGTCTTCTTGACGTCGGCGATGAGACTGTCGAAGGTACTCCAGTTGGCGGCGCGCGCCGGTATTGCTGCAGGCGATGCTTCGCCCGCATAAGCGGCGGCCACAGCCATCAGGCCGGCGCAAACAACAGCGGCGATGCTGGTTTTTTTCATGATTGGCACCCGGCCCCCAGAGTGGTGGAATAATCTTGAGGAAGGATTATCCGGCGCTCTAACGAATCATTAATGGCCCTGCCGGCCGCGCCCCTTCGCGTGATGGTGCACATGCGAAAGCATGCGGATGTGTCGCCGGCTGCCGCTTCCAATCCGCGGGGCAAGGCCGCCATTCGCACAAAGCATTTGCTAAGTCCCCTTCGGTTGCGGACTATGCCCGCCCGCCATTCTTTTGCTCAGGGTCTTTGGATGTCACGACGCTATCTTGGCCTTTTGGCACTGACCGCTTTCTTTGCCTTTCTGCAGCCAGTTTCGGCCGCCGGCGATTTCACGATGTCGCAAGTGCTCGACTATCCGTTCGTGGACGGATTGGTCGCCGCCGAACATGCGGACCGGATTGCCTGGATGAAAAACGTTGCCGGCGCGCGCAACATTTGGGTGGCGGAGGGCCCGGCCTGGAAGCCCCGGCAGGTAACGCACTACACGCAGGACGACGGGCAGGAGATCACCCAGCTCACCTTTTCCCCGGACGGACGGAAGCTTGTCTATGTTCGCGGCGGCGATCACGACGCCAATTGGCCGGAGCCGCTGGAACCCGATCCCGCTTCGTCCACCGACCAGCCGCAGGTGACCATTTGGGCCGCCTCGCTCACCGGCGGTGCGCCGGTCAAGATTGCCGAAGGCGATGCTCCGGCTATTTCCGCAAGAGGGCAGCTTGCCTACATCAAGGACAATCAGGTGTGGACGGCGCCGCTGACCGGGAAGGGAAAGCCTGAGCGGCTGTTCTTTGACCGCGGCAAGGATCGTTCGCTTGTGTGGTCGCCCGATGGAACAAGACTCGCTTTTGTATCCAATCGCGACGACCACGCGTTCATCGGTGTCTTCACATCGAAGAACAAGCCGCTGCTCTATCTTGCGCCTTCAACGGGCAACGACGGCATGCCCCGCTGGTCGCCGGATGGAAAACAGATCGCCTTTGTCCGCCGCCCCGGCAGCGCCGGCCCGATCCGGCCGCTTCTGGTCCAGACGCCCAATCCATGGGCAATCTGGGTCGCAAACGCAGACGATGGCACCGGCCATCCCGTGTGGAAGAGCCCTTACACGCTCGAAGGGTCCTATCCTGACACCGCGGGCGAGGCGAACCTGCACTGGGCGGCCGGAAACCGGCTCGTTTTTATGACCGATCTCGACAACTGGCCGCACCTTTATTCCCTTTCACTCGACGGCGGCGCGCCGCTTCTGCTCACCCCGGGCAACTTCATGGTGGAGCATGTTGCGATAAGCCGCGACCGCAAGCTCATGATCTACGATGCCAACACGGGCAACACCTCCGGCGATTTCGACCGGCGCCACATCTTTCGCGTTCCGGTGGATCGGGCCGCGCCCTCGGCGATCACGTCGGGGCTGTCGCTTGAATGGGCGCCGGTTGTAGCGGGCAATGACCGCGTGGCGTTTGTCACGGCCACGGCGCAACAGCCGCCCTCGGTCGGCATGGCAGGGATGGAGGCAGGCACCCGCAGCGCGCTGGATACCGGGCCGTTGCCCGCCGATTTTCCCGTTGCATCTCTCGTCACGCCCAAGCCCGTCACCTTCAAGGCGGCGGATGGCGTGACCGCGCATGGGCAGCTGTTTCAGCGCGCGGATTCACAGGCTTCCAAGCCGGGTGTGATCTTTGTCCATGGCGGCCCGCCGCGGCAGATGCTCCTCGGCTGGCATTACATGGATTACTACAGCAACGCCTATGCCGTGAATCAGTATCTGGCCAATCACGGCTTTGTCGTGCTGTCGGTGAATTACCGGCTCGGGATCGGCTACGGGCGCAAGTTCCATCAACCCGATCATTGGGGCCCGACGGGCGCATCCGAATATCAGGACGTGCTGGCGGGCGCACATTTCCTGCAGCATGTCCCCGGAGTCGATCCGAACCGCATTGCCATCTGGGGCGGTTCCTATGGCGGGTTCCTCACCGCGCTGTCGCTGGCGCGCAATTCCGACATCTTCAAGACCGGCGTGGATTTGCACGGGGTTCACGACTGGTCGCATTTCATGGACGACTGGTACGGCAAGCTCGAAGACCGTTACGAAAAGGGCGACCGCGAACAGGCGACGAAGGTGGCCTGGGAGTCTTCGCCCGATTCAGCCGTGGACGGGTGGAAATCGCCGGTGCTTCTCATCCAGGGCGATGACGACCGCAACGTTCCGTTCCGCGAAACCATCGATCTGGCGCGCAGGCTCGAAATGCGTCACGTCCCGCATGACGTCATCGTGATCCCCAACGAGATTCATGGCTTCCTGCGGCATGCATCCTGGCTGGCGGCGGATCAGGCGACGGCGGAATATCTTTCGCGCCAGCTGCACGCCGGAACACGCTAGCTGTGTGCGTGTCGCGGGCCGGGGCCGGAACCGCCCGGTCAGGCGCTCGCGACGAGCGATGCCGCAAATTTCTCGACCAGCTTGCGCAGGCTTGGTTCGGCGATTTGCGCCAGCGCCTGATCGATCGTGCACCAGCGCATCTCGCGGGAATCCTTTTCCGGCCAGCGCTTGCGCTCCTGCGTCACCTTCAGCGGATAGATGTCCACGCGGCAGGGCACGACGACATGACCGCCCTTGAGCTGCTTGAAATAGCGGAATGAACCGATCGCCTCGCGGCCGATTTCGCCACTGACGCCGGCTTCTTCCAGCGCTTCGCGTTCAGCGGAAACATGGGGCGCCACGCCCGCCATGGGCCAGCCTTTCGGCACGATCCAGCGGCGCGAGTTGCGTGTGGTGATGAGCAGGATTTCGACCGTGCTGCCGGACAGCCGATAGGGCAGGGCTCCGTACTGGATGCTGCAGGACTTTCGGGCAGCCACCGAACTCGCAGACGCAACACGCATGATCTTTACGCAAACGCCCCAAACACGAAATAGAACAACGCCCCCACCAGTCCCGCTGCCGGCATTGTTATCACCCAGGCGATAACAATGTCTTGCGCCACGTTCCAGCGCACCGCCGATGCCCGTCTTGCCGCCCCTACGCCCACGATCGCACCGGTGATCGTGTGGGTGGTGGAAACCGGTATGCCCAGGCTCGTCGCCGCGAACAGGGTTACCGCACCGGCGGTCTCTGCGCACACGCCCTGAACCGGCGCCAGCCGGGTGATTCGCGAGCCCATAGTACGCACAATTCGCCAGCCGCCAAGCAGCGTGCCCAGCGCCATCGCTCCGTTGCAGGCGATCACCACCCAGAAAGGCACGTGAAACGGGCCTTTCAGCGCGCCATGCGCAACCAGAAGCGCGGTAACGATACCCATGGTTTTCTGCGCGTCGTTGCCGCCATGCCCCAGGGAAAGCAGGGAGGCCGAAATGAATTGGGCATGCCGGAAAATGCTGTCCACCCGGGCGGGCGCCACGCGCCGGAACAGCCAGGACACCGCCAGCATCATGAGCAGCGCAAGGGCAATGCCGGTCACCGGCGAGATCACGATGGCTGCGATGGTCTTGCCGAGGCCGTTCCAGATGATCACGCCGAACCCGGCGTGTGCCACGCCCGCCCCCACAAGGCCGCCGATGAGCGCGTGGCTGCTGCTTGAGGGAATCCCGAGATAGCCGGTGACCACCTGCCAGAAAATCGCGCCGATCAGCGCGCCGAACACGACCTGATCGGTGATCGTGCCCGGCGCGATCAGGCCCGCGCCGATCGTTGCGGCCACGTGAAGCCCGAACACCAGGAAGGCGACGAAGTTGAAGAAGGCCGCCCACGCCACCGCATATCTGGGCTTCAGCACGCGGGTGGAAACGATCGTGGCAATGGAATTTGTCGCGTCGTTGCGGCCGTTGAGGAAATCGAAGGCAAGCGCCACCGCAACCAGGCTTGCAAGCAGGACCATGGCTAGACCTGCTCGATCAGTATGCCACTGATGCGGTTGGCCACGTCCTCGAAACGGTCCATGACCTTTTCGAGGTGGTCGTAAATCTCCACGCCCACGATATAGCCCATGGCGTTGCCGTCCTTGTGCTTCAGGTACAGGGCCTTGATGCCCCGCTCGTTCAGGTCGTCGGCGCTGTCTTCCAGGTGAATGATTTCATTCGTGATCTGATTGAGGCGCGCCGAATTCTCTCGCATCGAAGCCATCAGGCGCACGGCCTCCTGGGTCAGGCCGGCGGCCTTTACGATGCTGTCGCCCATCTGCTGCATCTCGGGCTCCAGCGACTTCACGTCGAAACGCATGATGGCCTTGGCCGTCTTCTGCATCTGGTCGATCGAATCGTCCAGCGCGCTGATCAGGTCGTTGATATCGCCGCGATCGAAAGGCGTGATGAAGGAGCGGTGCATGAGAAGCATCACGTCGCGCGTGATGGCGTCCGCCTGGGTCTCGTAATCCATGATCTTGCGGCAGGCATCGGCCACCGCCTCGCCGCCCTTGAGCAGCTGGCGAAGGGCGGCCGCTCCCTGGACGATGGTTTCCGTGTGGCGGTTGAAAAGCTCGAAGAAGCGCCCTTCCTTGGGCATGAGCGCCTGGAACCATCGCAGCATCGGGGCCTCGTGAGACTGGGCTTGGCGCGGGAATCTCCGCACCCCCGATAAGTCCAGATCACGCCCACGCGCGCAAGTCGGCCGATGGTCGCCCGGCTTTCAGCGAATCTCCCACACGATGGTCACGCTGGCCGAGACGGTCTGTTCGCCCGCGGCCACGGGGACAGGCAGCGACGGCGGGGCTGCCATCGCCATGGCGCGCATCATCGGCCGCGGCGGCGAATATTCGCCTTCCTGGACGCTGAGGATGGGACCGAGCGAAAGGCCGGCGGCTTTCGCATAGGCTTGCGCGCGCGCCGTTGCGTCGCGCACGGCGGCAGCGCGCGCCTGCATGGCGAGCGGACCGGGATTGCGGATCGCGAAGCTGATATCGCCGATGTTGTTTGCGCCGGACGCAACCAGCGCATCGAGCGCCGGGCCCAGCTGCTTCAGGTCGTCAAGCGTCACGTTCACGGTGTTGGAAACCTGGTAGCCCACGATTCGCCGGGTGTCGGAATTGTCGTTCGGATATTGCGGCGAAACGGAAAAATTCGATGTCTGCACCGACTTGTCGGGCACGCCGGCTTTCTTGAGCGTTGCGAACACGCCGTTCATCGCCTTTGTGTTGGCGGCCAGCGCGGCGGCCGCCGTTCTTGCTGCCGTTACCACGCCTGCGGAAAGCTGCGCCTGGTCGGGAACCGCGCGCGCTTCGCCTTCGCCGGTCACTGTGAGCGTCCGCGGTTGCGGGGCAGGTTGATCGGCTTTCAGCGATGGCGCCGCCAGAACCAGAAACAGCGCGCCGCCCGCCAGCGCGAGCACGGTGTGCCGCGGAAATTCGAATCGCATGGAACGTCTCCCCAAGGGTTCGCGGGATTAAAGCTTGCGCGGGGGAAGGGCAAAACTGGGGCCGTGAAATGGCCGGGAAACGGCCTGTTCGCGATGGCGTCCGGCGGTGTTGGGCGTTGGCGGAACTGGTGGGCCCGGCAGGACTCGAACCTGCGACCAGACCGTTATGAGCGGCCAGCTCTAACCAGCTGAGCTACAGGCCCACCGAACGCCGGACTTCCTACAGGACTTTCGCGGGGATTCGCGAGCCTGCGGGGTTAATACCCCCCAATCCCGAATGGGCTTCCGGCAGTCTCGGGTCTGGCGGGCACTTCTTCATTTGCGGTTCAGCCGCATTGGCCCATTTGGGCCTCGGCGGGGTACACCATTTCGGCAGTTTCCGTGCCCCTTCCGGTTGTCGTTCCATGGCTCGGACTGCTATATGGTTTCTCTATATATAATGGGCGCGCTAGGGGCGCCCCGGCGAGGGGCCGTGGTGAGAGATTACCGCTTCGGGGTCGTGGCGGGGATGGGTGTTTGTGCCCGCTTCCGCTTTGTTCTGTGTTTGTCGTTGGTGGGGATGGCCGGCGGGAACGCCCTGGCCGCGCCCGTCACCGTTCCTGGCGCCGTGCAGCCCGGGCATGAACGGCAGCTTCCGCAACCGTCGCCCGTGGCTCCCTCGGTGGATTTCAGCATCGTGGCGCCGCAGCGCTCGCCCGTGCCGCGCGATGTGGATCAGATCCATTTCAAGCTGCGCGGCATCAAGATCGAAGGCGCCGTCACGATTCCGGCCGACACGTTCCGCCCGCTCTATGAAAATCTCGTCGGCCGCGACATCACCTTGAGCGACATCCTCGGCGTCGCCGACGGGATCGAAAAGGCCTATCGCGAGCGCGGCTATCTTCTGGTCCGCGCCTATGTTCCGCCCCAGCATGTGAGTGACGGCATCTTCATGATCCGCGTCGTCGAAGGTTTCGTCTCCGATGTCACGGTGGAAGGCGCGCCTGCGGCCACGCAGGAATTGATCAGGGATTATCTGGCGCCGCTGCGCCAGGAAAAGCCGCTTCGGTTGCCGACGATCGAACGCGGCATGCTGCTTGCCAATGACATTCCGGGCGTAAGCGCCAGCGGCGTCCTGCGGCCGTCGCCCGATGTTCCCGGCGCGTCCGAGCTTCTGGTCAGCGTGGACGAGCCGGAAATTTCGGGCAGCCTGTCCACCGACAATCGTGGCTCGCACTTCACCGGCATCTGGTCGGTCACGGGAACGGCTGAATACAATTCCATCTTCGGCGCCGATGCACTGGATGCCTCGCTCACGGATTCGCCGCACTCGAACGAACAGATTGGCGGCCAGTTGCGCTACCGCACGGCCATCGGATCGGATGGGCTTATTGGCAGCCTGGTTGGCGCCGTCAGCCACGGATCGCCCGGCTCCTATCTCAGCAGCATTTTCAATCTCAAGACCGACAGCTGGGCGGTGGGCCCAAGGCTCACCTATCCGCTGATCCGCAGCCGTGCCGATTCGCTCTCCATCGACGGCGGCTTCACCGTGCAGGATGCGCAGCTCAAGGGTTTCGGCATCGCCAGCCACGACAAATGGCGTGTGCTCGATGTCGCGCTGACCTATTCGGGCAACGGCGTGCTTGGCGGCAGCTTCGAATCCACGGTGGATGTGGCGCAGGGCCTGCCGATCCTGGGCGCCACGCCGAACGATTCGCCGCAAATTTCGCAGGGCGGCAAGACCGATTTCACCAAGCTCACGGGCCTGGCCCGCTACACCGCGCAGCTGTCCGATTCGCCGTTCGGCATCGCGCTCACCGGGCAGGGCCAGTATGCGTTCGAGCCGCTGATCACCGGCGAGCAGATCCTTTTCGGCGGCACGCAGATAGGCCGCGGCTACGATCCCGGCGCCATCACCGGCGACAGCGGCGCCGGCGGCTCCATCGAGCTGCGTTACAACACGCATGTTCCGGAACTGTCGATCCAGGGCCTGCAGCCCTATGCCTTCTTCGATGCCGCCGAAACCTGGTACCGGCATCGCCCGGCCGCGCTCGGCGGCTCGCTGAGCGGATTTTCCATCGAGTCGGCGGGCGCGGGCCTGAGGTTCTGGTTTCCGTACAACATTTATTGGGATGTCGAGGTCGCGCGCACGCTGAAGGCGGTGCCCGGCAGCGACGGCGGCAGCACAACGACAAAGTTCCTGACCGATTTGACGATCAGCTTCTGACGGAGCGCGTGATATGAACAGAACATCGAACTTGATCCTGCGCGGGCTTTTGCTGGCGACAAGTTGCCTTGCCGGCACCGATGCTCTTGCTCATGGCGCGCTGCCGACCGGCGGAAACGTGGTTGCCGGCAAGGCGCGGATCACCCAGCCTTCCTCCACGCGCACCGTCGTCCGCCAGTCCACCAACAAGGCGCTGATCGATTGGGACACGTTCTCCATCGGCAAGGGTTCGAGCGTGGTGTTCCGGCAGCCCAATCAGGGTTCGATCACGGTCAACCGCGTGATCGGGCCGGACTCATCGCAGATCTTCGGCAACCTGACCGCGAACGGCCAGATCTGGCTCATCAACGGCAACGGAATCCTGTTCGGCAAGGGAAGCCAGATCAACGTCGAAGGCCTGATCGCCACGACCTCCGACATGACCGACCAGGACTTCAAGAAGGGCCACTACAGTTTCTCCACGCCCTCGGCAAATCCGGATGCGGCCGTGGTCAACGCCGGCGTCATCCGCGCCGGCAAGGACGGTTCGGTAGTGCTGTCCGCGTCGCAGGTCGCCAACAAGGGCCTGATCCAGGCCCGGCTCGGCACGGTGGTGATGGGCGGCGCGAGCGCCTTCACCGTGGACATGGATGGCGACAACCTCATCCGCTACCAGATTTCGAAGCCGGTGCGCGAACAGAATTCGTCGGGCAATGCGCTGGTCTCAAACTCCGGCACCATCAAGGCCGATGGCGGGCGTGTGCTCATGACGGCGCGCGCGGCGCAGAACGTGCAGGATAGCGTCATCAACAACACCGGCATCGTCGAAGCCACCAGCGTCCACGCCCAGAACGGCACCATCATTCTCGATGGCGGCTCGAACGGAACGGTGGATGCCGGCGGCACGCTCGACGCTTCGGGCGACGGCGCTGGGCAGACCGGCGGCACGATCCGCGTCACGGGCCAGAACGTGAATGTGGAACGGGGCGCGCTCCTGGATGCCTCCGGCCGCCATGGCGGCGGCCGCGTTCTTGTCGGCGGCAATTTCCACGGCAAGGGCGCAATGCGGCAGGCGGAAAACACGGTCGTCGCCCGCGGCGCAACGATCCGCGCCGACGCCACTGGCAACGGTGATGGCGGCCGCGTCGCGGTGTGGTCCACCGGCCAGACAGTCGTCTCCGGGCGCATCAGCGCACATGGCGGCGCGCTCAGCGGCAACGGCGGATTTGTCGAAACCTCGGGCCATTATCTGGCCATGGCGCCGTCCGCGCATGTGAACCTTGCGTCCAGGCACGGCGCAAGCGGCAACTGGCTCCTCGATCCGCAAGAAATCGACATACAAATTTGCCAGGGAGACTGCATCTCGCAGCTGCCGGACGGCAACGGTCAGGATTTCAATCTGGGCACCGAATCGGGCAACACTGACATCATTGATCCGACCGTGATCGAAGACGCGCTTGTGAACGGTAATGTGCGCCTGGAAGCGTCGCAAGTGATCAAGGTCTTGGACGATCTCACCTACGGCTCATCCCACACGCTGAGCCTTCTTTCAGAAGGTGACATCTACGTAGCCGCGAACATCCAGAATAGCGGCGATGGTGACATCAATCTTGTCGCCGGCTGGGATGGCACGACGCGCAACCCGGCAAATTTCGGTCATGCCGGTGTTTACGGCAACAATGACAACGACGATGAAGGTTCGGTGTACATCACTTCGGACTACGATTTTGATCCGGGCGAATCGGGCGAACGGTCGGACACAGATGAAGTGCATGATGTTGCCGTTGGCAGCAAGGGCGGCACGACGTCTGTCTATGGAAACAATATCGAGCTTTACGGTTATTTCGCCAATGCCCAGATCGGCTATGCCGGCGCGGGCACCGGAGACATCGTCGTCGATGCCGTCGGCAATGTGGATCTGATCGGCGGCACGTCAGCCGGAGAATCCACCGGCGTTGCGATGATCGGCAATGGTCAGGCGAATTCCCAGTTCGATCCGTCCGGCAACATCACCGTCAATGCCGGCGGCAACATCACGCTCGACGCAGAATGGCGGGACTCCTCGGCCCAGATCGGCAACGGCGGCGAAACTTCCGATGCCGACGCCAGCGGAAACATCACGGTCACGACCGATGGAAGCCTGTTGCTCGAGGCGTCGGGCCTGACAAGCAACGCCCAGATCGGCAATGGCGGGCTGTCCAGCGCCGGCAGCGCGACGGGCAATATCACGGTTTCGGTCGCGAACGATCTGACATTCGATGCGTCGGGCGATGGCGCTTCGGCGCAAATCGGCAACGGCGGCGCGTATCAGAATTCCAGCGCCCAAAACGCCCCCGGTTTCACGGACAGAGGCGATATCGTGGTCACAGCCGGCGGCGAGATCGCGATGAATGGCAGCGGCAGTTCGAGCAATGCCTCGATCGGCAACGGCGGTTCGTGGGTTGGCTCGCAACAGTGCGACTGCACCGACAGCTTTACAGGCCCGATCCTGTTCGGCGGCAATGTTTCCGTCACCGCCGGGACAAAGCTGGACATGGAAGGGACCGGTGAGGAATCCGCAGTCTGGATCGGCAACGGCGGTCCTGTCACGCTGACGAATGCCGATGTCACCGGCGACGTCACAGACACCGGAAACATCACGGTAAAGGTTGGTTCGGCTTCGACGGCAGGGCAGCTGCTTATGAATGCCGAAGCCGATGGCGGCAGCGCGAATGTCGAAATCGGAAACGGCGGCCATTTCAGGGCCAACGACGCCAACGTAAGCGGAACCATTTCGGACTCCGGCACGATAGACATCAAGGTCCTCGGCGGCTCATCGCACGGGGGCGACCTTTCGCTGATCTCCGACGATTCCGCCGATTTCGTTCAGATCGGCAACGGCAGCGTGGACCAGGCAGGCGGCGCCGCTTCGGGCGACATAAAGATCAAAGTCGATGGCGCGCTTGAGATCGATGAGGTTGCGGGAAGCATTTCCGAAATCGGCAACACCCTCGATAGCGGCGCCCTGAGCGGCGACGTGTCGGTCACCGCGCAGGACGTATCCGGCCTGACCCCCAGCATGCTGGCCGATCTGCCGTTCGGCAACTTCTCGCTGACGCTGACGGGCGATGACGTCTTCTCGTTCGACAGCAGCATTTCGTACAACAGTCCCTTCACGCTCTCGATTTCGAGCGCGGGCGGAATTGAGCTTGTTCATTCGCTGAAAAACACGGGCACGGGCGATATCGATCTGTCCTCGGACGGCAATATCGTGATCGGCGGGGCCGACGCGTCCGGCAATGTGTCGGTCGGCAGCAGGCGCGGCAACACGAACATCAGCGGCAACGACATTACGGTCGAAGCCGACAACGGCAGCGCCCAGATAGGCTTTGACGGCAACGGCACAGGCGACATCAGTGTGGATGCCACCGGCAACATCACCGTGCAATCCAACGGTTCCGATCTTCTTGCGCTCGTCGGCAACGGCGGCTGGAATGCCACGCAGGACGTTTCGGGCAACATCCAGCTGGCGACATCGGGCGGCGCGATCACGGTCAATGCGGCCGGGTCCGGTTCCCAGGCCGCGATCGGCAACCTGGGCAACAGCAGCACCGGCTCCCAGTCGGGCGACATCATGATCGACACCAATGGCGGCGCGCTCGACGTGCTTGCCGGCGGCGAGGCCAACGACTCTCTGGCTGCCGACGCGTTCATCGGAAACGGCAGTCTGACCGGAACCAGCGGCGGCGCGACCGGCGATATCCTGATCGATGCCGGCGCGGTTCTGGTCCACGCATCGGGCGATTTTGCGCAAGCCTTTGTCGGCAACGGCCTTCGCTTCACGTCTTCCGGCAAGACCGGCGGCGACATAACAATCGACGCGCAAAGCCTCACAGAGCAGGCCGACACGGGGTCGAACAACCAGGCCCGGATTGCCAACCGCAGCAATGGCAAGGTTGTCGGAACGATATCGATTTCGACAACGGGCGATATCGCCATGTCGTCGGCCGATGGCGATCTGGCGGCAATCGGAAACGGCGCCGGCGGCTCGAATGTCACAACCGGCGACATCGTGATCGCCTCCGGCGGCAGCTTCACCATGACGGCCACCGGCAGCGGCGAAACCCGCGTTGCGGCCGGCAATGCGCCCAATACCGATATTTCGATCACTGCGGCCGGCGATATCGTGTTCACCCACACCGACAATTCCGGCGTGCCGAACGGCTATGTCGGCGTCGGAAACTTCGGCACCAATGGCGCAAGCGGCGGAAATATTTCCCTCACCTCGACCGCCGGCGATATCGTGCTGGCGGCGACGGGCGACAATTCCGCCATTCTCATCGGCAACGCCGAGAATGGATCCATGGAGGACATCAGCGGCAACGTCACGCTGTCGGCGGATTCCGTTTCCGGCTCCGCTTCCGGCGCCAACGCCACTGTTCTGATCGGCAACTACGGCGTCAACGCGACGGGCGACACGGTCGGCGGCAACGTCACCGTCGATACCGGCAGCGGCGGGCTGTCGCTGCTGGCCAGCGGTTCGGGCGCGCTCGCCCAGATCGGCAATCTTGGCGACAACGGCGCGACCGTCAGCGGTCTGGTGACCGTGGACAGCCAGGGCGCCATCACGCTCGACAAGAGTTCCGTGATCGGCACCTCGCGCATCGGCAATGCCGGCGGCGCAAGCGACAGCGGCAATGTATCGATCACGGGTGTTTCGCTCACCGGCGACATCGGGTCCAGCTTCTTCAACGATATTCCGGGCGGCGATTTCACGCTTGATCTGACCGGCAACGGCACGTTGAAGCTGAACGATCCGATCTCCTATACGAGCAGCCACAATGTCAGCATCACGACCGGCGGCAAAATCATCGCCACGGCGGGGATTCAGAATTCCGGGTCTGGCGGGATCAGTGTGACGTCGGGCGGCGATCTGACGCTTGATTCGATTGCGATGAACGGCGGCAACATTCAGCTTACGTCCGGCGGCGCGCTGACGGGCAATGGCGCGATCGAAACCTCCGGCAGCGGCAAGATCGTTCTGACATCCGTCAATGGCATGACGCTTGGCGGCCTTGTTCAGACGGCGTCCGGCAACCTCACCCTCGATGCGGGCGGCACGCTTGCGCTCGACGGTGGCGCGCAAACCGGGTCCGGCGACATCGATCTGTCCGGTAGCAACGTGATTCTCGCCGCCACCGTGCAAAGCACGAGCGGCGACATCGCCGCGTCGGCCGCGCACAATGTCACGATCGGCGGCAATACGGCGTCGGGCAATGTGTTCGTCGGCAGCAAACACGGCGATACGTCCGTCACGGCACACAATGTGTCCATCACGGGCAGCAATGGCTATGCGCAACTCGGATATCATGGCGCGGCCAACGGGAACCTTTCGATCACCGCCTCCGGCAATGTCACGCTTTCGGGCGGCGGCGCCGGCGAATATGTGCAGGTCGGCAACGGCGGCTATCAGACCAGCGGCAACGAGAGCGGCAATATCACGATCGCCGCAAACGGCGCCGTTACGATGACCGGCGGCAACGGCAACAACGCCTATGTCCAGGTCGGCAACGGCGGCAGCCATGCGAACCACGGCGCAAACGGCTACAGCAACACCGGTTCGATCACCATCAGCGGCCAGACCGTGGCGATGACCGGCGGCGCCGGCAACGGAAGCTATGTCCAGGCCGGCAACGGCGGCTTTCTTGTCGGCGAAGACCTTGCGGGCGGAACGGCGACAAACACCGGCGACATCACGATCAACGCGACCGGCGACATTACGATTGCCGGCGGCTCGGGCACCGACGCCTATGCGCAGGTCGGCGACGGCGGAGACGGCGTCAACAAGAATCACGCCAATTCCGCCAGCGGCACCAATTCCGGCAACATCGTCGTTGCGGTGGCCAATTCCAACGGCAACGAAGTCACGCTTCAGGCGGGCGGCGGCAACAATGCCTACGCCGAAATCGGCAACGGCGGCTTCGGCAACAACAGCTCCGGCTCCAGCAACATCAACTTCACCGACAGCGGCAACATCAGCGTCAGCGATCTCACGATCATCGGCTCCGATACCGGCGCGAACGGCTATGCCCAGATCGGCAATGGCGATGACGCGCAGTCTGGCGATGCCAATGTCAGCGGCGATATCACGATCGCATCGGGCAAGATCACGGTGACCAACGGCACAACGGGCAACGCGACCATCGGCAATGCGACGGGCCGCGGGACCGTCACCGGAACGATCACCGGCTACAACCCGCAGTCGATCGACAATTCGAACACCGGCGCGGTGTCGAACCTGGTGCAGACCACCAATCCGACCAATGTTTTCCAGCCGACCATCATTCAGCCGGCGGTCGAGCCGCAGCCCGCGCTCGGCGGCGACGACAATGGCGGCGGTCCGCTGCAGAAACTGGCAAATGGCGGCGATGAAGGAAATCAGGATTCCGACGCCGTGACCGATACCATCGGCAAGTCGCTGAACGGGAAGGGCGGCAAAACGGTCGTCTCGCAAAATCTCATTCCGGGCATCCTGCGCCAGGTGTTTCTGCCCGGTGCCAATCAGCCGCGCGGCATCCCGCCGGCCGACCGGGATTATTCGAGCTGGGGCAACGAGGCCCTGTGGAGATGGTGACCATGCGCGCCGCCGGCCTTCTGGCAGCTTCCCTCCTGCTGGCCGCGTTGCCGGCCGCGGCCGATGCGCCTGTATCGCTCGGCAAGAATCTGGCCGGCGAAGCCTGCGAGCTTTCATCCGCCTCCGGCAACGCGCGGCCGATCAACTGCGGCGGTGCGTCCATGCCAGCGGGGGATCTGCGGGTCGCGCCTCTGGCCCAGGCTCTTCCTGCCGACATTTCCGCGCGCCATGGGGCGCTTGTCGCCATGCTCGAAGCCGGCGAAACGAATGAGGGCGAGGCGGTCTCTTGCGGTGACCCGCAATGGCTTGGCGGCGATGACGTCCTGCTGGTTTGCACGTTCCAGAGCAACGGCTGGCCGCACCTCATTCTTGGCAGCGTCAAGGATGGAAAGCTTTATCGCGCGGCCGGTCTGCCCTCTTCGCTTCCCGCGTTGCAGGCGGCAATGGCGCTCGCATCGGGCGTGGCCGTCTCGCCGGCCGAAGCCGCCGCTGCCATGCGCGCCGTTCAGGCCGCCTTGCCGGCCGAGGCCTTGCGTGTGGGCGCCGCCGACTATACGGGCTATGCGAAATACATCGAGGCCGCGCGGCTCGAGAGTGGCGCAGATGACTACGCCGCGGCCGAAGCGAACTATCGCAAGGCGCTCGCCGTCGAAACGCGTCTGTTCGGCGAGAAATCCGTGATCGTGGGACAGACGCTTGCCGAACTCGCGCTCCAGGTCAGCAACCAGGGCCGCTTCGACGAGGCCCAGGGCCTGTTCCAGCGCGCCACGCCCCTGATTCAGACGTCATCCAGCAACGCCGCGCGCGCGCGTCTTTCATCCTACCTTGCGCTTGATGCCGCCAACCGCCGCGATTACACGAGTGCCCTCAAATTCGCGCGCGAGGCCACCGCCATTCGCCGCGCGGATGTGGAGCAAAGCCAGGCGGCCGCCAGTGCGGCCTCCGATGGCGCTCCGTCCATCCCGCCCAATGAAGGCGAGCTGGCCCACAGCCTGCGCATTGAAGCCGAGATGGCGCTCCGGCTGGGCGATCTGCCCAGCGCGCGGGCCGCCGCCGAAGAGGCATCCCTGATCGTCAGCCAGGAGCCAGGCCTGCCCCTGTGGTGGCGCCCCGCCGTGGTATCGCTGATGGGCGAAATCAACGAGCGCGAAGGCCGCGTGGTGGCGGCCGAAGCGGCCTTCCGCGATGCGCGCGATCTCGACAAGAAGCTGTTCGGCGACAATGCGCCAACCGTTCTTGCCGACATGCGGCTCGGCCAGTTCTATTCCGACCAGCAACTCTATGATCCTTCGATCGCCGCCTATAACGAGGCGTTTGCCATCCTGGCAAAGGATCAGGTCGCGCGCGCCATTGTCGTTCCCGATCAGATCGTACCCTACATCGCGGCCGCGTCCGCGACCCCCGGCAACGACGCCGACATGTTCCGGGCCAGCCAGTACGCCAACTCCAGCGTCGCCGATCAGACGATTGCGCTCGTTGCCGCGCGGCGGGCCGCCGGCAATGCGTCGCTGTCCGATCTGATCCGTCAGGCCCAGGATGCGGCGCGCGCCCGCGACGAGGCGCGCATGGAACTTGCCGCTGAATTCGCCAAGCCCGACGATTCGCGCAGCGGCGCGCGCGAGCAATCGCTGCAAAGCGATATTCAGGCGGCGTCGGCGCGCGCGGATTCGCTGCTGGTGCAGGTGAAGCAGCAGTTTCCCGAATATGCCTCCATGGCCAATCCCGGGCCGGTGGAACTCAAGGATGTTCAGGCCGCGCTCGGACCGCATGAAGCGATGATTGTTTTCGTGATCGGCCTCAATCAGAGCTACGGACTTCTGGTCACGCGCGACGGATTTGATGCCCAGCCGCTCAAGATCAGCGAGACCGAGCTCGATGCCGACATCGCCGATCTGCGCAAGGCCTTTGCGCCCACGCTTGGCAAGCTTCCGCCATTCAGCCTGAAAACCTCACATGATCTTTATCAGGCGCTGCTTGCACCATTCGAAGCAAAGCTCGCTGGCGTGGACAGCCTGATCGTCGTCCCAAATGGCGCGCTTGCCAACCTTCCGCTGTCGCTGCTCGTCACAGAAGCGCCGGCCGGCGATCAGAATTATGCGCAGGCCGCCTGGCTTGTGCGCCGCATGGCCGTGAGCGATGTGCCGTCGCCGCGCGCGTTCCTGTCGTTGCGCGAAGAGCGGGAACATCATGCGCCTGCGCCGCGCGGCTTTCTGGGCGTGGCCAATCCCGCCTATGCGGGCGCGTCCGGCGCCGCCGGCGCCAGGGCGCTTTCGGCGCTGACCGTCGCCTGCCGCGAGGAAGGCCCGATTGATCCTGCTCTCTTGCGCGCGCTTCCGCCGCTGCCGGAAACGGCCGGCGAAGTTCAAACCGTGGCTGCGCGCCTCGGCAACGGAAACGCCACGGTTCTTTCGGGCGGCAATGCCACGGAATCGGCGTTGCGTGGCGAGCCGCTAGATCAGTTCGCCGTCATCTATTTCGCCACGCATGGCATCCTCCCGGGCGAGCTGCACTGCGCGGGCGAACCGGGCCTGGCCCTTTCGCCGCCGGCCGGTGCAGCACGAAGCACCCCGGGTGACGGGCTGCTCACGGCCAGTGAAATCGCCGGGCTCAGGCTCAATGCGGATCTGGTGGTGCTGTCGGCATGCAATACGGCAGAATCCGGCAGCGCCAATGGCGGCGGGTCGCTGGAAGGTCTTGCGGATTCCTTCTTCGCGGCCGGCGCCCGCGCCGTCCTTGCCAGCCACTGGCAGGTTCCGTCTGGCGCGACCGAGCATCTGATGATCGGCGTGTTCGATCGCACAGGCCGCGGTGGCTCCGATCTGGCGCAGGCTCTCCGGCAATCCCAGCTGCAACTGATTTCCCAACCCGCAACCGCGCACCCGTTCAACTGGGCCGCCTTCACCATCATCGGCGATGGCGAAACGCTGGCCCCGTCGAATGTGCAAAGCGCAAAGGCAGGTGAATGATGCGCAAGAAGACAGGAAGGCCCGCTCTGGCCCTGATCGCACTGTTGCTTTCCTCAACGGCAACCTTTGCTGCACAGTATGTGGTGGTCGAAGCCCGTGGCGTGGCCCTGAAGGCCGGCGCCACGCTCGATGCCGGTCAGCCGCTGATCCTGCAGCAGGGCCAGCATGTCACGCTGATCTCCGACACCGGCGTCACGCTCAAGATTGACGGCCCCTACAACAAGCCCCCGTCAGCTGCGGCTTCGGGCGGCGTGGATGTCGCCTCCACCCTCAAGGGTCTGGGAACCGAGCAGCAGGCCCGGCTTGGCGAAGTCGGCGTAACGCGCGGCGCTGCGCCCGTTCCGCCTTTGCCAGAAGCCTGGCTGGTGGATGCCACGCGCTCCGGCAAGGCCTGCATCGAGGAAGGCCAGCAGCCCATATTCTGGCGGGCGCAACCCAACGCCGCCGCAAGGCTTGCGATCCAGCCGTCCGACCGCAGCTGGAAGGCCGAAGCCCAGTGGCCGGCCGGCCAGAGCCGCATTTCGCTGGCCACGCCCGTCGTGATCCACGGCAATGCGACCTATTTCGTCTCTTTCAATGGAACGGAATCGGCGATTACCATGAACACCATTCCGGCCTCTCTCACGACCGACCGGATGCGCGCGGCCTGGATGGCGGATAAGGGATGCGAGGCGCAGGCGGAGGCTCTTCTTCGAACGCTGCAATGACGCTTTTCGCGCGCGCAGGCGCCGCGTTCGGGAATTTTCGCGATTTCGTCAAGAACAGCCGGTTCGGCCGGTTCGTCAATCCCGCGATTGTGCTTGCAAGCATGGTCGCGGCCGCGGCTGTCGCCGCCTTCCTTGTCGGCAATGTGATGGTGCTCACCAGCGCCGACCGCTTCGTGCAGGACTGGGAGATCGCCCATCTTCAGCCCAGCGAGCCGCAGGACCCCGACATCGTATTCGTGGCGATCACCGAAGATACGCTGCAGCAGTTTCCCTATCGCTCGCCGGTGGATCGCGGCTTTCTCAACAATCTTCTCATATCGCTTGCGGCCAAGCATCCGCGCGCGGTGGGTCTTGACCTTCTCTTCGACCAGCCGACCGAGCCCGCCAAGGATCGGGCCTTGCACCGGACGCTGGCCGGTTATCCGCTGCCGCTTGTCGTGTCCTATACCGACGATCCGCATGTGGTGAACGCGCAGCAGAAGGCCTATCTCGATGCCTTCGTCCCGCGCGATCTGCGGGTTTATGCAACGCTCGCCGCCGATCAGTTTGGCACGGAGCGCTGGATTTATCCCGGCGGGCGGGACAGGTCGGGAAAATACATGCCGGGTTTCGCGCGCGGACTTGCCGCGAAGGTTGGCGTCAGGACCTCCAGAAAACAGGTGCCGATCGTATGGCACGGCAAGCCCGGCCGCGCGATCGAGGGCCAGGAAGAGCCGGCATTCAAGGAATATCCGGCGCATGCCGCGCAGTTTCTTCCCGAATCGTGGTTCCGCAACAAGATCGTTCTCATTGGCTCCGATCTCAGCCTGACCGACCTGCACCGCACGCCCTACAATTCCGCCGCCGATGCGCGGATGATGCCGGGCACGCTGATCTTCGCGCACAGCCTTTCGCAACTCATTCATCACACGCCGTCGCCGCTCGTGCCCTGGCAGGTGAATTTCGTGATGGCGCTGGCGCTGGCGGCGATCGGCGGCGGGCTCGGCATGCGCCATAACCGGCTTGCCCTGCGTGTCGGCGCGGCCGTGGCCGTGGTTGTCGTGTTCTGGCTCGGCGGCGCGTGGGTCTATCACGTCTCCAACCACATGCTCGGGCTGCTGTCGCCCACGCTGGCCCTTGCCATGAACTTCACGGCCATGGATTCGCGCGCCGGCCGCGAGGCGCGCAAGCAGAAGAAATTTATCCAGGGCGTTTTTTCCCGCTACGTCTCGCCCAAGGTGGTCGCGGAAATCCTCAAGGACCCGGCAAAGGCGCTGCTGGGCGGCGTCCGCCGCGAAATGACCTACATTTTCACCGATGTCGCCAATTTCACGACCTTTTCGGAAACGATGGATTCAAAGGATCTGGCGCGCATCCTCAATCTCTATTTCGACGGCCTGACGCAAATCGTCCTCAGGCATGACGGCACATTCGACAAATTCATCGGCGATGCGATTTTCGCATTCTTCAATGCGCCCGTTGACCAGCCGGACCATGCCGAGCGCGCGGTCAAATGCGCGTTGGAAATCGACGAATTCTGCGAAAAGTTCCGCGTGGACCGGCTGCAAGAAAATCTTCCGTTTGGCATCACGCGCGTTGGCGTGCACACGGGCACCGCCGTTGTCGGAAACTTCGGATCGCAGACAAACTTCAACTACACGGCCCAGGGCGACTCGGTGAACACGGCCTCGCGGCTGGAAGGCCTCAACAAGATGTTCGGCACCCGCATCTGCATCAGCGGAAGCACGCACGCGCTCTGCCGGAACATGCCGCAGCGGCCCGTGGGTTCGGTGGTCCTGAAGGGCAAGACAGTGGCCATAGACGTCTGGCAGCCCTTGCGCGAGGGCGAAATGTCCGAAAGTTTCCTTGCGCGCTACATCGCCGCCTATGCCAAACTCAGGGAGGAATCGCCCGAGGCGCTTGCGCAATTCGAAGCCCTGTCGCGTGAAGCCCCAGGCGATCCCTGCGTGGCATTCCACCTGAAGCGGCTGCGCGAAGGCGAAAAAGGCATCACCATGGTCATGCACGAAAAATGATGCTCTGGCCCATTATCGCTTTCGTCCTGCTGCTCATTCTGCGCTTCGTCGTGGAACCGCTGGTGCGCGGGCATGAGCCCTCCGCCTATGTCGGGCCCACCGAAAGCGCGCTGGCCATCGCCATTCTGGTAGCGCTTTCGCTCGTCATCGATGTCATCATCCGCAAGTTTTACTGGCATGGCTATCTCATGCGCCGGCGCAAGCGCGAAACGCCTGCGCTCATCCAGGATATTGTCACCATCACGCTCGTTCTCATCGGGCTTGCGATCGGATTGTGGTGGCAGGCAGGTCTCACGCTCACCGGCATCGCCGCGGCTTCCGGCGCGGTGGCCTTCGTGCTTGGCATCGCGCTTCAGCCCGTCATCCAGGATCTGTTCAGCGGCCTTTCGATCAATTTCGAGGGGTCCTACACGCTGGGCGACTGGATCACGGTGTTTTCCGAAGACATGGAGCAGCCGGTTTATGGCCGCGTCTCCGGCATGACATGGCGGGCCACGTTTCTCACGCTCGAAGACAACACGCAGCTCGTGGTGCCCAACAGCATGATCACCACCAAGCCGGTGCTGAATCACAGCCGCAATCAGGCGCCCAAGATGCTGACAGTCGAGGTCGCGCTCGACAACCGGCTTCCGGCCGACCGCGTGGTGGACATGCTTCTGGGCGAGGCGCTGAAGATTTCGCGCCTGCCGGGCATGGCGCGCACGCCGGAGCCGACGGTTCTCCTGCGCAATCTCGACAAGGATTCGCTCGACTATGAAGTGCGGTTCCATGTCTATCCCGACCAGATCAACCCGGGGCCCGCGAAATCGCTGATGCTCCGCGCGCTCCACGACGTGATCCAGCAGAACGAGCTGCCCCTGCCGGTCATGCAGGTCGAAATGGCTGAGCCGCCGGACGTGGAATACCTGCTCGGCGAAGAAGAGGTTTTCGATTCGCTGTCGCACGTCGAAATTTTCATGAACGCGCTCAGCAAGGATCAGTTGCGCGAGCTGGCGCGAAACTGCAAGCCGTCCGAATTCGAAGCCGGTTACGTCCTGATGAAACAGGGCGACAGCGCATCCTCCATGTTCGTCATCCTGGAAGGCGCCGCCGCGATTTCGGTGCTCGACAAGAGCGGCACAGCGCAGGAAGTCGCGATTTCGGCCACCGGCGATGTTGCCGGCGAAATGTCGCTGTTGACCGGGGCGCCGCGCAGCGCAACGGTGACCGCGCTTACCCGGCTGCGCGTCGTCGAAATAACCAAGCAAGCCCTTGAAGAACTTCTGAAAAAGGCGCCCGAGCTGCTGGATCGTTTCAGCGCCATCCTGGCCCAGCGTCAGCACGAACTGGACGAACATGCCAGCCGTCTGGCCAACCAGAAGAAGACCCAGATGGACCTTCTGGCGCGCATGCGCGCCACCTTCTCCAACCTCTTTGGCGGCGGCAAACGCGATCGCGTGGAAGCCGGCGGCTCCTAGAAGAACGTCAGAACCACGTAGATCATGCCGACATAGGTCAGCTGATGCACAAGCTGATCGAGCCCGAAGATGATCCAGTAGGGCAACATGTCGATGGTCAGCTTCAGCCGCTCGTCAATCTGCTGCTTGGCCCAGTCGGCGTGATAGTGGATCACGAATTCGGCCGCGAGCATCAGCATGATCGGAACGGGATGGCTTGTCAGGATGAGAAGCGCGGGAATAGAGCCCAGCAGATGCAGGCCCGCGTGAATCAGGCCGCCGGCGTGCCCGTAAATGCCCTTGTTCCTGTACTGATAGGACGTCTGCAGAACGAAATCGCAGACAAAATGCTTCAGCTCGAAGGCGACCATCGCCCACAGAACGATTCCCACCGCCGTGCTCATGCCCGGATTTCCTTCGACGCCGGACCGGGATTTAGCACGCGGGCGCGGCCGCGAACAGCACTCAGGCGGTGCGCGCGAGCCGCGCCTGCGTCTTGCGCAGGATGAAGTCGGCGGGATTGGGCGCGCGCGTGGCCGCCCAGTAATCCACCAGAGGCCACGGCCAGTTTTGTGACACGCGGCCCTTTTCGTTCTTGTACCAGCTGGTCACCTGCGGCGCGCCCCAGGCCATGCCGGCATTGGCTGCGTCCACCTTCCTGTTGAAGCGGTCGTGAACGTCTTGCTTTGGCTCGATGGCGGATGCGCCTTCTTCCAGCATCAGCTCGATCAGGCCCAGGATGTAGCGGATCTCGCATTCGGAAAAGAAGATGATGCTGCCGTTCACGACGATGTTTGTGTTGGGCCCATACATCAGGAACAGGTTGGGGAAGTTCGGCACCGTAATGCCAAGATAGGCACGGGCATCGCCATTCCATTGTTCGTGCAGGTCCACCCCGCCGCGGCCCTTGAATTTCATCGGCTCCAGGAAATGGCTCGCCTGGAATCCGGTGCCATAGATGATCACGTCCGCAACGTGTTTCTTGCCATCCGCGGTCACGATTCCGTCCGGCACGATTTCGCGGATCGGGTCGGTCACCACGTGCACATTCTCGCGGGAAAGGGCTTTCAGCCACACGCCATTGTCGCGCACGATGCGCTTGCCGCCGGGCGGATAGTTGGGCGTCATCTTCTCGGCCAGGTCCGGCCGGTCCGGCAATTGCTGGGCGATGTAGAGCCGCATCACGTCGCGGATCTGGCCGTTGGCCGCGCTCACGGCATCGGGCGTTCCGTTCCACGTTGGATCGGCCTGCACGGCGGGATAAATGCCGTCCGTCAGCATCCAGAACAGCCAGAAGCGATACCATTGCGCATAGCCGGGCACGTGCTTCAAAAGCCATTTCTGCCCCTCCGGCACGTCCTGATGATAGTTCGCCGTCGGCGCAAGCCACGGTGCGTTGCGCTGGAACACGATCAGCTCCTTCACCTGCGGAGCGATTTCGGGAATGAACTGAAAGGCGCTGGCGCCCGTGCCGATCACCGCCACGCGCTTTCCGGCAAGCGCGACGGAATGGTCCCAGCGTGCGGAATGAAATTGCGGCCCCTTGAAACTTTCGCGGCCCCTGAAGGGCGGAAGCTTCGGCCGGTTGAGCTGTCCCACTGCCGTAATGATCGCGTTGGCTTCGACAAATTCGTCCCGGCCGCCCTGGCGCAGCTGCGCGCGCCACAAATCGCGGCGCTCGTCGTAAACGGCTTCCACAAGCTCGGTCCCGAAGCGCACTTCGCCACGTACGCCGTATTTTTCCGCCACGCTGCGGAAATAGGCGTGGAGCACAGGCTGGGTGGAAAAATGCTGCGGCCAGTCGTAATTCGGTTCGAAGGAATACGAATAGAGATGGTTCGGGTTGTCCACGCGGCAGCCCGGATAGGCGTTCTCGAGCCAGGTGCCGCCGACCTCGGCATTCTTGTCGATGATGGTGTAGGCGATGCCTGCCTGTTTCAGCCGGATGGCCGCCAGAATGCCCGACATGCCGGCGCCCACGATCAGCACATGGAACTCCTTGCGCGCCGCGTCCGGAACCGGCGCGCGCCTGGCGGCCGCCTTCACGTCGCCGCCGTGCAGGGCAAGCTCCTCTTCCAGAAAAGGCAGATAGCGTTCCGGAATCTCTGCGCCGGCCACGAAGTTCATCAGCTCGCGCACAAGCTCCGGCCCCGGCGGCGGCGCCTTCTGTCCGCTGTCGCGATAGCGGCACAGCGCGGCGAGCGCCGCTTCTCTGGCGCGCCCCTGCTGTTCGGGCGTCAGCGCGCCCTGTCCATCGCCGAAGAAATCATAAACCGGCTTGATATCGCCGCGGACAAGCGATGCATCGCCCGTCAGCTGCACGGTGGCGGCGATCAGCGATGGCAGGTGCGCATCCGAAATCGCGCGCGCGATGGAAGGGTCATCGTCCCTGATGGGCAGAAGCGTGGCGGACATGCGGGGCTCCGGAAATGGCTGTCGCCGGAAGGCTAGGGCCATTTTGGCCTGAAGGAAATCGCAAAACGCGCGGTCATCCGCCGCGAATGCGGCGGATCCGGTGGGATTCTGCACGGCTTTCAGGCGTCACCTGGGTCGCGGGCGACGACACTGGGTCAGGCTATTTGTTCTCCGCCACCATCACCGGCTTTTCGGCGTAAAGCGCAGGGTACAGCCGCTTCAGCGCCGCGATTTTCGGCAGGTCGTTGATCACAATATAGGGATAGTCGGGATTGTGGATCAGGAAATCCTGGTGGTAGTCCTCCGCCGGATAGAAGCCCTTGAACGCATCCACGCGCGTGACGATCGGCGCGGCATAAACATGGGCCTTCGCAAGCTGCGCGATATAGGCGGTCGCGATCTTCTGCTGTTCGGCATTCGTGTACCAGATGTCGGAACGGTATTGGGTGCCTTCATCCGGCCCCTGCCGGTTCAGCTCGGTGGGGTCATGCGCCACGGAGAAATACACGCGCAGCAATTGCCCATAGGTCACGACATGCGGATCGTAGATAATCTGCACGGTTTCCGCATGGCCGGTATCGCCGTCGCTCACATCGCCATAATGCGCGGTTAAGGCCGCTCCGCCCGCATAACCGGAAAGCACGCGTTTGACGCCCTTCACGTGCTCGAACACGCCCTGCATCCCCCAGAAGCAGCCGCCGGAAAGAATGGCCGTCTCGCTGGTCCCGGCCGGCTGTTCGTCAACGGCGGGCGCGGGAATGATCGTCGCATTTTCGTCCGCGCGCGCGAAACCGGGCGCGGCAATGGCGGCAAGCGAAATAGCCGCCGCCAGGCTCAGCAGGATTTTCATTGGCCTCTCCATCAGGCGTTGGCGCGCGGCACAAACTTCAGGCTCGCCGAATTCATGCAATAGCGCAGGCCGGTCGGCTTCGGACCATCGTCGAACACATGGCCAAGATGGGCGTCGCAGCGCGCGCAGGAAACTGCGATCCGATCCATGAAGAAGCTGTGGTCTTCCGTCTCCACGACGTTGCGCTTCGAGATCGGCTGCCAGAAGCTTGGCCAGCCTGTGCCGGATTCGAATTTCGTCTTGGAATCGAACAGCGCGGTGTCGCAGCCGATGCAGCGGTAAAGCCCGTCGGCATGGTTGTTCCAGTAGATGCCGGTGAATGCCTGCTCGGTGGCCGCGTGGCGCGTCACTTCGAACTGCTCCGGCGAAAGCAGCTTTTTCCAGTCGCTTTCCGGTTTCACGATTTTTTGTACGCGCTCGGCGCCAAGGTCTTTTCCGGCGGCGGAAAAATTCTCGATCGTCACGAAACCGGGCGCGGCCGCGGCAAGCAGCGCCGATGGCGCCGCAGCCATGCCAAGGGCGGCAAGCGGGGCGGATTTCAGCATGATTCGGCGGGGGATATCGGTCATGCGGGCAACCTCCGGGGGTCTATCCCTTATTCGCGCAAGGGCGCCCACAGGTTACGCCCTTTCAGTCCGCGCGCCAGCGCTTCACCAGCCCGTTTTCGATGCCTGCAAGGTCCAGAAGCCGCCCCACCGTTTCGTTGACGATATCGTCCAGCGTCTGCGGCCGCGTATAGAAGGCCGGCACCACCGGCGCCACGATCGCGCCCAGATCCGACAGCGCCGCCAGGTTGCGCAGATGCCCGCCGTGCAGCGGAGATTCCCGCAAGGCCAGCACCAGCTTGCGCCGCTCCTTCAGCGCCACATCGGCGGCACGCGAAACCAGCGTCGCCGTCACCCCGGTGGCGATCTCGCTCATGGTTTTGACGGAGCAGGGTGCGATGATCATGCCCAGCGTCTGGAACGAGCCGGATGCAATCGCCGCCCCCACATCGCCGATGGCATGGTTCACTTTCGCGAGCTTTCGCACGTCCGCGGGCTTGAGCTCGCTTTCATAGGCAAGCGTCATCTCCGCCGCCTTCGTCATCACAAGGTGCGTTTCGATATCGCTGTCGCGAAGATATTCGAGCAGGCGGATGCCGTAGATCACGCCCGAGGCGCCCGTCATGCCGATGACGAGGCGGCGCGTCATGCGAGCGCCTGCTCCAGATCGGCGATCAGGTCCTGCACGTCTTCAATTCCGCACGACATGCGCACAAGCGAATCCTCGATGCCGAGCGCGCGGCGCTGCTCGGCCGGCACGCTGGCATGTGTCATGATGGCGGGGTGTTCCACAAGGCTTTCCACGCCGCCCAGGCTTTCGGCCAGCGTGAAAATCTGCACGCGTTCCAGAAACCGTTTCGTGCCCGCGATGTCGCGCTTCAGGATCACGGTCAGCATGCCGCCGAATCCGTGCATCTGCCGCTTCGCCAGCGCATGGTGCGGATGGCTTTCGAGGCCCGGATAGATGACTCGCGTCACGTCGGGCCGCTTTTCCAGCCAGCGCGCGATCGTCATGGCGTTGTGGCAGTGCCGTTCCATGCGCAGCGCCAGCGTCTTCAGCCCGCGCAGCGCCAGAAAGGAATCGAAGGGGCCGGAAATTCCGCCGATGGCGTTCTGCAGGAAGCGGATTCGTTCGGCCAGCTCCTTGTTGTCGCCCACGATCACGCAGCCGCCGATCATGTCGGAATGGCCGTTCAGGTATTTCGTGGTCGAATGGATCACGATGTCGATGCCGTGATCGAGCGGCCGCTGCACCCACGGGCTGCAGAAGGTGTTGTCGCAGGCCGTCAGGATGCCGCGCTTTTTCGCCAGCCGCGCGATGCCCTCCAGGTCAGCCAGCTTCAGAAGCGGATTGGTGGGCGTCTCCACATAGATCAGCTTCGTATTGGGGCGGATCGCGCGTTCCACCGCACCCACATCGCTCATGTCCACGAAGGTGAAGTCGAGCCCCGCCGAGCGCCGGCGGACGCGTTCGAACAGCCGGTAGGAGCCGCCATAGAGGTCGTCCATCGCGACCACATGATCGCCCGAATTGAGCAATTCCAACGTGCTCGAAATGGCGGCCAGGCCCGAAGCATAGGCAAAGCCTTCCGTTCCGTTCTCGAGATCGGCGACGCAGCGCTCGAAGGCGTTGCGCGTCGGGTTGGCGCTGCGCGAATACTCATAGCCCTTGTTCACGCCGGGGCTTTCCTGGGCGTAGGTCGCGTTGGCGTAGATCGGCACCATGATCGCACCGGTGGAAGGATCGGGCGATTGGCCGGCGTGTATCGTGCGCGTCGAAAATCCCAGCCGGTTATGGCCTTTTCTGTCACTCATGGATTGAGCCTTAGGTGATTGATGAGATCGATGCGGGTGATGAGCCCCACGAAATTTTCGCCGTCCAGCACGATCGCCACTTCGTTGCGCTCGAAGATGGGCGGCAGAACTTCCATCCTGTCCCTGACCTGGACGGTGTGAAGGTTCGCCGTCATTGCCGCCTTCACGGGATCCTTGAAGCGCAGCGCGCGCCGCGCGGCATCGCCTTCGACATAGGCAAGGATATCGCTCTCATCCAGAATCCCGACGATGCGGTTTCGCTGCACCACGGGCAGCTGCGAAACATCGGCGCCGCGCATGCGGTTGTAGGCGACAAGAAGCGTGTCGTCGGGCGAAACGGTCACGGCCCCGCCGGCATCGAAGCGCCTGGCGATCAGGTCCGACAGGTTGCCCTGCAGCTTGCGGTCGGCCAGGCCCTGCTCGATCACCCAGAAATCGTTGTAAACCTTGGAAAGGTATTTGTTGCCGCTGTCGGGAACGAGCGTCACCACCCGTTTTGCCTCCGTCTGCTCGCGGCAATATTTGAGAGCCACCGCCAGCAGGGTTCCGGTGGAAGACCCGCCGAGAATTCCCTCTTTCGCCAGAAGTTCGCGCGCAGCCTCCACGCTTTCCCTGTCGCTGATGGAATAGGCGCGCTTCACGAGCGAGAGGTCGCAATTGGGCGGAATGAAATCTTCGCCGATGCCTTCCACCGTCCAGGATCCCGCTTCGATCATCTTGCCGGTGCGGATGTAGGGCGCCAGAACCGAACCCGCCGGATCGGCCAACACCATCTCGGTGTCTGGCGAAACCCGGCGCATGAAACGGCCGATTCCGGTCAGCGTGCCCCCCGATCCCACGCCAACGACAATCGCCTGCACATTGTGTTCCATCTGCTCCCAGATTTCCGGGCCGGTAGTGGTTTCATGCGCAAGCGGATTGGCGGGGTTGGCGAACTGGTTGGCATAGAACGCGCCTTCTTCCTTCGCCACGCGCTCGGCGATGTCCTGGTAATATTCGGGATGGCCCTTGCCCACGTCGGAACGCGTGATGCGTACATCCACGCCCATCGCGCGCAGATGCTGCACCTTCTCGCGCGCCATCTTGTCGGGCACGATGAGGATCAGCCTGTAGCCCTTCAGGATGGCAACCTGCGCCAGGCCAAGGCCCGTGTTGCCGGCCGTTGCTTCCACGATCGTGCCGCCGGGCTTCAGTTTGCCCTCGCGCTCGGCCGCCTCGATCATGGATTTGCCGATGCGGTCCTTGATCGAGCCGCCGGGGTTCTGGCTTTCGAGCTTCACGAACAGCCGGCAGGGCCCGGTGTCGAAATGAGTCAGCTCCATCATCGGGGTGTGGCCGATCAGGTCCAGAGCCGAACGTGCCGGCCGGTTGCGGGAAGGGGTGGATTCGGGCATGGCTGCCTCTTCTTGGGCGGGAATGACGGGTTCATCTAAGCGCCGCTTTGCCGCCCGTCCATCCATGTTGGGCGCATGGCCGCAAATCTCTTCCTGTTGCGAGCGATTATTATCTAACGGGCTGATATGACTGTATTTTTCTTTCGGACCGAACCCGAAAGAGCCCGGCTTGGCAAAGCGACGTCCGGTTTTTGATGCAAAAGATACCCTTAATCCCCTGCCCATTGTGACGGCCAAGCCACAGTTTTCATTGATGATTCCGTTGCTTGGGGGGTGGCATCTGCTAAGGTTTTGCCGGACGAGAAGGTTTGCGGTGGGGAGTTATGCCTCGGGTCGTCATCAGGGGGCCATTGCAGATTTGGAATTTGGCGCTGGCGGCTGCGATGTTCGCGGCCGGCTGTGGCTTGTCTGCGGCTGATGCCGGACCGCTTTCGTCGGGCGGACAAATCTCGCTGGATGTCGGCAGCTTTTTTACGCCATCGCAATACGACGCCGATGGATCGGTTTATGGCGTTCGCGCGCGGGGGGCGAGCCTTCCGTCCCTGCAGGTGCTCAATTCGAACGCGCCGCCGCTCAGCACGCCCACGCCCGGCGCATGCAGTTCCGCTGGCTTTCCCGGCGGCTGGTGCAACACGCCGCACAATATCGCCAAGAAGGCCTTCGGATGGGATTTCCATGCGAAGGGTCAGGGCGTCGTCATCGGTATTGTCGATACCGGCATTGACGTGAACCAGCCGGAATTTGCGGGCCGCCTGCTCAAGGGCACGTGCATTTCGTGGTCGTCCAATCCCTGCACCGATCCCACCAACAAGGTTGGCGGCGATATCGGCGTATTTCCGGCGCAATCCACGCACGGCACGCATGTGGCCGGCATTGCCGCCGGCGCAAATGTCGGGCTGGCGAGCCAGGCCGATATCCTTCCCGTGAAAGTCTGCGCGACGTTCAGTGACGCCTGCAATCGTGTGGATGATGGCATTGTCTGGGCGTCCGAACACGGCGCCAACATCATCAATGTTTCGATCGGCGGCCCCATCCTTTCCACGACCGATGTGAGCGCGTTCCAGACGGCGGTTGCCAACGGCTCCCTGCTCGTGGTGGCGGGCGGCAATTCGGGCAACAAATATCCGAGCGGCGGGTTTCTTGCGGGCGCTGCGCTCGACGATGGCGTGCGCGGTTCGATGATTGTGGTCGGCGCCACGGGCTGCAACGGTCCCAGCGCCTTCAAGCCCAAGAGCTGCGCCAATGGCGGTTTCGGCGGCGTTGCCAGCTTCTCCCAGGTCCCCGGCACGCGCTGCGAGGTGCACGGCGGCCAGCGCTACTGCATGAAGGATTTCTTCGTCGTGGCGCCGGGTGTGGACATCTGGTCGTCCGTCGGCAACGGGCGGCAAAAGAAGGCGGCCTACGGCTATCTTTCCGGCACCTCGATGGCCACGCCCTATGTCACGGGCGTTGCGGCGCTGATCAAGGGGCAGGATCCCGCGCTCACCTCTGAACAGATTGCCGACATCATTTTCGAGACCACGGACGATATCGGCGCGCCCGGTGTCGATCAGGTCTTCGGCCGCGGCGCCGTGGATGTGACCAAGGCGTTGTCCCCCGTCGGCGGTGCGGACGTGCGCGTGGCAACCGGCGGCGGCAATGCGCAGACGGCCACCGGCCCCACCGGCGCGCTGACCAGCCTTGTCACCGGCCCGCTGGCCGGTGCGCTCGCAAACAGCAAGCTCTTGAAGCACGCCGTCATCGTCGACAAATTCGGCCGCCCCTTCAAAGCCGACCTGACGCGCGCGGCCTACAACAAGGGCCTGCAATTCGACGGCCTGCTGCAGCAGCAGCTTTCGAACTACAGCAGCTACACGCCGTTTGCCTTTGCGGCGCCGAGCCCGATCGGCAATTTCGTGGCCTCCGGCTATGCCGTGGACACGGTCACGCCACGCCTGTTGACCGGCGGGTATCTGGATCACGATCTCAACCGCTATAACGTTCGCGACCTGTGGATTGCGGCCCCGCTGATGGGCGGCGTCACGCTGAACGCCGGCTTCAACCTCGACATGGAAGGCCGCTTCAACGATTACGACGTCATGGCAAGCCCGGCCTATGACGGGCTGTTCCTGTCGGCGTCGGCCGTGAACTCGCCCTATCTCGGCTTCACCGACGGCGGCAGTTTCCTGGGCGCCACGATCGCGCTGGCCGACGATCTGCATTTCCGCATCGGCGCATCGCAGCTTTCGCCTGTCAGCGATCCGTTTGAGGTTCCGCTGTTCGCGTCCCTGGCGCAGATCCAGGGTCAGCCGCTGCAATTCGACCAGCGCCAGGCATCGGCCACCATGGCAGGCCTGTCGTGGGATTTCGCCAAATGGGGCGGCTTGGGGCTGACGCTTTCGCAAAGCGCGGAGCAGAACGGGCTGCTGGGCGGCCTCACCTCCGGGGCGCTCGACCTTGCCAATAGCGCCAACACGTCGGCGGTGGGCCTGTCCGCCCGCGTGGGCTTCGGCGACGGCTGGGTCACCACGGCGTCTTACAGCGAGGGCATCACGCAGCTTGATCTCAGGGCCGCGAACAGCCTTGTGACATCGGCCGATGCGCTGCACAGCCGGTCTTACGGCATTGCGGTGGCCAAGCATGGCCTGTTCGGCGACGATTCTCTGGGCCTTTCGGTGTCGCGCCCGATCCAGGTCTACAGCGGCAGCGTCAATCTCGCGGTGGCTGACAATATCGACAAGAACAACAGCCTGATCATGGGGAATGAAAATCTTTCGCTCGCCACCAGGACGCCGGAAACCGATTTCGAGCTGGGCTATGTGACGACCTTCCTCGACGGCGCGGTCGCGCTGCAGGCCAATGCCGCCTATCAGATGAACCTGCAGGGCCAGAACGGCCAGAATGCCGTTTCGGTCCTGTCGCGCGCCAAGATCAACTTCTGAACGCTTTTGCCTTGGGGGATGCGAAAGGCCGGGTGTTGCGCCCGGCCTTTTCGTTTGGCGGGCTTGACCCTGCGCGAAAGCGTTCTAAAAGCGCCGCTTCGCCCGCAAAGGAAACGCCATGGCCGGTCCGCAATATGTCTTCGTGATGAAAGGTCTGTCCAAGACCTGGCCCGGCGGCAAGCAGGTGCTCAAGGACATCTGGCTCTCGTTCTACCCCGGCGCGAAGATCGGCATCGTGGGCGTGAACGGCGCGGGCAAATCCACGCTCATGCGCATCATGGCCGGCCAGGACAAAGAGTTCACGGGCGAAGCCTGGGCGGCCGATGGCATCCGCACCGGCTATCTGCCGCAGGAACCGGTGCTCGATCCGAAGAAGAATGTCCGCGAGAACGTGATGGAAGGGGTGGCCGCGAAGAAGGCGCTGGTGGACCGCTACAACGAAATCGCCGCCAACTACTCCGACGAAACCGCCGAAGAGATGGCGAAACTGCAAGACGAAATCGAGGCCAGGGGCCTGTGGGATCTCGACAGCCAGGTGGATCAGGCGATGGATGCCTTGCGCTGTCCGGACGGCGATGCGGATGTGACGAAGCTGTCCGGCGGCGAGCGCCGGCGCGTGGCGCTGTGCAAGCTGCTGCTCGATGCGCCCGACATTCTTCTGCTCGATGAACCTACCAACCATCTCGACGCGGAGTCGGTCGCCTGGCTCGAACACACGCTGAGGGAATACAAGGGCTGCGTGATCCTGGTCACGCACGACCGTTACTTCCTCGACAATGTGACCGGCTGGATTCTGGAGCTGGATCGCGGCCGCGGCATTCCGCACGAAGGCAATTACACCTCGTTCCTCGAATACCAGGACAAGCGTCTGCTCCAGGAAGGCAAGGAAGAAGAAGCGCGCGAACGCACGCTTGCGCGCGAGCGCGAATGGATCAGCTCAAGCCCGCGCGCCCGCCAGGCAAAGTCAAAGGCGCGCATCGCCGCCTATGAAGAACTGCTGGCGAAGTCCCAGGAACAGCGCGGCGGCCCCGCCCAGATCGTCATTCCCGCCGCGCCGCGCCTTGGCTCGCTGGTGGTGGAAGCGGAGAACATCCAGAAAGCCTATGGCGACCGCCTTCTGTTCGAAAACCTCAGCTTCAAGCTGCCGCCCGGCGGCATTGTGGGCGTCATCGGCCCCAACGGCGCGGGCAAGACCACGCTCTTCCGCATCCTCACGGGCCAGGAAAAGCCCGATGGCGGAACGCTGCGCATCGGCGAAACCGTAGTGATGGGCTATGTGGATCAGTCGCGCGATGCGCTCGATCCCGACAAGACGGTGTGGCAGGAAATTTCCGGCGGGCTCGACGTGCTGGAGCTGGGCAACAAGCGCACAATGCCCTCGCGGGCCTATGTCGGCGCCTTCAATTTCAGGGGCGGCGACCAGCAGAAAAAGGTCGGCCAGCTGTCGGGCGGCGAACGCAACCGCGTGCATCTGGCCAAGATGCTGAAATCGGGTGCCAACCTTCTTCTGCTCGACGAACCCACCAACGATCTCGATGTGGAAACCCTGCGCGCGCTGGAAGCCGCGCTGGAGGATTTCGCGGGCTGCGCCATGATCATCAGCCACGACCGCTGGTTTCTGGATCGCATCGCCACCCACATGCTCGCCTTCGAAGGCGAAAGCCATGTGGAATGGTTCGAGGGCAATTATCAGGATTACGAAGCCGACAAGAAGCGCCGCCTGGGGCTCGAGGCCGATCAGCCCCACCGCATCAAATACAAGCGCTTCGCGCGGGCCTGAGGCCGCAGCCCCGGTCAGTGCTCGCCGTTGTCGGGCTGGTCGGACGGATGTTTGCCGCTTTGCAGGTCCGCCGTCAGGCCCTGAAGATGCCGCGCAAGCGCGCCCACATCGCCATTGTGCTCGCTCAGGAACGATGCGAACTGGTCGCGCTCTTCGATGCCCAGCCACACGCCGGCCACGGCCACATCAATGATGACGAAATGGCCGTTTTCCGTCTGCACGCGGAAATCCACCTGCAGCGGGTTGCGGCGGCTGTCGGCATCGTTGGGGTCCACCAGCGTGGTGCTCACCACATAATCGCCCGCCGCGCGTTCGGTGGCGCCGGTCACCTTCAGCGTCTGCCCGGAATATTTCGACAGCCGCGATTCATAGATCGAGATCGCATAATCCTTGAACGCCTGATCGAAGGCCTGCACCTGCTGTGGCGCTGCGGTGCGCCGCGCGTTGCCCAGCGTGAAGTTGGCGATCCGCTGGATGTCCGTCAGCGACAGCAGGAAGTTGCGAAACTGCTGGCGCCGCTGCGCATCGGGAACCGACCGGTCGTTCAGAATCTGGAGGCCCTTCTCGATGTTCTGCTGCACATAGCTTTGCGCCTGCGCGGAAGGTTGCGCCTGCGCGGGCTGGCCGGTCAGCGCCAAAAGTCCGGCAAGGGCGGCGATTGCTGGCAGGGCTGAAAACCGAAGTTTGTTCATGGGGTCTGTCCTTGTCGGCGGATGCCCCTGCAAAGGCCCGGGGATCATCCGCATGATCGTGGCAGCTTATGGCAAGTTCGT
The DNA here is from genome assembly GCA_021324545.1 of Alphaproteobacteria bacterium. Classification (GTDB taxonomy): domain Bacteria; phylum Pseudomonadota; class Alphaproteobacteria; order Micropepsales; family Micropepsaceae; genus Rhizomicrobium. The sequence goes on from JAJPIX010000057.1 coordinate 38,639, forward strand.
GGCAGCGCCGGCTGCTCAATAGTTGGGCAGATTCTCGATATCCGCCTTGCCATTGCGGATCTCGTTGTTCCGGTTCTGCCGGTAAAGGCTGCGGATCGTGGCATAATAGTCCACCGAGGTCGCACGCACCTCTTTCAGCGTATCGATATTGCGCGCGCGTGTGTCCAGCGTGCTCGCAAAGCCGCGTCCCGCCGACCACAAAGTGTGCTCGCGCAGATTGATGTAGGTCATGGGGTCAAGGAAGATGTCCACGATCCCGCCGCCAAGGTCGCGCGGCGGATCGGGTCCAAGCAGCGGCAGCACGAGATACGGACCCTCGGGCACGCCCCACACACCCAGCGTCTGGCCGAAATCCTCTTCGTGATAGGGAATGCCGATCTTCGTGGCCACATCGATGATCCCGCCCACGCCAACGGTGGTGTTCACGACCAGGCGCATCATGGATTCGCCGCCGCGATCGAGCTCCCCTTGCAGGAAATCGTTGGCGAGTGTCACCGGCGTATCGAGATTGGTCAGCACATTGTGCACGCCATCGCGCACCGGCTCGGGCACGGTGTTCACATAAAATTCCGCGCCGGGCAGAAAGAACATCTGATCCAGCTTGTCGTCGAATGCAAAAATCGCCCGGTTGGTATTTTCGAACGGATCGTTGTTGCCGGATGGATCCTGCGTGGCGCAGCCGGCCAGCCACAGGCCGGCCATCAGCGCGCCGAAAATCCGCAATCCCCTCATCTGTCTTTGGCCCTGGTGATAGATGTCTCTCGTTAAATGGTCGGCGCGCCGTTTGGGTGCAATAGAGGCGCGGTATTCCGCCTCTACCGGTCAGAATCACCCGTTTGAGATGTAAAAACGCCTAACACATCCCGCCTTCGCTGCTGAGAGGTAGCCGCGCAACACCCCCAGGAAAGTTAATGGCCCCGGTTGCCTTGGCATATAAAGATATGTTTATATGCTACATGGACCGGCTGGTCACAATGCTGAAGGCGGCGGGCGATGCCACGCGGCTTCGCCTGCTTCTGCTGCTGCGCGATGCGGAGCTTACCGTCAGCGAGCTTGTCCAGATCGTCGGTCAAAGCCAGCCGCGCGTTTCCCGTCATCTGAAGCTTCTGACGGAGGCCGGCCTGATCGAACGCTTCAAGGAAGGAAGCTGGGTCTTTTACCGGGCCGCCGATCGCGGCGCCGCCAGCGAGTTGAACGCCGCACTGGCCGGCCTGGCCGATCCGGCAAGCCGCGAGAATGACCGAAAGCGGCTCGCGGCCGTGCGCGAGGCGCGCGCGGCCATCGCCGCCAGCTATTTCAAGGCCAATGCCGCCGAATGGGAACGCATCCGCTCGCTGCATGCGCCGGAAAAGGATGTCGAGAATGCGATTGCGCGTCTGCTGTCGGCGGCGCCCATCGAGAATTTCCTGGATGCCGGCACCGGCACGGGGCGCATGCTGGAACTTCTTGCGCCATCCATCCGCCGCGGCGTCGGCGTGGACGTCAGCCCGGAAATGCTCGCCATCGCGCGCGACCGCCTGGCGCCGCATCCGAACTGCCAGGTGCGCCTGGCCGATGCCTATCGCCTGCCGTTTCCCAATGGCGGCGCAATGTCCGGCTTCGATGCGGTGCTGTTCCATCAGGTGCTGCACTTCCTCGACGATCCGCAGGCCGCGGTCGTGGAGGCCGCGCGCGTGATGAAGGCGGGCGGCCGGCTTCTCATCGCCGATTTCGCGCCGCATGAACTTGAGTTTCTGCGAAGCGATTATGCGCATCGGCGCCTGGGTTTTTCCGATGCGGAAGTGCAGGGCTGGTTTGCATCCGCGGGCCTTGTGCCCGCCGCCTCGGAATCGATCGCCCCCCGCGGCGGCGCCAAACTTACGGTCAGAATCTGGATGGCGGAATCCGCATCCGCCCGCGCAACGGTGGCGGCATGACGCTCAAGCGCATGGTTGCGGATTCAAGGCCGCTGAAGGTCTCCTTCGAGTTCTTCCCGCCGAAGACTCCGCAGATGGAAGAGCAGCTGTGGTCGAGCATCAGAAGGCTCGAGCCGCTGCGGCCGGCTTTTGTTTCCGTCACCTATGGGGCCGGCGGTTCCACCCGCGACCGCACGCACGCCACCGTGAAACGCATCGTCGAGGAAACGCAGCTTACGCCCGCTGCCCATCTCACCTGTGTGGCCGCGCCGCGCGCGGAAATTGACGAAGTGGTGCGCGGCTATTGGGAGGCCGGCGTGCGCCACATTGTGGCGCTGCGCGGTGACATGCCGGACGAAGGCGCACCATATTGCGCCCATCCGCAGGGTTATGCCTCGACGCCGGAGCTCATCGCAGGCATCCGGAAAACCGCGCCGTTTGAGGTGAGCGTATCCGCCTATCCCGAGAAGCACCCGGATTCACCGTCGCTCGACAGCGACATCGAGCTCCTGAAGCGCAAGGTGGATGCCGGTGCCGGCCGCGCCATCACGCAATTCTGCTTCGATCTGGAGGCCATCGCGCGCCTGCGCGACCGCATTGTCCTGGAAGGCCTCGACATTCCGCTGGTGCCCGGCCTCATCCCCACGACCAATTTCAGAAGCATCCGCCGCATGGCCGAACGCTGCGGCGCGCGCGTGCCGGCCTGGCTGGCGCAATTGTACGAAGGGCTCGATGACGATCCCGAAACGCGCAAGATCGTGGCGGCTGCGGTGCTGGCCGAACAGGTGGAACGCCTCTCCGCGCTCGGCTTCGACAATTTCCATTTCTACACGCTCAACCAGGCCGATCTCACCTATGCCGCCTGCCGCATGCTGGGCATCCGGCCAACCCAACCGTCTTATGCGAAAGCCGCTCAGTGATGCGCATGTCGGGAACAAAAACATTTGCACGCAGAGACGCGGAGCCGCGGAATGGTTCCTCCCCCCTTACACGGGGGAGGGGGATTGCCGAAGGCGGCGGAGGGGGTGAACGCCGCTCAGCGCTCCCCTCGCCGCGCTTTGTGCGGCACTCCTCCCGCAAACGGGGGAAGAGCCATATGCTCCGCGTCTCCGCGTCTCCGCGTGAGATTTCCTGTTGCGGTCGGTGCCATGTCTGATCGGGCTGCGCGCATTGCCTGGCTCCGCGAAGAAGCGAAGAAGCGCATTCTTCTGCTCGATGGTTCCTGGGGCGTGATGATCCAGGGCTATGGGCTTTCGGAAGAAGATTTCCGGGGGCAACGCTTTGCCGGTCACGCGCACGCGCTGAAGGGCAACATCGACATTCTCACGCTCACGCGGCCCGACATCATCCGCGATGTCGGCCATGCCTATCTTTCCGCCGGCGCGGACATTCTGGAAACCAACACGTTCACCACGGCGGCCTCCTCGCAGGCCGATTACGGGCTGTCGCATCTGGTGACGGAGATGTGCGAGGAAAGCGCCCGTCTCGCGCGGCAGATCTGCGACGAAGCCGCCACGGCCGATCGCCCGCGCCTGGTGGCCGGCGTGCTCAGCCCCACCAACCGCACGGCATCCATCTCGCCGGACGTGAACGATCCGGCTTTCCGCAACATCACTTTCGACGAGCTTGCCGCCACCTATCGCGATGCCGCGCGCGGCCTCATCAGGGGCGGCGCCGATCTTCTGATGATCGAAACCATCTTCGACACGCTGAATGCCAAGGCCGCGATTTATGCCATTGAAGATGTGTTCGAAGAGCTGGGCGAGCGCCTGCCGGTCTGGATTTCCGGCACGATCACCGATCTTTCGGGCCGCACGCTCACGGGGCAGACGCCCGAAGCCTTCTGGCATTCCGTGCGCCACGCCAGGCCGTTTGCCGTGGGCCTCAACTGCGCGCTGGGCGCCAGGGAACTGCGGCCTTATGTGGATGCGCTGTCGCAGGTTGCCGACACGCTGGTGAGCGCGCACCCCAACGCCGGCCTGCCCAACGAATTCGGCGGCTATGACGACACGCCCGAGTCGATGGCCGCGCAGATCGGCGAATTCGCCCGCTCCGGCATCGTCAACATCGTGGGCGGCTGCTGCGGCACCATGCCAAAACACATCGCCGCTTTCGCCGAGGCCATCCGCGGCATTGCCCCGCGCGCGATTCCCGAAAAGCCGCGCTACCTGCGCCTCTCCGGCCTTGAGCCCTTCACGCTCACGCCCGACATCAATTTCGTCAATGTGGGCGAGCGCACGAACATCACGGGCTCCGCCAAATTCCGCAAGCTCATCGCCGCGGGCGATTACGAAGCGGCCGTCGAGGTGGCGCGTGGCCAGGTGGAAAACGGCGCGCAGATTCTCGACGTCAACATGGACGAAGGCCTGATCGATTCCGAAGCCGCCATGCGGCGCTTCCTTAATCTCATCGGCGCTGAGCCCGATATCGCGCGCGTGCCGGTGATGATCGACTCGTCCAAATGGAGCGTGATCGAGGCGGGCCTGAAAAGCGTCCAGGGCAAGCCCATCGTCAACTCCATTTCGCTCAAGGAAGGCGAGGGGCCGTTCATCGCGCATGCCAGGCAGGTGATGCGCTATGGCGCGGCCGTCGTGGTCATGGCCTTCGACGAGCAGGGCCAGGCTGACACGAAAGAGCGCAAGATCGCCATCTGCCGCAGGGCCTATGACATTCTGGTGAACAGGGTCGGCTTCCCGCCGGAAGACATCATCTTCGATCCCAACATCTTCGCCGTCGCCACCGGCCTTGAAGAACACGCGGATTACGGCCACGCCTTCATCGAAGCCGCGCGCGCGATCCGCGCGGAGCTGCCGCACGCGCATGTGTCGGGCGGCGTGTCCAATTTCTCCTTTTCCTTCCGCGGCAACGATCGCGTGCGCGAGGCGATGCACGCCATCTTCCTGTTTCACGCCATCAAAGCCGGCATGGACATGGGCATCGTCAATGCCGGCCAGTTGCCGGTCTATCAGGACATCGCCACGCCCTTGCGCGAGGCGATCGAGGACGTGCTGTTCAATCGCCGCGCCGATGCCACCGAGCGGCTGCTTGCCATCGCGCAGCAATACAAGGGGCAGGGCGCGGCCGCGCCGGAAGGAGACGCCGCCTGGCGTTCGCTGCCGGTGGAAGAACGCCTTTCGCATGCGCTCGTGCACGGCATTGATGCGTTCGTGGTGGAAGACACCGAGGAAGCGCGCCTGAAATCCGCGCGGCCCCTGGATGTGATCGAAGGCCCGCTGATGGCAGGGATGAATGTGGTGGGCGATCTGTTCGGCTCGGGCAAGATGTTCCTGCCGCAGGTGGTGAAATCCGCCCGCGTGATGAAGAAGGCGGTGGCGCATCTTTTGCCGTACATGGAAGCGGAAAAGGAGAAGAACCAGAGCAAGGAACCGGCCGGCCGCATCGTCATGGCCACGGTGAAAGGCGATGTGCACGACATCGGCAAGAACATCGTGGGCGTGGTGCTGCAATGCAACGGCTATGAGGTGATAGACCTCGGCGTCATGACGCCGGCGCAGAAGATTCTCGACACGGCGAAGGAAGTTCACGCCAACATGATCGGGCTGTCGGGCCTCATCACGCCGTCGCTCGATGAAATGTGCCATGTGGCGGCGGAGATGGAGCGGCAGGGCTTCGACATTCCGCTGCTCATCGGCGGGGCCACCACAAGCCGCGTGCACACCGCGGTGAAGATCGACCCCAACTATCGCCGCGGGCAAACCGTCTATGTCACCGACGCCAGCCGCGCGGTCGGCGTGGCCACCAGCCTGCTCGCGGCCAACGCCAACGACTTCAAGGACATGATCCGCCGCGAATATGCGGAAATCGCGCGCGGCCACGCCGGCCAGCGCGCGCCGGGCCGCCGGCTCAGTCTCGCCGAAGCGCGCGCCAACCGCCCGAAATTCGACTGGAAGGATTACACGCCGCCGGTGCCGGCCTTCTTCGGCATGCGGTCGTTTGACAATTACGATCTGGCGGAGCTTGTGCCCTATATCGACTGGACGCCGTTCTTCCAGACCTGGGAGCTGGTGGGCCGCTTCCCCATGATTCTCGACGATCCGAAAGCCGGCGAAGCCGCGCGCGGACTTTATAAAGACGCGCAGGCGATGCTGGAAAAGATCGTGCGCGAAAAATGGCTCACCGCGCGCGGCGTCATCGGTTTATGGCCGGCCAATGCCGAGGGCGACGACATCGTTCTTTATGGCGACAAGGCGCGCAAATTTCCGCTCGCCACATTGCACACGCTGCGCCAGCAGATGACGCGCGAGGGCGGCAAACCCAACATGGCGCTTTCCGACCTCGTCGCGCCGCGCGAAACCGGCAAGGCCGATTTCATCGGCGGCTTCGCCGTCACCACGGGCCATGGCGAAGAAGATCACATCAAACGCTTCGAGGCGGAGAAGGACGATTATTCCGCCATCCTGCTGCGCGCGCTGGCCGACAGGCTGGCCGAAGCCTTCGCCGAACGCCTGCATGAGCGTGTGCGCAAGGAGTTCTGGGCCTACGCGCCGGACGAGAATCTTTCGAAGGACGACATCATCGCGGAAAAATACCGCGGCATCCGGCCCGCGCCCGGATATCCTGCGCAACCCGATCACACCGAAAAAGGCACGCTGTTCAAGCTGCTGGATGCCGAGGTCCGCGCCGGCATGAAACTGACCGAAAGCTTCATGATGCTGCCGGGTTCCTCCGTCAGTGGGCTCTATTTCTCGCATCCCGAAAGCCGCTATTTCGGCATCGGCAAGATCGAGAAGGACCAGGTGGAGGATTATGCGCGCCGCAAAGGCATGACCGTGGCCGAAGTGGAACGCTGGCTATCGCCCATCCTCAATTACGACCCGCGCTCATCCGCAATTGCGGCAGCGTGATTGCCCTCGCCCCCACGCAGTGGGGGGAGAAGGCAAGGGTGAGGGGGTGCGTAAGCAACCAAAGTCTTGAGAGTATGTGCAGGGAAGCCCTCACCCTCTCCCCCGCCGAAGCGTGGGAGGGGGCAGCAGGTTCACCACCCGCGCTCCTGCCCATTCCACTTCAGGTATTTCCCGCTGTCCGCCAACGTCAGCCCCGCGATCACCTTGCGCATGCCGGCCACGCTTTCGGCCACGGGCAGCGGCGCGTTCCTGCCGCCCATGTCGGTCTGCACCCAGCCGGGATCGAGCGGCACACAGATGATGCCGTCCTTCTTCCAGTCCACCGAAAGCGTGCGCATCACATTGTTCAGCGCCGCCTTCGACGCGCGATAGGCGAGATAGCCTCCGCCGTTCTCGCTGGTTGAGCCCAGGCCGCTCGTGATGCTGATGAGCTTCTTCTGGCCGCTGCGCCTGAGCTGCGCGTGAAACGCCATCGCCATGGCCCCCGGCGCCAGCGTGTTCACGGCCATGGTCTTGGCCCATTCCGCCAGATATTCGGGATCGGCGTGTTCGCTCCGGGGGCCATAGATTCCGGCATTGTTGATCAGGATGTCGATGGCCTCATCCTTCAGCTCCCGTCCCAGCGCAAACATCGCGGCAAAATCCGAAACATCCAGCTTCCGCACGGCGATCCTGGCATTGGCCTTCGCCAATCCGTTCAGCGCATCGGCCTTCGCCGGCTCGCGGCAGCAGGCGATCACGCGCGCGCCGTCCTGCGCATATTGCCGCACGAATTCCAGTCCGATGCCGCGGTTCGTTCCGGTGACGAGAACGGTGGTCATATTGTCCTCCATTTCCCTCGCCCCCACGCATGTGGGGGAGAGGGCAAGGGTGAGGGGGCGCTGACGCTAGACCGCAGCATTCGCTTTGCAACCCCCTCACCCCAACGCTCTCCCCCGCTGAAGCGTGGGAGAGGGAGAACTCATTTCCCAAATCCGCCGCCGCCCGGCGTTTCGATTTCGATGGCATCGCCTGCCACGACTTCGCGCTCGTCGCAATATTTCATCGCAACGCGCGAGCCATCCTTGCGGATGATTGTGGTCTTGCCTTTGGCCGCATCGCCACCGCCGTCCAGTCCGAACGGCGCGGTTTCCCGCCGCGTGGAAAGAATGGCCGCCGTCATGTCCTCGTTGAATCGTATCCGCCGCACCACGCCGTCGCCGCCCTTGTGCGCGCCTTTGCCGCCCGAGCCGCGGCGGATGGAAAATTCCTCCAGCAGCACGGGATAGCGCGCCTCCAGAATCTCCGGATCGGTCAGGCGCGAATTGGTCATGTGGGTGTGCACGGCCGATTGCCCGTCGAAATCGGCGCCCGCGCCGGCGCCGCCGCAGACGGTTTCGTAATATTGATGCCGCGCATTGCCGAAGGTGAGATTGTTCATCGTGCCCTGGCTGGCGGCCAGAACGCGCAGGCATCCGAACAGCGCATCCACCACCGCCTGGCTCGTTTCCACATTGCCCGCCGCAACCGCGCCGGGCGGCTTCGGATTCAGCAGCGAGCCTTCCGGCACGATGATCCGCAGCGGCTTCAGGCATCCCGCATTCATCGGAATGTCGCTGTCCACCAGGCAGCGGAACACGTAAAGCACGGCCGCCTTCGTCACCGATCCGGGCGCGTTGAAATTGTTGGGCTGCTGCGGGCTTGTGCCGGTGAAGTCCACCGTCGCGGAGCGGCGGCCACGGTCAACGGCGATTTTCACGCGGATCGTCATGCCGCCATCCATCGGCATTGCGAATTCGCCGTCGGCAAGCGCCCCGATCACGCGGCGCACGCTTTCCTCGGCGTTGTCCTGCACATGCTTCATGTAGGCTGTCACGACATCCAGCCCGTAATGCGCGCAGGCGCGCCTCAGTTCCTCGGCGCCCTTCGCGCAGGCCGCGGCTTGCGCGCGCAGATCGGCCACGTTCTGGTCCGGGTTGCGCGCGGGCCATTTTCCGCGGGCGAGAACGTCGCGCACGGCGCGTTCGTCGAAACGCCCGGCATGGATCATGCGCAATCCGTCGAACAGCGCGCCTTCTTCTTCGATGGTTCTCGAAAAAGGCGGCATGGAGCCGGGCGTGATGCCGCCGATATCGGCATGGTGCCCGCGCGCCGCCACGAAAAACGCGCGGCGGCCTTCCACGAACACCGGCGCCACCACCGTGATGTCTGGCAGATGCGTGCCGCCGTCGTAAGGGGCGTTCGTCACGAAGGCGTCGCCTTCGCGCATGTGCGGATGCTTCTTCATGATGGCGGTCACGCAATCGCCCATCGAGCCCAGGTGTACGGGCATGTGCGGCGCGTTCGCCACCAGCCCGCCGGATGCGTCGAAAACCGCGCAGGAAAAATCCAGCCGCTCCTTGATGTTCACGCTGGCCGCCGTGTTCTGCAGCGTGGTCCCCATGTCTTCGGCAATGGCCATGAACAGGTTCGCAAACACTTCCAGCGACACCGGATCGGCATCTGTCGTCGCGGCGGTGCGCTTTGCCGTGGCCTGTGTCCGCGTCAGCACCACGGCGCGCTCCGCTGTCACCTCCGCGCGCCAGCCCGGTTCGATCACGATGGTCTGATGCGGCTCGATCAGAAGGGCTGGGCCTTCGATCGTTGTGCCGGCGGCAAGCGCGCTCACGTTGTGCAACAGCGCGTCGTGCCACGCCCCGCCGGAGAAAAAGCGCACGGACTGGCCCTCTCCCCCGGAACCGGGGGGGAGGGTTGGGTGAGGGGGTGTCGAAACCGGTGCAATGTATTCCCCCTCACCCCGGGCCTCTCCCCCTGAAGGGGGCGAGGGAGAAGACATGGCCTCCACCTCCACCTGCTCGGCGATCAGCATCTTGCCCTCGAAGCCGAAGCCGAACAGCCGCGCATGCGCATCGGCGAATGCGCGCGCCATCGCCTCTCGGGAATCGAGCGTCACCGGCAGCGCCGTATCGCTGCCGTCGTAGCGGATGTGCACGCGGCTGTGCGTGACGGCATGCATCCCGCCTTGCGAGTGGATTTCCTCGCGTGTCTCCGCCGCAAGTTCGCCGGCCTGCTGCGCGATCTCCGCCATCGCCTCATCCAGCGGCCTGCCCACCGCGCGCTGTTTCACGCTGCGAAGCGCGGCGAGCTTCATGCCATAGGCCGACAACAGCCCCGAAAACGGATGAATGAACACCCGCCCGATGCCCAGGGCGTCGGCCACCAGGCATGCATGCTGCCCGCCCGCGCCGCCGAAACAGTTGAGCGCGTAATCGCGCGGGTCGTAGCCCTTGGCCACCGAGATGCGGCGGATGGCGTTGGCCATGTTCTCCACCGCGATGTGCACGAAGCCGTCGGCCACCTGCTCGGGCGTCCGCCCGTCGCCGACGGCGCGCGCAAGTGCGGCGAACGCATCGCGCACCGCGCCGGCATCGGGCGGCTGGTCGCCGCGAGGCCCGAAGATGTGGGGAAAATGCTGCGGCTGAAGCTTGCCCAGCATCACATTGGCGTCGGTCACGGTGAGCGGCCCGCCCTTGCGATAGCTCATCGGGCCCGGATCGGCGCCGGCCGAATCCGGCCCCACGCGAAAACGCGCGCCATCGTAGTGCAGGATGGATCCGCCGCCCGCCGCCACCGTGTTGATGGCCAGCATCGGCGTGCGCAATCGCACGCCCGCCACCTCGGTTTCGTACACCCGCTCGAATGTGCCGTCGAAGCGCGACACATCGGTGGAGGTGCCGCCCATGTCGAAGCCGATGACGCGGGAGAAACCCGCCTGCCGCGCGGTTTCCGCCATGCCCACCACGCCGCCGGCTGGGCCGGAAACGATCGCATCCTTGCCGCGGAAGAAATCCGGCGAAGAAAGCCCGCCGTTCGATGTCATGAAATAAAGCCGCGTGCGGCCCAGCGCGCGCGAAACCCCCTCGGCATAGCGCAGGAGAACCGGCGAAAGATAGGCATCGGCCACGGTGGTATCGCCGCGGCTCACGAATTTGGCCAGCGGCACGGCATCGTGACTGATGGAAACCTGCGTGAAGCCAACGTCCCGCGCGACCTGCGCCGCGCGCCGCTCATGCGCCGGAAAGCGGTAGCCGTGCATGAACACGATCGCGCAGGCTTCCACGCCGCGCCGCCGCGTCTCCGTGAGCGATTTTCTCAGAGCCTCTTCATCCAATGGCATGAGCACTTCGCCATCCGCACCCACGCGCTCATTTGCTTCAATCACGCTCTCGTAGAGCATGTCGGGCAATTCGATCTTCAGCGAAAACAGTTTTGGCCGGTTCTGGTAGCCGATGCGCAGCTGGTCCTTCAGCCCCTTCGTGGTCACCAGCACCGTGCGCTCGCCCTTGCGTTCGAGCAGCGCGTTGGTGGCAACGGTGGTTCCCATGCGCACCTCGGCGATTTGCTCGGCGGGGATGGCGGCGCCGTTTGCAAGCCCCAGGCAGCGGCGGATGCCCTCCAGCGCCGCATCGTCATAGCGCTCGCTCTGCGAAAGCAGCTTCAGGCTCGTCAGCGCGCCGCCGGGCGCTTCCGCCACCACATCGGTAAACGTCCCCCCGCGGTCGATGAAAAAACGCCACTGATCCATATGCTTGTCATCCCCGGCGAGCATCGCGCTTGCGCGATGCGAGGGAGTTCATAGCACCCGCGTATGAACGACCCAGGTGGAAAAACGAGTCCGGTATCACCACCTGGGTTCCCTTCCCCTCGCGATGCTATCGCATCGCTCGGCCGGGAATGACAGGTGTGTTGTTCCCAAACACCTGATAAATCCTACCCATGTCCATCTGGGGAAAATTGGGCGGTGCGGCCGCCGGTTTCCTGCTCGGCGGCGGGCCCATCGGCGCGCTTCTGGGCGCGTTTGCCGGCCATATGCTGATTGACCGGGAATCCGAGGTCGATCCGGAAGAGCCGGGCCTTGCCTTCACCATCGCGGTGATCGCGCTGGGCGCCAAGATGGCCAAGGCCGACGGCGTGGTCACCGAAGACGAAATCGAAGCCTTCCACCGCGTCTTCCGCGTGTCCGATGCCGAAATGCCCAACGTCCGGCGCATCTTCGATCTGGCCCGCCGCGACACCGCGGGCTACGAGCTTTACGCCGCCCAGATCGCCCACATCTTCCGCGAGCGCCCCGCCGTGCTGGAAGACATCATGGATGGCCTGTTCGAAATCGCCAAGGCCGACGGCGTGTTCCATCCCGGCGAACAGAAATTCCTGGAGCGCGTGGCGGAAATTTTCGGCTTCGCGCCCAATGTCTGGCGGCGCATCCGCGCCTCCCACTTCCCCGATGCCTCCGATCCCTACGTGATTCTCGGCGTGTCCTACGAGGCGGGCGAAGAGGAGATCAAGCGCACCTATCGCATGCTGGTGAAGGAAAACCATCCCGACAGCCTGATCGCGCGCGGCGTGCCGGAAGAATTCGTGCGGCTGGCCACCGACAAGCTGGCCGCGATCAACACCGCTTACGAAAAAATCCGCGAGGAGCGCGATTTCCGGTAGGTTTCGCGCGGGCGGCCTGCCGAAAAGCGTTCTTCTCCGCGACTCCGCGTCAGCGCGTGACGATTTCTTTTGAAAGCCCCCGCCACGCCCTGGCGCCGGCCGCGGGTCACCGCTGGGCGTAATCCATCCAGATGGCCGAGAGAAAATTCATCTCTTTTGGAAGGCTGGGCAGGGCGTGGCGCTTCAGAAAGCGAAGGCCGCAGCGGCCCTCGTCCTGGCGGCAGACCGAACATTCATAGGCCAGCCGTTCGGCCAGATCGATCATGTGGACCATCGCCGGCAGCCTGTGGCTGGGCGGAAGCCGCACCATCGCCCCGTCGGCGGAGATGTCGAACATCGTGCCGCGCGCGCTGACGGGCGGGGCGCCGTACACAATCACGACGGTGCGCGTGACGGCCTTGCGGGGCGACCGCCTGAACTCCGCCCCGCGAGAGCCTTGGTCAGCCGCCATGGGATACAACTCGCCTGAATCGTTGCGGGCCAAAAGGCTATGCGATTCGCGCTTCGTCCTATAGGGAAATCCGATAAGGGCGGTTCTGGCCGCCGTCTGCGGCGCGGCCCGCAGGGGCGCTTCGGCCGGCGCCGGGCGCGGGCGGGCCGGCCCGGTCCGATGCGCGCGCGCGGACGGCTTGGCCCGTTTTCAGGGAGGCGGCCGCGCATTCATAGCCGATGGCAAGGCGAAGCAGGGTGAGCCGGCAATCCTCGTCGCGCACGTCTTCGGAAATGAGGCGCAACTCTTCGGCGCGCGAGAGGCACGTGCTGATCCGCTGGTTGAGATCGCCGCCCGAAACCGGCGCCACAAGGCCATTGCACGTCATGGCTGACCCTTCCAAACGCGCCACCAAGGGCGGAAACGTCAGACATCACGGGCGGTTCCGGAAGTTCCCTTCTTGGGGCGGTGTGGCCGAAACACGTTGCGTTCCCCGCGGAAAGAGGGTGGCCGCCAGCACCTCCGAGCTATGAGTACTGTCTCAGTTTGAAATTGGCAGTACCTGCATTTCCCGGCTCCTCTCGGAGCTTGCGGGATTTTCTTGCCGGACTTCACAAGACCGGCGCGCTATCTGACCTTCTTGATGTAGCCGGTCGCGAGCGTTGTCCACGATCCACGGGCGAGCGAGATTTCCGCCCGATAGGTGTAGAGTACCGGCGACACGTGGACCTCGGTGTACCGGAATTTCGCTGACTTGCCTCGCGAACCCTGCTCGATGACCCAAATCAGCTTATTTCCGACGAGTGAGCCGCCTTGATCATACTCGCTTTCTCCGCGGCTGCTGATGGAATATTGGGCGTATGAGCGTGCCGCCTGGTCATAGCTCAGGAGATTCAGGAAGGCACGCAGACCTGTGGGTCCATGTTCTTCGCCACGGCAGACGACTTGAAAACCGCCCTTAAACCATTCGCAAGTCTGTTTGCTCCACAGCGTGCCCGCTGGACTGAATGGACCGGCCTTCGTCTCGCCGTGCCCCTCCCACGAGCCGACGTAATAGCCCAATTTCTGTATCTCCGGCGCACGTTTCGGCACTGTTGCCCTTGCACCAAATGCGACACAGGGAGCGAGCATGAACAAAACAACGGCGCTGAACGGTGCTTTCATTGAACGCTCCTCTCTTGAGGGACGAGGCCACTAGCATACGGTAGGACGTTCCTCCGATTGATAAGAAAGCGGGTCTGGCATCCCTATCTTCGGATGGATCATCAACTAGTCCCGGACGGCCCTTTGCGGCATTCGTCATGCATGCCCTGTGGCCTGGGCCTTAGATTTCAAACTGATGCATTAACCGCCCCTGGCACTGTTACAGTTTGAATTTCAGAAATCGACCGGAACTGAAAAGAGGGCGATCCGACGACCGTTGACCATGTGGGTACTCAGCAACGTTCCCCTGAATTTGCGCTCTCTCCTTTTGGTCGTCGTGATGTTGTAGCCCTTACCGCGCGTCATGCGCTTACCCTTTGGCGTTGGTTTCTTGCGCTTCATGCGCCCCTCCCATGCAGCCTATCGACGTGCCATATTACCCCCATGCCCAAGACCTCAAAAGGCGCAAAGCGCCCCGCCGATGTCATCGGCAATGCTGTCCACGTCATGCGAATCGCCACTGGCCAAGAGCCTGCCGAACCGGCAACGCGAAAGCCCAAGAAAAAAGCCAAGCCTCAGAAAAGGCGTCCCTGAGCAGGGATTTTCTCTTTCGGCGGATAAAACAGCCCCACGATAATCCATGTGCCGGGATAGCCGTGCATCGTTCCCACGTAGAAATGCGAAGGCGAACAACGTCTCGCAGCATGACGACATCTGCACTATGATCGTGTGCAGGGCTTACGGGAGGAAATAATGGCGCTTTCGCGAAAAGACGCAACCATTGTTATGGGCATGCTCAATCGTGGCGACCACAACCAAGATATAGCTGCATGGTTTGGGGAAAATCCTGCTCGCGTTGTCGAGATAGAAAACGGACAGGCATTTGGAGTTGTCGAAGCGGCGCAGGCGCATGAACTTCCGCCCAAGGGTGCCGTAGGCCCGAAGGCGCGTCGGCTCCATGCTTACGCACGTGACGCTCTCAAGGTCCTTAAGGAAAAGGGCGCTGATGGTGTTGAAGAAGCGGCGAGAGAGCTTACCGCTGGCTTGCAGCAATTCGACAAGCACGAAGCGTAGAATAGTCCGTCGCGCGTTCTAGCAGTTTTCGACATGGTGGAACCCACATAAGGCGCGGCGCTTCGGTGCTGTCATGGTCCCACACAAACCAAGCGTAACCCGTTGCCGTAGAAGCGTTGGCATCTAGCCGTCCCTTGACCATCGGAACACGCTCGACAAATTGCGCGAATTTCGCCGGTGGCCTCTCTTGAAAAACGCGGGAGTAGCGGCCAATGCTTTCCAAAAAGACGGTGCGGGCTAGTACGGCAACGCCACGCCGTGCAATGTTCAGCGCGCGCAATACAAACTCCTCTGCTAACCGGAACGGCGGATTTGTTATTACCCAATCAACGGAATTTGTCTCAAAAGGATGGGCAAGAAAATCACGCACGGGCGCATATCCGTAATCGTGAGCATCCGAACACTCGACTTTGCGGAAATACTCTTCGAGAGGCCGTACCATATGACCGGCTCCGCAGGCTGGCTCCAGACAAGTCAGGTTCGCCAACGTCAACTTTCCGCCGATCACGTGCTCCAATAACGCGCGCGTGGCCCAAGGCGGGGTGGGAAAATCGTCGGGGCTATCGGCTGGCTCAATCCGCTGCGCCATGACGGCGTGGGAAGTGTTCTGCACGGACTAGCCCTTTGCCGAATCGCTTCTGACCTGAACAGAGTCCAACTCTGACTCAGCGTCAACTTGGAAATGTAACAGTGCCCCGCCCCTTGACATCCATCAAACAATCATCAAATACTCATCCGCAGATGGTGGAGGCCGGGAGGAGGCATTCCATGACGAAAATCGGCGTGGGCGTGGGGGATGATTTCCCCCTCAATGATGGAAATGGTGGCGGCCAGGGCCAAAACCAGGGGCCTGATCGGGATCGCGCGGAATTCGAGGAATGGAAGAAACGGCGCGATGCGCGCCGCGCCCAGCAGGAAGCCTGGGAGCGCCAGCGCGCCGAATGGCGCGCCCGCAAGCGCGCCTTCAAGGAACGCGTGCGCCGCGCCGCCTATGAATCCTTCGGCAATGGCGACCGCTGGAACGACGATGGCCATGGGCATTATTACTGGCGCCCGCGCTTCTGGCCGTTCGGGGCCTTCGGCATTGGCATCGCGTTTCTGGCGCTGCTGATCCCCGTCCTGATTTTGGCGCTGCTCTTCTCGGTGGTCTCGGCCGCTTTCCACGCACCGTTCATCGTGCTGGCGATCATCCTTTGCCTGGCGCTCTGCTTTTTTTCGTGGGGTCACCGCCACCGCTGGCACCGCCACTACTATGCCTATGGCCCCTATTACGGCCCCTGCGACTACGATCTTGATCTGACGCCGCGCGGCGATGATCGCGCGCCGCCGCCGCCGTCGCCGCAAAATCCGCCGCCGCAGAATGGCGGACCCATCGTCACGCCGCCGCCTTCGGGCGGAACGTGAGCGGCCCGATGCGCAGTCCGCATTCCCGCCGCTACTACAAGAGTGTCGCCGCCGAGGCGATGCGCGCCGCCGCCGAAGCCATGGAAGGCAGCGCCGACGACGCAAGCCCGCGCACGACCACGCGCGTGCAGCTTGAAATGCCGCCCGTGGCGATGGAACGGCTGACGCGGCTGAAGGAAAAAACCGAAGCGGCCTCTTACGCCGAAGTCATCCGCAACGCGCTGCGCGTGTTCGAGGCGCTGCTGGACGAGCACGAAAAGGGCGCCGAATTCCAGCTGAAGCGCGCAAGCGGCGAAACCGTGGCCTACAAGATTTTCGTATGAGCGGCTTCACGCTTCGGCGCGCTCAGCATGAGGGGCGTTTCACGGGGTCTTGTCCGGCGCCGGGCCAAGGGTGAAGACGTCCATGGCCCTGCGCATCGTCGAAATGCCTTCGCCCAATTTCGATCCGCGCGCGCCGGGCAGCCGGATCGACATTCTGGTGCTGCATTACACCGGCATGAAAACCGCGGACGAGGCGCTTCGCCGCCTGTGCGACCCGCAGGCCAAGGTGTCGTCGCACTACACCATTGACCGCGACGGCACGATCTACCGCCACGTGCCCGAAGAATTGCGCGCGCGCCACGCGGGCGTGTCGTGGTGGGCGGGCGTGCGCGACGTGAACAGCCACTCCATCGGCATCGAGCTCGTCAACCCGGGGCATGAGTTCGGCTACATTCCCTTCGCGCAGGATCAGATCGCCGCGCTGATAGATCTGTGCCGCGGGATTTTCGCGCGTCATCGCATTGCGCCTGCCCGCGTGGTGGGCCATTCCGATGTTGCGCCCGATCGCAAGGAAGATCCGGGCGAGCTGTTTCCCTGGCAGCGGCTCGCCGAATTCGGCATCGGCGTCTGGCCCCCCACCGCCTCCCGCGCAGCAAGCGCAGCGGAGCGTAGCGATTCGGTTTCCTCCCCCGTTTACGGGGGAGGTGGCTCGGCGCTTGCGGCAGCAAGCGACGAGACGGAAGGGGGATCCTTCGCCGCAAAACTTTCCCGCTTCGGCTATGGCACACCGCCGGATGTGGACTGGCCGCTCGAAAAAACCATCGCCGCCTTCCAGCGCCATTTCCGTCCCGCATGCATAAATGGCATTGCCGATGCCGAATGTGCAGCGTTGCTCGAAGGTCTGCTGGCCGCCTAACCTCGGCGCATGAAAACCATCGGCATTATCGGCGGCATGAGCTGGGAGTCGTCTGCGCTCTATTACACGCTGCTCAACCGCGAGGTGCAGAAGCGCCTGGGCGGCCTGCATTCGGCGTCCACGCTGATGTATTCCTTCGATTTCGACGAAGTGGAAACGCTGCAATCTTCGGGCCGCGAGCAGGCCAGCACAGCCATGATCGCGCAGGCCGGCGCGCGGCTGGCCGAAGGCGGCGCCGATTTCATCGTCATCGCCTGCAACACCGCCCATCGCGCGGCCGACGCGGTGGCAAAGGCGTCCGGCCTTCCGCTGCTGCACATCGCCGATCCGGTCGGCGAAGCCGTCCGCGCCGATGGTCTTTCGCGCGTGGGCCTCATCGGCTCGGCGCACACCATGCGCGATCCCGCCATCCTCAAGGGCAGGCTTGCGAAACGCTACGATCTGGATGTCGTCGTGCCCGGCGACGCCGATGCGGCCGAGGTGGACCGCGTGATCCTGGAAGAACTGGTGCTCGGCAAATTCCTGGAATCCTCCCGCGCGCGCTACCGCCAGATCATGGCGCGGCTCGTGGAGAAGGGGGTCGAAGGCATCATCCTGGGCTGCACCGAAATTCCGCTTCTGGTGAAGCCCGGCGATGCCGCCGTGCCGCTTTACGATACGTCCACGCTTCATGCGATGGCGGCGGTGGACATGGCGCTCGCCTGACCGCGCGCGCTAAGCTGGCCCGGCGAAGGAGCCAGCCGCCATGAAAGTGAACTACGGTCCGGTCGAAACCGAAGTCTCCGTCACCAACACCGGCATGATCGCCATTGACCAGTATGTGATGGGCGATGAAAGCGACCGCGCCTACAGCTCCGTCACCATGTCGCCGGAAAATGCCGAGGCCATCGCGCTGGAAATCCTGCGGCTCATTTCGCTCATGCGCGCGCGCGAACAGAAGTAGCCGCACGCGGAGTCGGGGAAATGGCAAATCATGCAGGCCCGCCGCGCCTGCGCGTGAACTTTCCATATTCCTCCGGACGCCCTATATTGTTTCCGCGTCAGATGGCCGGATGGCCGCTGGCCTTTCGCAAGAAAGGCTGGAGGAAAGTCCGGGCTCCACGGAAACACGGTGACGGATAACATCCGCCGGGGGCGACCCCAGGGAAAGCGCCACAGAAATGACACCGCCCAAGACCCTAA
>JAJPIX010000024.1 GCA_021324545.1 Alphaproteobacteria bacterium
CATGGTGACGGTGGCATTGGCGGCGAGCAGGAGTTGTGCCGCGGGCTTGCCGAAAAGCAGCGAGCGGCCGATGACAAGCGCATTGAGGCCCGCAATGTCGCCCACATATTCCCTGAGCAGCATCATCATGCCCATCGGCGTGCAGGACACCAGTTTGGCGCGGCCCGACACCAGCAATCCGGCATTGGTGGCGGTGAGCGCATCCACATCCTTCTGCGGATCGATGAGATCCAGCACCGCGGCCTCGCGCACCTGTTTCGGCAGCGGCATCTGAACCAGAATGCCATGCACATGCCTGTCGCCGTTCAGCGCCTTCACGCGCGCCAGCACGTCAGCTTCGCTGGCGCCGGCCGGCAGGCTGTAGTGGAACGAATTGAAGCCGATCGCTTCGGCCGTCTTGCCCTTGTTGCGCACATAAACTTCGCTTGCCGGATCGTTGCCGACCAGCACGGTGGCGAGCCCCGGCACAAGCCCGTGCGCGGCTTTCAGCTTCGCCGCTTCGGCTTCAATGCGCGCGCGCAGCTTTGCCGCTTCGGCCTTTCCGTCGATGATGCGCGCCATCACCTGTCGTCTCCCAGCGCTTTGAGGCGCGCAGCCAGCTCCGCTGCATCGCCTGCGATTTCCACGATCTTGTTGCGCGCGGCCTGGCCTTTGGCAATGGCGATGCGCGATTTTCCCACACCCAGCGTTCGGGAGAGGAGCGCGACAAGCGCATCATTGGCCTTGCCCTTTTCCGGCGGCGCGGAAACGCGGATTTTGAGATGGCCTTCTTCGCCGGCCGTGCGCACCCAGCCCTCGATCCGGTCGCGGCCGCCTTTCGGCGTAAGGCGCACCGCAAACGACACGCCCTGAGCCGTCGCGCGGATCAAGCGAAATAGCGCAGCGACGCCCACATGATGGCGTACTGCAGGAAGGAAATTGCGATGAGCACGATGATGGGCGAAATGTCGAGCCCGCCGAAAGTGGGGATCACGCGGCGGATCTGCCGGAAAACCGGTTCCGTCAGCGCATAAAGGCCCTTCACAATCGAATAGGCGAACTGATTGTGCATGTTGATGACGCCGAACGCCACAAGCCAGCTCGCCACCACCGCAGCGATGACAACCCACCAGTAGATATTGAGAAGCTGCAGGATCAGCCAGACGACCGGGTTGTACATGGGCGCGCGGAACCTTTCACGAGAGCGGTGTGCTCAATGCGGCCTGCAAACGCAAGTCTGCTTCGCCCACGAGGGGCCGCGACCGGCCGGCCTCCCTTTGCGGGCGAAGCCTGGTGGAGCTGAGCGGGATCGAACCGCTGACCTCCTCATTGCGAACGAGGCGCTCTCCCAACTGAGCTACAGCCCCAAAAGGGGTTTTGGCCGGCTTCGCGGCCAGGCGGGCGGTATGTAGGAAGCACGCCTTCCCCCTGTCAAGCGAGCGCCTGGGTGAGCGCGGCCGGGCGGAAGCGGCGCCAGACATAAAGCCAGATCAGCGCGATCAGCGGATACATGACAAAGCTCGCTTCGGTTCCCAGCACCCCGCCGGTGAGCCAGTCTGGGCCCCGAAACGTCGCGTCGAGCAGCCGCTCTTTCGGGATGCGCGCGCCGTTGGGCGTGCCGATCACGAAAAGCTGCATGAAATCGAAGGCGATGTGAAAGCCGACGGCAAACCACAAGGTTCCCGTCTTCAGCACGGTGTAGCAGAGCCAGAGGCTGAGTGAGACGAGCGTGATCACGTCCCAGATGTTCTCGCCATCCTTGAAGAAATAATGCGCCGCCGCGAACAGAAGCGCGATCACGATCGAAGCGGGCCAGAAGCCGATGCTCTTCCACAGGGCTTGCAGGAAATAGGCGCGGAAGAAGAACTCCTCGGAAATGCCAACACAGATGTTCGCGCCAAGCCAGGCAAGCGCTGCGTAAAACAGCGCATGGCCCGATAGCGCCAGGCCCTTCACCTGCATGCCGCCGAGCAGGATCATGGCAAGCCCGACAGCGCCCGCCATCACCGCACCCACGGCAAATCCCCCCCACAGCCGGGCGCCGAAAATGCGCCGCAGGGGAAGGCCATAATGAAAGGGGCTGTGCCGCTCGTAGATCGCAAAGGGAATGGTGCAGATCAGCGCCACCACGAAGCTTACGGCTTCACCGAAAGCGATGCCGGCGGGCGACAGATCATCCGCAATATCGAGCTTCGCCTGAAGCGGCCCGATCGCATATTGCAGCAGTATCGGCACGATGACTGCCGCCAGCACGCAATAAAGCGCAGCCCGCCAGATGAAGCGCAACCGGCCGTCAGCGCCAAGCAACAGCGTCTTCATGCCTGAACTCCCGATGCGGGGTGCCGAGCGGCTATCTGCCCCTGTAGCTGACTCGCCATACCGTATTCCCGGCATCGTCGGCAATCAGAAGGCTGCCGTCTTTGGCCACCAGAAGGCCCGCGGGCCTTCCCCAGACGCGCGCGGGATGGGTTCCGTCAACCCAGAAACCGGTGATGAAATCGTCGTAGCCGCCAGCGGGCCTGCCATTCACAAAATGCACCCGAACCACCTTGTAGCCGGTGGGCGGATCGGCGTTCCACGAACCATGCAGCGCCACGAACGCGTCGCCCTTGTACTCCGCCGGGAACTGCGTGCCTTCGTAGAACACAAGGCCAAGCGGCGCCGAGTGCGACTGAAAAAGAAGATCCGGCGTTTTTGTCCTGGCAACAAGATCGGGGCGCTTCTTGCCGTAAACCGGATCGGGATGCGGGCCGATATAGGCGTATGGCCAGCCGTAAAACCCGCCCTTTTCAAGATGCGTCAGATAGTCGGGCACCATTTGCGTGCCGTAACCGTCGCGCTCGTTGACGGTAACCCACAGATTGTTTGTGCCCGGATAAAAGGCGATTCCCACAGGATTGCGAAGACCGGTGGCAAACGGCGACAGCGAGCCGTCGGCATTGACATGTTGCACGGTTGCGCGCGTGGCCGGCTCGCCCTCTTCGATATTGTCCCCGCTTCCGATCGCAAGATAAAGATTGCCGTCCGGCGAAAAAGCGATGTCGCGCGTCCAGTGATCGGACGATCCGCCGAAACCCTGTCTGGTGACGCGCGTCCTGCCCCCCGCAGAAAGCGCGCCATCGCTGTAAGCGAGCTTCCAGACCGCTTCGATGTCGCCGACATACAGGGCGCCGTTATGGAACGCGAGGCCGTGCGGATGATTGAAGCCGGACGCGAAGGTTGCGGTCTTGTCCGCCTTGCCATCGCCATCGGTGTCGCGCAGCAACATGATCCGGCCGTCGCGCGGTTCGGCCAGGAACACATCGCCGTTCGGCGCCAGCGCCATCCAGCGCGGGCCGCTCAGCCCGTCGGCGAAAATGTTCACCGAAAACCCGGCCGGCGCCTGCAGGGTCGCATCCATTGGTCTTGGAATGACGTGAGACTCATTGTCCGCGGCAGGCGTGGCAAACGGTTCGGGCAGGCTGGCCGGCGCAAGCGAGAAATGTTTGCCCGGATAATCGCCGGCCGGATTGGCCGCAACGGCGCAGATGGGCAAAAACGCCAAAAATGCCAAAAACGCCAGAGAAACAGGAATGTATCGAAGCATCGTCCATTGACCTCCCGCGCCCATCAACCGGAAATAAACCAGATGCGGCGTAGGCAGGAAACCACAATGACCGGCCTGCCCAAGCGACCGCTTTTTCGTCTTGCCCTGCCGCTTCTGTTTGCGTGTTGCACGGGGTTGCCCGCTTTCGCGGATGAAGCCTCGCGCCCCCAGCACCGCATCACCCAATCCGACAGCTACACCATGCTGGAGCCGATCTACGCCACGATTGTGGAAAACGGCAGTCCGCGGGGCCTTTTGATGGTTGCGATCGGGCTCGACATTCCCGATGGCGCCCTGCGCGGGCGCGTCATGCGCATCTTGCCGCTTCTGCGCGATGCCTATGTCCGCAACATGGTGGCGTTTTCGGCGGCGGCCGTCCGCCCCTGGCAGCAACCGGATGTCACAATGATCGCGCAGCGCCTGCAGACCGTGACCGACCGTGAGCTCGAGAAGAAGGGCGCGCGCGTGCTTCTGGCGCAGGTGGCAATCCGGATGACGCGCTAGCGGCGTCTTGCGCCACAGCCTGCGGCAAGGTTGCGCATCACATGGCGGAAATGCCGCCGTCCACCTTCAGCTCCGCGCCGGTCACGAATTTGGATTCGTCGCTTGCCAGATAAAGGACGGCATAGGCGATGTCGTCCGGTTCGCCGATATGGCCCAGCGGAATCTGCCGGCCGAGCTTGGCGTATGCTTCTTCGCGGCTGCCGACGCGCTGCACCAGCGGTTCGAGAATGGGCGTGGCAATGAACACCGGATGCACGGAGTTGGAGCGGATGTTGTAGCCCTTGCGCGCGCAATAGAGCGCCACCGATTTGGAAAGATGCCGCACCGCGGCTTTGGCCGAATTGTAGGCCGCCATGTTGTGGCCCGCGATGATTCCGGAAATGGACGAGATGTTGACGATGGAGCCGCCAAGGCCCGTGTCCTTCGCCGTTTTGGCGATGACCGGAATGGCAAGCTTGCAGCCCAGGAACACGCCGTCCAGATCGATCGCATGCACGCGCCGCCATTCGGAAAGAGTCACGTCCTCGAAATCCTTGGTCAGTCCGATGCCTGCATTGTTGACGAGAACGTGCAATCCGCCGAAGGCGCGCACGGTTTCTTCCAGCGCCTTGCCCCAGTCCTCTTCATTGGTGACATCCTGCCGGATGGCGATGGCGGCGCCCTTGCGCATCTGGTTGATGGAGTTGGCAATGGCCTTGGCGCCTTCGAGATTGACATCGGTGACGGCGACGCGTGCGCCTTCTTTCGCCAGCATCCGCGCCGAGGCTTCGCCCAATCCTTGCGCCGCGCCCGTGATGAGCGCGATCTTGCCTTGAACTCTTTCCATCTCGTTCTCCATAAAGCGGCGCAGAAATGCTATTCTTTGGCAATGCAGATTCTTTTCTTAGATGAATCTGGTACCCCGCCAGCGCCGAACCAGGCGACGCAGCGATACTTCGTTATAGCCGGAGTAATCGTACCAGAAAATGTCTGGCACCGGCTTCGCGATGCACTTTTTGGGATGAAAATTCGCAGAAAAATTAGAGGTGAATTGAAATGGCGTTATTTTTCACCGGATAATGCCGATCCAAGGAATCCAATGCGGCACCTAGAGAAAGCAGAGCGAGATGCAATTCGTGCTGAACTTTTTGGGATGCTGATAAAGCAGCCGGCGATTAAGATAATTTCTGGCGTCTGCTCAATTCAGGCAGCCTATGCTCTAGCGTCAGTCAATGATCAGCAGGATATCTATAATCTAACTTACAAAGTGATTACGGAACGATTCCAGTATTTCTTGCAGGATTTGGGGCGGGAGACTGGAAGAGGAGAGCACGGGCTCGTTATTGCGGACCATCGAGGCCGTGATGATGATAAGCGACTGAGAGCACATCATCAGATGCTCATTCATTCGACCAGCGCCTTTACCTCTAAGTACGCCAATCTGATCGAAAGTCTATTGTTACAGCCGTCCCAATTGAGCGTCGGCGTGCAGTTTGCGGATATCGTGGCCGGCGCGATTTGGCGCAACTTTGAACGCCACGATGATCGGTGGTTTAGGCTTATGGAGCCGTCGTTGCGCCGAAGCGCGGCCGGCCGAGTTGATGGTTACGGAATCGTAAAAGTGCCGAAGGCTGGATGGGTGTGAACTAAAAGACGCCGAGTGAGACCTTAGTCTCAACGTGCATTCCGACGCACTCCCGGCGCGCCTATAAGATAGGAAATATTTTGCAGTTTGCAAATCGCAAACCGGTGGCCTGAATTATCCGAACAGATTGAATCACTTAATTGGGAAAAGGGCTTCATGCCCTCGGCGATTGCAAATGCTTCACGATGTTCAGAATGATTTTTCGCGGCGTAAAGGCAACCGATCGTGCCATCACCCGGTTGCGCAGGCCCGTGATGACCACGCGCTTGTTCCGCTGAAAGCCGCGGTAGCCCATGCGGGCCACCGGCGCCGACGGCATCGGCGTTCCGGCCGCCGAAAGTCTGGTTTTGTCGGTGCCGGCGCGTTCACGGAAAGCGCTGACCGTCGGGCCGGGGCAAAGGCAGCTCACATGCACGCCTGTGCCTTCGGCTTCCTTCCACAAGGCTTCGGAGAACGACAGCACGAAGGCCTTGCTGGCGTAGTAAACCGCCATCAGCGGCCCGGGCTGGAACGCCGCGGTCGAGGCGACGTTCAGCACGCCGCCGCGTTTGTTCTTTAGCATCGCGGGCCAGAATTCATGCGTCAGTTCCACCAGCGCGCGGATGTTGAGATCGATCATGCCGAGTTGCTCGGCTTCGTTCGAGCCATCGAATGCGCCGGCGATACCGTAACCGGCATTGTTCACCAGGACATCCACATTCAATCCGCGCGCGCGGATATCGCCGGCCAGTTTGCTGCCGGCGCCCGGCACGCCCAGATCGATCGCGATGGCCGCCGCTTGGATTTTGTATTTGCCGGCCAGCCGCTTTGCGACGTCGTTGAGCGCCGATTCATTCCGCGCGGCAAGTATGAGGTCGTAGCCGTCTCTGGCGAAGCATTCTGCCAGATCCACGCCGATGCCCATGCTGGCGCCGGTCACGAGCGCTGTCTGTCCGTCGCCTCTGCGTTTGCGCGCCATGAAATCCCCCGAAAGAAAAAGGGCGGCCCGCCCGGCCGCCCTTCACATTAGCGCAAATTCATGCCGCTATCATTCCGCCGCCAAAAGCGCCGGTGTGATCATCTTTCCGCCGTTCAGCTTGATCAGGTATTTGATGCCTTCCTCGGCGATATCATCGCCCACCATGCGGTCGCCTTCGGCATAAAGCTCGGCCATGTCGATGTAGGCCGCGTAATTGCCGCGCGTGCGGTCGGTAATGATGCCCGCCTTGAGCAATGTCTTGATGAGGACGCGGAAGATGTTGGTGGCTTCCTGCAGCTCTTCGCGGATGTTTGAATCGGTCATGGCCTCCATGAACGCCTGCTGGCACCACACGGGATCGAGCCCGAGCGACTCATAGATCCAGCTCTTCTGATCGGGCGAACCCAGGTTGTAGAGAAGAATCGAAAATACCTGCCACGCCCAGTCTTCGATCAGCTCATGCTCGCCCTTCGACAGATGCGGAATCGTGCGGTCAGCCCAGATCTTCCCGAACTTGTGATGGAAGGCCTCGTCCGTCATCACAAGCTGCATGGTCTGGCGCATCAATGGATCGCGCGCTTCCTTGAAGAAGGTGGCAAAGGCGCCCATGGCCAGTCCTTCGACCAGAAGCTGCATGCCCACGATCTTCTTCCAGACAAGCGGCGACGAGACGAGCTCGTTCAGAAGATTGCCCAGCGCCGGCCCCACCTTCACGGGCTTGCCCCAGCGCGCCTGGATGAATTTCGTGAAGGCCGTGACATGGCGCGCCTCTTCGCGCGTCTGGTTCGCGGCATATTCCTGCGCGCCGGGATCGCGCAGGATGTGGCACAGCGAGGCCGAAAGCGACAGCGCGCCCTGCTCGCCGTGGAGGATGGAAGAGAGCGACCACCACACATCCATATTGACGAGCTTGATCTTGCCCTTTTCGTCCAGCTTGTCGCCGATGGCGGTCTTGAGGTCTGCATTGGCCTGCGGATTGATCAGATATTCGTTCTCCATGTCGAATTTCTGGCTGAAATCGATGTACTTCTTGTCCAGCGGATCCCAGAAATGGTCGTGCGTCGCCGAGATGATCTTGTCGAAGGCGCTCGATCGCTGGCCGTATCGCTCCACATCCAACATGGCGGGAAAATCATGGGGATCGATGGCGTTGTAGGCGGGATCCTTGGTGATGTTGTCCATGGGCATCCTTCGCAAATTGGCAGACGCATGCAGAATAAGCAGAGATCGGCACGCGGTTCAAGGAAAATGACGGGGCCGTCACTGTTTGACAGGCCCGACGGCCGCTCGGAAACCCTGTGAATTTCAATGGTTTGGCGGTCCCTGCCGAAAAGTCTCCTCTTCCCCGGCGGCGCGCTCTGCGCAATAGAATGTAGAAAGGCAAGGGCGGAAGAGGGTGCCGCCCGGCGGGATTCAGGAAATGAAGCTGCGTTCCAGGCGGATGGAGGTGTGGGCATTTCCGCTCGCGCTTTTGATCGTCTTGGCCCTTGCCGTAACCAGCAATGCGGGTGACGTGGCCTCGCGGCTGCGCGGCATCCTGTTCGATTCCTACCAGCACGCTGCTCCGCATCTTGCCCAGGGCGGGATCGCGCAGAGCCGGCCGGCCGTGCGCGTGCTCGATATCGATCACGCAAGCCTCGGACGCTTCGGGCCCTGGCCATGGCCGCGCAGCGTGCTTGCCAAGCTGGCCGCAGAACTGAGAACGGCGGGCGCTGCGATAATCGTTCTTGCCATGCCGCTCGATCAGCCCGATCCGGCTTCGCCGGAACGGCTGATTGCCGCCTTGCCCGACGGTCCGCAAAGCGATCAGGCGCGCGCGGTATTGTCGAAGCTTCCGGCGCCCGACGACGCCTTGGCCGCAGCCCTCATTCCGGGAAAATCCGTCACAGGCTTTGTGCTCGGGCTCAAAGGCCGCGCGCCCACGCTTGCCGGCGGGATCGAATTTTCCGGCGACCGCGCCGCGCTTGCGCATGTGCCGGAATATGAGGCCGCATCGGGCGCGCTGGCGCAGTTCGATCGCATCCCCAGCGGCGCGCTCAATCTGCTGCCGGATCCCGATGGCAACCTTCGCCGGATTCAGCTCGTCTTCCGGCTGAATGGAAAGCTTGTTCCGTCGCTCGCCGCCGAAGCGCTTCGCCTGACGCAGAACGCGCCCGGCATGATTGTGCGCGCGCGCGATTCAGGCCGCAATCTGGTTGAATCGGGAAGCGCGATTGCCGCGATCGATGTGGGAAAGCTTGAAATCCCGGTCGAACCCGACGGCTCGATGTGGGTTTCCTATTCCGGCGACAGCGGCAGCCGGAACATCTCGGCGGCTGCGCTCGATCGTGGCGCGCTTGCGCCGGGCAGCCTGAAGGATGCCGTCGTGTTCATCGGCGCCCCCGGCGACGCGGTCGCGACGCCCGATGGCGTGCGCACCGCCGCCACCGTTGAGGCCGCAGCGCTTGAGAACATGCTTCTCGGTGTGCATCTGGCAAGGCCGCCGTCCGCGCTTACGGCGGAGATGGTTTTTCTGGGCGTCGTGGGGCTTGCCATCGTCATCCTGTTCGCGCGCGGGCAATTCTGGACGGCGGGACTGCTGGCCGGCGTGGCGATTGCGGGCTTTGGCTATCTTTCCTGGTGGCTCTTTTCGCAGAAACAGGTTCTGCTCGATGCGCTTTCGCCAGACCTTGCCCTGGCCGCCGTTTTCTGTGCCGGAGCCGGCGTGCGCGGGCTTGAGATCGGGCGCGCCCGCGCGCGACTGAAAAGCGCCTTTGCCGAAGCCCTGCCCGCTGCGGCTGTCGAGCAGATTGCACGAAGGCCGGCGCTTCTGAAACTCGAAGGCGAAGCGCGCCCTGTCAGCTATCTCGTTTGCGGCGTTCGCGGCTTTGCCGGTCTTGCAGAATCCTTCCGCGACGATCCGAAGGGGTTCACCGACCTGATGGCGCGTGCATTGACGCCGCTGATCGATGTGGCGCTCGCCAGGGGCGCAACCCTCGACCGCATGACCACCGACGGCTTTTCCTGCTTCTGGAACGCGCCGCTCGACGATCCGGAGCACGCCATCCATGCCTGCGAAGCGGCAAGCCGCATGACGGAAGTGGTCGCCGAAGTCAACGATGCCCTGGCGCGCGAACGGCGGTTTGACGGACTTGCCTTCCAGCCGATCGAGATCGGTATCGGCATTTCCACCGGCATGGCGATCGCCGGCGGTTTCGGCGCCCATGGCCGCAGCGCCTATTCCGCTACCGGAGACTGCACGCAGCTGGCCAATCGCATCCAGGCGCTGTCGGCCCAGTACGGCCCGGCGATCATTGTCAGCGAAGACACGCGCAAGGAAGCCGAACGCGGGTTCGCGTTTCTGGAAGTCGATTACATCGCGGCCGGCCCGCGCGACGAGCCGGTGAAACTCTACGCGGTATTGGGCAATCCCCTGGTGCGCGCCTCTCCCAAGTTTCGCGCGCTGGCGACATTTCACGAGCACATATTCCAGAGCCTGCGCACGCAGCAGTGGGAAAAGACAAAGGGTCTGATCGAACAGTGCCGCAAGCTCTCCGGGGCGAGCCAGAAGCTTTACGACCTGCACCTGGCGCGCATCGCCTATTTCGAAGACAATCCGCCCGGCCCGGACTGGGACGGCGCCTTCCGGCCGATTCTGAAATAGGCGATGGAAGTTGCCGCGCCACCGGTTCTGTCGAAGCGGCACATTCTGGCGGCTGTCATCGGCAACGCGCTCGAATTTTACGACTTTACCACCTACGCCTATTTCGCCGTCCAGATCGGCAACGCGTTTTTTCCGTCCCACGATTCCTTCATGAGCCTGATGGGCGCGCTCGTCACCTTTGGCGCCGGATTTGTCATGCGGCCCGTCGGCGGCATCGTGATCGGGCACTATTCGGACCGCGTGGGACGAAAGCCCGCAATGCTTCTGAGCTTTGCGCTGATGGGGGCGGGCGTTCTGGGGCTGGCGCTGACGCCGTCTTACGCAACGATCGGAATTGCCGCGCCGATCATCGTGGTCGTCATTCGCATGGTGCAGGGCTTTGCGCTTGGCGGCGACGTGGGCCCCACGACGGCGATTCTCCTGGAGGCCGCGCCGCCCGCGCGCCGCGGGCTTTATGGCGCGCTGCAATTTTCCAGCCAGGGCCTTGCCACGCTGCTTGCCGGCATTGCCGGCGTAGTTCTTGCCAACCTGCTCGACGCGGCGCAGCTGCAAAGCTTCGGCTGGCGCATTGCCTTTGCACTTGGCGCGATCGTGCTGCCGGTCGGGCTGATCGTCCGCCGCCAGCTGCCCGAAACCCTGCACGCTGAAACGCCGGAAGCCCTTTCGCGCGTGCCGCCGCCGCGCGAAGTGATCCGCACGGCCATTCTTGGTTTGTGCATGATCATGGGCGCAACCACCGGATTTTACGTCGTCTCCTATCTTTCGACCTATGCGCAGACTGTCCTGCACCTTGCGGTCAACGTGTCATTCACATCCACGCTGATGTTCGGGGCGATCAATCTGGTGTTCAGCACGCTTGCCGGAATCGCGTCCGACAGATGGGGCCGCAAGCCCGTGATGATCGGCCTTCGCATTGCCATGCTGGTTGCGATCTATCCGGCCTTCTTTCTGCTCGTGAACAGGCCCAATGTGGCAACGCTGCTTCTGGCCACCGCGCTGCTTGGCCTTTTCAGCCAGGCCAGCGGCGCGGCCGCTTTCGTGGCGCTGGCCGAGGCGATTCCCAAGCGCATGCGCTGCGCGCTGCTTGCGATGGTCTATGCCATCGGCGTGGCGGTCTTCGGCGGCTCAACCCAGGCCGCCGTCGCCTGGCTCATGCACGCGACCGGCGACATTTACGCCCCGGCCCATTATCTTTTTGCGGGAAGCCTGGTGGCGCTGATCGCGATGTTCCTGATGGAAGAGACCGCTCATGTCGCGCATGGGCGAAAGCTCCAGCCGGTCGCCGCCGCCGACCTCGGAATGTAGGATGGGCGCCATGACGAAGGTGCAGGCACATTTCCCGTCCGATTACCGCAACGCGCGAGCGGCGTTTATCGAAGCCTGCGAGGCCGCCGATCTCGGCGTCACCACGCGTGTGCATCCCTTTGCCATGGCTCCGGACGGCAAGGCCATTTTCCTGGATACCGCCGTCGCCGGCCCGCGCAAGGCGGCGAGCGCCCTTCTTCTGATTTCCGGCACGCATGGCGTGGAAGGCTATTTCGGCTCCGGCGTTCAGACAGGCCTTCTCCGCGAAGGCCTGGCGAAACGTCTGAAGAAGGGCGCCAAGATCGTGCTTCTGCACGCGCTCAATCCCTTCGGCTTCGCCTGGAACCGCCGCGTCAACGAAGACAACGCCGATGTGAACCGCAACTTCGTCGATCACCGTCGGCCGCCCCGCAACCCGGCCTACGATCTTTTGGCCGAGGCCATCGCGCCGAAGGCGATCTCGCGGGAAGCCTTGCGCAAGGCCAATGCGGCGCTCAGCGCCTTTGCAAAAGAGCATGGCGCTTTCAGATTGCAGGAAGCGATCAGCGCAGGCCAATACGATCACGCCGACGGCCTCTACTATGGAGGGCCGGCCATGAGCTGGTCGGCCCTCATGCTGAAGGACGTGCTGAGGCAGGAGATCGGCGATGTGAAGCGCCTCACCGTCATCGATTTCCACACCGGCCTTGGCGGCTGCGGCGATGCGGAAATGATCACGGAAGATCTGCCCGGGTCCTCCGCCTACAGGCGGGCGAAATCCCTTTGGGGCGGCCTTGTGCGATCCAGCGAAGCAGGCGAGTCGGTGTCCGCGCCGCTGACCGGGACGATCGACAAGGCCTTCGCCAGATGGATGAAGGGAAAGGAACTGACATTCGCGGCGCTTGAAGTCGGCACGGCACCCATCCGCGACGTGTTCGACGCCCTGCGAAAAGACAATTGGCTGCACACCCGTGCAAGCCACGCCCATCGGCTGGCTCCAGCGATCAAGCGCGAAATCCGCGAAGCGTTCTATCCTGATACCGCCGCCTGGAAGCGCAAGGTCTGGGACCACGCCGCAAAATGCGTGGAATCGGCTCTGGCGGCGCTTGCCTAAAGTCTTGCGCGCAAGGCTTTTGCCAGACCGTCGGGCCCTAGCGTTTCGTCATACACGCCGACAAAACGCCCGTCCGGGTCCATCAGGTAAATCCGGCTCGAATGATTGACGGCATAGCCGCCGTTTGCGGCGGGTTCCCGTTCAACATAGACGCGATACTCGCGCGTTACGCGCGCAATCTCTTCGGAGCTTCCCGTGAGAGCGGTGAACCGCGTTCCGAACGAGGCCACATAGTCTTTCAGGATCTTCGGCCGATCGCGCGCCGGATCGACGGTGATGAAAACCGGCTCAATGTGATCGGCGGATTCGCCAAGCTTTTCGAGGGCGCCCGCCATCACGCTCAAAGTCAGCGGGCACACATCCGGGCAATGCGTATAGCCGAAATAGATCAGCTGGAACTTGCCAAGAAAGTCTTTCTCGGTGCGCCTGACGCCGTTCTGATCGACCAGCACGAAGGGGCCGCCGATATCGGCCCTGCCGTAGGCCTGCGTGTGGCCGGGGGCGGCTTCATCGCCCAGATGCCAAAGCAGCCCGCCGCATACTGCGGCAAGCGCCAGCAGATAGGGAATGAAAGCCAGCGGTGTGCGGATCATGGCGGTGCGGCCCGCGACGGGCGCCTGCAGGATCGATAAAGTGGGGGGCTAACGGCAAGCGGCGAATGAACGCATGAATGAACCCACGCCAGTTGCGCGGCGCAGAGCCTATTGGCCGCAGGCCGGGCTGATGCTCGCGGAGGCGCCTGCGCGCGGCCGGGTGCGCCTTCGCACATTCATCAATTTGCGATGGCTTGCGGTTGCGGGGCAATCGGCAACCCTGTTTCTCATCTATTTCGGCCTTGGCTACCATTTGCCCCTGGTGCGCTGCATCGTCGCCATTCTCGCGAGCGCCGTTCTCAATCTCGTTCTCACGGTCGTCTATCCGGCGTCGAAGCGCCTTTCCAGCCGCGAAGCGACGGTCTATCTGGGCTACGACGTGCTCCAGCTCGCGGCCCTGCTGTACCTGACGGGCGGAATCGAAAACCCCTTCACGCTGATGTTCCTGGCGCCGGTGGTGATCGGCGCGGCCACGCTTGAGCTTGCCAATGTGATGGTACTGGCCGCGATAGCGTTCGTGTCGGTTTCGGTGATTGCGCTGGTGCATGAGCCGCTGCCCTGGGCGCCGAACACCCCGCTCGACCTGCCGCCGCTTTATCAGGCGGGCTTGTGGATTTCGATGGTGATCGGAATCGGCTTCACGTCCATCTATGCCTGGCGCATCGCCAGTGAAGGCGCGCGCATGTCGGCCGGTCTTGCCGCGACCCAGCTTGCGCTTGCGCGCGAACACAGATTGGCCGCACTCGGCGCGCTTGCAACCGCCGCCGCCCATGAGCTCGGCACCCCGCTTGGAACGATCGCGGTGGTCGCGCGCGAACTCGAACGCACGTTGCCCGGCGGTTCCAGCGAGGCGTCCGATGCTCAGCTTCTTCGCGAACAGGCCGAACGCTGCCGCACGATCCTGGCCAGGCTTGCGCATCCCGAAGAGTCGGTGGTCGGCGCAACCGATCGGCTGCCGCTGGGCGCGCTCCTCGACGACATCGCAACCCCCTATCGCAGCGAGGCTGTGGCCGTCACCATCGAAAAGCCAGCCGAGGACGCCGAGCCGCAACCCAAGGTGTGGCGCGCGCCGGAACTTGTGCACGGGCTGGGCAACATCATCGCCAATGCAGCAGAATTTGCAGGCGCGCGGGTGCGGGTGCGCATGGCCTGGAATCCCCAACAGATTCGCATCTCGGTTGAAGACGACGGCCCGGGCTTTCCGCCCGAAATCCTCGAGAAGCTGGGTGAGCCTTACATCACGTCCCGGCCCGGCTATGCCGCCGGCGGCACGCCCGAACGGCAGGAAGGCATGGGACTTGGCTTTTTCATCGCCAAAACCCTGATCGAACGCACGGGCGGGACCCTGGCTGCAACCAATCTGGATGGAAGCGGCGCGCAGGTCACGGCGGTTTGGCCGCGGGGAACGATCGACAGCGAAAACCCGCCGGAAAGTGCGGCGAATCTCTAGAAATTTACTCTGCGCCGCCGCCGGCCGCAGGCCTGCGAAACTATGTCTTGCGCGAAAGGCCGCGCGGTAATAGGACGCGAGGTCTCAAAACACTGCCACCGATCCGATGACCGCACATGCCATGCCTGCCGACGAACGCACGCTTCTGATTGTGGAGGATGACCGGCCTTTCCGCGAACGGCTGGCGCGGGCCATGGAAACGCGCGGATTTTCGGTGACGACCGCCGAAAGCGTGGCGCAGGGCGTGGCGCGCGCGCGGGAAACGCCGCCGGCCTATGCGGTTGTGGACCTCAAGCTGGAAGACGGAAACGGCCTGGATGTGGTGGAAACGCTGCACACGGTCAGGCCGGATTCCCGCGTGGTCGTGCTCACGGGCTTCGGCAACATCGCAACGGCTGTGGCAGCCGTGAAATATGGCGCCATCGACTATCTGCCCAAGCCCGCCGATGCCGACGACATTCTTTCCGCCCTCATGGCGCCGCCGGGCTCCAAGCCCAAGCCGCCCGAAAATCCGATGTCGGCCGATCGCGTGCGCTGGGAGCATATCCAGCGCGTCTATGAATTGTGCGGCCACAATGTTTCGGAAACCGCCCGCCGGCTGAACATGCACCGCCGCACCTTGCAGCGGATCCTGGCCAAGCGCAGCCCGCGGTAGAATCCGCAGGTCAGCGTCTCTTTTTCCCTGTTTTCCTTGCAGCGCCGCGTGAGCGCGAGTTGTTCTCCGGCGCGCGGGCGCCGTCTGCGTCCATCGCTTTCAGCAGCTTCTTCGGCGCGATCTGGCGGAAGCGCCGTTCCAGCATCGCTTTCAGTTCATCCGGCGTGACGCGCCCGGCGCGCACCAGTACGCCCGGATAGTCCCGGTAGTGATCGGTGATGAAATATGTCCTGGGATCGAGCTCCAGCATCATGTCGCGCGTGTCCATGCTGTCCACGATCAGCACGATCGAATTGTCCTCGTTGCGCCAGCGCGTGAAGAATTTCTTGGCGATGAAAAACGACGGTTTTCCATAGGACGGCTTTTCGAGCGCTTCCGGAAACGACAGCGCGATCTTTCTCATCTGCGCCGCAGAGACGCCGCGCGCTTTGCCTGTTGCCGCCCTCATTCCGGCAAGCTCCGGAAATCGAGCGCAGGTTCAACCACCTGTTCCAGACTCATGGCCAGCCGCTCGGCGGCCACCTTGGCAAAGCTCAGCGTCACGGCCTTCCGGCGGCTGGCATGAAGCTGGCCGACGGGCGAGGGCCGCACGATCGCGCCGCCATAGCGGTCAGCCACGATCAGGCCGGTGTCGGGCGGCACAAGCTCGTCGGGAAAACCCGGCGGGATGGCGAAATAGAAATGCTCCACGAATTCCAGATATTCGGGCCACTTTCCGTCGCCCTTGAGGTCGGCGGTCGCCACCTTGATTTCCACGCCCAGCACCGTGCCATCCGGCCCCAGCGCGCAGACATCGAGCCTTCGTCCGTTGGCAAGCGTGAATTCCAGAATCGGCGAAAAGCCTTCGTGGATCAGAAGGCGGCAGACCCCGCGCGCCACGTCGGCGGCCGTGAAGCGGAATTGCGACATGGCGGCATTGGAACATTTTGGCAACGCAAGATCAATATGCGTTGCGCAGCAGGGCTATTCCGCGGCGAGCTGGGTGAAGCTCTTTGACCTGGCGCCGAAGTTCACGGTCTGCAGGAAGCGGATGCCTTCCTCGGCGATATCGTCGCCCACCATGCGGCTGCCTTCGCGCTTGAGTTCGTCCATGTCCACATACATGGCGTAGAAACTTCTGGTGCGGCCGGTGATGATGCCTGCGTTCAGAAGCGTCTTGATCAGCACGCGAAAGATGTTGGTGGACCGCTTCATCATCTCGCGGCGCGTATCGTCGGTCACCGCTTCGCGGATGGCCGCCATCGCTTCCTGCCAGTCGATGCCGACGCTCTGATACACAAGCTTCTGCTGCTCGGGGTTGACCAGATTGAACAGCAGCGTCTGGAAGCATTGCGCCGCCCAGTCTTCCACGATGTTGTGCTCTTCGGCCGTCAGTTTTGGGATCGTGCGGTCGGCCCAGATCTTTCCGAATTTGTGATGGAAGGCTTCGTCGGTCATCACGAGCTGGCAGAGCTTCACCAGCAAGGGATCGGTCGAGCGCTGATAGAGCGTGGCGAAGGCGCCCATGGCGAGGCCTTCCACCAGCATCTGCATGCCGACAATCTTTTTGTACACTTCGGGCGCGAGCACCATTTCGGTCAGCAGGGTCTTCAGCGTCTCGCCGCAGGGCAGCGGGCTTCCCCAGCGCGCCTTGATGTACATCGAGAACGCCGTCACGTGGCGCGCTTCCTCGCGCGTCTGGTTGGCGGCGTATTCCTGTGCGCCGGGGTCGCGCAGGATGTGGCAAAGCGAGGCCGAAAGCGCCAGCGCCCCCTGCTCTCCGTGAAGGATGGAGGAAAGCGACCACCGCGCCGACTGATTGGCGAATTTTATGCGGTCGCGGCCCTGAAGCCGCTCTCCCACCCTGGTCTGAAAAATCGGGAAGAAATCATCGGGCAGAATCTGCTCGGCCGTGATGTCGAAGGGCGCGGCGAAATCGATGTATTTCCTGTCCAGCGGATCCCAGAAATGATCATGGGTCGCAGAGATGATCCGGTCGAAGGCGCCTTCGCGCCGGCCATACCGATCCACATCCAGCATGGCCGGAAAATCGTCGGGCGCCACGGCGTCGTAGGCATTGTCTTTTGTGATCTGCATCGGGCGCTCTCCGAACATGCCACTTGTTTAATATGAAGCGGATTGCGGAACAGTCAACGGAAAATGACGCCAGCGTCACAATCATGAAAATTTTTCAAGCGTCCATTTTGAGGGGAATTGCCGCGGCCTTGCGGGGCCTGTCTCAGGGGCTTATCTCAAATTTCTCCGCAAGGCCCAAGCCATGACCGAGCAGTCCCGCAAATCCGATTGGCGCTCGACGACGATCCTGTCCCTGCGCAAGGCCGGAACCGTTGTCATCGCCGGCGACGGCCAGGTCACGATGGGCGCAACCGTCATGAAATCCAACGCCCGCAAGGTTCGCCGGCTCGGCAAAGGCGACGTGATTGCCGGATTTGCCGGCGCCACCGCCGATGCGTTCGCCCTGTTTGAACGGCTGGAAGCAAAACTCGAGCAGCATCCGGGCAATCTCGCCCGCGCCTGCGTGGAACTTGCCAAGGATTGGCGCACCGACCGCTATCTGCGCCGCCTCGAAGCGATGATGGCCGTTGCCGACGCCACGACGTCGCTCATTCTTTCGGGCACCGGCGACGTCGTGGAGCCCGAAGATGGCCTCATCGGCATCGGATCGGGCGGGCCTTTCGCGCTGGCGGCCGCGCGCGCGCTGATTGACCAGAACCTCCCCGCCGAAGAAATTGCCCGCCGCGCCATGAAGATCGCCGCCGACATCTGCATTTACACGAACGACAATATCGTCATCGAAAGCCTCAAGGTCACATGAGTGCGTTTTTCACGCCGCGCGAAATCGTTTCCGAACTCGATCGTTTCATCGTGGGCCAGGCC
Source organism: Alphaproteobacteria bacterium (assembly GCA_021324545.1). Taxonomy (GTDB): domain Bacteria; phylum Pseudomonadota; class Alphaproteobacteria; order Micropepsales; family Micropepsaceae; genus Rhizomicrobium. The sequence goes on from JAJPIX010000024.1 coordinate 18,268, forward strand.
GAAGCCAAGCGGGCCGTCGCCATCGCCCTGCGCAATCGCTGGCGAAGACAGCAGGTCGATCCCGCGTTGCGCGAAGAGATATTGCCCAAAAACATCCTGATGATCGGGCCGACCGGCGTGGGCAAGACCGAAATCTCGCGCCGGCTTGCACGGCTTGCCCAGGCCCCTTTCCTGAAGGTGGAAGCGACCAAATTCACCGAAGTCGGGTATGTCGGCCGCGATGTGGAGCAGATCGTGCGCGATCTTCTGGAAATCGCCATCGCCCAGACGCGGGAAAAAAAGCGGCGCGAAGTCGAAGCACAGGCCGAAGACCGCGCCGAAGAGCGGATTCTGGATGCCCTTGTCGGGCTGAAATCGGGCGAAAGCACGCGCGAAGTGTTCCGACGGCGTTTGCGGGCGGGCGAACTGAACGACACCGAAGTCGAAATCGAAATGCGCGATTCCGGGTCGGCGCCATTGTTCGAAATTCCCGGCATGCCGAACGCGCAGATCAGCATGGTCAATCTGGGCGATATCTTCGGCAAGGCGATGGGCGGACGCGGCAAGGTGCGGCGCATGAAGGTGAGCGAGGCCCATGCGCCGCTCGTTGCCGAGGAAGCCGACAAGCTGATCGACCAGGACGCCATCGTGCGCGAGGCGATTGCCACGGTGGAGGACAACGGCATCGTCTTCCTGGACGAGATCGACAAGATCACCGCGCGCAGCGAGTTCCGCGGCGGCGGCGACGTTTCCCGCGAAGGCGTGCAGCGCGATCTTCTGCCCCTGATCGAGGGCACGACCGTCGCCACCAAGCATGGCAGCGTGAAGACCGATCACATCCTCTTCATCGCTTCGGGCGCGTTCCATCTGGCCAAGCCCAGCGACCTGCTGCCGGAGCTGCAGGGCCGGCTGCCGATCCGCGTGGAGCTGAAGGCGCTTTCCCGCGACGATTTCCAGCGCATCCTCACCGAACCGGAAGCAAGCCTCATCAAGCAGTACACCGCGCTCATGCAGACCGAAGGCGTGGAGCTGGAATTCACGGCCGATGGCATCGCGGCCATCGCCGATATCGCGGCTCAGGTAAATGCCAGCGTGGAGAATATCGGGGCTCGCCGGCTGCATACGGTGATGGAGCGCGTGCTGGACGAGGTGAGTTACACCGCAACCGACCGCTCGGGCGAAAAGCTCGTCATCGACGCCGCATATGTGAAAGAGCGCGTCGCCGATCTTGCCAAGGATCAGGATCTGTCGCGGTTCATTCTTTGAGCCTCCCCGCCTCTGCGTCGCAGGTTTGCACCGTGGGCTCCGTTTTGCGCTGTAGAGCCTGCCGCCGGGTCCACGCCGCGAACCCTGCCGGAAAACGGCGCAACCATGGGCTTTTCTCCGCCGCCGCGCACCGAACTGTTGACCCCTTCCGGATTCCTTGCAAGAAGTCCCGCCCTCAGAGAAGAAAAGAAGGGTGTCTTGAACATGCGGCGCGGCAGCTATCTTTTCACCAGCGAGAGCGTTTCGGAGGGCCATCCCGACAAGGTCTGCGACCGCATTTCCGATGAAGTCGTCGATCTGTTTTTCCGGGAAGGCCCCAGACATGGCTTTCAGCCGAAAGACCTGCGCGTGGCGTGCGAAACGCTCTGCACCACCAACCGCGTGGTGATCGCCGGCGAAACCCGCGGCCCGAAAGAGATAACGCCCGCCATGATCGAAGACGTGGCGCGCGCTGCAATCCGCGACATCGGCTACGAACAGCAGGGCTTTCACTGGAAGACCGCGCAGGTCGAAATCCTCCTGCACGCGCAATCCCCACATATTGCGCAAGGTGTGGATGCAAGCGGCAACAAGGATGAGGGCGCGGGAGATCAGGGCATCATGTTCGGCTACGCCTGCCGCGAGACGCCGGAATTGATGCCGGCGCCGATCTTCTATTCGCACAAGATTCTCGAGCTGATGGCGCGCGCGCGCAAGACGGGGCGGGCGCCCAAGCTCGGTCCGGATGCGAAAAGCCAGGTCACGGTGCGTTACGAAAACGGCAAGCCCGTGGAGGCCACGCAAATCGTGGTTTCCTCGCAGCATCTCGACGAAAAGATGACATCTGAAGACGTGCGCCACGTGATCGAACCATATGTGCGCGAGGCGCTGCCGGGGGGATGGGTCAACGGCCATACGATCTGGCACGTCAATCCCACGGGCGCCTTCGTGGTCGGAGGGCCGGACGGCGATTGCGGACTTACCGGCCGCAAGATCATCGTGGACACCTATGGCGGCGCGGCCCCGCACGGCGGCGGCGCATTTTCCGGCAAGGACCCGACGAAGGTGGACCGTTCGGCTGCCTACGCCGCGCGTTACTTGGCGAAAAACGTCGTGGCCGCGGGATTGGCCGATCGCTGCACAATCCAGATTTCCTATGCCATCGGCGTATCCGATCCGTTGTCGGTCTATGTGGATACGCACGGCACCGGCAAGGTGGATGAAGCCAGGCTCGAAGCGGTCCTTCCGGAGATGATGAGCCTCAAGCCCCGCAAAATCCGCGAGCATCTGGGCCTCAGCCGTCCGATCTACGCAAAGACATCGGCTTACGGCCATTTCGGCCGCGCGCCGGAAGCCAACGGCTGCTTCTCATGGGAGAAGACCGATCTCGCCGATCAGCTGAAGCGCGCGTTCTGATGCGCTTCGGGGCATTGCTTCGCAATGCGCCTCAGCATGCCGACATCGGGTTCGCGTCATCCTGAGGTGCGAAAGAAGTGAGCCTCGAAGGATGAGCCCTCGTCCCGAACGTCGGCGTCACCAGCTTTACGGCCGCCGAAAAGGCCCCGGACTTTCCGCCCATCAGCAGGCCCTGATGGACAAGCGTCTGCCTGAGCTTGCGCCCCGCATACGCGCCGGCGCTGATCCGCGCAGCTATTTCCGGAATGTGGGAGATGTATGGCTCGAAGTCGGCTTTGGCGCGGGCGAACATCTGCTCGCGCAGGCGCTGGCAAATCCCGGCGTCGGCCTGATCGGGGCTGAGCCTTACGAAGCGGGCGTGGCGAAACTTCTGTCGAAGCTGGAAAAGGCGCCGGCGCCAAATTTGCGCATCCATATGGGCGATGCGCGCGACGTCATCGAAGCCTTGCCCGATTCATCGCTCGGAAAAATGTTCATCCTCTTTCCGGATCCCTGGCCCAAGACGCGCCACCACAAGCGGCGATTCATCCAGATGGACATGCTGGGCCATCTTGCGCGCGTCCTGAAGCCGGGCGCAGAGCTGCGTTTTGCCTCCGATGACACAGGCTATGTCGCATGGGCGCTGGAGCGGTTCATGGCCCATCCGGCCTTCGTCTGGACCGCCGCCTGCGCCGCCGATTGGCGGAAACGGCCGGCCTCCTGGCCGCCAACCCGCTATGAGGCCAAGGCCCTGCACGGTCCGCCCGCCTATCTGTCATTCCGCCGCCTCTAATCCGGCCACAATCGGCTTTGTTAGGCCGCAATCGCGCCCCGATCCCGCAGCATCATTTCGCGGTGGTTCGAAGGGGAGGACTTCGTGCACCGCAGGTCGTTCTGGTTCGCCGTGATTTCCATCGGCGCATTCACCGCGGGCTTTCTGCTGGCGCCGGCCCTGGCGGATGACACGCCCGCCGGCATCGCCGGTTATTATGTGAGCGGCCCCAATGCGAAATTGCCAAATGGCGGAAGACCGGCCGCACGGGTGCCGTTCCCGGCCATTGCGGACTGGTCAAGCCTGCGCATCACGCTTGTGCGCAGCGTATGCTTCGGGGCCTGCCCGGCCTACACGGTTGAAATCGACGGCGATGGAACGGTGCGCTACCACGGCGAGCGCTATGTCGCGGTTACCGGAAACCGGACAGACCGTATTGATGCCGCAAAGGTCCGCGCGCTGTTCGATCGGTTCCGCCGCGCCGACTACTTCTGGACCTTCGATCACTATCGCGCGCAGGTGACCGATCTGCCCCAATTCACGACATCAATCTCGTTCGACGGCCACAGCAAGAGCGTCAGCGATTATGCCGGCCGCTGGATCGGAATGCCTGAGGATGTCTACGATCTGGAGGGCGCGATCGACGAGGCCGCCGGCACCGGAAAGTGGGTGAAAGGCCCCGATCGGGGGCCTCAATAGCCGTCCCGCTTGCATTTGGGCCGGGCAAAGCCTATATCCCGGCCATCCCCTGACAACAGAACATGCTGTTGTGTGGCGGTCGCAAGACCGCCGCGGGGAAGAGGTTTTGCCATGGAGGCGCCCATCCTCACAGCGCTGTCGCAGCTTGAGCCCATCATCGCTCCGGCCGTGGAGGCCGCGGGCTTCAGGCTCGTGCGCCTCAGGCTGATGGGCGGCAAGGTGAAGACATTGCAAATCATGGCCGAGCGTCCCGACGGCACCATGAATGTGGACGATTGCGCCACGCTGTCGCGCGCGCTGTCCGAATTCCTTGACCGCGAAGACCCGGTTGAAGGCGACTATGTGCTTGAAGTGTCTTCGCCTGGCATCGACCGGCCGCTCACGCGCGTTTCCGATTTCGTCCGCTGGTCCGGCCATGAAGCCCGGCTTGAGCTCAAGGCGCCCGATGCTTCGGGCCGGCGCCGGTTCAAGGGCCTTCTTCTGGGACTGGACGGCAACGATGTCGTGCTGGAGGCCGATGGCCGGCGGATGAAATTTCCCTTCGGCGCAATCGCCGAGGCCAAGCTTGTGCTCACCGACAGGCTGATTGCCGAGGATTTGAAGGCGCGGGAGCGCGCGAAAAGTTGAACGAAACATCCTCACGCTTCGACAGGCTCGGGGTGGGGGAGATTTTGAGAAACGCCTCATGCCGGGCTTGTCGAAGCATGAGGGAAACGGAGACGAGACATGCCCACCGGAGTTGCCGCAAACAGGCTCGAACTCTTGCAGATCGCCGACGCGGTTGCGCGCGACAAGTCGATTGACAAGGCGGTCGTGCTCGCCGCCATGGAAGAGGCGATGCAGCGCGCGGCGAAAGCGCGTTACGGCAGCGAAAACGAGATCAAGGTCGAGATCGATCCCAAAACGGGCGAAACCCATGTTTCGCGCTACCTGCATGTCGTCGAACTGGTCGAGAACGACAAGACCGAGATCAGTCTCGAAGACGCGCGCGCGCGCAATCCCGCCGCGCAGGTGGGCGACATCATCGCCGAAACGCTTCCCCCCTTCGATTTTTCGCGCATTTCCTCCCAGGCCGCCAAGCAGGTGATCGTGCAGAAGGTGCGCGATGCCGAACGCGAGCGGCAGTATGAGGAGTACAAGGACCGCATCGGTGAAATCGTGCACGGCATCGTCAAGCGCGCGGAGTTCGGCTCCGTCGTCGTGGATCTTGGCCGCGCCGAAGGCGTCGTGCGCCGCGACGAGATGATCCCGCGGGAAAATTTCCGCACCGGCGACCGCATCCGCGCCTATATCTACGACGTGCGCCGCGAAACGCGCGGGCCGCAGATTTTCCTTTCGCGCAGTCATCCGCAGTTCATGGTGCGGCTGTTTGCGCAGGAAGTGCCGGAAATCTACGACGGCATCATCGAAATCCGCGCGGTGGCGCGCGATCCGGGCAGCCGCGCCAAGATCGCGGTGATCTCCAAGGATTCCAGCATCGATCCGGTCGGCGCCTGCGTGGGCATGCGCGGCGTGCGCGTGCAGGCCGTGGTGCAGGAGCTGCAGGGCGAGCGCATCGACATCATTCCCTGGTCGCCCGATCCGGCCACCTTCATCGTCAATGCGCTGGCGCCCGCCGAGGTGACGAAAGTCGTGCTGGACGAGGATACGCATCGCGTGGAAGTCGTGGTGCCGGATGAGCAGCTGTCGCTTGCCATCGGCCGCCGCGGGCAGAATGTGCGGCTCGCCTCCCAGCTCACGGGCTGGCAGATCGACATACTCACCGAGCAGGAAGAATCCGAACGCCGCCAGAAAGAATTCGCCGAACGCACGAAGCTCTTCATGGAATCGCTGGACGTGGACGAAACCGTGGCCCAGCTTCTGGCGTCGGAAGGTTTCGCCACCATTGAAGATGTCGCCTTCGTGCCGCTGAACGAACTTTCCGCCATCGAGGGTTTCGACGAAGACACCGCCCAGGAACTGCAGACCCGCGCCACCGAATTCATCGAGGCGCGCAATCGTCAGTATGACGAGAAGCGCCGCGAGCTCGGTGTTACCGACGATGTTCTGGAAATCGAAGGCGTGTCTCCGGCGGTCGCCGTGGCGCTGGGCGAGGCGGGAATCAAGACGCTCGAAGATCTCGCCGGCTGCGCCACCGACGACCTGATCGGCTACTACGAGCAGGGCAAGGACAAGGAACGCGTGCGCGTGCCCGGCGCGCTGGATGCGTTCAATCTTTCGGCCGAGGAAGCCAACGCCATCATCATGAAGGCCCGCGTGAAGATGGGCTGGATCGAGGAAGAACCGCAGGAACCGGAAGCCGGCGGCGAAGCCGAAGACACGGAGGAAAGCGCAGGCTGATGCTGGCGAACGCGGCAGAAACCGGACACGGAAGCGGCATGCGCGAACGCCGCTGCATTGTCACCGGCGAGGTGTGCGACGAGGCGCAACTCATCCGCTTCGTTGCCGGCCCCGGCGGCGCAATCGTGCCTGATCTCGCCGCCAGGCTTCCCGGCCGCGGCCTCTGGATCCGGGCGGATCGTCGCGTTCTGGAACAGGCGGTGGCAAGGAATCTGTTTTCCAAAGCCGCGAAGATGCACACAACCGCCGGCGCCGATCTGCCGGATCGCGTGGAACGGCTGATCGCTGCGCGCCTGCTGGCCGATCTTGGCCTTGCGCGGCGCGCGGGCGAACTGGTGCTTGGTTTCGACAATGTCCTCAAGGCCATCCAGGGCGCGGTTCCGCCGGTTCTTCTGGTCGAGGCGAGCGATGGCTCGCCCGAAGGGCGGCGCAAGCTCCAATCCGCCGCAAGAGCAAGAAATCTCGATCTGCCCGTCATGGACGGGCTCACAAATGCGGAATTGAGCGTGGCTTTGGGCCGAGAGAATGTGATACATGCCGCCCTCACAGGCGGGCGGCTAGCGGAACGTGTCACTTTCGAGGCGGGGCGGCTCAAAGGTTTCCGGCCCGTGCGGGAAGGTATTGAAAGGTCTGAATGAGCGAGACGAACGACACAACGCGCCGCCCTGCGGGCAAGACGCTATCGCTGAAGAAGACGGAAACGTCCACCGTCAAGCAGAGCTTTTCCCACGGCCGCACCAAGGCGGTGGTGGTGGAAAAGAAGCGCAGCGCCCATCCGGGTCCGGCAATCAAGGCCGCGCCGGGCGCCAAGGCCGCCCCGGCCGCAGAAAGCAAGGCGGCAGCACCGGCCGCCGCGGCCGAGCCTGCGCGCGAAACGGCGCCGCGCCCCGGCGTGGTGTTGCGCCAGCTCACTGACGAAGAGAAAGAGGCGCGGTCCCGCGCGCTTGCCGACGCGCGCGTACATGAAGAAGAAGCGCGCAAGCGCGCCGAACTGGAAGCGAAGCAGCGCTCGGTCGAAGAGGAGCGGCTGAAACGCGAACGCGCCGCCGCCGAAAAACGCAAGGCCGAGGAAGAAGCGCGCAAGGCCGCCGAAGAACAGGCCCGCCGCCACGCCGAAGAAGAAGCAAGCCGCCGTCTTGAAAAGAAGGAAAAGGAAGCGGCTCCCGCCGCAGAAGCGCCGCGCAAGGGCCGCGCGCTCGTCGCCGAGGAAGACGAGGAGGCCGCGCCCAAGAAGGCGGGCAAGGCGGCGCCCAAGCAGCCGGCCGCGCGCAAGGGTGAAGGCGAACGTCGCCGTGGAAAGCTCACGGTCACGCGCGCGCTTTCCGACGACGACGGCGAACGCATGCGTTCTGTGGCAGCGTTCCGCCGCCATCTGCAACGGGTCCAGCGCGCTGGCCAGCAACAGCAGGCCGCGCCCGCCGGCCCCCGCGAGGTCACCATTCCCGAAACGATCACGGTTGCCGAGCTTGCCAACCGCATGGCGCGCCGCGCGGTGGATGTGATCAAGGTGCTGATGAAAAACGGCATGATGGCCACCGTGAACGATGTGCTCGATGCCGACACGGCGGAGCTTGTCGCCACCGAATACGGACATACCGTCAAGCGCGTGGCCGAATCCGACGTGCTGGAAGGTTTGAAGGGCGGCGAAGATTCCGCCGACGATCTTCTGCCGCGCCCCCCCGTGGTCACGGTCATGGGCCATGTCGATCACGGCAAGACATCGCTGCTCGATGCCTTGCGCAAGACCGACGTGGCCGCTGGCGAAGCGGGCGGAATCACGCAGCACATCGGCGCCTACCAGGTGCAGCTGAAGAACGGCCAGAAGATCACCTTTCTCGATACGCCAGGCCACGCCGCCTTCACGGCCATGCGCGCGCGCGGCGCCAGGCTGACCGATATCGTCGTGCTGGTGGTCGCCGCCGATGACGGGGTGATGCCGCAGACGGTCGAAGCGATCAGCCACGCCAAGGCCGCCGGCGTCCCGATCATCGTCGCGATCAACAAGATCGACAAATCCGACGCCAATCCCGCGCGCGTGAAGACGGAGCTGCTGCAGCACGAAATCCAGGTCGAAGATCTCGGCGGCCAGACGCTATCGGTGGACGTGTCGGCCACCAAGGCCATGAATCTCGAAAAGCTTGAAGAATCGATTCTGCTTCAGGCCGAAGTTCTCGACCTCAGGGCCAATCCCAACCGCGCCGCCGAAGGCGGCGTCATCGAGGCCAAGCTCGACAGGGGCCGCGGGCCCGTCGCCACCGTGCTCGTCCAGCGGGGAACGCTGAAGGTCGGCGATATCGTGGTCGCAGGTTCCGAATGGGGGCGCGTGCGGCTTCTGCTCAATGAGCGCGGCGAAACCGTGCAAAATGCCGGGCCCGCAACGCCCGTCGAAGTGCTGGGGCTTTCCGGCGTGCCCGAAGCCGGCGACGAATTTGTGGTCGTGCAGGATGAGGCGCGCGCCCGCGAGGTCACCGAATATCGCGCGCGCAAGCGGCGCGAGCAGCGCCAGGCGTCGGCGGCGCGCCTGACCATGGATCAGCTGCTCAAGAGCCAGAAGGAAGGCGAAAGGCGCCTGCTTCCGCTCGTCGTCAAGGCCGATGTGCAGGGTTCGGTCGAAGCCATCTCCGGCGCGCTCGAAAAGCTCGGGACCGACGAAGTGGGCGTGCAGGTGCTGCAGTCGGGCGTGGGCGCGATCACCGAAAGCGATGTCATTCTGGCGCACGCCTCGGGCGGCGCAATCATCGGGTTCAATGTGCGCGCCAATGCGCAGGCGCGCGAGCGCGCCAAGCGCGACGGCGTGGAAATCCGCTATTACAACATCATCTACAACGTCGTGGACGACGTTAAGGCCGCGCTATCGGGCCTTCTGGCGCCGGAAACGCGCGAGAAATTCCTCGGCAACGCGGAAATCCTCGAAGTCTTTTCGATCTCCAAGGTCGGAAAGGTTGCGGGCTGCCGCGTGACGGAAGGCATCGTTCGGCGCGGCGCGAAAGTGCGCCTCATCCGCGACAACGTCGTGATCCACGAAGGCGATCTTTCCACGCTCAAGCGCTTCAAGGATGAAGTGCGCGAAGTGCAGACCGGTCAGGAATGCGGCATGTCCTTCGCCAACTATCAGGACATCCAGAAGGGCGATGTGATCGAGTGCTACGAGGTCGAGACCATCAAGCGCGCGCTTTGAGGCGCGGGGCTCTGTGGCCTTGCGGAACCGTTGTAACCCATGGCGGCCGGCATCCAGCTATCGCAAAACACCGCCGAGCTCGAGCGTCATCTGCGCGGCATTGAGGCGGCGTTGCGCGCCGGCGACATGGCGCGCGCCATCCGCCTTGCGGGCGAAGCCGCCGGCCGGGGCTTCGAGCATCCCAATCTTCTGACGTTGGCAGCCTATGACAGCATCAACCGGGGCGATGACCGCGCCGCCCTTGCGCTGGCCGAGCGGGCGCGTGCGCTTTCGCCGCGCAATCCCGACGTGCTGAACGCGGCCGGCATCTGTTATTCGCGGCTCGGCCGGCATCGCGAAGCGCTGGCCGCCTTCGACGCGGCGCTCCGCCAGCAGCCGGGCGCTTCGCATATCCGCTTCCGCAAGGCTTGCGCGCATGAGGACCTGAGCGAGCTGGGCAAGGCGCGGGTGGAATTCGAGCGCGTGCTTTCAGCCGAACCGGCGAACGCCGAAGCCATGGCAAAGCTCGCCAATCTTGCGGCCCTGCGCGGCGATGTCGTGTCGGCGCGGGATTTCGGCAGCCGCGCCCTCAGGCATGATCCGCGCCAGGCCGGCGCAGTTCTGTCGCTTGCCATGGCCGACATCGAGGAACAGAAATTCGCAGATGCCGCCGCGCGCCTTCGGCCGCTGATGGCGCAGGCAGGCTTGAGCCCCGTCAACCGCTCGATTGCATCGAGCCTGCTGGGCGATGCGCTTGATGGCCTGGGCCAATTTCGGGATGCGTTCGCCGCTTACGCGGCGGCCAAGGCCATGCTGCGGGCATACTACAAGCCCGTTTACGAAGCAGAGGGCGTTGAAACCGCCCACGCCAGGGTGGCGCGCCTTGCGGCCCATTTCAGCGCCGCCGATGCCGCGCGCTGGCGCGCAAACCGGGACGAACCCTATGTTTCGCCCGTCGAAACGCATGTCTTCCTGGTCGGCTTTCCGCGTTCGGGGACGACGCTGCTCGAAGTGGTGCTCGACAGTCATCCCGATATCGGGTCGATGGAAGAGCGCGATTGCCTGACCGATGCCATAGAGGATTTTCTCGTGCCGCCCGACGGTCTGGAACGCCTTGCCCTGGCCGACACTGGCGCGCTCTCAAGGCACCGCGACGCTTATTGGGCGCGCGCTGCGGAATTTGGCGTCCGCCCGGCCGGCAAGGTGTTTGTGGACAAGTTGCCGCTCAACAGCATTTTGCTCTGCCTGGTGGCCAAAATCTTCCCGCGCGCGAAAATCCTCTTCGCCCTGCGCGATCCCCGCGATGTCGTGCTGTCCTGTTTCCGGCGGCGCTTCGGCATGACGGCGCAGATGTACGAGTTCACCTCGCTGGAATCGGCGGCGCGCTACTACGATGCGGTGATGTCGCTTTCGGCGCTCTATCGCGAAAAGCTTGCACTGGAGACCTTCGAGCTGCGCTATGAAGGCCTTGTGTCCGATTTCGACGGGACGATCGGCGGCGTTTGCGGTTTTCTGGGGCTGGAGCGCCACGAAGACATGGCCGCATTCGCGCGCCGCGCAGCGGCCCGGAATATCGACACCCCCAGCAATGCGCAAATTGCGCGCGGGCTGTTTGGCCACGGCGTCGGGCAGTGGCGCCGCTACGCCGATGAATTGGGGCCTGTCATGCCGGTGCTTGCACCGCATGTTGCGCGTTTCGGATACGGGGAGGATTGATCATGCCGCGACAGGCACGCGACAGGGGGCCGACCCAGCGCCAGCTGCGCGTGGGGGAAATGCTGCGGCATGCGCTGTCGCAGATTTTCTCGCGCGGAGAAGTCCGCGATCCCGATCTCGAAGGCGTGTCGGTCACGGTCACGCAGGTGAAGCCATCGGGCGACATGCGCCACGCCACCGTATTCGTGGAGCCTTTGGGCGGAAGGAATGCAGGCGGCGTCGTGGATGCGCTGAACCGCCATCGCGGTTTCATTCGCGGAATCATGGGTCGCATGATCGCGCTCAAATTCACGCCCGAGCTGCGCTTCAGGGAAGACACCTCCTTTGCTGAAGCCGAGAAGATCGAAACGTTGCTCCGGTCCGAGCGGGTGCGCCGCGATCTGAAGGCCGATGGGGATGACCCGGATGGCTCGTAGGCGGAAGGGCAGTCCGGTTCACGGCTGGGTCGTGGTGGACAAGCCCAAAGGCGCCACCTCCACACAGGTCGTGGGCCTGGTGCGCCGGATTTTCGAGGCCCAGAAGGCCGGCCATGCCGGCACGCTCGATCCCATGGCCACCGGCGTGCTGGCCGTGGCTTTGGGAGAGGCGACCAAGACGGTGCCTTTCGTCATGGATGCGCAAAAGACCTATCGCTTCACGGCCTGCTGGGGCGAGGCGCGCGACACCGACGATGCCGAAGGCCGCGTCACCGCCACGTCCGACAGGCGCCCTTCGCGGGCCCAGATTGAAGCCATGGCCATTCGTTTCACAGGCGAAATAATCCAGGTGCCGCCGGCCTATTCGGCGATAAAGGTGGATGGCGAGCGGGCTTATGATCTCGCGCGGGACGGCGAGGCCCCGGCGCTCGAGCCGCGAACAGTGTTCGTCAAGAGCGTCCGGCTCGTCGGTGAGCCCGGGCCCGATCGGGCCGAATTCGAAATGGTTTGCGGCAAAGGCACTTATGTGCGGGCCTGGGTGCGGGATCTGGCCCTGGCGCTGGGCACGGTTGGCCATGTTGGGGCGCTGAGGCGCACGGCCGTTGGCGGGTTCACCGAAAACCAGGCCGTGCCACTGGAAACGCTGAAGGGTTTTATGCATAGTCCGGCCGCTTTTGAGCACTTGAGGCCCATTTCGACGGCGCTGGACGGCATCCCGGCGCTGGCCGTTTCGGGCCCGGATGCGGTTCGCCTCCGCCAAGGCAATCCGGTCCTGATGCGGGCAAACCTGTTTTCCCGCATCGCGGACGCCATTGGCGAAGACGCCGATCCCAAAGGGCTCACGGTCTATTGTTCGACGTCCGACGGCGAGCCGGTGGCACTGGCGGCCCTCGAGTCCGGAGAGCTCAGGCCGTTTCGCGTTTTCAACTTTGGATGACCGGGAACAGACATGACGATCACAACCGAACGCAAGAACGAAGTCATCAGGCAGTACGCCACCAATCCCAACGATACCGGCTCGCCGGAAGTCCAGGTGGCGGTGTTGTCCGAGCGCATCACAAATCTCACCGAACACTTCAAGACGCATGTGAAGGACAATCATTCGCGCCGCGGGCTCATCAAGCTCGTGTCGCAGCGGCGGCGTCTGCTCGATTACATCAAATCGCGCGACGAGAAGCGTTACGACGCACTCATCAACCGCCTGGGTCTGCGGCGCTGAGCGCGCGCGCCTTCATGCAACCGAATTTCCGCGCGGGGGCAAACAGGGCCGCCCGTGCGCTGCCATTTTCTTTGAGCGCACTCGAAGAAGGACCTGCGGCAATCCGGCCGCGGGAGACGAAGGACGAAAAATATGTTCAACATCATAAAACAGGATATCGAATGGGGCGGACGCACGCTCACACTTGAAACCGGGCGCATCGCGCGCCAGGCCGATGGCGCGGTGCTTGCGACCTACGGCGAGACCATCGTGCTTGCCACCGTTGTGGGTGAACGCGAAGCCAAGCCCGGCATCGACTTCTTTCCGCTGACGGTCAACTACCAGGAAAAATATTTCGCGGCCGGCAAGATTCCGGGCGGCTATTTCAAGCGCGAAGGCCGGCCCACCGAACGCGAAACGCTGATTTCGCGCCTCATCGACCGGCCGATCCGGCCGCTGTTCGCCGAAGGCTATCGCAACGAGACGCAGGTCATCGTCACGGTCCTCAGCCACGACATGGAAAACGATCCCGATGTCGTGGCGATGGTGGCTGCGTCGGCGGCGCTCACGCTTTCGGGCATTCCCTTCATGGGGCCGATCGGCGCCGCCCGCGTGGGCTATATCGCCGGCGAATTCAAGCTCAATCCCTGCATCGACGAAATGGTGAATTCCAAGCTCGATCTCGTCGTGGCAGGCACAGCCGACGCCGTCCTGATGGTGGAATCCGAAGCCCAGGAACTGTCCGAGCAGATCATGCTTGGCGCCGTGATGTTCGGCCACAAGGGCATGCAGCCGGTGATTGAAGGAATCATCAGGCTGGCCGAAAAGGCGGCCAAAGAGCCGCGGGAAGTTCCCGCCGATGATACCAAGGCGATTTACGCGCGGATCAGGGAATTTGCCGGCGCCGATCTGGCGCAGGCCTTCCAGATTCCCGAAAAGCAGGCGCGGCGCGACCGCATCGCCGAAATCCGGGAACGTGCGGCATCGGAATTCGTGGGCGAAGGCGAAGGCAATCTGCCAGAAAACAAGTTCCACGCGCTCTTCCACGATCTGGAAGCCGAAGTCATGCGCAATGCCGTGCTCGATACCAAGCGGCGCATCGACGAGCGCGATCTGAAGACCGTCCGCCCGATTGTGGCGCAGGTGGGCGTGCTGCCCCGCACGCATGGCAGCGCGCTTTTCACGCGCGGCGAAACCCAGGCGCTGGTAGTGGCCACGCTGGGTACGGCCGAAGACGAGCAATATGTCGACAGCCTGGAAGGCACCTACAAGCAGCATTTCATGCTGCACTACAATTTCCCGCCCTATTCGGTGGGCGAAACGGGCCGCATGAATGCTCCCGGCCGCCGGGAAATCGGCCATGGCAAGCTTGCCTGGCGCGCGATCCATCCCATGCTGCCGACGAAGGAGCAGTTTCCCTATACCATCCGGGTCGTGTCGGAGATCACTGAATCCAACGGCTCATCCTCGATGGCCACGGTCTGCGGATCTTCGCTCGCGCTCATGGATGCAGGCGTGCCGCTGCCAAGGCCGGTGGCCGGCATCGCCATGGGGCTCATCAAGGAAGGCGAACGCTTCTGCGTCCTGTCCGACATTCTGGGCGACGAAGATCATCTTGGCGACATGGACTTCAAGGTGGCGGGCACCGACCAGGGCGTCACATCGCTCCAGATGGACATCAAGATCAGCGGCATCACCGAAGAGATCATGCGGGTCGCGCTCGACCAGGCGCATGAAGGCCGCATCCATATCCTGGGCGAAATGGCCAAGGCGATTTCGCAATCGCGCGCGCAACTGGGCGAACATGCGCCGCGCATCGAAACGATCAAGATTCCGACCGACAAGATCCGCGACGTGATCGGCTCCGGCGGCAAGGTGATCCGCGAGATCGTGGAAAAGACCGGCGCCAAGATCAACGTGGAAGACGACGGCACGGTGATGGTCGCTTCAGCCGACTCCGCTTCCATCAACGCCGCGCTGAAATGGATCAAGTCCATCGTGGCCGAGCCGGAGGTCGGCGAAATCTATGACGGCAAGGTCGTAAAGGTGATGGATTTCGGCGCGTTCGTGAACTTCTTCGGCCCCAGAGACGGCCTCGTGCACATCTCCGAGCTCGCGCCCAAGCGCGTCGCCAAGACGAGCGACGTGGTCAAGGAAGGCGACATGGTGAAGGTCAAGCTTCTGGGCTTCGACGATCGCGGCAAGGTCAGGCTTTCGATGAAGGCCGTGGACCAGCAGACGGGCGAAGACCTGACGAAGAAGCAGCAGGCCGACGCGGCGCAGACGGGAGGCCAGCAAAGCGCCTGATGCATGGCTGACCGTTCCCAAAAGCAGCCGCCCGCGGGATATATGTCTTGCGGGCGGTTGCGCTTGAGGCCCGGCTTTTTGGAGGAGTGTCGCCATGCCAAAGATCGATGTGAAGAATCTTCCGGTGCGCAGGGGCTCGGGCTATCCCGCGCCGTTCCATGAAACCGCCGGTGCGCGCACAAAGAAGGCCCTGGGCGATGCGGCGGGCCTCACGCAATTTGGCGTGAACCTGACGGAGCTTCCGCCGGGCTGCTGGTCGAGCCAGCGCCACTGGCACACCGCCGAAGACGAGCTGGTCTATGTGCTTTCCGGCGAGGTCACGCTCGTCACCGATGACGGTGAAGAAATCCTGCGCGCGGGGGATGTGGCCGCATTTCCCCGGAATGTGCCCAATGGCCATCACCTCATAAACAAGAGCAACGCCAGCGCCACATATCTGGAAGTCGGCACCCGCTCCGACAGCGATGTCTGCTATTACCCCGACATCGACATGATGACCGATCAGGCCACCGGCTATTATGTCCACCGTCCAAAGCCCTATCCCAAACGCGAGCGTTGACCCCGTTCACCACGTTTTGCGTTAACTTTGGCCCTGTTCTTGAGAATTTCACACCGGCTCGTTAGCCTTCTGGCGGGCGAGGGGCCATGTCCACGGTTTTGCGTTTCATCAGTCTGGTTCTGATCGTGATCGCGCTCATGCTTCTGGGCGCCGACCTCATCACCACGCTCGAACGCGGCGGCCAGATTGCCGTGCGCTCGCTCGATCAGGTCTGGGCGATCCTGGCGCCGGACAGCCTGAACGCCTTCAAGTCCTGGATACAGCACACGCTGCCTTCGCCGCTTCCCGGATGGACCTATTCGATGATGGCCTTGCCGGCCTGGGGCATCACCGGCGTGCTGGGCGTGATCCTAGCCTTCCTGTTCGGCCGCAAGCCCGCGGAAGAGTAACCGTCAGCGGTTTTCGCCCGGCTTCCACAACACGTCTTTGGTGCCCTTGTGGTTGGCAAATCGCGCCGCCACGAACAGATGATCGGAAAGCCGGTTCACATATCTGAGCGCCGCCGGATTGAGCGGCTCCTTGTCCGCTAGCTCCACGATCCGGCGCTCGGCGCGCCGCACGATTGCGCGCGCCAGATGCAGATGCGCGGCCGCTTCCGTCCCGCCCGGCAGCACGAAGGAATTGAGCGGCGCAAGCTCCCCATTCATCGAATCGATTTCGCGCTCCAGCCGCTCCACCTGGGAATCGGCGATGCGCAGGCGGCCTTCCGCGCGGCGGGCTGTTTCCGGCACGCACAAATCCGCGCCCAGATCGAACAGGTCGTTCTGGATGCGCGCCAGCATCTCGTCCATCGCGCCTTTGGTGTAAAGGCGCGCCAGCCCGATAGCTGCGTTGGCCTCGTCCACCGTGCCGAAGGCCTCTATCCGCAGGCTGTGTTTGGGAAGCCGCGTGCCGTCGCCGAGCGCGGTCGTTCCCTTGTCGCCGGTCCTTGTGTAGATGCGGTTCAGCACGACCATCAAAATTTCCTGACGCCCGATCCTGCGCGCGCCCCGATCGTCCATGCAAATCCGCAGGGCCCGCGCGAGGAATTGTTAGGCAACTATACAATTTTGCAAAGCGACGGACCACTCATCTCTGGCGCTTACCATCGGGGATGCGTCCCACCAGAATGGAGATTCGGATGCAAGTCGAAAGCGCAGGCTCCATGCAAAGCATGGCCGCCATGATGAAGGCCAGGGAAACCGCAGAAGGCCCCGGGCCCGATCATGATGGCGACAGCGATGACCGGAGCGGCGCCGTGAAGTCGGCGACCGCCCCGGGGGTCGGCAATCTGGTCGATGTTTCGGCCTGACCCATGGTGCAGGCATGCCCTCGCGCCGGGAACGGCGCGTGGGCATGCCGGCTTCCGGAAAATTTGCGATGGCCCCTTGAACGGGACCCATTGAACCCTACATAGGGGTTATCTCCTGAAGTGTGTCCTGACGGGTGCGGGGGCCAAGCCCTTGGCGCCTTTTTTATTTTTGCACCGTTGCCGCTCATGGCTATAGTCCGCCCGCTTTCAGACATTGCTGAAGGGGAAGCCATGCCAGACACCGGCCAAATTCTGTCCAGCGCCCTGCCAGCGCCGGAGGTTATCGAGGTCACCGATACGCGGGTGGCCTGCGACGGCGGGGGCGGAGCGCTCGGCCATCCCAAGGTCTATCTTGAAATGGGCGACGAGAATTTCATCGATTGCCCCTATTGCGACCGCCGCTTCAAGCTGAAGCCGGGCGCGGAACGCGACATCACGCATTGAACACGAAAAATCACGAACGGCCCCTGAAGAAGGGCGATCATCTCTATCTCGTTGACGGCTCGGGTTATCTGTTCCGCGCCTATCACGCGCTGCCGCCCCTGTCGCGCAAATCCGACGGCCTGCCCACGGGCGCGGTCTCGGGCTACTGCAACATGTTGTGGAAGCTGCTCGAAGACATGAAGGGCGAAGATGCGCCCACGCATCTGGCCGTGATTTTCGATGCCGGAAAAACGACCTTCCGCAACAGGATCTATCCGCAATACAAGGCGCACCGGCCCGAGCCGCCGGAAGATCTCATTCCGCAGTTCCCGCTGGTGCGCGAAGCCACGCGCGCCTTCGGCGTGCCAAGCGTGGAGCTGGAGAATTACGAAGCCGACGACCTGATCGCAACCTATGCGGCGCTCGCCAGGAAACAGGGCGCACGCGTGACGATCGTGTCGTCCGACAAGGATCTGATGCAGCTTGTCGAAGACGGCGTCGTGACTTTGCTCGATACGATGAAAGGCAAGCGCATCGGGCAGGCCGAGGTGATGGAGCGCTTCGGCGTGCCGCCCTCCAGGGTGATCGATGTGCAGGCGCTGGCCGGCGATTCCAGCGACAATGTGCCCGGCGTTCCCGGCATCGGGGTCAAGACGGCGGCCGAGCTGATCAACGCATATGGCGATCTGGAGACATTGCTGAAGCGCGCCCAGGAGATCAAACAGCCCAAGCGGCGGGAATCGCTGATCGAACATGCCGGCAATGCGCGCATTTCCAGGGTGCTCGTGACACTCGATGACAAGGCGCCCATCAGGGAACAGCTGCACGAATTCGGCGTCCGCGATCCGGAACCTGCCACGCTGATCGCGTTCCTCAAGGCGATGGAATTCAACGCCCTGTTGAAGCGCGCGGCGGCAAAGCTTGGGGTGGAAGATCCCGACGCCATTCCGCCCGCGCCCGATCCGGCGGGCAAGGTGTTGCCGGCGCCCGGCGGGGCAGCGCCTTTGCCAGCAGCGGCCAAACAGCCGCTTCCGGCCGGAAAGGCGCCCCTCAAGACCGTCAACGGCGCGGGCGCTCCGGGCGCGATCGCAAACCGGGATGCAATCCTCAAGCCGATTGATCACGCCCTGTATGAAACCGTCACCACGCTTGACCGGCTGGAACATTGGCTTGTGCGGGCGCGCGAAATGGGCCGGGTGGCAATCGACACCGAGACCACCTCGCTTGACCCGATGCAGGCGGGCCTTTGCGGGGTATCGCTTGCGGTTGCGCCCAACGAAGCCTGCTACATCCCTTGCGGCCACCGCCCGGGCAGCGGCCTTGATCTTTCGCAGACCGGCCGAATCGAACAGCTCGACGAGAGCGTGCTTCTCGAACGGCTCAAGCCGCTCCTCGAAGACGAAAGCGTGCTCAAGATCGCGCAGAACCTGAAATACGATTACCTGATTTTCCTTCAGCGCGGCATTCGCGTGGCACCGTTCGACGACACGATGCTTCTGTCTTTTGTGCTCGACTCGGCCCTGCACGGTCACGGCATGGACGAGCTGTCGGAGCTGCATCTCACGCACAAGCCGATCACCTTCAATGAAGTGGCCGGCCGCGGCCGGGAGAAGCAGACCTTCGATTGCGTGCCGGTGAAAGAAGCCACCCGCTATGCCGCCGAAGATGCCGATGTCACGCTTCGTCTGCACATGCTGCTCAAGCCGCGGCTGATCGCGGAAGGAAAGACGGGCGTCTATGAAACGACGGAGCGCCCGCTCATTCCCGTGCTGGCCGCCATGGAGCAGGCCGGAATCGCGATCGACCCCGATTTCCTCAGAAGGCTGTCAAACGATTTCGGAAAGCAGATGGCGGCGCTGGAAACCGAAATCTTCAGGCTCGCCGGCGGCGAATTCAACATCGGCTCGCCCAAGCAGCTGGGCGATCTTCTGTTCGGCACGATGAAGCTCCAGGGCGGCCGGCGCACCAAAACCGGCGCCTGGTCGACGGATGTGGATGTGCTGGAGGAACTGGCGGCCCAGGGCTACGAGATCGCGAGGAAGGTGCTGGACTGGCGGGGGCTTTCGAAGCTGCGCGGCACGTATACCGAAGCGCTCCCGACCTATGTGAATCCGAAAACCGGCCGCGTGCATACCTCCTTCCAGCTGGCGGCGGCGAGCACGGGGCGATTGGCCTCAACCGATCCCAACCTGCAGAACATCCCCATCCGCACCGAAGAAGGCCGCAAGATCAGGCGGGCATTCGTCGCCCCCACAGGCTCCAAGCTCGTCAGCGCCGATTACAGCCAGATCGAACTGCGCCTGCTCGCCCATATCGCCGACATTCCGCAGCTGAAAAAGGCGTTCGCCGACGGGCTCGACATTCATGCGATGACCGCATCGGAAATCTTCGGCGTCCCGGTGAAAGGCATGCCGCCCGAAGTGCGCCGGCGCGCCAAGGCGATCAATTTCGGCATTGTTTACGGCATTTCCGGCTTCGGGCTTGCGCAGCAACTCGGCATTTCGCGCGAGGAAGCCAACGACTACATCAAGAAATATTTTCAGCGCTTTCCGGGAATCCGCGACTATATGGAAGAAACGAAGGCCTACGCGCGCGCGCACGGCTTTGTGGAAACGCTCTTTGGCCGGCGCGTGCATATCCGCGAGATCAAGTCCAGCAATCCCTCGTTCCGCGCCGGCGCCGAACGCGCGGCGATCAACGCCCCGATCCAGGGCTCCGCCGCTGATATCATCCGCCGCGCCATGATCCGCATGCCTGATGCGCTGGCGAAGAAAAAGCTCAGGGCGAAAATGCTGCTGCAGGTTCACGACGAGCTGGTGTTCGAAACGCCGGACGGCGAAGTGGATGCGCTGATGGCCTTGGCCGGATCGGTGATGGAAAAGGCCGCGCTCCCGGCGATCAGTTTGTCGGTGCCCCTGGTCGTGGACGCGCGCGCCGCCCAGAACTGGGACGAGGCGCGTTAAACGTCCTCCCGGTTCCGACAGGCTCGCCACGAGGGCTTTGCTCAAATTCTCATCCTGATCCTGTCGAGGGATGAGGATGCTTCGACAAATGCGTGATGCGGGGATGAGAACCGCAGAGCGCGCATCCGGGATCGGGATGGAATTTCACGGTGCGAAAGGTCGTGGACAGCGCATCATAGATCAGAAGCCGTCCGGCGAGCGATTGGCCGATGCCCAGAATTTCTTTCATCACTTCCAGCGCCTGCAGCGTGCCCATCACGCCGGCGGCCGCGCCCAGAACGCCGGCCTCCGAACAGGACGGCACGGTTCCCGGCGGCGGCGGTTCGGGAAAGAGGCAGCGATAGCAGGGATAGGCGCCCGTCCGGTCGAAGGCCTTGAAGGTGGAAAGCTGGCCGTCGAATTCCGTGACGGCGGCGGAGACCAGAATTTTCCCGGCGAAGAAGCATGCATCGTTCACCAGAAAGCGCGTCGTGAAATTGTCCGATCCGTCGGCAACGATGTCGTATTGCGAAATCAGGCCGGGCGCATTGGAAGCATCGAGGCGCAGCTGATGCGGCACAACCATCACGTTGGGATTGATCGCGGCGGCCGCATCGCGCGCACTTTCGGTTTTCGCCCGCCCCACGTCCGCCGTCCGGTGGGCGATCTGCCGCTGCAGGTTGGAAAGCGACACGGTGTCGAAATCCGCCACCCCGATGGTGCCCACCCCGGCCGCGGCGAGATAAAGGATCAAAGGGCTGCCCAGCCCGCCCGCCCCGATGACCAGAACCCGCGCGGCCCGGAGCCGCGCCTGGCCAGCACCGCCCACCTCGCGCAGCACGATGTGGCGGGCGTAACGCTCGAGCTCCTCGTCCGAAAGGGCCATGGCGGCCGTCTTAGCCGGGGCGGCCCGATGGCGAAAGTGCGGGCACAAAACCGGCGGTTCCGCGGCAATTGGCCTTCACCTTAAGCCCCGGGCCGGCTTGCTTTTTCGCCCGGGATCGGGTGTTGGTTTGCCCGCTTGGGGCGGCAACGCCTATTGTCCTCTGAACGACAACAAGACCGGCGCCGGCAGCCGGCCGCAGAATTCTACGGGAGTCCGCTGATGACTGACGCCAAACAGGGCGCCTTTGGCCTTGAAGGCCAGGGTTTTCGCAATCTCAAGGCCGTGCACTGGAACCAGAGCGTGCCGGCGCTGTACGAACAATCGCTTCAGCGCCGCGAAGGCCATCTTGCCAAGAATGGTCCGCTCCTGGTGCTGACCGGCCAGCACACCGGCCGCTCGGCCAACGACAAATTCGTGGTCCGCGATGCGGCAAGCGAGAACCAGGTCTGGTGGGACAACAACAAGCCCATGAGCCCGGCGCATTTCGATGCGCTTCTGGCCGACATGCTGAAATTCGCCGAAGGCCGCGAGCTCTTCGCCAAGGATCTCTATGGCGGCGCCGATCTCACCTATCGCCTGCCGGTGCGCATCGTCACCGAATATGCCTGGCATTCGCTTTTTGTGCATCAGCTCCTGATCCGGCCCACGGCGGAAGAGCACAAGGGATTCAGGCCCGAATTCACGATCATCGATCTGCCGGGCTTCCGCGCAAATCCCGCAAAGCACGGCACGGTCAGCGAAACTGTGATCGCCGTGAACTTCACCAAGAAGATGGTCCTGATCGGCGGCACGTCCTATGCGGGCGAAATCAAGAAATCCGTCTTCACCATCATGAATTACCTGCTTCCGCCCAAGCGGGTGATGTCCATGCATTGCTCGGCCAATGTCGGCAAGGACGGAAAGGCTGCGATCTTCTTCGGCCTCTCCGGCACCGGCAAGACAACGCTTTCGGCCGATGCCAGCCGCACGCTCATCGGCGACGACGAGCATGGCTGGAGCGAGCACGGCATCTTCAACATCGAAGGCGGCTGCTACGCGAAAGTGATCCGCCTGTCGCGCGAAAACGAACCTGAAATCTACGCCACCACCGAACGCTTCGGCACCGTGCTCGAGAATGTGGTGATGGATGCCGACACGCGGGAGCTCGACCTGGACAGCGCCAAATATGCGGAAAACACCCGCGCCGCCTATCCGATCGATTTCATTCCGAACGCCAGCGAAACCGGCCGCGCCGGCCATCCCAGAAACGTCATCATGCTGACGGCCGATGCCTTCGGCGTGCTGCCGCCGATTGCCAAGCTGACTCCGAGCCAGGCGATGTACCATTTCCTCTCGGGCTTCACGGCGAAAGTCGCGGGCACGGAGAA
>JAJPIX010000006.1 GCA_021324545.1 Alphaproteobacteria bacterium
TCCTTAACGGAACTCCTTGATCGTGCTTGCCTTTCGCGCCAGCCTCGGCCAGCTTAGCACCTGCACAAAGGGCGTGGGGCACAGTGACACGCATCGCCATCAGCGGGACGGGGCTTTATACGCCGCCGGAGACGATTACCAATGCCGAACTGGTGGCGGCATACAACGAATATGTGCGCCGCTTCAATGCCGCCCATCACGACGAAATCGCGGCCGGCAAGATGACGGCCATGCTGAAATCCAGCGACGAATTCATCGTCAAGGCATCCGGCATCAAGAAGCGCCATGTCGTCTGCAAGAACGGCATGCTGGATCCGGCGGTCATGTGCCCCCGCATGCCCGAGCGGCCGAACGACCAGCTCTCGCTTTCCGCGGAGATCGCGGTGGCCGCGGCGAAGCAGGCCCTGGAGGCCGCGCACCGCACGCCCGCCGACATTGACGGGGTCATCGTCGCCGCGTCCATCATGCAGCGGCCCTATCCCCAGATCGCCATCGAGGTGCAGCACGCCCTCGGCATCGAGGGATTTGGCTTCGACATGCTTGCCGGGTGCTCATCGGCGACCTTCGGCATCCAGGCGGCGGCCGACATGGTCGCATCCGGCCATGTGCGTGCGATGCTGGCGATCAATCCGGAAATCTGCACGAGCCACCTCAACCTTTGCGACCGCGAGACACATTTCATATTCGGCGATGCGGCGACGGCCGTCGTGCTCGAGCCGGCGCCCGCGGCCGACGGCGACAATACGTGGGAAATCGCCGGCATGCGGCTGAAAGCGGAATATTCCAACAACATCCGCAACAATTTCGGGCCCATGAACCGCTTTACGCCGGAAACCATGGGGGCGCCGGACAAGCTCATCACCCAGAAGGGCCGCAAGGTGTTCAAGGAAGTCGTGCCGATGGTGGCCAACTTCATCCTGGAACATCTGGAGAGCTCGGGGATCGCGCCCGGCGACCTGAAACGGCTATGGCTGCATCAGGCCAACATCAACATGAATGATCTCATCGCCCGCAAGGTCCTGGGCCGCGATGCCTCGCCGTCCGAGGCCCCTTGCATCCTTGACGAATACGGCAACACCAGCTCCGCCGGTTCCATCATTGCCTTTCACAAATACAGCAACGATCTGAACCCGGGCGACCTTGGCGTGTTATGTTCCTTCGGGGCCGGCTATTCCGCCGGCAGCATCATCCTGCGCAAGCGCGGCTGACGCCCTTAATTCCGGAAATCCGTAAAGCGAAAGCGATTGCATGGACGCTGTCTGGACATTTCTGCATGGGGTTGACCCGTTTTATGTCGTTTCGGGCGTGCTCGTGGGCGGCCTTGTCGGGTTTACAGGCGTGGGCGGAGGTTCCCTGATGACGCCCATCCTGATCCTGATTTTCGGGATTCATCCCGCAACGGCGGTCGGCACGGACCTGCTTTACGCCTCGATCACGAAAACGGGCGGGTCGATCATCCACGGCTACAACCGGACCATTGACTGGACGGTCGTGGGCAGGCTGGCGATCGGCAGCGTGCCGATGACGGCGGTGACCATTCTTGTCCTCTACGAACTGAAGGTGGACAGCAGCACCACGCAGATTCTCATCACGCGCGTTCTGGGCGTGGCGCTGTTCTTCACCGCCCTGTCGCTATTGTTCCGCAAGCCGCTGATGAAATGGTACACGGGGCATGTCCGCGAACTGAACGAGAAATTCGTCCGTTCCATGACAATCCTCACGGGCGCGGCCCTGGGCGTGCTGGTTTCGCTGTCGTCGGTCGGTGCCGGCGCGATCGGGGTGATGGCGCTCGTCATGCTCTATCCGAAGATGCCGTCCCAGCGCATCGTCGGGTCCGACATCGCGCATGCGGTCCCGCTCACCCTCATCGCCGGCATGGGGCATTCCTTTCTGGGCTCGATCAACTGGCACATTCTGACCTCCCTGCTCACCGGATCCATACCCGCCATCATCGTGGCCAGCATCGCCTCCGCGCGCACGTCTGACACCACGATCCGCGTGGCGCTGGCCATGGTGCTCATGCTTGTGTGTCTGCGCTTCTGGCTCATGGGATAAGCGGCCGGAAAGCCCGTGGGACAATCGCATAACCGGACGCATCCCCGCCCGATTTGGGGTAAGGATGGCGCCGCAAATCCGGCCGAACGCCATGACCAGACGGCATGAACCGCCCCGCGCCTGGCAGCGGATGCTGAGCGGACGCAGACTTGATCTGCTCAACCCCTCGCCGCTCGACATCGAGATTGAGGATATCGCCCACGGGCTGGCGCGCGTGGCGCGCTGGAACGGGCAAACGAAGGGCGCGCATGCCTTTTCCGTCGCCCAGCATTGCGTGCTGGTGGAAAAATTCGCCGCTGAACTGAATCCGAAGCTTTCGCGAATGGGCCGGTTGACCGCGCTTCTTCACGATGCGCCGGAATATGTGATCGGCGACCTGATCAGCCCGTTCAAGGCCGCCGTGGGTTTCGATTACAAGGATTTCGAGCTCAGGCTTCTGGCGGCCATCCATATCCGCTTTGGCCTGCCCGCAAGGACGCCGGCCGAACTCAATGCCCTGATCAAGAAGGCCGACGGCACTTCGGCATATCACGAGGCAACCCAGCTTGCCGGTTTCTCGCGCGAGGAAGCCCTGCGCTATTTCGGCGTTCCGCCGCGCGCCACGAAAATGCCCCGCCTTTCGCCGCTTTCCACGGCCGATGCGCAAGCCCTGTTTCTGGAGCGGTTCAGGCGGCTTGCAGGATAGAACGGCCCTCGCTAGCTAATGGCCGGATGAGCAAGATCGTCGTCACGCCGCTATCGGTCCTGCCCGATGCCATTCGCCAGCACCGGCCCTCGCATATTGTCACGCTGTTGTCACCCGAGCACATGATCGAAACGCCGGCGGGGTTTGAGCCGGCAAGACATTTGCGCCTCGGCATGAATGACATTGCGGAGGACTGGCTGGGCGAAGCGCCGCCGGCGGAAACCCACGTCGCATCCCTGCTGGAATTCGGCCGCAGCTGGAATGCACAGGCGCCGATGATCGTGCATTGTTGGGCAGGCGTAAGCCGCTCGATGGCCGCGGCCTACACGGTGCTTTGCGACCGGCTTGGTCCCGGCGCGGAAATGGAGATTGCCCGCGCCATGCGCGCGCGCGCGCCGCACGCCTATCCCAACCGCCTGATCGTGCGGCTTGCGGACCGGCTGCTGAACCGCAACGGCCGCATGGTGCAGGCCGTAGAAGCGATGGGCGACGGAATCCTCGTGGTGGAAGGCATGCCCGTGGAATTTCCCGTCGAGCGCGCGCAGCTATGAACAGGGGTACGCCGGAACTGGTCGTCAGCATCGGCTTGAGCGCGGCCATTGTGTCCGTGGCCGAAGAGCGGCCGCGCGTGCTCGTGGTGCGCCGTTCGCAGGACATTGCCGACGCCCTGCCCTTCGGTCCCTTCGAGCCCCTGCATCACCGCACGCTGGAAAGCGGACTGCGCAGCTGGGTGGAAGAGCAAACGCTGCTCGGCCTCGGTTATGCGGAACAGCTCTACACCTTCGGCGACCGGGGCCGGCATCTGGTGACGCCCGGCGAAGGGCCGCGTGTGGTGTCGGTGGGCTATCTTGCCCTGACGCGCGGAGGCACCGAGCTCAAAGCGCCGGATACG
Organism: Alphaproteobacteria bacterium; assembly: GCA_021324545.1. Lineage (GTDB taxonomy): Bacteria > Pseudomonadota > Alphaproteobacteria > Micropepsales > Micropepsaceae > Rhizomicrobium. The sequence continues at coordinate 3,633 of JAJPIX010000006.1, forward strand.
CACTGGCGCGACTGGTACCAGTATTTCCCGTGGGAGGACTGGCGCCGCGAAAGGCCCGCGCTCATCGACAGCACGATAGCGCCGGCGCTGAAGAAATTCGCCAAGGCGGCCGACGCGTCCGACCTGGCCGAAGAGCGGCGCGCCCGCGCGCGCATCTGCTTCGGGCTGGAAGGTCTTCCCTGGGACGAAGAAAAAGCGCTCGAGCGGTATGAACTTCTGTACGAAGCCGGCCTCGTGGAGGAGGCGCGCCGCGACGGCCGCAAGATCGCGGCCGATGGCCTGCCCGATCCGCCGCTGGGTGTCAGCATGATGTTCGACCATCGGCGCATATTGGCGACCGCAATCGCCCGGCTGCGCGGAAAGATGAAATACCGCCCCGTCGTGTTCGAACTGATGGCGCCGGCCTTCACGATGCTGGAACTGCAGCGCACCGTGGAAGCCATCTCCGGCGTTCGCCTGCACAAGCAGAACTTCCGCCGCCTGATCGAAAATCAGGGACTGGTGGAGCGCACCGGCAAATTCACGCGCACGGCCCGCGGGCGTCCGGCCGAACTGTTCCGCTTCCGCCGCGAGGTCTTGCGCGAACGCCCCGCCCCCGGTGTGCGCCTCGGCGCACGGCGGGGAACTGCAAACGCCTGATCGGCGTTGCCGCGTTTCAGAATCCGACGCCGACCAGCGTGGCGGGCGGGCCAGCCCAGTTGTCGGGGCCGTTGCGCTGACGGTCCTCCAGCGTTCCGCTGCGCCCTTCGCCGCCGAAATACCACTTGATGCCGGCCGACAGAACATCCTGATGGCCGGACAGCTGGCTCAGATGCGCGTAGGTGTAGCCGATCGAAAGCGTGATCGGCACGTCGCGCACGGGCATGTATTCGGCGGAAACCGAAATGTCTTCCACGGTCGGCGCCGGATTGTCGAGTTTGATGTAATCGCCGTTCAGACTGACGGCGATATCGCGGATCGGATACCACACAAGCCCGGGCGAAGCGTAATAGCCGGTTTCGTCTCCGGCGATCCGGCCGCCGCGCATGCGCAGCGTGAGCCCCTGGAAGACGAAAAACTCGCCGAACATGCCGAAGTGGACGAGATCGAAGCCGCTGCTGGTGGATGATTTGGACGTCGTGTTCGTGATGCCGGCCGAAACGGAATCGCCGCCGCCGTCAATCCCGATGGCGCCGGCATGGTCGCGCCAGAAAATGTCGGCGTCATAGCGCCAGAGATCGGCGCTCTGTCCGCTCAGCTTCAGGCCCGAATTGCCGAAATTAGCCTGAAGGTTGAAGCCGGGATTGTCGATCGTGAAGACGCCGGAACCCGCGCCGCGCCATTCGTTCAGATGCTCGCCCGGGGTGTCGTAGCTGCTATAGCCGCCTTCCAGAGACCCTGCGACGGCGAGCATCTGGGCCTGCACCGGGCCGCCAAGGCACAGCAGTGAGGACGCAAATAGAACCGTGCTGATGCGGCGCGACATGGCTCCCCGCCCCGTTTGTGGCGCCAAAGATTTACACGATTTTTTGGCTGCCGGGACGAAATGACGCCTTTTTCAGGCGCGTTTCGAGGCTTCGGCCGGGCTTGACGGATTTATGCTCATGGGTAGCATAAGTCCGTCCAAATGCCGGCCCTTTAAGGCCGGTCTTTTCAGCCTATATATATGCTCAATATGAGCATAAAGGAGGCGAAGATGGCAGTCCTGGAAGCCGCCCGGCCCGACCTTCCCTATACGCCCGCGGTCGCCCGCGCCACGCGCGATCTCTACGCGAAAGTGGCCCATGTGATTCCCGAAATCGAATGGCCGGCCTTTGCGCCCTATGTGGACGCCATCAATCGCCTGAAGACGCAGAAGAACGCCGTCATCCTCGGCCACAACTACATGACGCCGGAGATTTTCAACTGCGTCTCCGATTTCACCGGCGACTCCCTGCAACTGGCGCGCGAGGCCGCGCGCACCGATGCACAAGTCATCGTGCAGGCCGGCGTGCACTTCATGGCGGAAACGTCGAAAATCCTTTCGCCGCAGAAGACCGTGCTCATTCCCGATCTGCGCGCGGGCTGTTCGCTCGCCGCTTCCATTACGGGCGCGGACGTGCGGCTGCTCAAGCAGAAATATCCGGGCCTTCCGGTTGTGACCTATGTGAACACGTCCGCCGAAGTGAAGGCCGAGAGCGATGTGTGTTGCACCTCCTCCAATGCGGTGGCGGTCGTGGAAGATATCGCGCGCGAGCGCGGCAGCGATACCGTCATCATGATCCCGGACGAATATCTGGCGCAGAACGTGGCGAAAAAGACGCCCGTGAAGATCATCACCTGGAAAGGCCATTGCGAGGTGCATGAGCGCTTCACGGCCGCCGATATCCGCGCCTATCGCGAAGGCAATCCCGGCGTGGTTGTGCTGGCGCATCCGGAATGTCCGCCGGACGTTGTGGCCGAAGCCGATTTCGCGGGGTCCACCAGCGCCATGATCGGTTATGTCGGCCAGAAGCGGCCGCGGCGCGTGGTGATGGTCACCGAATGCTCCATGAGCGACAACGTCGCGGTGGAATTCCCAGACGTGGAATTCGTGCGGCCCTGCAACCTCTGCCCGCACATGAAACGCATCACGCTGGCGGGAATCCTGAATTCGCTCCAGACCATGACCCACGAAGTGATGGTCGATCGCGAAATCGCCGCGCGCGCCAAAGCCTCGGTCGAGCGCATGCTGGCGGTGAAGATGCCCGTTCAGGCGAAAGCGGCCTGAGGCGCACACCCTGAATCTGCCGGCAGGGAGGAACGAACATGAGCCGCCGCATCGACAACGTCATCGAATGTCCGGGCGCGCTCATCCTCGGCGCCGGCATGGCGGGCCTGTTCACGGCGCTGAAGCTGGCGCCGTTTCCGGCAACCGTTCTCGCCGGCGCCAGGCCCGGCACATCCGGCTCCAGCGCCTGGGCACAGGGTGGCATCGCTGCGGCGATGGACAAGCGCGACAGCTGGCAGGCGCACGCCGCCGATACGATCAGGGCGGGCGCGGGCACGACGGATCCCAAAATCGCGGAGCTTGTGGCGCGCGAAGCGCCCGCGCGCATCGAAGACCTCATCGCCTATGGCGCACCGTTCGATCGCAATCCCGACGGCACGCTTTCACTCGGCCGCGAGGCCGCGCATTCTGCCGCCCGCATCGTGCATGTGAAGGGCGATCGTGCTGGCGCCGAAGTGACGCGCACATTGGCCGAACGCGCGCTGGCGGCGCCCTCGATCCGCTTGCTCGAAGGCTTTCATGCCATCGAGCTTGCGGTGGAAGACGGCCGCGTCACCGGCATTTTCGCGCGCTATGGCCTGCACACATCGGCGCGACTGGTTCTTTTCCGCAGCAACGCGGTGATCTTTGCCACCGGCGGCATCGGGGCGCTCTATGCCGTCACCACAAATCCGCCGGAAGCGCGCGGCGAAGGCTTAGGGATGGCGGCACGCGCGGGCGCCGTGATCGCCGATGCGGAATTCGTGCAGTTCCACCCGACGGCCATCGCCATCGGCCGCGATCCGGCGCCGCTGGCGACCGAGGCATTGCGCGGCGAAGGCGCAGTCCTCGTGGACGAAACGGGCCGCCGCTTCATGCCGTCCGTGCATGCGGATGCAGAGCTCGCGCCGCGCGACGTCGTGGCGCGCGCCATCCATCGGCAGATCGCGGCCGGCCACAGGGTGTTTCTGGATTGCCGGCAAGCCATCGGCGCGCAATTCGCGGCGCATTTCCCGACCGTCCACGCGGCCTGCATGTCCGCCGGCATTGATCCAGCAACGCAGCCCATTCCGGTTGCGCCGGCCGCGCATTACCACATGGGCGGCATCGCGAGCGACGACTGCGGCCGCACCTCGCTCGACGGTCTGTGGGCCGTGGGCGAATGTGCCTCGACCGGCCTGCATGGCGCGAACCGGCTGGCGTCCAATTCATTGCTCGAAGCGCTGGTATTCGGCGCGCGTGCCGCCGAAGACGTCAGAAGCATGATCGCGCCGCGCGACGGGCACGGCCTGCCGCCCGCGCCGGAGCGGTTTGCCGCGCCTGCACCGCCGCAGGCCTTGCGGGAAACGATGGCACGGCTCGTGGGCATGGAGCGTGACGAAGCGGGCTTGCGCCTGGCGCTGCACAATATCGCTGCCGTGGAGCGTGCCGGCGCCACGGAGCCGGCACTGTTGAACATGGCGGCCACGGCCAAGCTGGTGACCGCGGCGGCCCTTGTGCGCCATGAAAGCCGCGGCAGCCATTTCCGCAGCGATTATCCGCAGACGGATGCAGCCGGCAAACGCTCGTTCCTGACGTTGGCCGAAGCGGAAAGGATTGCCGTGCAACCGCCGGTGAAGCTGAGGTCCATTACCTGCGCGCGATGACCACCGCCCTGCCCTTTACAGACCCGCCGCCCGCGCTCCTGGTCGAGCCCGTCGTGCGCCGCGCGCTGGAAGAAGACCTCGGCCGCGCGGGCGACATCACGAGCGCGCTCACCGTTCCCGGGAACAGGCGCGCCCGGGCCAGGCTCGTCGCGCGCAGGCCCGGCACCATTGCCGGACTGATCGCGGCCGAATGTGCCTTTCGGCTGGTGGATCCTGGTTTGAAATTCTCGGCCAAAGAACCGGACGGCGCCACGGTGAAATCCGGCGCAACGCTGGCAATCGTGGAAGGCGCCGCGCGCAGCATCCTCACCGCCGAGCGCGTGGCGCTGAACTTCGCCGGTCATCTCTCGGGCGTGGCCACCGCTACGCGCGCGCTCGTGAACGCGGTGAAGGGCACGAAAGCCCGCATTGTCTGTACGCGAAAGACGACGCCAGGCCTGCGCGCGTTTGAGAAATATGCCGTGCGCTGCGGCGGCGGTTTCAACCACCGCTTCGGGCTCGACGATGCGGTGCTCATTAAGGACAACCACATCGCCGCGGCCGGCGGGATCGGCGCCGCGGTCGGCCGCGTGCGTAGCGGCGCCGGCCACATGCTGAAGATCGAAGTCGAGGTGGATACGCTGGAGCAGCTCGAGGAATGCCTGAAGCTCGGCGTCGATACCGTCCTGCTCGACAACATGAGCATCGCGCGGCTGAAGCGCGCGGTCACGATGGCCAGAGGCCGTGCCGTGCTTGAAGCCTCGGGCAACGTCTCGCTCGCCACTGTCCGCGCGATCGCCCGGACGGGCGTGGACTACATCTCTTCCGGCGCCATCACCCATTCGGCCCCCAGTCTCGACGTGGCGCTCGATCTCTGACCGTCCTAGGATTGTCCGGCAAACATTCAGAGAGGACGCGCCATGGACCTTCACCTCAGGGGCAAGAACGCGATCGTGCTCGGCGGCACGCGCGGCATCGGGCGGGCGATTGCGGAAACCTTCGCAGGCGAAGGCGCCAATGTGGCCATCTGCGCGCGCAAACCGGATGAAATCAGCGGCGCGGTGGCGGCGCTGAAAGACAGGGGCGTGAAGGCCACCGGCGCGGCGGTGGACATCACAAATGGGGATGCTCTGAAACGCTGGATCGCAAAAGCCGGCGAAGAGCTCCGCGGCATAGATATTCTCGTCTCCAACGCGGGCGCGATGGCGCAAGGGCCGGACCCGGCATCATGGGAAGCAAATTTCCGGCTCGATGTACTGGGTGCGGTGAACGGCTTTGATGCGGCACGGCCGTTTCTCGAAGAGGCGGCCCAGAAGCGCGGCGATGCCGCCTTCATCATCATCGCATCGGTATCCGCGGCGGAAACCGACAACTCAAGTTCCTACGGCCCGATCAAGGCGGCCCTGATCCACTATGCCAAGGGGCTGGCGCGCCAACATGCCAAGCGGAAGATCCGCGCCAATGTGGTGTCGCCCGGCATGGTCTATTTCAAGGGCGGCGTATGGGCGATGGTGGAAGCCAATGCGCCCGACTATTTCAAGCAGGCGATGGCGCGCAACCCCACCGGTCGCGCCGCGACGCCGCGGGAAATTGCCAACGCCGCCGTGTTCCTGGCGTCGCCTGCCTCAGCCTACACAACGGGTGCCAATCTCGTCGTGGATGGCGCGATCACCCATCGCGTGAATTTCTGACATGGCGGGCAAGGCGCGCGGGCGCAAATCCATCTTCATCACGGGCGCGGCCAGCGGCATCGGGCGGGCGACCGCCGTGCTGTTTGCGTCCCGCGGCTGGTTCGTGGGCGCCTTCGACGTGAACGAGGCGGGCCTTGCCGCGCTCGCGCAGGAAATCGGCGCGGACAACTGCGTCACCCGAAGGCTCGATGTGACCGACACGGCCGATTTCCAGTCGGCCGTCGCCGCGTTCGGCGCAGAGACCGGCGGCACGATGGACATCCTGTTCAACAACGCCGGCATCGGTGAAAGCGGCTGGTTCGAGGACGTGCCCTATGAAGCCGCGCTGCGCGTCGTGCAGGTGAATTTCGTGGGCGTGCTGACGGGAATTTACGCAGCGCTGCCGCTGCTCAAGGCCACGAAGAATCCGCTCTGCTTCACCACCTCGTCGTCATCGGCCACTTATGGCATGCCGCGGCTTGCTGTCTATTCCGCCACCAAGCATGCCGTGAAGGGGCTCACGGAAGCGCTTTCGATCGAATTCGCGCGCCATGGCATCCGCGTGGCCGACACACTTCCCGGGCTGATCGACACCGCCATCCTGCGCATGACGCCCAACCGCTCGGGCGATCGCCCGCCGGCGACGGACGAGACGCTTCTTGCCAATGCGCCAAAGAAGGGGCCTTTCCGCCTCATGCCGCCGTCTGCCGTCGCCGAAGCGGTGTGGAAGGCGTACACAAGCGACAGGCTCCACTGGTACGTGCCGCCGGAAATCGCCTGGCTCGACCGCCTGAAAGGCTTTTCGCCCGAATTCGTCCGGGGCCGCGTCAGGAAAACGATCGCGAAGATCGCGGGCGGCGGCTAGCTCGCGCGGCTGTGCGCCCAGCGGTAGAAGATGTGATTGCCGATCTGAATCGTGCGCACCATGTGGTTCGCCCAGTCCGGCTGTACATAGACGGCATGGAAATTCACCGCGTCCTCGGTGATGTCATGCAGCTGGATTTCGCCGGTCATGATGCGCGCCGCCACGAGCTGCGCCTCATACCACGCATAGCGGCTTTTCGGCTCGTTCAGTTCGCCGTCGCAGGTGAACGAAAACTGGCAACCCCTGTGTCCAGCGCCCTGATAGACCACCCCGCAGATGGTGTGCGGAAAATTGCGGTCGTGCATGCGGTGAATGACAACTTCCGCTATCGCTTCCTGCCCTTCAACCCCTTCGCCGCGCGCTTCGTAATAAAGGGCTTCGGCGAGGCAGCGGTGCTCGGCCAGGATCTGCTGTTTGGCCATTTCGGCCGGCGAAGGCTTCGGCGTCGGCACGACCGAAAGCATGTCGAAGGAGGCCGGCAGCGCCAGCGTCACGCGGCTTGCGGGAACGGGCGCAGGATGAATGGCGGTGGCCAATTCCTCCGTGTGCGGATAATAGCGGATCGCCGCGCAGCCGGTGGCCGCAACGGCCAGCGCAAGCATCCCGGCGCCGATCAGCGCACGGTCCGCGCGCCGCAGAACTAAACGCAAATTTTTGGTCATAAGGGTTTCGACACTCTTTCGGATTTCGCGATCGTCCAAAAATCAGGCAGTCAGTCGGCTTCCAAACTTTTGTTTCGTGCTCCGAACGTCCCCGCTCCCCTTCGACGGGTGTGCATGGTTCCTGCCAACCAAAATCCGAATCGTCAAATGAAAAATTTGCCGATCGTGACGTTGTGTCACGATAAGCGAAAAATTCCAGCCTTTTCCTGCATCGTCCGTGTACGGACTAACTATCTTCGTTCACATATCTGAACGCGGCCTGTGCCGCCGCAAGACGGGCGATGGGCACGCGGAATGGTGAACACGAGACATAATCCAGTCCCGCTTCGTGACAGAATCGGATCGAATCCGGATCGCCGCCATGCTCGCCGCAGATCCCGAGCTTCAGTTTTTCGCGCGCCTTGCGCCCCCGTTCGGCCGCGATTTTTACAAGCTCGCCCACGCCGTCCTGATCGATCGAAACGAACGGATCGCGCGCAATCAGGCCCTTGGAAAGATATTCGGTCAGAAAGGTGCCCGCATCGTCCCGGCTCACGCCCAGGGTCGTCTGCGTCAGGTCGTTGGTGCCGAACGAGAAAAACTCCGCGCTTTCCGCGATCTCGCCGGCGCGGAGCGCGGCGCGCGGCAGCTCGATCATCGTGCCGGTCATGAAGGCGGGCGCGCGGCCGTGTTCCTTTGCGATCGTCCGTGACACCGCTGCAATCCGCTCTTTCAGGAAATCGAATTCCGACCGGAATCCGACCAGGGGGATCATGATTTCCAGCTGCACGCGCTTGCCGCCCGAGCGCTCGACATTCATTGCCGCCTCGAAGATCGCGCGGGCCTGCATCTCGTAGATTTCGGGAAAGGTGATGCCCAGCCGGCAGCCGCGATGGCCCAGCATCGGGTTGGCTTCCTGCAGCGCTATCGCGCGCGCGCGCAATTTTGCGGGCGTGGTTCCCGCCGCGCGCGCCACATCGGCCACTTCCGCATCCGTTTGCGGCAGGAATTCGTGCAGCGGCGGATCGAGCAGCCGGATGGTGACCGGCAGCCCTTCCATCGCGCGGAAGATGCCTTCGAAATCGCCGCGCTGCATGGGAAGCAGCTTCGCAAGCGCCGCTTCGCGCGCAGCCCTGTCGTCGGCCAAAATCATCTGGCGCACGGCGAGAATGCGTTCCGGATCGAAGAACATGTGTTCCGTGCGGCAAAGCCCGATGCCTTCGGCGCCGAACTTGCGTGCGACCTCCGCGTCTTTCGGCGTATCCGCGTTGGTGCGAACCTTGAGGCGCCGCATCCCGTCGGCCCATCCCATCAGCGTGGCGAAATCGCCCGAAAGCTCCGGTTCGATCGTGGGCACGCGCCCCTTGAAGACCTGCCCGCTGGTGCCGTCGATGGTGATGAGCTCCCCGCGCCGGATCGTGTGCGCGCCGCATACCATCTCGCCCTTTGCCGCGTCGATCTTGATCATGCCCGCGCCCGAGACGCAGGGCCGTCCCATGCCGCGCGCCACGACCGCCGCATGGCTTGTCATGCCGCCGCGCGCGGTGAGGATTCCCTTCGCCGCGTGCATGCCGTGGATGTCTTCGGGGCTGGTCTCCGTGCGCACCAGGATGATGGCATGGCCCTCGCCCGCGCGCTTTTCGGCTTCGTCGGCCGTAAACGCCACCTCGCCCGTGGCGGCGCCTGGCGATGCCGCAAGGCCGGATGCAATCTGTTCCTTCGGCGCCTTGGGATCGAGCGTGGGATGCAGAAGCTGATCCAGCGCCATCGGGTCCACGCGCATGACCGCGAGTTTTTCGTCAATCAGCCCTTCGGTCACCATGTCCACGGCCACCTTCAGCGCCGCCTTTGCCGTGCGCTTGCCGGAACGGGTCTGCAGCATGAAAAGCTTGCCGTCCTGGATCGTGAACTCGACATCCTGCATGTCGCGGTAATGCGCTTCGAGCTTGTCGGCGATGGCCCGAAGCTCCGCATAGGCGGCGGGCATGGCTTCTTCCATCGAGGGCTTTTTTCCGCCTTGCCGCTCGCGCACGGCTTTCGAGATCGGCTGCGGCGTGCGGATGCCGGCCACCACGTCTTCGCCCTGCGCGTTGATCAGGAACTCGCCATAGAGGAGCTTTTCGCCCGTCGCCGGATCGCGCGTGAAAGCCACGCCGGTGGCGGAGGTTTCGCCGCGATTGCCAAACACCATGGCCTGCACGTTCACGGCCGTGCCCCAGTCCTCGGGAATGCGGTTCAGCTTGCGATAGGTTCTGGCACGGGCGGCCTGCCAGGAGCCGAACACCGCGCCGATGGCGCCCCAAAGCTGCGCATGCACGTCATCGGGAAACTGCTTGCCCAGCTCCTTGCGTACCCGCGCCTTGTAATCGTCGATGATGCGCCCGAGGTCGGTGGCGTCCAGCTCGGTGTCGAGCTCCACGCCCTTTTCTTCCTTCGCGCTGTCGAGAATTTCCTCGAACAGCGAATGTTCAAGCCCGAGCACGACATTCGAATACATCTGGATGAAGCGGCGATAGCTGTCATAGGCAAAGCGCGCATTGCCCGTGAGGCTGGCCAGCCCTTCCGTCGTTTCGGGATTGAGGCCCAGGTTCAGAACCGTATCCATCATGCCGGGCATGGAGACGCGCGCGCCGGACCGCACCGAAACCAGAAGCGGCTTTGCCGGATTGCCGAATTCCGCGCCCACAAGGGCGCCCACCTGTTTCAGCGCCGCGTCGGCTTCGGCTTTCAGGCCGTCCGGATAGGTCTGGTTGTGCTGGTAAAAATAGGTGCAGGCTTCTGTGGTGATGGTGAAGCCGGGCGGCACCGGCAATCCCATGCCGCTCATTTCCGCCAGACCCGCGCCCTTGCCGCCCAGCAGGTTTTTCATCTCCGCCGTGCCGTCGGCCTTGCCATTGCCGAACGCATAAACCCACTTCGCCATGTCGCTCCACCGCACCGTTTGGCGCCGTTATCCCAAATCGGAGGCCGGATTGTCATCCCTCGCGGGGGAATATCCTCAATTATGCTGACTTGCTTCGGCCCGGGCGCTAACGTCAATCCTGCAATGCTACCCCGGAGCCCGCCATGACCTTGCGCAAATTCATCATCGAACGCGACATTCCCGCCGTGGGTTCCTTCGAACGCGAACAGCTGAAGGCGGCGGCCGCCAAATCGAACGAGGTGCTGGCGAAGCTCGGCCCGGACATCCAGTGGCAGGAAAGTTATGTCGCCGCGGACAAGACCTTCTGCGTCTATCTGGCGAAGGACGAGGCGATCATCAGGAAGCACGCGGAGATGAGCGGCTTTCCGGCGACGAAGATCACCGAAATCCGCAAGATGATCGACCCGACGACGGAAAAGGATGGGTGAACTTGCTGCGCAGGTTCCTCCCCCGTTTACGGGGGAGGTGCTGAGCGAAATGAAAATGAGCGAAGCGGAGGGGGCGGAAGCGGCGCCTGCTCTCTCCATCGCTGCGCGGCCCCCTCCCCCGTAAACGGGGCCGCTATCCCTCAATCTTCGAGAAATCCGCCACCAGATGCAGCGTGGCGCGGAGGCGCGAGAGCAGCAGGAGCCGATTCTTGCGCAAGCTCGCATCTTTGTCGTTCACCGTGACCTTGTCGAAGAACGCATCCACCGGCGCGCGGAGCGAAGCCATCACGCTCATGGCCTCGACGAATTTCTCTTTGGCGATGTTGTCCGCGATGCGTTTGTCGGCTTTGGCGAGCGCGTCGGCCAGCGCCTTTTCTTCCGGCAACTTCAGCAAGTCCAGCTTCGGTTCGCCTTCGTAGCGCCCATCCTTCTTCTCTTCGGCTTTCAGGATGTTTGCCGCGCGACGATAGGCGATAAGCAGATTGGCGCCATCGTCGGTGTTAAGGAACGATTGCAGTGCCTCCACGCGCGCCACCAGCCTGACCAGATCATCTTCGTTGCCGAGCGAGAACACGGCATCGATCAGATCATGCCGCGTGCCTTTTTCACGCAGCGCGACTTTTATTCGCTCCATCAAAAAGCTAAATATTTCGACCAACTGAGGTTGAAGGCTATGGATTAGCCCGCCTTCTGAATTTGGCAGCAGAACATTTGGAAATTTTGTCTCGAAATCGGACTGCACAGTAATCGTGCCAGTCGATATCGGAGGCATCATCCCGAAAGCCGAATACAAAAGTTCGCTTAAACGGATTCGCAGACCATTTGCGAGCACGATTCGTACTAGCCCAAGACAAGAGCGTCGCAGAGCATATGGGTCACTTGATCCCGTCGGTTTTTCACCAACCCACCAGAGACCGACCAAAGTATAAAGCTTATCCGCCAGAGCGACGGCGATGGAGACTTTGTCCGTCGGCACCGCGTCCGAAGGACCGAGCGGCTTGTAGTGATCGCGGATCGCGTCGGCGACTTCAACATCATCGGGGTGATGTTCGAGGTGATAATACCGGCCCATCACACCCTGCAGTTCCGGGAATTCGCCCACCACGCCGGTCGTGAGGTCCGCTTTGCACAGCCGCGCGGCGCGCTTGGCTTTCTCTATGCCCTTTTTGTCCAGTCCGATCTTTTCCGCGATCTCGCCTGCCAACACTTCAATCCTCTTCACCCGCTCAAGTTGCGTCCCCAGCTTGGCGTGGAAAATGATGTGCTTCAGGTCCTCCACGCGGCTTTCGAGCGTGCGCTTGCGGTCCCGATCCCAGAAGAACTTCGCGTCCGAAAGCCGCGCGCGCAGCACGCGCTCGTTGCCGGCAATGATTTCCTTGCCGCCATCCACGGGGACGGTGTTGGCAACGATCACGAAACGGTTGGTCAATTTCCCGTCTTTCGGGTGGCGCAGCGCGAAGTATTTTTGGTGCGCGCGCATGGAGGTCTGCAAAATCTCCGGCGGCAGGTCCATGAATGCGCTCTCGATGCGCCCGATCAGAACCACCGGCCATTCGGCCAGCCCCGCCACTTCCTCGAGCAGGCCGTCGTCCTCGATCAGCTCCAGCCCCAGCGCAAAGGCGCGCTGCTGCGCTTCATGCCGGATGATCTCCTTGCGTTCGGCGGCATCCACGATCACATGGGCCTTGCGCAATTTCTCCACATAGTCGTCGAGCCGGCGCACCTCGATCGGGCCTTTGGAAAGGAACCGGTGGCCGAAGGTGACATTGCCGCTTTTCACGCCGGCGAATTCAAACGGCACCACCTCGCCGTCCAGCGTCGCCACGATGGCATGCAGCGGCCGCACCCATCGCACCGGGCTTCCCGGAAAGCGCATGCTCTTGGGCCAGGGCAGTTTCGTCAGCACTTCGGGCAGCATCTCGGTCAGCACATCCGCCGTGTCGCGGCCCTTGCGTTCGATCACCGCGACATAGAATTCGCCCTTGCCGTCATCCTGTTTCTGGCATTGCTCGATGGTCACGCCGGCCGATTTCAGAAATCCCAGAATGGCCTTCTCCGGCGCATTCACGCGCGGGCCTTTGCGCTCTTCCTTCACGTCGGGCTGCCTGGCCGGCAGTCCGGCGATCGCCAGCGTCAGGCGCCGCGGCCCCGCAAAGGATTTCACGCCTTCGAACAGAAGCCCGCGGTCCGACAGCGCGCCCACCACCAGCCGCTCCAGATTCTTCGCGGCCTGTGCCTGCATGCGCGCGGGAATTTCTTCGGAGAAGAGCTCAAGAAGGAAGTCCGCCATCAGCCTTCCCTCGGCTGATAGGCGCCCATCGGGCTTTCCAGCCACCGCGCGCAGCAGGATTTTGCAAGCGCCCGCACGCGCGCGATATAGGCCGCCCGCTCCGTCACCGAAATCACCCCGCGCGCATCCAGCAGATTGAAGGCGTGGCTTGCCTTGATGCACTGGTCATAGGCAGGCAGCGGCAGATTGTCGGCCAGAAGCGCGCGGCATTCGTTTTCCGCGTCCACGAAATGCCGGAACAGCGTTTCGGTATCGGCCTTCTCGAAATCGTAGGCGGAAAATTCGCGCTCGCGCTGATGGAACACATCGCCGTAGCGGAAGCGGTCGTTGTAGGCGAGGTCGTAAACCCACTCCACATTCTGCACATACATGCACAGCCGTTCGAGGCCGTAGGTGATTTCCGCGCTCACCGGATCGCAATCAAGCCCGCCCACCTGCTGGAAATACGTGAATTGCGTGATCTCCATGCCGTCGCACCACACTTCCCAGCCCAGTCCCCAGGCGCCGAGCGTGGGGCTTTCCCAATCGTCTTCCACGAAGCGGATGTCGTGCACGCGCGAGTCAAGGCCAATGGCCGCCAGCGATCCGAGATAAAGATCGAGCACATCCTTCGGCGCGGGCTTCAGGATCACCTGGAACTGATGGTGCTGTTCCAGCCGGTTGGGATTGTCGCCATAGCGGCCGTCCTTGGGCCGGCGCGCCGGCTGCACATAGGCCGCGCGCCACGGATTGGGCCCCAGCGCCCGCAAGGTGGTGGCCGGATGAAATGTGCCCGCCCCCATCTCCAGATCATAGGGCTGAAGCAGCACGCAGCCCTGCCCGGACCAATAGTCCTGCAAGGTCAGGATCAGCTGCTGGAATGTGAGCGGTTTGGCCACCGATTCCCGCCATTTGCGAAGCGGCCGCGAACCTATAGGCGCCTTACAGATTGGACAAGAACCGGTTTTGCGCTTGCGGCCCCGCGGCCCGGCCCCCCTATAGTGCGCCCGCGCCGGGGGAGGAAAAATGAAAAATCACATCGGGATTTTCGCATCGCTGGTTCTTGCCTGCTCGGCCAGCGCCGCGCTCGCGGGCGCAGGCGGCTACCACCTTGTCAAAACCGTGCCCGTCGGCGGCGACAGCTTCTGGGACCTCATGGCGCTCGATGGCGCCCGCCATCATCTGTTCATCACGCACGGCACCCATGTCGTCGTGGTGGATACGGCAGGCAGCACCGTCGCAGGCGACATTCCCGACACGCCCCAGGCACATGGCGTGGCCGTGGCCGATGACCTGGGAAAGGGCTTCGTCACGGCCGGCGGCAACAACACCGTGGTGGTGTTCGATCTGGCGACGCTCAAGACCACGGGAACTGTCACTGTGGGAGAACGGCCCGATGCCATCGCCTACGATCCGTCCACGCAGCGCGTGTTCGCGTTCAATGCCGGCGGCGACAGCGCCAGCGCGATCGACGCCCGCACAAACGCGGTTGCGGGCACCATCGCGCTGGGCGGCCATCCCGAAATGGGCGTGGCCGACGGCAAGGGCAACATCTTCCTCAATCTGGAAGACAAGTCCGAACTTCTGCAGATCGATGCCAAATCGCTTTCCATCGTGAACCGTTGGCCGCTTGCGCCCTGCGAAGGGCCGTCCGGCATCGCCGTGGATGCGGCGCATGCGCGGCTTTTCATCGGCTGCCACAACAGGATGATGGCCGTGGTGGATGCAGCGAGCGGCAAGGTGATCGCCACGCCCGCGATCGGCGATCATGTGGATTCCAACCGCTTCGATCCCGGCACCGGTTTCGCCTTCAGCTCGAATGGCGACGGCACGCTCACGGTCGTGCATGAGGATGCGCCCGACAAATTCACGGTCGTCGAAAACGTGGCGACCCAGAAAGGCGCGCGCACGATGGAGGTCGATCCCGCCACGCACGACGTGTATCTGGTGACGGCCGATCTCATCCCCGCGCAGCCGACGCAGGACGATCCGCATCCGCGGCCGTCCATTGCGCCGGGTTCGTTCCGGCTGCTGATCTATTCCCGATAGAGCTGTTTTTTCGCAACTTCACCGGCGTCATTGCCCGGCTTGTCCGGGCGACCCATTTTGTCTCCAGAATGGGTCGCCCGCATGAAGCGGTCGATGACGTTTTGGTTTTAACCTGCCTCGGCCGAAGCCGCCGGATGGCTGCCCGCCCGCTGCGGCAACACCAGAATGAGAACAATGATGCAGGCCGCGATCACCGCGGATGCGACGGGGCGGCTCAGCGCCAGGCCACCCTCGTGCAGCGGCTTGTCCAGGAAGTCGCCCACGGTCGCGCCCAGCGGCCGCGTCAGGATGAAGGCCGCCCAGAACAGGAGCACATGCGAAATCCGCGACCGGTAATAGAGCCCTGCGATGATCGCGAGCGCCGCAAGAAACACGAGCGCGCCGCCGCCAAAGCCAACGCCCGCATCGTCCGCCATCCAGTCGCCAAGCGCCGTGCCCAGCGTCTGGGAGAACGTAATCGTGATCCAGTAGAAAGCTTCCACCTTGGGCGTGTTGACGGTGGTGACCGAGATGGTTCCCTGCGACCAGTACCAGGCCCCCAGCGACAACAGAACGCAGGCCAGCAGCACCGAGGAGCCCCCGGCATAGCCGATCCCGAGCGAACGGTCGGCGAAATCGGCCATCGTGGTGCCGGCGGTCGTCGAGGCGACAATGGTGGCCCAATAGAGCCACGGATGAAATTTCTTCGCCGCCGTCTGCCACACCACCAGCACGACCAGAAGCGAAAGAAAGATCCCCGTGCCGATGAGATAGCCGTTGGGCACGGCATGATCCGTCGTTTCGCCAAGCCACGTCATCGTCACCGTGTCGCCGCCGGTTTCGCCCAGCGTGGTGGCAAGAATTTTGATGATCCAGAAGCCCAGGGTAACGGCGGGAACCTTGCTGGCGATGGCCTGACTGTTCATTGCTCTTTCACGGCGGGTATGGGCGATGTCTAGCCGATGGGCGGCATCGGCGCCACATAACTCTGCGCAAGATTGCAAGCGCCCATCAGCCCAGATCGAGCGCGCCGGCGTGACGCAAAACGGCATCGGCTTCCGCCGTAAAGCGGCCGTTGTTCTCATGCAGAACAAGTCCCGGAAGCAAGGCCAGCGGACGCCGCGCCGCTCGGCGCAGCTGCACGATCACACGCTTGGCTTCGGCTCCGCGCTTCGGCCACAGCGGGAACACGGTGACGCCGGTCGCCGGCATCGCGTCAAGCGCCTCCTTCAGGCGATCGGCCCGCAGGATTGCGGTGAAGGTTCCCTTGGGGCCCGTGCGCCTGATTCCGGTTTCAAGCCAGAGACCGAGTCCGCAACTGTCGTGCCGGGCGCGTGCCCGGCGCGGATCGGGCGATGCCTGCCCGTCCCCATCGTGAAATGGCGGATTGCAGAACACATGATCGAAACTCCTTCTCAGGGCCCGCGGCAGCGCGCGAATATCGGCCGCCACAAAGCGCACGCGCGCGGCCATGCCGTTGGCTTTGGCGTTTATGTTGGCGAGGTCCACCAGGTCCTGATCGATTTCGGCGCCCATGACGGCACAACCCTTCACCCGCGCGGCAAGGCAAAGGCCTGCCGTGCCCACCCCCGCGCCCAGTTCGAGAGCCGTCTGCCCGCTTCGCGCCGGCACGGCGGAAGCCAGCATCACGGCGTCCAGCCCCGCCCGAAAGCCCTTCGCGGGCTGGCAGAGAAGAAGCCGGCCATCCAGAAAACCGTCGCGGGTTACGGCGCGTGTCGGAGCGCGATGTTCGGCCGGCATGGGTTATTTGGGGCGCGACGGCGAAAGCACGTTGGTAACCCGCGCGGACGGCCGTTGCGGCAGGGCCGAAGGAACCTCCTTGCGCACCAGTGCCTCGGCCTCGTCCGCATCGTCGTCGGCCACCATCAGCCGCCGCGGCAAAACGCCCAGACTGCCTTCCATCACGCTCATATGTCCGTCGAATACGACGGTGGCGATACCCGCATCCTTGAGCAGGACTTGCACGAAATTCAGCAGCACCGGATCGTTCGTTCGCAGCAGTTCGCGCATCGGGCTTTCCATGCAACAGCCGGATTTTTCCACCCGTTCCGTGGCGGTACGGCTGCTTGACCGCCTTGGGTAGGCCTATAATCTCGCAGCCAATCAACGCCCCGGCAACCCGCGCTCCATGATCGTCGCAGAAGCCCTGAAACCCGAAGCAGGCCTTTCCCCGGTGGAGAGGCTGCATGCGCTCGTCGCGCGCGACATGGCGATGGTGGACCGTCTGATTCACGGCCGGCTGTCGAGCACGGTGGACCTGATTCCCGATCTGGCGAAGCATCTGGTCGATTCCGGCGGCAAGCGGTTGCGGCCGCTGCTCACGCTCGCGGCCGCGCGCATGGGCGGCTATGGCGGAGCGGCGCATGTGCATCTGGCCGCCGCCGTGGAGTTCATTCATACCGCCACCCTGCTCCACGACGATGTTGTCGATGCCAGCGCCCTTCGCCGCGGGAAGGCATCCGCCAACGTCGTGTGGGGCAACAAGCCCAGCGTGCTGGTGGGCGATTTCCTGTTCAGCCGCGCCTTCCAGCTGATGGTGGAATCCGGCCGCCTCGACATCCTCGACGTGCTGGCGGATGCCTCGGCCGTCATCGCCGAAGGCGAAGTCATGCAGCTCAAATCGGCGAATAATCTGGCGATTTCGGAAAGCGATTATCTGCGCGTGATCGACGCCAAGACCGCAGCGCTGTTCGCCGCGGCCGCGGAATCCGGCGCCATGCTGGCGGACCGGGGGGCCGACTTCGTGCGCGCGCTCCGGACATACGGCCGCAATCTCGGCATCGCGTTCCAGCTTGTGGATGACGCGCTCGATTATTCCGGCCGCGCCGCCGTCATGGGCAAATCCGTGGGCGATGATTTTCGCGAGGCGAAAGTTACGCTGCCCGTCATCATTGCATTCGCGCGCGCCGATCAGGCCGGGCGGGCGTTCTGGCAGCGCACGATCGAACGCGGGGAATTGCGCGATGGCGACCTGGACGAAGCCGTGGCGGCCGTGGAGTCGGCCGGCGCGATCGAGGAAACGCTTGCGCGCGCGCGCAGCTATGCGGATATCGCCGAGCGCGCGCTTGCGGCGCTGCCGGCCGGCGAACTGCACGCCGCACTCGTGAACATCGCGGAATTCTGCGTCGAACGCGCCTACTGAGTCCGGCAGGCGGTCACCCACCACGCGTCATGTGTGTTGGCAATGGACGTTGCAGCCATTTTGGCCGTGCTGGCGCTGTCGAAAAGGCCAAAACAGGTGGCGCCGCTTCCCGACATGCGCGCAAGCAGCGCGCCGCTTGCCGCCAGCGAAATCAGCGCCTCGCTGATGGCCGGCGCCATCGCGATGGCCGGCGCTTCCAGATCGTTGCGGGTCGTGCCCAGAAATTCGAGAAGGGCGGGCAGATCGCGAAATCCGTTCGGCGCGGCCAGGGCGGTGCCGCTGCGGCCTTCCAGGCGGGCAAAGACCTTTTTCGTGGCAACCGCAACGCCTGGATTGACCAGCACCATGTGGAGAGACGGCACAGGCAGAGGCAAGGCCCGTTCGCCCCGTCCTTCCATCCATGCGGAGATGGACGCAATGCACACCGGGACATCCGATCCCAGCGCCGCGGCGATCCCGTAAAGCCTTTCGTTCGGCAACCGCGCGTTCCAGAGCTCCGACAAACCCCGCAGGGCGGCCGCCGCGTCGGCCGAGCCGCCGCCAAGGCCGGACGCAACCGGCAGGTTCTTGGTGAGCCGGATTTGCGCAAGGGCGGCACGGTTCGCTTCCGCCGCCAGAGCGTCGGCCGCACGCAGCACGAGGTTGTCGGGCTCATGCGCGAGCGCCTCGGCAAACGGCCCGTCAATGGAAAGCGAAAGCGCGGACGCGTCGTCGAATGAAAGCCCGTCGCCGGCATCCGCAAATACGGCCAGGCTCTGCAGGTCATGATATCCGTCGGCACGTCTTGCGCCGGCGTGCAGGAACAGATTGATCTTGGCGCGCGCGACTTCTTCGATGCGGCCCGGCATGATCAAGGCCTATTGCAGGCCGCTCCTGAGCTTTTGTTCGATCTTCGCCTTCTGGTCGGCGGAGGGATTGAACGCCAGCGCGTGGTTCCATTGAAACTGCGCATCCAGCCGGCGCCCGACTTTCCAGTAGGCATCGCCAAGATGATCGTTGATGGTGGGATCTGCCGGCACCAGAAGCACCGCGTCCTCCAGCGTCTTGACCGCATCCTGATAGCGGCCCAGCCGGAAATAGGCCCATCCGACGCTGTCCACGATATAGCCGTCGAAAGGCTTCAGCGTGCGCGCCTTTTCCAGCATGGCGATGGCCTGCGGATAGTTGCGGCCCTGATCGATCCAGCTGTAGCCGAGATAGTTCAGGACCTGCGGCTCGTCCGGGTTCAGCTTCAGCGCCTGCTTGAGGTCGCGCTCCGCCGCGTCCCAGTGATGCGAGCGCTCTTCGGAAACGCCGCGCGCGAAAAACAGCGGCCAGTCCTTTTTGTCCACCGATGAAAGCAGCCGGATCGCATGGTCGTAGGCGTCGGCCGCCTCCTGATAGTGTTCTTCGCTGCGCCAGACATCGCCCAGCGCCGTCCAGGCGTCGATGTCGTCCGGATGTGCGGAAGTGAGCTCCGTCAGCGTGGCGATGGCGTCGTCGGTCTTGCCGACCTTCGTCTCGTCGGTTGCACCCTGGATCGCCGCGATGCGGTAGTAGGGCGAGCTCTTGTCGAAGCTGCGATAGGTGTCGATTGCGTCCTGCCACTTCTCCAGCGCTTCGAAGCGGTCGGCCAGAAGGATTTTCGCAAGATCGAAATCCGGCTGGAGGTAGAGCGCCATGCGCAGGTAGAGGATGGCCACGTCAGCGCTCGTTGCATCCGTGAGGGAGGCTGCGATGCCGAACAAGGCTTCTGCCGCGCCCTCCCCCGGCGTCTGGATCAGCCGGTCGGGCTTCTGGCCCGCGGCGATGCGCGCGCCGGCTTCGGCCGCGAGCGGATGCAGGCTGTTCTTGGAATTCAGCTGGTCATAAAGCTTCTTCGCTTCGTCGGCGCGCCCGGCGCGCTCCAGAAAGCGGCCATAGGCGTCCACGATGCGCGGGCTGGCGCCGGCCGCGGCAAGCGCGTCGCGGTAGGCCGCCTCCGCATCGCTTTTTCCTTCAAGGTCGAAGATGAGCGCCCGGTGATAGGCGGCAAGCGCGTCCGTGCCGCCCTGGTCCTTGAGCTTGGCAAGATCGTCCAGCGCCGCGGCCGAATTGCCCGCGCCCACCGAGGCCCACGCGTCGAGCAGCGAAATGGTGAGCGAGGTGAACGGCCCGCCCGCCGATTGCGCGAGCTGTTTGCGCGCGCCCGAATAGTCCCCGTGCCTTATGTCCGTAATCGCCAGCACCAGCCGTGCGGCGCGATTGTCCTTCTCCAGCTCCACCACGCGTTTTGCGTAATCGGCGGCCTTGTCGAGATCGCCCGCGGATGCGGTGTAAAGAAAGGCGCGTTCCAGCAGTTGCGGATTGTCCGGATCGTCATCGAGGCTCGCCTGATAGAATTTCGCCGCGTCGCGCATGTCGTGCTGCGTGGCGGCAAGCCGGCCGGCAAGATAATCGCCATAGCCCTGGCTGTGCGCATCCTCGGCGGCAACCGGCGCATCCGCGGCCGGCCCCGAAATCGAGGCCATCGAGACGCCCGGCGCGTTTGCGCAGGCGACCAGAACCAGCGCCGCAACGGGAGCCATCAGTTTCATGACGTTCAAAATGCGCAAACCCGTCTCCTACATATTCGTGTAATTCGGACCACCGCCGCCTTCCGGTGTCTGCCAGTTGATGTTCTGCGATGGGTCCTTGATATCGCAGGTTTTGCAATGAACGCAGTTCTGCGCATTGATCTGAAACCGTGGGCCGGACGCTTCCTGCACAACCTCGTAAACGGCGGCCGGACAATATCGCTGCGCGGGTTCGGCATATTCCGGCAGATTGACGCGGATGGGAATGGTCGGGTCCTTCAAGACAAGGTGAACCGGCTGATCTTCCTCATGATTGGTGTTGGAAAGGAACACGCTGGAAAGCTTGTCGAAGCTGATGGTTCCGTCGGGCTTCGGGTACTGGATGGGCTTGCATTGTGACGCCAATTTCAGGGTCGCGTAATCCGGCTTGCCGTGCTTCAGCGTGCCGAAGAACGAAAAGCCGAACAGCTGGTTGGTCCACATGTCGAAGCCCCCGAACAGAAATCCGGGCACGGTTCCCATTTTTGACCAGAATGGTTTCACATTCCTGACGCGCTTCAGGTCCTTGCAAACGTGGCTGTTGCGATAGGCTGTATCATAATCGTCCAGCGTGTCGTTGGCCCGCCCGGCCGAAATGGCCGCAAAGGCGGCCTCCGCGCCCATCATGCCGGTCTTCATCGCGTTGTGGCTGCCCTTGATGCGCGGAAGATTCACGAAGCCCGCCGCGCAGCCGATCAGTGCGCCGCCAGGGAAAGCCAGCTTCGGGACGGACTGGAAGCCGCCTTCCGTGATCGCGCGCGCGCCATAGCCGATGCGCTTGCCTCCTTCGAGGAACGGCCGGACCTTCGGGTGATGCTTCACCCGCTGGAACTCGTCGAACGGCGACAGGTAAGGGTTGCTGTAATTGAGATGAACGACGAAACCGATGGAGCAGTAGTTTGCGCCCCAGTGATACATGAACAGTCCGCCGCCCGTGTCGTTGGTCAGCGGCCAGCCCATCGCATGCACGACAAGGCCGGGTTGATGCTTTTCCTTTGGAATTTCCCAAAGCTCTTTCAGTCCGATGCCGAATTTCTGCGGATCGCGGCCTTCGTGCAGCCTGTATCTGGCGATCAGCTGCTTGCTGCAGGAGCCGCGCGCGCCTTCCGCAAACAGCGTGTATTTCCCGTGCAGCTCCATGCCGGGCGTGTAGCTGTCCTTGTGGTGGCCATCCTTTGCCACGCCCATGTCGCCGGTGATCACGCCTTTCACTTCGCCCTTGTCGCCGTAAAGCACCTGGGCCGCCGGAAAGCCCGGATAGATTTCCACGCCCAGCGCCTCGGCCTGCTGGCCCAGCCATTTGCACAGGTTGGAAAGGCTCACGACATAATTGCCGTGATTGCTCATCAGGGGCGGCATGATGATGTTGGGAATCCGGATCGCGCCGGTTTCTCCGAAGAAATAGAAACGGTCGGCCGTGACCGGCGTGTCGATTGGCGCACCTTTCGTCTTCCAGTCCGGAATGAGTTCGTTCAGCCCGATGGGGTCGATCACGGCGCCCGAGAGGATATGCGCGCCAACTTCCGAACCCTTCTCCAGCACACAGACGCTGATCTCCTTGCCCGTCTGGGCCGCCAGCTGTTTGAGCCGGATGGCGGCGGACAGGCCCGCAGGCCCCGCGCCCACGATCACCACGTCGTAGTCCATGCTTTCGCGCTGAACGGTCTCGGCCATTTGGGAAGATTCCGAAGAAACGCCTGTCCACAAGGTTTATGGGACGGGGTGTTCAGGCGGTCAATCGGCAGTCGCGAAGCACATGTCCCGCAACTATGATGGCCGCATGTCCGGCACCAAAACCCTTGCGACCCTGAGGTGGCTCCTGGAGGCAGGAGCCGACGAGGCCATCGGCGAAGAGCCGATAAACCGATTCAATCCGAACCCGCTTCTTGGGCGGGGAGAAGCCACAGCCCCCTCTCCCAAATTTGCGGCGCAAATTTCGACCCTCCCCCGGGAGAACAGAACCGGGCCGCACGCGGCGGGCGCGAAAACAACGCAACCTTCGCCCGTTTCCACTGACAACATCGGCCGCGCGCAGGCGCTGGCGAGAGCCGCGACCTCTCTGGCGGAACTCAAGGCCGCCCTCGAATCGTTCGACGGCTGTGCTCTGAAGAAGACGGCCACAACCACCGTGTTCGCCGACGGCACGCCGGCAGGCCGCATCATGCTGATCGGCGAAGCGCCGGGGGCCGAGGAAGACAGGCAGGGATTGCCCTTTGTCGGCCGCGCCGGACAACTCCTGGACAGGATGTTGGCCTCCATCAACCTGAGCCGGAAAACGAACGCCTACATCACCAACGTCATCAACTGGCGTCCGCCGGGCAATCGCGACCCTTCGCCTGAAGAAGCGGCCGTGTGTCTGCCCTTCCTGCGGCGTCATATTGAGTTGGTGAATCCCGGCATCCTGATTCTTCTGGGAGCGGTTGCCGCGCGCCATGTCATGGGCACCCGCGATGGAATCACCAGGCTCCGGGGCCGCTGGCTCGAATATTATGTGAACGGCAACATGATCCCCGTCATGCCCACGATGCATCCGGCCTATCTCCTGCGTCAGCCGTCGCACAAAAAGCTCGCCTGGCGCGATCTTCAGGCAATCGAAAGCAAAATTGAATCATTGGGGTTGCTTAGGGGCGCGCGCGCCGACTAACGTTCGAAGATCGAAGAGGCTGGAGCCGCTCTTTGCGCCAAACTTTCGTTCTCGCCGCCGCTTTTGCGCTTTTCGGCACAACCGCGATTGCGCAGGCGCAATCTGCTGCAACCGGGCCTGTGCCGCAGGTGCTGTCCTCAAGCGACCAGCAGCTTTACCGGCAGATCTTCGCCGACGAGCGGACGGGCCGCTTTGCCGAGGCCGACGCGCTCATTTCCCGGCTCGATGACAGGTCGCTCATGGGATATGTGCAGGCCGAAAGATACCTGTCGCCCTATTCGCACGCGTCCATCGCCGATCTTGTCGAATGGATGCGGCAGTATTCCGATCTCGGCGTGGCCGACCGGATTTACGCGCTGGCGATCCGTCGCGCGTCAAAACCGATCCGCCGCCATCACCGCATTGTGGGCCTGCGTGTCACGGTTTCGGTGCCTGCGCCCGCGCCCCTGCCGCCCGCGCGCGGCGGCGGCTATGAGGATTCCGACCTCGGCGTGGAGCCTGTCTCGACGCCCGCGGCGCGCGCGGCGCAACCGCAGATCGAGGCGAATATCCGCAACGACCAGCCGGCCGCGGCCGATCAGGTGCTGCAAGCCCTCATCGCCAGCGGCGGTGATGCCATTGATGTCGCTCGCCTCTGCGTGCGCGTGGCGCAATCCTATATTGCAGAAGGCCAGGATTTCGAAGCCTTCGATGTGGCGTCCCGTCCGAGCGGCTATGCCCGGCAGTCGGCGCCGCTCTTGGACTGGTGGGCGGGCATTGCGGCTTACCGGATGGGCAAGTTCGACGTCGCCGCTGCCCATTTCGACACGCTTGCCCAGGTCGGATCGGTCGCGAACTGGACGCGCGCGGCCGCTGCGTTCTGGGCGGCGCGCGCCTATCTCGCCAACAATCAGCCCGACCGCGTGATTCCGCTGCTGCAGGCCGCGGCAAGGGAACAGCCGACTTTTTACGGGCTGCTCGCCGAGCGCGCGCTGGGTCAGGACACCGAAACGGGCTTCCGTGATCCGGTGATCGACGCGCAAGGCTTCAACGCACTGATGCAGATTCCGGCGGCGCGGCGCGCTGAAGCCGCCTTCGAGGCCGGTTATGAATCCTCCCTTCATGGCGACATGCAGCGCGCGCTCGCCGCCGTCAGTTACCGGCAGATGGAAAGCTATGCGGCGCTCGCGCGCGAAATGGATCAGCCCGATCTCGAACTGCGCGCCAGCGAAATGGCGGCGTCGCAAGGCGACAGGCTCACCGGCCTGTTCCCGGTGCCGGGCTATCAGCCGCCCGGCGGCTATACCGTCGATCCGGCGCTTGTGCTTGCGTTCGTGCGCATCGAAAGCAGGTTCCAGCCGAACGCCGTGTCGTGGGCGGGCGCGCGCGGGCTGATGCAGGTCATGCCGCAAACCGCTAAGCTGGTGGACGGCGCTCCCGTCGATCGCGCCTCCATGAACGATCCCAGCTACAATCTGGGGCTTGGCCAGCGTTACATCGAACAGCTGATGGATCAGCTGAATGGCAACCTCTATCAGCTGGCGGCGGCCTACAATGCGGGCCCGGGCGCGGTGTGGCACTGGATGGATTCGCATCCGCATGACGATGCGCTTCTGTTCATCGAAGGCATTCCGGTGAGCGAGACACGCAACTACGTCAAGAAAATGATGACCTATTACTGGCTCTATTGCCGGCGCACCGGCGAGGCCACGCCGTCGCTCGATCAGGCGGCCGCCGGCGGATGGCCGACCTATCAGCACATGCCCGCCCAGGGACCGGTGGCGCCGCCGCCTGCTGCGCCGGCCCAGCCGCAGCAGCAGCCGGCGCCCGTTGTCGTGAGCGATGCCGGCCTCAACTGACACGCGCACTTTCGTTCCGGTGCGCATTGCGGTGATGACCGTCTCCGATACGCGCACGCCGGAAACCGACACGTCCGGCGATACGCTGGCCGCGCGCATCGCGGAAGCCGGCCATGTTCTGGCCGCACGCGCCATCGTGCCCGACGACCGGAAGCTGATTGTGAAGCACCTCAGGCGCTGGATCGCGGACAGGAACATAGACGTGGTCATCTCCACGGGCGGCACGGGGCTCACCGGCCGCGATGTCACCGTGGAAGCGATGAAAAGCGTGTTCGAAAAGGAAATTGACGGCTTCTCGACCGTCTTTCACCGCATTTCCTATGAAAAAATCGGCACCTCCACGGTTCAGTCCCGCGCCTGCGCCGGCGTCGCCAAAGGCAAGTATCTCTTCGCCCTTCCCGGTTCGCCGGGGGCGGTGAAGGACGGCTGGGACGGGATCCTGAAAGACCAGCTCGATATCCGCCATCGCCCCTGTAACTTCGTCGAGATCATGCCGCGATTGCAGGAGCGCAAGCGCAAATAGCCGTGCTAGGCTCGCGCCGAAATCCTTGACGAAACGTGGATCATGTCGGTTGCACTGATTGTCGGCACGCCGAAGGGCGCAGCCGTGCTGCAAAGCAAGGACGGCAGAACCTGGAACGAAGAATTTGTCCTGCGCGGCTGGCCCGTCACCGCGAGCGCGCGCGATGATCGCGGCCGCTATTACGCGGCGGTGAACAGCCCCAATTTCGGCGTGGCGCTGTTCGCAAGCGATGATCTCAGAAGCTGGAAGCAGCTTGACTCCGCCCCGCGCTACCGCCCCGAAGACCGCGGCAATCCCGAGCACCATCGCCTGGTCGCCAGGATGGATTTCGAAGGCAAGCTCAAGGGCGGCGGCCGCTTCGTCGATCAGATCTGGACTCTGCATCCGGCGCATGGCGCGCTGTACGCGGGCGTGTCGGAAGCCGGCCTTTTCGTCACGCATGATCGCGGCGAAAGCTGGGAGCCCGTGGAAGGTTTCAACGAGCAGCCCGGCCGCGAAAGCTGGGCGCCCGGTTTCGGCGGCCTTGGGCTGCACACCATCCTGACCGATGCCCGAAATCCGAAACGGATGTGGGTCGGCATTTCCGCCGCCGGGTTCTTCCGCACCGATGACGGCGGCAAGACATGGACGCGCAAGGACAAGGACGTGCATGCCTTTGGCGGCAACTGCGTGCACCACGTCGCCCACGATCCCGACAACGCTGACGTGCTGTTCCGCCAGGAACATTTCGGCGTCTATCGCAGCGACGATGGCGGCGACAACTGGCGCGTGCTGGAAGACGGCCTGCCGGTGACGGACATGAGCGATGGTCACCGCTGTGTCTTCGGCTTCCCGATGGTGATGGATCGCGGATCGAAAGCGGTGTTTGCGGTGCCGCTGGACGGCGATTTCCAGCGATTCCCGCGCGACGGCCAGCTTGCGGTTTACCGCAACACTGACGGCGAACACTGGCAGCGCCTGACCAACGGCCTGCCCGGCAACTGCTTCGCCGGCGTGCTGCGCGGCGCAATGGCGGCCGACCAGCAGAAGGGAATCTACTTCGCCACCACATCGGGCGCGCTTTATGCGAGCGCCGATCTCGGCGAAAGCTGGCGCGAAATTGCGGTGGGTCTGCCCCGCGTTCTGAGCGTGGACGCTTACGTGCAATGAGCGTGCGCGTGCAATTGCCGCCGCTTTTGCGCGGCCTTGCCGGCGGCGAGCGATGGGTCAGCGCCGAGGGCCGCTCCATCGGCGCGGTGCTTGCCGAACTGGGCAGGCGCAATCCGGCGCTGGCGCTGCACTTCTTCGACGAACAGGGCGCCATCCGGCACAACATCGCTTTTGTGCACGAAGGCCGGATCGTGCGCGCCAAAGACGCCGCCGCGCACGGCCTTGCTGCGGGCGATGAAATCGTCATGACCAACATGCTGGCCGGCGGCTAGGATTGGTAAAGCGCGCAATCAGCCTCAATCCACGATGTGATAGACGGGCGCTTTCTCCAGCATCCATTGGCCGGTCCGGCGGTCGTAGCGCGACAGCGTGAAGCAATGCCAGTTCGTATCGTCCAGCTTCGGATGATCGGCGCGGTAATAATAGCCAGGCCAGCGTGTCTCCGTGCGGTAGAGCGTGTGACGCGTCACCGCTTCCGACGCCAGCGCGCGATGCTGCAGTTCCCAGGCGCGCTGAAGCTGATGCAAATCTTCCGCGCCCA
>JAJPIX010000004.1 GCA_021324545.1 Alphaproteobacteria bacterium
AAGCGCATGCTTTCCCTTCGTGGATCTTGCGGACGGAGAGCGCTGGCAGATCGATCTGGGCCGCGGCGTCCTTCCGCTCTGGCTGTTCGATTCGAAGAAGCGCGTGCCGCAGACAAGCGCGTTCGACTATCTCGCGCTCGCGCGGCTGGTGTTTTGCCTGCGCGACCGGCCCATCAACGCGATCGTTTCCTGCAACGGAGCGGTTTATGCGCGTCTGCTGAAGCCCCTGTTGACCGCGGCGCTCAACGTCGACCCGCCGGAAGGCTCCGCCCGGCTGGCGGCCGCGCTCTTGCGCGAGAGCGTCGTCGCCGGCGGACGGGCATGCCGGCCCCTGATTGTCCGCGAAAGCCTGTCGGACACATTCATCACGCCGGCGCTCACGTTCTTGCAGTCGCGCGGCGCGGAAATCCGGTTCGGCGAAAGATTGCGCGCCATCGAAGATGACGGCGGCCGCATCACCGCGCTCAATTTCGGCGACCGGACCGTTGCCCTTGGGCCGGACGATGCCGTCATCCTTGCCGCCCCGCCCTATTCCGCGACGGCCATTGTTCCCGGGCTGCAGGCGCCGGATGCGTTTCGCGCCATCCTGAATTTTCACTTCCTCGCCGATGAAGCCGGCGGGTTGCCGCCGATAACCGGCGTCACGGGCGGATTGAGCGAGTGGGTCTTCGCCTATCCGGGACGGATCTCCGTGACCATCAGCAATGCGGATCGCCTGCTGGACGCGCCCCGGGAGGAATTGGCGGCTTCGGTGTGGGATGAAGTCTGCCGCGTGCTGTCGCGCAGGGCCGCGCTTCCGCCATGGCAGATCGTGCGTGAACGCCGCGCGACCTTCGCCGCGATTCCCGACCAGCAGGCGCGCCGTCCCCGCGCCAGGACACGCTGGCGGAACCTTTTTCTGGCGGGCGACTGGACAGATACGGGATTGCCAGCAACCATCGAGGGTGCTGTCCGGTCCGGCAATCGCGCCGCAGCCCTTGTTGCCGCTGCCTGACCGAAGGGATCGATCATGTCGGCCATCGCATTGAAGGAAAACTCCGCAATTGGCGACGCCATCTCCGCGGCGCAGGAATCCCTCATCGCGCTTCAGCGCGGCGACGGTCACTGGGTGTTCGAACTCGAGGCGGATGCAACAATTCCCGCCGAATATATCCTTCTGCGGCGTTATCTGGGCGAACCCGCAGCGCCCGCCCTGGAAAGCAAGATCGCCGCCTACCTGCGCCGCACGCAGACGGCGGAAGGTGGCTGGCCCCTTTTTCACGGCGGCGCATTCGACATCAGCGCGACGGTGAAGGCCTACTTTGCGCTGAAGCTGATCGGGGATCCGCCGGATGCGCCGCACATGCAGCGCGCGCGCAAGGCCGTTCTCGACCATGGCGGCGCCGCCGGCGTAAACGTTTTCACGCGGCTGACGCTCGCGCTGTTCGGCGTTCTTTCATGGCGTGCGGTTCCGGTGATGCCGGTGGAGATCATGCTGCTGCCACGATGGTTTCCGGTGCATCTGTCCAAGGTGTCGTATTGGGCGCGCACGGTCATCGTTCCGCTTCTGATGCTTCAGACGCTCAAGCCGCGCGCCAGACAGTCGGTTTCGCTGGACGAACTTTTCCGCGAGCCTCCCCAGACCGTGGGGCCGCGGCCGCGGGCGCCGCATCAGAACCGCGGGTGGTTTGCGTTTTTCAACATTGTCGATTCCCTGCTCCACCGCATCAGCTTTCCCAAGGGCGCGCGCGAACGCGCGATGCAGAAGGCGGTGGCTTTCATCACGGAGCGCCTCAACGGCGAAGACGGCCTGGGCGCGATTTTTCCCGCCATGGCCAATGCGGTGATGATGTTCGATGCCCTGGGCTATCCGTCGCAGCATCCCGACCGGCTGAAGGCGCGCGCGTCCATTGAAAAGCTTCTCGTCGAGCATGCCGGCGAAGCCTATTGCCAGCCCTGCCTGTCGCCGGTGTGGGACACGGCCCTGGCCTGCCATGCGCTGATGGAAACCGGCGACCAGACATCATGGGCGGCGGCCCAGGCGGGCCTGGCGTGGCTTCTCCCGCGCCAGGTTCTGGATGTGAAGGGCGACTGGGCCGAAGCCTGTCCCGACGTCGAACCCGGCGGCTGGGCCTTCCAGTATGCCAATCCCCACTATCCCGATCTCGACGATACGGCGGTGATCGCCATGGCGCTGGATCGCGCGCGGCGCGTGCGGCCGGACGCGGCCTGCGACAAGGCGATTGCGCGCGCCTGCAACTGGATCGCCGGCCTGCAAAGCCGCGACGGCGGATGGGGCGCCTTCGACGCCGACAACGATCACCAGTTCCTGAACAACATCCCCTTTGCCGATCACGGCGCGCTGCTCGATCCGCCGACTCCGGATCTGACGGGGCGTTGCGTTTCGCTTCTTTCCCAATGCGGCGGCGACCGGACCGCCATTTCGCGCGGGCTGAACTATCTGAAACGCACCCAACGCGACGACGGTTCATGGTTCGGCCGCTGGGGCGTCAATTACATCTACGGAACATGGTCGTCGCTGTGCGCGCTCAAATCCGCGGGTTTCCAATCCGGCGCGCCGGAAATCGGCAAGGCGGCGCATTGGCTGCTGTCCATCCAGAATGAAGACGGCGGCTGGGGCGAAGATTGCGACAGCTACCGGCTTGACTACGACGGGCACCGGCCGTTCCAGAGTGTTCCTTCGCAGACGGCGTGGGCGCTTTTGGGATTGATGGCGGCGGGCGCCGTTCGCGAACCGGGCGTTGAGCGCGGCGTGGATTATCTGTTGCGAACCCAAAGGCCCGACGGCCTGTGGCGCGAGGAAGAATATACCGGCACGGGATTTCCGCGCGTCTTTTATCTTCGCTATCACGGCTATCCCGCCGTGTTCCCGCTGTGGGCTCTTGCGCGGTATCGCAACCTGACCAACGGCGGCCACATCGCCACCGGAATGTGAGCAGGACAGCTTCCATCATTGCCGCCGTCGGCATGGGATTTGAGGCGCGCATCGCCCAGGGCCCGCGCGTCGAAGTGGTGCGCTGCGCAAATGCGGGCGATGCAGGCGCGCGCCTCGAAGCGGCCATCGCGCGCGGCGCGCGCGGGATCGTGAGTTTCGGAATCGCCGGCGGGCTTGATCCGGCGCTTCGCCCCGGCGACATCCTTGTGGCCTCGGCGGTGCACCACAATACCGGCCAATGGAGGGCCGACGCCGCCTGGTCGAGCACACTGCTCAGGATGTTGCCGGACGCAAAGCCCGGAAAGATGCTTGGCGCGGATGCGCCCGTCACTACCGCGCAGGACAAACAGGCGCTTCATCGCACGCACGGCTTTGCCGCCGTTGACACGGAGTCCCACATCGCGGCGGCGGCCGCCGCGCGGCACGGCCTGCCCTTCGTGGCCTTGCGCGTGGTGGCGGACGATGCGGCCAGCACGCTGCCGGAGGCCGCCCTTGCCGGATTCGGCGCCGGCGGGCGGGTGAATGTCATCGCGGTGCTGGCAAAACTTGCGCGGTCGCCGCAGGAGCTGGCGCCATTGATCCGGCTTGCGCGACACACATCGCTGGCGCGGCGAAGCCTAGCGCGCGCCCGCCGCCACCTTGGGCCGCACTTCGGATTGCTCGATCTCGACTAGCTTGCGCGCAACCTGATCCTCGAAAACGTGCTGCGCGGGCCGCTGCGACGACAGCGGAATTTCCGGCGCCATCGCGCCTTCGGTGCGCACGCCGCGCAGGCTTGTCAGCATCGCCTTCAGCGGATGACGCACGGCATCGTTCACCGCCGTGGCTTCATAGCCGCAATGCACCATGCAGTCGGCGCATTTTTCGTAATTGCCGGTGCCATAGGCATCCCAGTCTGTTTCTTCCATCAGCTCGCGGAAGCTTTTGGCGTAACCTTCGCCGAGCAGATAACACGGCCGCTGCCAGCCGAAGATGTTGCGCGTGGGGTTGCCCCAGGGCGTGCAATGATAGCGCTGGTTTCCCGCAAGAAAATCCAGGAACAGCGTGGACTGGTTGAACGACCAGGCGCGCGCGCCGCGGCCCAGCCGGAAAATGTCGCGAAACAGTTTCTTGGTGCGCGCGCGATTGAGGAAGTGCTGCTGATCGGGCGCACGCTCATAGGCATAGCCCGGCGATACGGTGATCCCGTCCACACCGAGGGCTTTCACGCTGTCGAAAAAGTCGGCCACGCGCCTCGGCTCGGCATTGTCGAAGAGGGTGCAATTTGCGCTGACGCGGAAACCGGCCTCCTTGGCCTTGCGGATGGCCGCCACCGCCCGGTCATAAACGCCGTCCTGGCAGACGGAACTGTCGTGCATGGCCCGGTCGCCATCCAGATGCACCGACCAGGTGAAGAACGGCCCCGGCTTGTAATCGGCCAGCTTCTTTTCCATCAGAAGCGCGTTGGTGCAGAGATAGACAAATTTCCGCCGCGCGATGATTCCATCCACGATTTGCGGCAGCTCGCGATGAAGCAGCGGTTCTCCGCCGGCGATGGAAACCACCGGCGCGCCGCATTCGTCCACCGCGTCCAGACATTCCTGCACCGACAGGCGCTGGTTCAGGATCTTGTCGGGATAATCGATCTTGCCGCAGCCCGCGCAGGCGAGATTGCAGCGGAACAGCGGCTCAAGCATCAGGACGAGCGGATAACGCTTTCGCCCCGCCAGATGCTGGCGCAACACATAGGAGCCGACGTAGAGCGTCTGTCTGAGGGGAAGGGCCATAAACTGCATCTATGGGCGGGCTGCCGACCGGCGGGACGGTTCAAGTTGCGGCGGCAGCCGGAACTCCACGGTTTCCGAGCGTCCCGGCAACGTGCTTACATCCACAGGCCCCAGCTTCGCAATCGCATCGATCACATTCTCGACCAGCACCTCCGGCGCGGAGGCCCCGGCCGTGATGCCGATCACCCGGGCATTGCTGAGCCATTCCGCCTGCAATTCGCCGCCATCGGCGATGAGATAGCTGGGCACCCCCAGATCCGCCGCAATTTCGCGCAGGCGGTTGGAATTGGAGCTGTTGGCGGCCCCGACCACCAGCACGACATCGGCCATGTTGCACAATTCGCGCACCGCCTGCTGCCGGTTTTGCGTCGCGTAGCAGATGTCGCGGACATCGGGGCCCACGATGTCGGAGAACTTCCGTTCGAGCGCGCGCACGATTTCGCGCGTATCGTCCACGCTCAATGTGGTTTGCGTGACATAGGCCACCGGCGTGGCGGTGGGAATGTCGAGCGCATCAACATCGCCTTCGGTGGCCACCACATGGACGGGCCCCGGAATCTGGCCGCGCGTGCCTTCAACCTCCGGATGGCCGGCATGCCCGATCAGGATCGGGATGCGGCCGTGTTTTGCGTAGCGGCGGCCCTGGTTGTGCACCTTGGTCACCAGCGGACAGGTCGCATCAATGACATAGAGCTGGCGGCCGCGGGCCTCTTCTTCCACCTGGCGGGATACTCCATGCGCGCTGAAGATCGTGACGGCGCCGGGCGGAATTTCGGATATCTCTTCGACGAATACGGCGCCTTTCGCCTTCAGGCTTTCCACTACATATTTGTTATGCACGACCTCGTGGCGCACATAGACGGGCGCGCCGAAAAGCTGCAGGGCCCGTTCGACGATTTCAATCGCGCGCACCACGCCGGCGCAGAAGCCGCGCGGCTGGGCCAAAATGACCTGCATGCCGTCCATGTTTTGCCGGGAACCCCCGGGATAAATGTCCCGCGGCTGTTTTCGTTCCGCCATGTCAGGCCCGCTCCGCCGCGGCCCGGGGCGCGCGCCCCTTGACCGCAAAATCCTGTTTCACAATCGCTGCATGATCGGGGCCCGCGCGCGCGCAACCGGCCGCGGCCGCGCCCTGATCGACGAGTATCGGCAGGATCATGCTGCGGCATTTCCGGCCGCTGTCAAGCACGGGACGCTCAGCCGGCGCATGCAGAATATGCGCAGCGAACCGGCCAATGGCGCAGGCCCCGACGGTGACCGGCCCGTCATGTTCGCGGGCGTTGCGCGCATTGGGCGCCATCGGCGTGGCAAACTGCTTCATGGCTTTGCCGGACGCCCTGCGAAAGCCGGACAAAGCGGCCATGCAATCCGGATACGAATACGTCATCCACGGGCCGGCGATTTCTGCCTGCATGGGGCGCGCGAGCCGCCCGGCCGGTGTGCAACAGAGGCCGGTGTGCAACTCATGCCGGTGTGCAACACAAGCGGGATCCACCGTCGGGGAACGAACGAGCGTGACTGTTGTTGCAGGTGCCAGGCCGCCGGCGTTTCAAATGATAAAGGGCGGATGCGCGTTTGTGAAACGCCGAACCGTCGGCATTACGCTGCGCGCGCCCCGCGGATCGAACCAGTTGCGCTGAATGACCGCGCCGGCGGCGCAAGGCAGCCGGCCCCGCGAAACGTCACACCCATTATGGAATGGCGCGCCGGACGCGATGAAGATGCGAACTGGGGAATCGCCGTCGGATGGCGCCCGCCATGTTGAAGCTGGTCCAGCTGGTGGCGCGCGCGGGCGTGGTCTGTCGTAATTCCAGCATCGAAGCGCAGGGCCGATTCACGCCGTGCTTGAGTATCCCAACCGGATCAACAGCCTACGCCCAACCGACGGCCGGGCTTTTCCCTTGCCGTCCAAAAATCGCCGACCGCCCACGCATGGCACCATCAACGGGCACCAGCAAAAACCTCAAGGATTCAGCGGCTTCCGAACGATCCGGCACCACATGCCGCCAGCCTGCCACCCGCTCCAAGCCAGTAAAATCAATCCCTTACGTGCCAGCCAGCCCACGATGGCACCATCGCAAACCCCCGTGGCACCATAAAAAACGATGTGCAGACACCACTTAGCGCCGAACGTGTGGCGCTCCTTTTATCTTGCACTCCAAAAGTTCCATTACCCCGACACCCGCTCTCCTACGCCCATCCTATCCTGACGGCCGCCACCGTCGCAGCCAACAGCGCCGTGCGCGAGCAAAATCCGTGCGCAAAATCGACCGTCAGAACGCAGCCGGAATGATGTTCGAGAGGCGATTCCGGTGTCGATGCAGGAGCAAAAATCACGCGGCCGCAGCGCGGATTCATCGCCAGAATTGTGCCAGCAGACGCGCAAAAATCTCGCGCGCGGAGCGTCGGTCTCGATGCGATTCAGTGCAGTGTCGTCATTAAAGCCGCATAGCTGGTCGACCATCGCACCGAACGTCTCCAGTCACTTCCACAGCACTGGGAGTGATGGTGACCGGGGTTCTCGCCAGCGGTGTGTATGCCGTCCATAAGCCACCTGTTACCAACACATGACGATTCAAAAACTCATCGTATCTGTTCGGAGAAGCCTCAGGACCTAGCAATTGGATCGCACTAACGATGATCTTTCTTCCCGCATCGCCGGTATCCGCGTCGGCAATTACCGGTGTGGCAAAATCGAGTTTCAGAACCCAAATTATGTATCGTTTGTCCTGATCTGGTGTCCCGCCGTAGTTCGGTGGTCCCCAGACTGTCTGCTTGGAGAGGCTGCCAAACAAGCGCACCGGCTCATGATTCTTCGTGGACAACGGTGGTCCGCACCATGCTGCAGGCATGTGGCTTTTGGAGCCCGCCACGCCGGGATGAGCGACCAGAGCAACTGCCAGTAGCGCGACTGCGATGCCGACAAAAGAACTCGATCTCAATCTAATGACCTCCCGGCGGCAAAGTCGTCGTATTACCAACCGACCAGCCCTCTTGCCTGAGGATTGCCGCATCAAGCGTATCAAGCTGATCTTGGTTGAGCGTATTGACAACAGTATCTGGTGAGACATTGAGCGCACCGGCGACATTGGAAATGTAAGCCGCAGTGTCGTTCTCGTTCGGCGGTGCATAGGCAGAAAGCAACTGCGACAACGTCGAATTCCCGTAGTTGTTTTGCAAAAGGGCATCCAACGCCGCCCAGCCAGCTTGAGTGTTCGGGAAGATCGCGAACGGACCACTGGCTGAATCGTTGGTTCCGATGGCACCATGACGGGTTGCAAATGCCCCCGATCTTAGGTTGCCCGGATTATTGTCGCGCCAATTTAGCGAACCACCGAAGCGGTGTTCGACAGCCCCATTGGGATACACGATGTACACATCGCCACTACCAAACGCCCATGCACCATTTGTGTCCAAGAAATCCAACGCCAGGTCTGGAACAAACATCGGCAAAGCGGAGAGATAACCGATCACCGTCTCCCCGAAATAATTGGCTTGACCCACAATTTGCGATGAGGTGACGTAAGTTATTCCGTTGTTTGAGCCCTGCTGGAAACCCCCGCTTGCGCCCCCGAAACCGCCTGCGCCGGCCCATCCGCCCCCGAAGATTCCGCCGGGAAGCGTACCAGCAATGCCACCTCCAATGCCAAGCCAGTCAGCGCCATGGTAATAAACAGGTTGATCCAAGCCGCCATACAGCTTGATCCCCTCGCATGTTGCCGGACTCGCAAATTCGCAATCTCCCCCCGCATGCCCACTGGGATCAATCGCATTTAGCGGATTGTTTTCGACATAAGAGAATCTGTTGAGAGACTGGCCGTTATAGGTATCCGGGATGATGCTGTCGGCACTCTGGAATCGGCCGATCTGAGGATCGTATATTCGGGCGTTCATGTTAATCAGACAGACGGACGGCATTTCCTCCTGGCTGGTATAGCCGCGCGTGGTTGCCGACGCGGCGGGCAGCGAGCAACCGGTGTCGGCCGAGCCGACGGCATGGCGCTGCGCGCCTCAGGGATCGAACCAGTTGCGCTGGATGACTGCGCCGGCGGCACAAGGCGCCCGGCCGGCGAAGCGTCACACACATTATGGAATGGCGCACCGGGCAGGATTCGAACCCACGACCCCCAGATTCGTAGTCTGGTGCTCTATCCAGCTGAGCTACCGGTGCGAGGAGCGCGGAACCTAGTGACAGGCGC
>JAJPIX010000014.1 GCA_021324545.1 Alphaproteobacteria bacterium
CCGCGGACTTATGCTATATGGCGGGGGGAGGGCGCTGGGTTATCGGGGCGGGATGGTCACCTTAAGCGAAGCAAAGCACCTGCATGAGCGGGCATGGCTGCGCACGGAACGGCGCGCCAATGTGATGCGCATCCTGGCGGGCGGCGACTGGGTGGTGCCCGAGGCGCCGCGCCTGGATATGGCCCTGCGCAAGCTCGATTTCGGCGATGCGCCGGCGGTCGAAATCGACGCAGACGGGCTTGAGATGCTCGACACGGCGGGGGCCTGGCTCCTGCTGCGCACCAAGCGGGAGGTGGAAGAAAGCCACCGGCGGCTTTCCGGTTTCAAGGTTTCCGCGGCCTATCGCACGCTGTTTGAAACCATCGACCGCGTGCACAACGCCCCGCCGGTGGTCATCCATCACCGCCACACCTTCAGGCATTTTCTGGAGCGCACGGGCAAAGGCTTCATCCATTTCCTGATGCAGTCTTACGAGATTCTGAACTATGTGGGCCGCGTCACGATCGAAACCGGCGAAGCCATCATCAAGCCGCGCGGGAACCTGCGCGTGGCGGCGCTGTTCCATCAGATCGAGGAAACCGGCATCACCGCGCTTC
This sequence comes from Alphaproteobacteria bacterium, assembly GCA_021324545.1. GTDB lineage: Bacteria > Pseudomonadota > Alphaproteobacteria > Micropepsales > Micropepsaceae > Rhizomicrobium. Next base: position 597 of record JAJPIX010000014.1, read on the forward strand.
CGATCGTGGGGCTGCTCGCGTTCCTGCTGGGCGTGGTGCTCGCCTATCAGGGCGCCGACCAGCTGAGGCGTTTCGGCGCGGAAATTTTCACCGTCGATCTCGTCGGCGTCGCCATGCTGCGCGAAATCGGCGGCCTGATCACGGCCATCATCGTGGCGGGCCGCTCGGGTTCGGCCTTCACCGCCCAGATCGGCACGATGAACGTCAACGAAGAGATCGACGCCATGCAGACGCTCGGTCTCAACACGGTGGACGTGCTGGTGCTGCCGCGCGTGATCGGGCTTGTGATCACGCTGCCGCTGCTCACCTTCTACGCCGACATCATGGGGCTCGTGGGCGGCGGGGTGATGAGCTATTTCGATCTCGGCTTCACCGTGCCCGTTTACATGCGCGAACTGGAGAACGCGGTAACCCTTTCCACCATGATGGTGGGGCTCATCAAGGCGCCGGTGTTCGCTTTCATCATCGCGCTGGTCGGCTGCTTCGAAGGGCTGAAGGTGGAACGCAACGCCGCCAGCGTGGGCAAGCTGACCACGCGGTCGGTGGTGGAATCCATCTTCCTCGTCATCGTGTTCGATGCCGGCTTTTCGATCCTGTTTTCGATATTGGGGATTTGAGGGTGAGCGGCAACGGCACTGCAGGCGGCGGCGGCAGGGACGATGTGGTGATCCGGGTCCGCGGCCTGGTGAACGCATTCGGCGATTACATCGTGCATGATCATCTGGACCTGGATGTCAAGCGCGGCGAAGTGATGGGGGTGGTCGGCGGCTCCGGCACCGGCAAGTCCGTCCTGCTGCGCACGATCATCGGCCTCAACAAGCCGGTGTCCGGCAGCATCAAGGTGTTCGGCGAGGAAATCGTTGGCCTGAGCAGCATGGAACTGCGCGGGCTCGACATGCGCTGGGGCGTGCTGTTCCAGGAAGGCGCGCTGTTCAGCTCGCAGACGGTGGCCGAAAACATCCAGGTTCCGTTGCGGGAATACACCCGCATGAGCCAGGAGCTGATGAACGAAATCGCTTCCATGAAGCTCTCGATGGTGGGCCTGCCGGAAGATGCGGCGAAGAAATATCCGTCGGAGCTGTCCGGCGGCATGCGCAAGCGCGCGGGCCTTGCGCGCGCGCTCGCCCTTGACCCGGAGCTTGTGTTCCTCGACGAGCCGACGGCGGGCCTGGATCCGATCTCGGCGGCGCAGTTCGACCAGCTTGTGCGCGAGCTGCAGCAGAGTCTGGGCCTCACCGTCTTCATGGTCACGCACGATATCGACACCTTGCGCGCCACCACCGACCGCATCGCGGTTCTCGTGAACAAGCAAATCAAGGTCGGCACGATCAAGACGCTGATCCACGATACCGACCCGTGGATCCATGAATATTTCGACGGCCCGCGCGGACGCGCGGCTCTCGCCGGCTGATATCGGGGAGCAAGAGCACGATGGAAACGAAAGCAAATTATGTGGCAGTGGGCGCGTTTGTGCTGTTGTGCGTCGTGGGGCTCGTCGTGGCCATCCTGTGGCTGGCCGGCGCGCAATACAGCCAGGAATTCGCCTATTATCAGGCGGATTTCACGGGCTCCGTTACCGGCCTGGGCAAGGGAACGGCCGTCCGCTACAACGGCATCGAGGTCGGGCGGGTGGAAAGCCTGGACTTCGATCCCAAAGATCCGCGCGCGGTGATCGCAACCCTGCAGGTGCAGCCGGGGCTGCATCTGCGCACCAATTCCTCGGCCACGATCGCCAGCGAAGGACTGGCGGGCGGATCCTATGTCGAAATCGACGGCGGCACGAAGGATGCGCCCGAACTTGTCGCCCAGCCCGGGCAGCGCTATCCCGTGATTCCGACCAAGCCGTCGACCTTCCAGGAAATCACCGACAAGGTGAGTAAGCTTGCCGACCGCGCCAACGACGCGCTGAACGACGAAAATCGCCGCCAGCTCGCGCTGATGCTGAAAAACCTTCAGGAAACCACGGCCGCCATCGACCGGCACTCCAGGGACATCGAGGCCATTCTCGCAAACCTCAACAAGGCCAGCGCCACGCTGGATGACACGCTGGTCAGCGCGCGCGGAACGGCGCAAAACCTCGACCGGCTGTCGGCCGACGCCGATACGGTCGTGCGCACGCAGGGCATGGGCCAGCTGCCGCAGCTTGTGATCGAGACGCGTGCACTGGTGTCCAGTCTCAATCGCCTTTCCAATGACCTCGACCGCAATCCCACCAGCCTCGTGTTTGGTGATCGCCGTGAAGGATACACGCCACAATGACATACCTGATGCTCGCGCCTGCGCGGCGCACTGTCCTTGCGTTGGCGGGATTGTTCCTGCTGGCCGGCTGCAGCGGCATGATCGGGCCGGGGCCCGCGCCCCAGCTTTACACGCTCAATCCGCATTTTTCGGCCGCGGTGGATGCCCCGCCCGCAAACTGGGCGCTGTCCGTCGCAACGCCGGCAACGGTGGACAGCCTCGACAGCCAGCGCATTGCGCTCACCCGTCCGCCCACGCAGATGGATTATTTTGCGAATGCCGCCTGGACCGACCGGGCGCCGGTGTTGCTGCAGGGGCTGATGATCGAGGCCTTCGAGACAAGCGGCAAGATCGCTTCGGTGGCGCGCGAAGCCGAAGGATTGAACGCCGACTATGTGCTGCAGACGGACGTGCGCGATTTCGATGCGCAATACGATCAGGCGGGCGCGCCGCCGAATGTCACGGTGCGGATCTCCGCCAAGCTGATCAGATATCCCGACCGCACGGTGGCCGCGAGCACGGAAATCCTGCAGACGGCGCGCGCGCAGGCGAATGACATGAATTCCATCGTGATGGCATTCGATCAGGCAACCGGTGCGGCCCTGACGCAACTTGTGGGCTGGTCATTGCAGGCGCCATCCGCGGGCGCCGAAGCGAACATGCCGCAGCCTTTGCGCCATCGCCGCCATCGCCGGCGATAGTCCGGCCCGGCCTGTTTCAGCTCGGGCTGGCTCTGCGTGCCTGCGCGGAGACCAGAAGATAGATCGCAAGAAGTTCGCGTGCGGATTCCGGCGCCGACGGGGAGAAGGCGGCGCTGACGGCAAGTCGCGCGCCGCCGGCGTCGAATGCTTCGCGGCCGGAAAGGCTGTCTCCGGCTTTGTCCCGGCGGTGTTCGGCGCAGCCAGGACAATTCGTCCGAAGGTGTTGCCCAAGGGCGGGCCCGCCCGGCAACAGCAGAACCGCGCCCAACGCTATCGCTCCCATGCGCATGATGTTCCCCAGCTCTGTCCTGACGGGAGTCTGGACCGCATGGCAGGGGAGTCGATGGCGAACGTTGTGGAGCGTGAAGTCGCCCTTATGGCGCCTGCAAAAAATTTCTGACAATTGCAGCGGAGCAGGGGATGGAGAAAAATCGAGATATCGCCACCCGCATAGGCTGCCGCGCGCTCGGCCGGAACATGGGGTTGAACGCTGGCGGAGCCGGAGGGATTCGAACCCTCGATACGGCTTTTCAACCGTATAACGGTTTAGCAAACCGCCGCCTTCAGCCTCTCGGCCACAGCTCCGTTTCAAGCCTTGGAAAGGCGGGGCTCTTTTGCCCCAGAACGCCACGGCCCTCAAGTCCGGCCGGCCGGGGCTCTGTTCCTGCCGCGGCAGATGCCCTAGCGTCGGCCCGCACAGCCATCCACATCCCGGAGTCATCCCATGTCTGGAAATTTTCGCCTTGCCGGAATCGCCCTTCTGGCTTGCGCGGCTGCCGCACAGGCAGACCCCATGCCGATGGATGCGCCGATCACCGACAACGGAATCGAAACCGTATGCACGGGAATCGGCGACGAAGCCCAGAGCGATCCGCGCTGGAAAACCTATCCCGTGCGCATCGAGTTCTCCAATGGCGGCGCGCAATATCTTTCCGGCGTCCACCTCACGCTGGCCGATTCAGAAGGCAAGACGCTGACCTCGATCGATTGCGCCGGCGCCTGGGTACTCTTCCGGCTCGCGCCGGGTCAATACAGGGTTTCCGCAACGCTGCTGTCCCAGCCCGGCGCGCCGCCGCGCAGCGTGACGATTGCGCCGCCCGCCACCGGGCAGAAGCGCTTCGTGATTCAGTTCGCGGGCGTCGGCGCCAACCAATAGCAATGTGGCGGCTTGCGAGCCTGCTTGCTCTGGCGCTGCTTGCGGCATCGTCGCAGCCGGCGCCGGCGCAAAAGCCCGGCCAGCTGACGCGGCTCACATGGCAGAGCCTCTCGCTCAAATATGCCGATCCGCAAAACCAGGCCGAGGTCACGATCAGGTTTGAGCGCAGGCTCGATCCGTTGTCCGGGCCGCGGCTGGAAAGCATCGTCGTGATGGCGGGAACGCAAAGCTATGTCGTGCGCGGGCCCAGCGTGCAGCTCATCAGGGCCGACAATGCGGCGGCGGCCTGGGCGACGCTTTATGTGGATCGCAATGGCGAAAAATATGTCTCGCTCTTCATCCCCGAACCGGGCGGCGCAATTGCGGAGGTGGACGTTCTTGCCATGAAGGCCTACCGCATTAACTTTCGCGGCGGGTGAATTTCTCATTCGCTAACGCGGGCAGAATGAGGCCGCAATTCTGCCATCGAAGCTCCTTGCGCCGCATTCTCGCACACGCGGAACCGCACACACCCAACTTCATTCCCAATTGGAATGTGGACGGCGGCGCGTCTGGGCCCGCGCCCGGAGCAAGCAGCAAGTCATCCGGTCTGGCGTAGCAAACCCTTTTGCGGTGCCGCCGCATCTTGTGAAGAAGAGTCCGTTTTCGGACGCGTTGAACAGGAGGTTTTGATGCTGAAGAGAGCTTCGAACACCAGGCTGAAAATGCTCATGGTCGCAGCACTTGTCGGTCTGGGCGCGGCGGGCGCGGCAAGCATGCCCGCGAAGGCCGATGTCATCCGCAACAATTGTATGGGTGATGATTGCGTGCGCCTGCGCTGCAACGACTGGGGCGACGACTGCATTCGCATCGGGTTTTATCGCCGCGGCGATTTTGGCGATGCCTATGTGCGTTATCATTCGCGATACGTCTGTGACGAAGACGGCGAATTCTGCCATTGGACCCGGGTTCCGGTTTACTACGAGGACCGCGATTCCGGCGACATCTTCAGCGACTGACGGCTGAAACCGGCCGCCCGCGTGCATCCAACGCGGGCGGTTGGGCGTTTTAACGGAAGGCACCGCCCTTTCGGCGGCTGCATGTTTTTCTGCAAGCGAGCAAGGAGAGTCATCATGTCTGGAATCGCAAGGTTGCGCAGCCTTCTGCTCGCGTCGGTGCTTGCCGTTGCAGGCGCCGGCGCCGCGCTGGCGCAAATGCCGCCGTCATCGCCGCCGTCGCCGCAGGCCCAGCCCGCGCAACAGAACGGGCAATCGGCCGCCGGCCAGCCGCAGAACGCCGGGCCGTCCGCCATGCCGGCGCAGTACAACAACCAGAACCCCACGCAGGCACAGCCGATCGGCAACGCGAATGCCGCCGAAGGCCAGCAGGGCCTGCCGGTCGATCAGGTTGTGGATGTGCAGGGAACGCAGGTCGCGTGCTCCGGCATCGGCAAGGGCGATGAAACCAATCCGCAGTTTGCGGGGCTTCCCGTGAAGTTCTCGCTCGTCGGCGGATATGGCCAGTGGCTTGGCAACGAAACGCTCACAGTGTCCGGCCGGAATGGTGGCCAGGACATCAGCGTGAAGTGCAGCGGACCCTGGGTCCTGATGCGGCTTGATCCCGGCCGTTACACCGTCACCGCGGATGTTCCGGATGCGGGCACCAAGACGGTGAGCTTCAGCGTGCCCTCATCGGGTTCGCGCGAGGTGACGATCCGCTTCCCGCAGGCCATGCAGGGCGAATCCAGCTACCACGCGACGGAAAGCCCGGCGGCGACCACGCTTTAATTCGCAAACGGCCGCTCTGGACGAAACGGGCGGCGGAACGATCCGCCGCCTGCCGCCTCGTGCGCGGCACGGATGCGGCGCCCAAACGTTTTCTGGTGAGGAAGGGCAGAGCGGGGCTCGGCAAAGACAAAGGAGCATCGCAATGCGAAGAATCACCAGGACAATTGCTGTGGCCGCGCTCGGTGCCGCGCTCGGCGCGACGGCGATGCCGGCGGCGCCGGCATTCGCCCAGCACCGCACATTCCGGCAGGCGCGCGCGCATGCCTTCAATCGCGGTTTTCGCGCTGGCTTCCACCGCGGATTCCGCGGCGGCTTTGTCAGGGGCCGGCGGGTCTGGCACCCGGGCGTCTGGCGTGGCGGACGCTGGTTCGCAGGCTGGTGGGGTCCTTCGGTCGCAATCGGCGTGGGCTACCCGTACTATTATCCGTATTACGCGGGCTACAACGCCTACTGCGATCCCTACAGCCCCTACTACAATCCGTACTACTGCTAGCCTCGGCCTGGCCGAACGCCCTCTCCCCGGACGCCGGGGAGAGGGTTTTTGCGCGCCGATGGAAGGCTTTGGTAAGGGCGCCCGTGCGAATCTTGGCGCGAAATGGCGGCAATCGGGGCCCGCGCGCGCATGAACACGATCACGGACGTGGTGCTTCTGCTGTGGCCCATGATGATGGGCGCAGGCTGGCTTGCCTTCTGGCGCGAGGGGCTTTCGCCGCAATGGCGCAACTTCCTGTGGCCGGCCTGGATGGCGAGCGGAGCAATCCTGATGAGCCTTCTTCTGTGGCAGCAGGATGCCGGCATGCTCACGCGTCTTGCGATGATGGCGGGCCTCTGGATCTACGCCGCGTCTGTCAGCTGGCGCGTGCGGTTCTGTCCCAATTGCGCGAGCATGGAAACCGGCACGGGATTCTTCGAGCGCCCGCGCGTATGCACGGCCTGCGGCAGGCCGATGGATGAACCCGCCGCAAAGCCCGCTTCCGGCGACGCGAATTCGCAATCGCCGCCGCGCTGAACGCGCGCGGGCGGCAACCTGTTTGTATCAAATGATGGCGCCGCCGCAGGAATGCCGCGTTCATGAACGTTTTGTTTCTCCCGCGTTCATGATGAACCGGCGACACTTCTTCCGGAAACGGCGGGGCTGAACGGAAGGAGAAACATGATGAACAGATGGATCGCAACCGCGCTGAAGGGCGCCGCTTTCGCGGCGCTGGCGGGGGCAAGCGTTGCGGCGATGCCGGCGCCGGCAAGTGCGCACTGGTATGGCGGTTACCGCTACCAGTCGTGCGACCGCGACGGCGATGGCGACGGCCGGCCGTGCCGGTACGACAGCTATCGGCCGTATCGTTCCTACTATCACCGCAGTTACGGCTACCGGTATGGCGACCGCGACTACAGCTACCGTTATCGTCATCGCGACCGCGACGACTACAACCGCGACCGCGACGACTGGCGGTAACCGGCGTCACGCCGCAAAAAGCAGAAGGCGGTCCGCTTGCGCGGGCCGCCTTCCGTGACGCTCTTCGAAGCCCGTCTCAGACGAGCTTCAGATTGGCCGCTTTCGATCCGCGCGCGTCGGGCTGGATGTCGAACGACACCTTCTGCCCTTCGTTGAGCGAACGCAGGCCCGCCGCTTCCAGCGCGGTGGCGTGCACAAACACGTCCTTGCCGCCGCCTTCCGGCGAAATGAAGCCGAAGCCTTTTGCGGTGTTGAAGAACTTCACTGTTCCGATGGCCATTTGCGTTTTCCTTTGCATCATCGGGTTCCGCCATGCGCAACATGCGCATGACGGACGCGGTCGACGTGGTTGCAGGGGAGAAGGGTAGTTCGACTGTCTCGTCCGGGCGCGCTTTAGGCGGGCAGGGAGTAACAACGATTGCGCTTCAGTCCGGCGGACGCCGTCACGTGGGGCCTGTATAGGCGCAAAAGGTAAAGAAAGCAATGCGCGCCTTCAGGCATTGGTCTTGCGGGGCTTTTTGGCCTTTTTCGGCGCGGCCGGAAACAACGCGCCCATCGCTTCGGCGGCCAGCCGGTCTTCGGCCTCGCGCGCCAGGCGCGCGGCGCGCTGCTTGGCGATGCGGGTGTTGACGGCCGCGCGCTCGCGTTCGATCTCCTGCTTGATCGCGCTGTCGCGTTCTTCAGACGCCGCGAAATGGTTCTGGGCGCGCCGCCTTGCGGCGTCGCGCGTGTCGGAAGTCTTGTCCATGACCTGTCTTTCCAGAAGGGCTTTGCCCGCGCAAAGGCCGCGGCGCGGGAAACAGCTTATCCTATGTGGGGACGAAATGCTTGTCTTTCAAGGATTCGCGGGGCCGGAAAAGAAGAGGCGGCCGGGGCCGGAAAGCCGCGCCGCTTCATTCGACAGACACGATTTCGATCGCGCCCAGCGGCTCGGGCGCTTCGGCGATGTCGCCCGCGGCAAGGCCCAGAATGGCCTGCGCCAGCGGCGAGCGGATGCTGATGAGGTTCCGCTTGGGATCGGCTTCATCCACGCCGACAAGGCGGATGGTCTGCTCGCGCCCCTTGCGCCGGATGGTGACCCACGCACCGAACGCAACCGTCTGATCCTCCCCCGCGTCAGCGGGGGAGGGGGACCGCGAAGCGGTGGAGGGGGCGTCACGTGCAGCACCAATCTTTTCCTCCCCCGCGTGCGAGGGAGGGGGACCATGCGAAGCATGGTGGAGGGGGCGCACGACCACCTGCGCCGTGGATTTCTGATGCCGCCAGTAGCGCAGGTCGCGCTCCAGCGTTTCGCGCAGCAGCGGATTGGCCTCGGCCTTCAGCGCCGCTTCCAGGCGCGCAACCTCGGCTTCGATCTGCGCCATGCCCTCGGGCGTGACGGGATTGGCGCCGTCTTCCACCATCCGCTCCGGCGGCGGAGCGGATTCGGCTGTTTCTTTTACGAAGGCGCGGGACATGGGAATTCATCGTAGTCCTATCCGCCAGATATGGGCAATTTTGACTGCCCTATGTGCATAACCTAGAATTTCCAAGTCATGGCCACAAAAGCCCTTGTTAGACCGTCCATACTTTCGTGGGGAAGGACTACGGCCGGACTTTCGGTCGAAGACGCCGCACGTTTGCTAGCTGTGAAGGTTGAACAAGTTACCAGTTGGGAAAGCGGAGCCGATCTTCCAACCATAGGCCAGGTGCGTAGGATGGCCGACAAATATCGTCGGCCACTAAATGTGTTCTTCTTGCCGAACCCACCCACTGAATCTGGCGAGCCGGCTGTTCCCGACTTTAGAACTGGAGAAAACCATCAACACGAGCATTCGCGATATTTGCGATTTGCATTGAGGACAGCCAATGAATGGCGTCTTGATACTTTAGATTTGTACAAAGAGTTGCAAGAAGAACCTATAAAGTTTGGTCTAAGAGTTTCACGTGAAGAGGGTGCTGATCATGCTGCGGATGTAATCCGGTCGTGGCTCCAGATTTCGGTGGGAGATCAATTGGCGTGGCCAAACGATAGTTACCGAGCTCTCAGAGAATGGCGAGACGCCACAGAGCGGAACGGCATATTAGTATTCCAATTTGGCCGAGTGGAAGTTCACGAGATGCGCGGCTCTTCGCTTTTCTTCGAAGAACTCCCAGTTGTGATTTTAAATGCTGGGGACAGTCCCAACGGTCGCATTTTTACGCTCATGCACGAACTTGCCCATTTAGCGCTTCGTGGATCGAGCTTGTGCGATGTCAGATATGTTGAGCCCTTGCCCGGGGCGCTGGACAACGTCGAGATTTTTTGTAACGCGGTGGCGGGTGCTTTGTTGGTGCCACGCAACGCGTTACTCGCTGAGCCCGACGTGGCAGCGGCAAATAGTCAATCGGAATGGTCGGACGTTCGCGTCGCTGAGTTGGCCGGCCGTTTCAAAGTAAGTCGACTCGTCATATTGAGGAGGCTGCTGTCTCTCGGAAAAACGAATGAGGCTGCATACAGCGCGAGGCATTATCTTTGGTCGGTAGCTGGACCGGATCGAGAAGCTGGTGGCGGGGATGGACGTCGGATGGCGTTGAATTCTCGAGGACAGTTATTCACGAAGCTTGTGTTGGCTGCGTATAGCTCAAAAAAGATAACGCTTTTTGATACGGCGCGCCGACTCGGTATCAAAGCGGACAGTATCGAATTCGCCAGAGACTTTATACGCTCATGACGTATTCGATAGATACTAATGCCTGCATTGATGCTTGGAGAGAGTTTTATCCGTACTCCGTTTTTCCCAAAGTATGGGATGGATGGCTTATCCAGCTATTCAATAATGGCACACTAATTATGTCTCGTAGCGTGTTTGAAGAGCTTGAGGTTGGTGGCGATGACTTATTTCAATGGGTCAAGAACATCGATGCCATAGCGGTTAAAGAGGATAACGAAACAGTTCAAAAGCGTGTGATCCAAGTGCAAAGCAATTGGCCGGTGAAGGAAACGGATTTTCAGCGACGTTTAAAAGGAGCAGATTTATTTGTGATCGGTCATGCCGCAGAAGCTGGCGGGTCAGTTGTTTCACATGAGCAAAAATCAGGAAATTTGAGAGACCCCAAGATTCCGGACGCATGTTCGTATATGGGAATCGAGTGCATCCAAATCGCAGAAATGTTCCGGCGAGAAGGGTTTTCTTTCTAGCTTGCGTTCCCCCTGGTCAGAATCCCTTGAGTCTGCGCCGTTGGACATTCGGATGTGCTAGATGTCTCCGATGCCCTTCCTCATCAAATCGCCCGTCCCCAACCCCCGAGCCCGCTCGTTCGCGTTTGCGAAGGCGCGGACGATGTATGGCGGCAAGGGGATCAGGAAAGGCGACGAGATTTTCGTCTTTGCGTCCGAAACATCGGGCGGCGCGGGCCTGATCGCGCGGGGCGTTGTCACCGCTGTCACCGCGCACGCCAAGCCGCGCGGCGTTGCGCGGTGGACTCCGCGGGTGAGCATCGAAGTCCGGCGCACCGCGCTGGCCAGGCGTCGTCTCGGGCGCGATCAGCTCAAGGCCTGGCGCGGGAAGAACGATGGCTCGCCGCAGGCGGAGCTCGATTTCAAATTCTACCGCCAGGCCACCGGCAAGATCGGCGGCATTTCGGATTCGGCCGCGAAGTTTCTGCGGGGGTTTTTCTAGCTCCTCATGCTTCGACAGGCTCATGCTTCGACTAGCTCATGCTTCGACAAGCTCATGCTTCGACAAGCTCAGCATGAGGATTTTGATATTTCCTCACCCTGAGCTTGTCGAAGGGTGAGTAGCCCCCTCCGCTTCGCTCGCGAGGGCTCGCTCAGCGCCTCCCCCGCACGCGGGGGAGGAAAGCGACCGGGCAAGCGAAAAAACTTTTCCTCGGGGAGCGAAGAGAGCCAGCAAGAAAGCGTGCTTCCTCCCCTTGAAAAGGGAAGGTCGGCGCGCGCAAGCGCGCCGGGTGGGGATCATTCTGCCGGTGGCTTGATCCCTCCCCGGATCGCTTTCGCGATCCGACCTTCCCTTTCCAAGGGAGGGAAGAGAATTCACCGGCTCCTGCTCCCAAACGTTTTCGGCACATTCGGCCGGCCCGCGCGGCGCATCCGTGTCGAAGGGTGAGCTTGTTGAAGCGGCGCCCGCTGCCGCTCGCTCGCAAAAATTCGTCATTGCCCGGCTTGTCCGGGCAACCCATTTTTTTCAAACAAATTGGGTCGCCCGCATGAAGCGGGCGATGACGATGTTTAGAAGTTTACCGGCTCCGGCTCCCGAACGTTTTGGGCACATTCGGCCGGCCCGCCCGGCGCATGCGGGTGCGCGAGCCTTTGCCCAGCGCCGCTTTCGGCTCCGCGCCATCGCGCACGGCGGAAAGAAACGCCGCGTCCACGGCGTCCTCCACCGCGCTTTGCCGCGCGAAGGGATCGTCGGCAATCGCAAGCTCGGTGGCCGAAAGCCGCTTGATCTCGTCGCGCAACCGCGCGGCCTCCTCGAATTCCAGGTTGCCGGCCGCCTCGCGCATGCGCTTTTCCAGGTCCGCGATGTGCGCCTTGATGTTGTGGCCGACCAGCCCTTCCTCGGCCAGCCCCGTGTCCACCATCACATGGTCGCGCTCATACATGCTGCCCATGATGTCGGCGATGTTCTTCTTGATGGATTGCGGCGTGATGCCGTGGGCGGCGTTATAGGCTTTCTGCTTCTCGCGGCGGCGCGTGGTTTCTGCCATCGCGCGCTCCATCGATCCGGTCACGTGATCGGCATAAAGAATCACCTTGCCGTCCACATTGCGCGCCGCCCGCCCGATGGTCTGGATCAGGCTCGTTTCGCTGCGCAGGAAACCTTCCTTGTCCGCATCGAGGATTGCCACCAGCGCACATTCGGGAATGTCCAGCCCTTCGCGCAACAGGTTGATGCCCACCAGCACATCGAAGGCGCCGAGCCGCAGGTCGCGGATGATCTCGATGCGCTCCAGCGTTTCTACGTCGCTGTGCATGTAGCGCACGCGGATGCCCTGTTCGTGCATGTATTCGGTCAGGTCTTCGGCCATCTTCTTGGTCAGCGTGGTGACCAGCGCGCGATAGCCCTTGCGCGCCACCTCGCGGCATTCGGCGATCAGATCGTCCACCTGGCTTTCGACGGGGCGCACTTCCACCGGCGGGTCGATCAGGCCGGTGGGCCGGATCACCTGCTCGGCGAAGACGCCGCCGGTGCGCTCCAGCTCCCACGGGCCGGGCGTTGCGGAGACATAGACGGTCTGCGGGCGCATCGCGTCCCATTCCTCGAACTTGAGCGGGCGGTTGTCCACGCATGAGGGCAGGCGGAAGCCGTATTCGGCAAGCGTGGCCTTGCGGCGATAGTCGCCGCGATACATGCCGCCGATCTGGGGCACGGTCACATGGCTTTCGTCCACGAACACCAGCGCCTCGTCCGGCAGATATTCGAACAGCGTGGGCGGCGGCTCGCCGGGTTTGCGGCCGGTGAGCCAGCGCGAATAATTCTCGATGCCGGCGCAGCTGCCCGTGGCCTCGATCATCTCCATGTCGAATTGGGTGCGCTGTTCCAGCCGCTGGGCTTCAAGAAGTTTGCCGTTCGCGCGGAACCAGGCCAGCCGCTCGATCAGCTCCTGCTTGATGCCCTTCAGCGCCTGCTGCAGCGTGGGGCGCGGCGTCACATAATGCGAATTGGCATAGACCTTGATGGAATCGAGCTGGCCCGCATTTGCGCCCGTCAGCGGATCGAATTCGGAAATCGAATCCACCACGTCGCCGAACAGCTCGATGCGCCAGGCGCGGTCTTCGTAGTGGGCGGGGAACAGGTCGATGGTATCGCCGCGCACGCGGAAGGCGCCGCGCACGAAATTGTCGTCGTTGCGGCGGTATTGCAGGGCCGAAAGCTGGCGCATCAGGTCGGTGCGGTCGATTCTGTTGCCGCGCGCGATGGAAAGCGCCATGCCGGAATAGGTTTCCACCGAGCCGATGCCGTAGATGCAGGAAACGGATGCCACGATGATCACGTCGTCGCGTTCCAGGATGGCGCGCGTGGCGGCGTGGCGCATCCGGTCGATCTCCTCGTTGATGGAGGAATCCTTCTCGATATAGGTGTCGGTGCGCGGGATATAGGCCTCGGGCTGGTAGTAATCGTAATAGGAAACGAAATATTCCACCGCGTTTTCGGGGAAGAAGGATTTCATCTCCGCATAAAGCTGCGCGGCCAGCGTCTTGTTCGGCGCAAGGATGAGGGCCGGGCGCTGCAGCGTTTCGATCACCTTGGCCATGGTGAAGGTCTTGCCCGATCCGGTGACGCCCAAGAGCACCTGGTCGCGTTCGCCAGCGCGCGCCTGTTCCACAAGCTCGCGGATGGCGGTGGGCTGGTCGCCGGCGGGCTCGTATTCGCTCACCAGCCGGAAGCGCTTGCCGCCTTCGGATTTCTGCGGCCGCTGCGGGCGGTGGGGGACAAATCCCGCCACCTCTGCGCCGGTCGCGCCATGCATCGGCAGATCGAATTCCGATGCGGGCGCGGGAACCGGCACCGCCTCCGCCTCGCGAAAGCGCTGGGCGCCTTCGCGCAGGCCGCCTTTGGCGGAACCCTTCCCGCCGCTGCGCCGCGGTGCGCGCGGAATCATGCCGTTATTGTGCGCCATGGACGTAATATAGTGCGGACGCGAGGGAATTGCAGCTTGGCGGATGCACATGAGTCTGCCGCGGATCGTAAGCCGATTGCAGATTGAGCTAGGTCGCGATTGTCCCGCCGCTTTCCAGGAATCGGCAGTATTCGGCTGATCCGACTCGCGGGCAAGATCAGCGCACCGCTTGACGGAGGCGCTGGTTGTGTGCCAATTTTTTAGCATCTATCGCATCACGGTTCGCGCGCGCCCGTTCTCGAAGGAAACCAGGATGAAGGGTTGTCTTCCGGCCGGACTTTTGGCCGTTTTCACATTGTGCTTTGCACTTCCGGTTTTGCCAGCCCGGGCCTCAGCGCCCGCCCGCGTGGTCATCCTTCCGGTCAATCACAGCCAGCAGCTTGTTGCGCGCAGCGATCAGCCGGGCTTTCTCACCGCGCTCATCCAGTCGTTAAAGCCCGAAGCCATCTGCATCGAAGTGTTTCCGCGCGCCTACGCGCGCAATGATTTTTACGATTTCACCTATGAGCAGACAGGCATCATCGTGCCTTATGCGCGCGCGCATCGCATTGCGCTCTATCCGATCGATTGGGAGCCGGAGCGCGACGACATGCTGCTCGCCTTCGGGAGCGATCTGGATGAGACGCCGCTGATCCGGCCAAAGGCGGGCTGGGGTGCGTTCCTGACCTTCCCGGATGCGAAAGACCTGAAGGCGCCGTTCCTTGATCCGCAGCCCGACGTTGTCGCCCATGTTCAGCGCTGGGCGAAAACCGATCCGGCTGATCCGTCGCAGGACGCGCCGCGCCGTCTTTATCTCTATCGCACCTTTCTCCAGGCGCGTCGGATCGCGCAGGTTGCGCGCGCGCATCCGGGCGGCACGGTGCTGGTGGTGATCGGCGAATTCCACAAGTGGGATATCGAGCGTACGCTGGCACACGATCCGGCGATCCGCTTCGTCCAGCCGAAGGACGTGTTTGTCCCGGATGAGCACAAGGCCGACGCGCTGACCACGCCCGCCCAGCGCGTGGCGATCCTGAGCTTTAATCTTCTGGGTCTTCAGGCGGCTGGCGGAAATGTGGATTGGGATTGGATGCGTGCGGAGCTGGCCGCGCTGCCGAAATCCGAGCCGGCAAGCGAACG